>NZ_VFUK01000010.1:0-183306 GCF_006440835.1 Mesorhizobium sp. B2-5-11
CGGACCGCCCGAGCAACCCTCGGACGCGCAGTGTAGGGTGAGCCACCTCACCGGCAGAAGCGGACATACGGTCTTACACTTGACCGCAACCTTCGTGAGCAGATGCTGATCGAGAGTAAGACCGTATGTCCGCTTCTGCCGGTGAGGTGGCTCGCCCTACACTGCGCGTCCGAGGGTTACTCGGGCGGGCCGAGCCGATCCTCATCACAGTAGGACGAGCCGTGGCAGATTATAGGGGAGCAAGATTATAGGGAAGCATTTGTCGGACTCGATGTCAGGTGGACCTTCGCCGACTTCCACTCGGGTATTAGAACGGCCGCCGGCAGCGGCTTCAAGGCGGCCCGCTCGATCTCCTCGAACAGTTCGCGGCGGCTTTGGCCGACATGGCGCATCGGCCGATTGTTCAGATTCTCTAGCAGTTAGGCGATCGCCGCGTTGAGCTCGGCGTTCGAGAAGAAGGATCAACGACGCCGCGACCGCGGGCGGACACCAGAACTCTCCGGGCCTGACAAAATGCGCCACAGCTGCTTCGCCGGAACGTCGGCACGCAGCTTTGTCAGAGCGCGCCGCGCTGCAACGGCTGCAGCGTTAATCGTTGAATCTTAAACTAAAGCTTAGC
This sequence comes from Mesorhizobium sp. B2-5-11, assembly GCF_006440835.1. Lineage (NCBI taxonomy): Bacteria > Pseudomonadati > Pseudomonadota > Alphaproteobacteria > Hyphomicrobiales > Phyllobacteriaceae > Mesorhizobium > Mesorhizobium sp. B2-5-11. Next base: position 620 of record NZ_VFUK01000010.1, read on the forward strand.
GAATCTTTGCAACCGCAGGCCGCCGACAGTGATAACTTCACCGCCAAATCTGAGGTCCGGGAGCGATAAGGAGCTGATGCTTTTTACGCTCGGACCACCGCATAGCATGCAATAAAGGTCAGGGCCAATGACAAGAAGAGCGCTCATCATGGTTGAAGGCCATAGGAGTATGGGTCTGCTATTCGTCCAAGCGGCCCAGCGTCTTGGTCTTCATCCAATTACCCTGTCGGCTGATCCAGCTCCGTACGGCTACCTTGCAGCAGAAAGCGTTGATACAATCCCTGTCGATACAGCCAATCTCGATGCGCTGATCCACGTATGTTCCCGGCTGCGTGCGACCTATAAGATTGCAGGCATTACGGGCGCCGAGGAAGAGATTTATGCGATGGTTGGCAAGCTCTGCCGGCACTTCGACCTACCGGGCCCGGACCCCGAATCGGTTGAACGATGCTGTGATAAATTCCTTCAACGTCAGCTCCTCGCTGAGGCTGGCGTGGCAATGCCTGCTTATCGCTTGGCAATGAACACCGCGGATGCAGAAATCGCTGCCGCCGAAATTGGCCTCCCAGTGATTCTCAAACCGGCCGTAGGCACCGGCAGCAGCGGTGTCCGATTGTGCCGCAATGTGGACGAAGTAGCCGAACATACCACCTATCTGTTGGGCGGTAAGTACACATGGCGGTCTTCCCCGAGAATACTCGTGGAAGAATTCGCACAAGGACCTTATTATGCCACCCATATTATGGGAAATGAGGTTATTGGGATTGAGGCTGCTGACTTCGACCGTCCACCCCATTTTGTCTTTCGTGAGGGCATCTATCCGGCACCGCTTACTGGTCACGAGCAGAAACGCATGGCCGATGTATCGCTGAGCTGTTTGCGCGCTCTCGGCCTTGGCTGGGGGCCAAGCTTCGTTGAACTCCGGTGGACGAAGGTTGGTCCAGTCGTCATTGAAGTCAATCCGCGCCTTGGTGGCGGTCCTCAACACATCCAGCTGGCTGACGGTGTCGATCTCATTACGGAGCACATCAAGCTTGTCATCGGCAATGAATGGAATTTGCGCAAAACGCACTCAAACGTTGCGGGCTGGCGGAACCTACTTCCCGACCGCGATGGCACCCTCGATTGGATCGACAACGGCAGTCAGGCCGCTGCTGTACCAGGTGTCGCTGAGGTCAAATTCTATGTTGAACCCAACAAGCCGATCGTCAGGAAAGGTGATTACCGAGACTCTCTCGGATCTGTCATGGCCGTTTCGCCCAACCTTGCTCAGACCCAGGCAATACTTCAGCGTGCCGTCGACTTAGTTAGCTGGTCGATCACACCATTTCCGAGTGTGAATGAACAGGAACAGCCTGCAGCCCCTTACTCCTAGCGCAGTTAGGTAGCGCGGAGCGGATGGAGTGTGAATCGTCCGGGCTCTTTTTTCCAGGCCTTGCAGATGATCGATATGCACCGGAACAAAGCTGTTGTCGCACTTGCCGCCAAGATGGCGCATGTCTGGGTTGTCCTGACCAAGCGCTCTTCGAACGCAGGGACCCCTGCTTTCGTCTGACGCTCCGGCTCCATTGCAATTCTCGGGAATGATGACGAAACAGTGGCGCTGACGCTATTGTGGCAGGAGTATCGCGCCGTCCATCCCGACGGCTACGGCTACACCTGGTTCTGCGAGCACTTCGCCGCTTTCGAACGCCGGACGAGCGCGACATTCAGCAATCGGCATGCGGCGGGCGCGGTGATGCAGACGGGCTATTCCGGGCACACGGTCCCGGTGATCGATCCGGCGACCGGCGTCATTTACCGGCGCAGATTTTTGTCGCGGTGCTGGGCGCATCCAATCTGACCTTCGCCTTTGGGAGCCTCATTCAAAAGCTGCCGGACGGGATCGAGGGCCAGCTACAAGCGACCCCAGCCCGCGTGTCGGACAGGCTCCTAGGCCATGCCCTGCTGTGCAGCATCACCACCGAGGAATCGACTAATTCCGTCGTGTAACAGATCTTGCATGAAAAACTCACAAGTCTTCGCGATCGCAGGTATCTGACTGTGGTAGATTAAGCCGGGGTACAGCAAAAAGCTGTGATGTTGCTTTTACGCCTCAGACGCCCAACAGCACACAACATCGGAGTTAACAGCCATGGCGAGAAGAGCGCTCATCCTGATTGAAGGCTCAAGGAGCAATGGTCCGTTATATATCCAGGCGGCCCAGCGTCTAGGTCTTCATCCAGTTACCCTTTCAGCCGATCCAGACCGGTATAACTATCTTGCGGTGGAAAACGTTGAGGCAATCCGGGTCAATACAGACGATCTCGATGCGCTGATCCGCGAATGTTCCTGGTTGCATGCAACGTACGGCATTGCTGGCATTACTGGGTTTGCGGGTGACGACGAGTCGGTCTATGCGACAGTTGGCAAGCTCTGCCGGCATTTCAATCTACCAGGACCGAACCCCGCATCGATTGAACGATGCTGCGACAAATTCACTCAACGTCAGCTCCTTGCGGAGGCTGGGGTTCCGATACCTGCATATCGCCTCGCAGCGAATGCGGCGGAGGTTGAAAGCTGCGCTGCGGAGCTCGGCCTGCCGGTAGTTCTGAAGCCTACGGTAGGCAGCGGCAGCATCGGTGTCCGATTGGGCCGTACCGTCGAAGAGGTGGCTCAATATACAGCCTTTCTGTTGGGCGGGAAGCACGTATTGCAGTCTTCGTCGAGGATACTGGTCGAAGAATTCGCACAAGGCCCCCATTATATTGTTCATATAATGGGAAATGAGGTGTTTGGGATTGAGGCCGCTGATTTCGACCGCCCACCGCATTTCGTCTTCCGTGAAGGCATCTTTCCAGCACCGCTTGCTGATGAGGAGCATGAGCGTATCGCCAACGTTTCGCTGAGTTGTTTGCCAGCTCTCGACCTTGGCTGGGGACCAACGTGCGTTGAACTCCGGTGGACCAAGCGGGGCCCGGTCGTCATTGAAGTCAATCCGCGTCTTGGTGGCGGTCCTGATGCGGTTCAGCTGGCCTACGGCGTCGATCTCATCGCCGAGCACATCAAGCTTGTCATTGGTAAGGAATGGGATTTGCGCAGAAGGCAGTCTCACATTGCTGCCTGGCGGTGCCTGCTTCCTGATCGCGATGGCATCCTCGATTGGATTGATGGCGACAGTCTGGCGGCTGCTGTACCAGGTGTCGCCGCGGTCAAATTGTATGTTGAACCCAAGACGCCGATTGTCAGGCAAGGTGATTACCGAGACTCGCTAGGATGGGTCATAGCTGTTTCCCCGCGCCTTGCTGAGACCGAGATCGCCCTTCAGCGTGCTGTCGATTTAATCAATTGGTCGATCACACCGTTTCCACCAGTTGGGGACTAGTAATAATCTTCAGTTCGTTCTTCTGGGCCGGAAGCGAAGGTGCGGCAGATAGGAGATAATGAAAGCTTTATCGCAGTAGGGGAGAAGTATTTTCTGATTTTACCAAGTCCTGACACGGAATCCAGGATCGGGGAGAGCAGCAAGGGACTTCAGCGCCTAGTTGTGCCCGCCACAAGTCTGGCCGCTAAGCAGCGACGAAGAGCTTCGCGTGAGATTTGGACCTGCAATGAGCGGTGCTTCTGAAATATGAGCCCGTACATCAAAGCCGCGGCCCGTACACTTTGGCCAGGGTTAGGAAATTCGTTGCGATTAACGGAAGGCGAAGCGCTGATGCCGCCACGCGCGCACTTTCGGTAGCTGTGAGCAAGTAGTTGTCGAGACTGGACGGCCTTGTTGGCCGGCCTTTCGGCGTTGATGTCATTGAGGAAGCGAATGAACTACTGGTGGCGGTGCCGCTGCATGTTGCGGCCGCGCCGTCGAGCAAGTTGGTCACGGCAAAGAGAGCGGTGGTGCCGTGCTACTTCTAGTCATGCGCCATGGTGCCCCCGCCTCCCAGCTTCATGGACAGGCCAGGCTGGGGCTTCGGTCCGGCGCCTGGATCTGCAAAATTTCATCAGACGGCGGACCGACGTAAAGCCCGAGACATCGCGCCGTTTGTCGACAAATGTCGGATCGTTGGAGAGCTTGAACTGCCGCGAGCGGTGTGGCTGAAGACCATACGCCTTCCCGATGCGCTGGCTGGCGCTGGCGCTGATGTCGGCTACCTTCGCCATCATGGCGGCCGTCCAGCGCGTCGTCTCGGCGGGCGGGTCTTCGAGCGTGAGCGCAACAACGCGTTCGGCGACATCCGGGCCGAGCGGGGGGTGCGCGAGGGCCGCTTCTTGTGCGCAGCAGTTTTTCAAAGCCTTCCTCTGCGAAGCGCTCGCTGTCAACCGCCAGACGTTTTGGACTTGCCGGTCCGCCGCATGATTTCGACGGTGCCAACACCATCGGCGCTCAACAGCACGGTCTCGGCACGCCAGACATTCTTCTGCGGACTGTTGCGGTCGATGACCAGGGCGGTCAGCCGCCGATGATCAGAAGGCGAGACGGCTAGAGATATTCTACCGCGCATGATGCACAGGCAGCAGGTAATTCTACCCCAGAACTCTTATGTCAGGCGGAGACCATTAGGTGCCTTCAGCAATACCAGCGTGCATTAACCGCGCCTATCAGTGAATCTTAAAAAACGACAGCATCCCGAAACAAGGGAGTTCATAGAAATCTAAACCAAGGAGCGCGCATTCAAAGGTTATGGCTCAAACTTTGTTAAGCTTCCGTAAACTATAAAGTGCCAGCCCAGAGAGGAATCTTCCGATGTACACCCTCGAAACGTCCCACCTCATCCTAAGGTGTCCGTCGCATTGCGACGAGATTCTTCTGCATGGACTGCATAGCGATCCGTTCGTGGTAAACGCCATCAGAGACGGAGTCTCTCCGACAATAGAGCAGACGAAAGCTGAGCTTCTTCAGTTCATCAATCATTGGCAGCATCATCGTTTCGGCTATTGGATAATCGATATCAAAGACGAGGGTAAGGCCAAAAAATTCGCTGGTTACTGTGGACTTGTACGGGGAGACTCCGTAGAGGAGAGCAACGTGTAAATTGTAACCCGCCTCCACCTTGCTGCCTCCGGGAAAGGCATCGCGGTCGAAGCTGGGAGAGCGGTAGTGCAATTTGCTTTCGACTATTTAGAAATTAATAAAGTGACTGCGTTCGTTCGCCCAGGTAACACTCGCTCGCTCATCAAAAATCTGAAGATTGGGTTTCACTACGTAGATGACATAGTGTTCGAGAAAGGGACTAGAAGGCGCCTAGAGGTTTCTCCTAAAACTGCTGTAAGATCCGACAGTTTACGTGTGTTTGATTGCAGAGAGACGGGAATCACTCGAAATCCGTAGCGCTACGCCCGGCCCGCATTGAACACAGTCGCACGATTGGTGGCGGCGCCTCCTTCTCGTACTCGGTCGTAGCCATTCCCCGCTGTGATTGAGGCCCGGACAACGCCAAATTAGTAGACTAGATTGTCGCCGTTCGATCTCCGTCCCGATATCATCAATTTCGCGATCCATTCGGCGTCGCTGAGTGGCCAGAAGGCGATCTGCCCCTGCTTTCGGAGCGGACCAGGAAAACTCCCTGTTCCGCAAGGTTAGCATCCAAGCGATGAAGGCCGCTGTTCTTCATCCATGATATCGGAAGATCCGCCGGAAATCGGCGCGAAGACCTAACACGCTGCGTCTTACTCTCGGTCAGGCCGAATTGTATCGCCGGCCGCGTGCCGCTTCGCAGATCGGCGCTGCGTTCGACAGCTATCCATCTCGCTTTTAGATGACGACATATACAAACTGCATTTGACGACCGCTTGCGAGTGATGCTGATTGGTAGGCGGAAAGTCGTCATAAGAGCCTGCAATTGGGAACGTCAGACTTTCCGAGATTTGCCCACAGGCGCGGATCCGCCTCGCCACTAATTTAAGGGGAACTGGAACATGACAGTCTCTCGACGCGACCTAATTAAAGTGGGCTTGGTCACCGGAACGGCTTTATCAATCCCTTCGGTCCTGCGGGCGCAGACATCGCCAGCCTCAGCGCGGACGGTGCATATGGTGAAGGGCGACCTGCGTGTGTTTGACCCGATCTGGACGGCGACGAACATCACCGCCGACCACGGGGCGGCGATTTACGACACGCTGTTCTCGCTCGACTCCAAGTTTATGCCGCGGCCGCAAATGGTAGGGAAATGGGGCGTTTCAGACGACAAGAAGACTTATACATTCGAATTGCGGGAGGGGCTCAGCTGGCACGACGGCACCCCCGTGACCGCGGCGGATTGTGTGGCCTCGATCCGTCGCTGGGGCCAGGTGCATCCCGGCGGCCAGCTGATCATGGCTCGCGCCAGCGATATCTCGACGAAGGACGGGAAGACCTTCACGATCGCGCTCAAGGAATCGCTTGGGATTTTGATCGATATCCTGGCAGACCTTACGCCGCCATGCCTTTTCATAATGCGCGAGAAGGATGCGAATCGCCCCGCGACGGAGCAGGTGACCACGAATATCGGATCGGGCCCGTTCAGGTTCAATGAAGCTCTTGCCAAGCCAGGCGCGAGCATCACCTATGATCGCAATGAAAAATACGTTCCACGCAAGGAGCCGACCGAGGGATTGGCCGGGGGGAAGGTCGTCAATGTCGATCGCGTCATCTGGGATGTTATCGCTGACCAGCAGACGGCAATGGCGGCTTTGCAAGCAGGCGAGGTCGATTACGTAGAGTCGCCACCAGCCGATCTGTTCTCGGTGATCGAGGGCGATCTCAATCTTGCACTTCAGGTTCTGGACAAGCAGGGCTGGGACGTGGTGCTTCGCATGAACTTCCTGCATCCGCCGTTCAATAACATCAAGGCGCGCCAAGGGGTGCTTCACCTCATTGATCAGGAAGCGTTCATGCGGATCATGTACCCAGACCCAAAATACGTCGACACCGTCACTTCGATATTCGGCAAGGATACGCTCGTGTCCAACGAGGAGGACACGGGATGGTACAAGAAGGGTGGTGACCCGGAAAAAGCCAAGCAGCTATTCAAGGAGGCTGGATACGCCGGCGAGAAGGTGGTCATTCTCGATCCGACCGACTGGCGCGAGTCCGACAATGCCTCGCAGTTTCTGGCAGCTGAACTGCGCAAGATCGGCATCAATGCCGAGCTTGCGCCTATGGATTGGGGCGGACTGACCGCGCGCCGAGCGAAAAAGGACCCCGTTGAGAACGGCGGCTGGAGTATGTTTATCACGGCCGAATTCGATTATTCGCTAGGTAATCCGCTCGCCAGCCCCCTTCTCCTCGCGAATGGAGACGACGCTTGGTACGGCTGGCCGAAGAACGATGAGTATGAGGCGCTGCGGGCCAAATGGGCAGATGTCGCAACGCTCGATGAGCGAAAGGCACTGGCCCGCAAGATGCAACCAATCTGGTGGGACTTTGTCGGCGACGTGAGGTTGGGAACATATGTCTCGCCGGTCGCGCACCGCAAGTCACTCACAGATCTCATCGGCATGCCGCAGATAGTCCCCATGTGGAACATGCGGAAAGCCTCCGCCTAATGGCGGCCTACATCCTGCGCAGATTGGTTTCGGCGATCGCTGTCATGGTGATGGTCGGGATCTTCGTCTTTCTGCTGCTCAGGATGGCGCCCGGCGACCCGGCAGCGATCATCGCCGGCAAGTCGGCGACGGCCGACATGATCGCCGGCATCCGCGAAAAGCTCGGCCTGAACGATCCCATGCCGGTTCAGTTCATGCATTGGGTGCGCGACATGCTGGGCGGCGATTTCGGCACCTCGATCTTTGCGGGCCGACCCGTTCTCGATCTGATGTCGCAGCGGCTTGAGCCGACCCTTTCGCTGTCGATGCTGACGATGATCCTTTCGGTGACGGTCGGAGTCTCATTCGGCATTCTTGCCGCGTGGCGAACCGGCGGGCTCATCGACCGCCTGCTCGCGGTCTTCTCGGCATTTGGCTATTCGGTCCCGGTCTTTGTCATCGGCTATTTTCTGATATATTTCTTCGCCATCAGAACACATTGGCTGCCGGTTCAGGGCTACCTGCCGATCGAGAGTGGCCTCGGGCCGTGGTTCGTGCATCTGGTGCTGCCCACCGTGGCGTTAAGTCTTGGCTTCATTGCGTTCATCGCCCGGGTGACGCGGGCGAGCATGCTTGAGGTGCTGTCGGAAGACTACATACGAACGGCGGCCGCCAAGGGCGCTTCGTCCTATGCCATGCTTATCCACCACGCCCTCAAGAATGCCGGCGTCCCGATCCTGACGGTGATCGGCATCAGCTTCGCCTATCTGATCGGCGGCGTGGTCCTCACCGAAACGGTGTTCAACATACCCGGCATCGGCCGGCTGGTCGTCGATGCTATCAGCAACCGCGACTATCCGATCATCCAGAGCGTGCTGATCGTGACCTCGGGTCTATACGTGCTCATCAACCTCACGGTCGATCTGGCCTACACCCTGATCGATCCTCGTATACGGTACTGATATGACGATTTTGTCGGCACCAGTTGAAGATGTCCCGGCGAGGCGACTGCGCCTGTCTGATCTTCCGCGTCTAGCAAGGCGTCATCCGCTCGTCCTGACAGGCGGCGGCCTACTGGGGCTTCTGATCATCCTGACGCTGGCGGCGCGGGTTTACGCCGGCGATCCGGGGAACATGGATCCGTTCAAGCGGCTGCAGCCGGCTTCCGCCGAAATGTGGTTCGGCAGCGACAATCTCGGGCGGGATGTGTTTGCGCGAACGATCTTCGGGGCCCGCATCTCGCTCCTGGTCGGGCTGCTGTCGGCGGCGAGCGCTTCCCTGATCGGGCTCCTGATCGGTGTCATCGCTGGTTACAGCCGCAGCTTCGACAATGTCGTCATGCGGATCATGGACGGGCTGATGTCGATCCCGACGATCCTGCTGGCGATTGCGCTCATTTCTCTAACAGGTCCGGGGCTCGGCATCCTGATCGTCGCGATCGCGATCCCCGAGACCCCAGCCGTCGCACGGCTGGTCCGGTCGGTGGTGCTGGGGGTTCGCGAGCGCCCCTATGTTGAGGCCGCGCTGTGCGGCGGGGCGCGCCTGACAAGGGTGCTGTGGCGTCATATCCTGCCCAGCACTATTCCGGCGCTGATGGTGCAGGGCGCTACTGTCTGCGCCAGCGCGATCCTGACGGAGGCGGGGCTCAGCTTTCTTGGCGTAGGCGTTCCGCCCGAGATTCCGAGCTGGGGCAACATGATCGCCAGCTCGCGGCTTTATCTCGCCATCGCGCCGTTGACGATCTTTGCCCCCGGTATCTGCCTGGCCGTCACCGTCCTTGCCGTCAACCTGCTCGGGGACGGCCTGCGCGACCTGTTCGATCCCCGCGCCAGGCAGAGGCGCTGACACGCAGATGCATCAAAGGCTAGGAAACGACCTGCTGCTCGAGGTGCGAGACCTCGAAACGCATTTCTTTGGCGAAGACAGCGTCACCCGTGCGCTGGGCGGCATCAGTTTCCAGGTCAAGAAAGGCGAGACGCTCGGCGTCGTCGGCGAATCCGGATGCGGGAAGAGCGTGACGGCCCTGTCGATCCTTCGCCTGTTGCCAAAGCGGGGCGCCAGGACCGTTGGCGGCGAGGTCCGCTTCCAGGGTCGCGACCTGCTTGGACTGTCCGATCGGGAGATGCGCAAGATCCGCGGCGACCGGATCGCCATGATCTTCCAGGAGCCGATGACGAGCTTAAACCCGGTCTATACGGTCGGGCACCAGATCGCCGAAGCGGTTCAGATCCACACCAAGGCTTCCCGCCCGGCGGCCATGAAGAAAGCCGAAGAGATGCTACGTCTCGTCCGCATCGCGGACCCTGAGCGTCGCGTCAACAACTACCCCCATGAAATGTCGGGCGGCATGCGCCAGCGCGCCATGATCGCCATGGCTCTGGCCTGCTCGCCGGAACTGTTGATCGCCGATGAGCCGACGACGGCGCTCGACGTCACCATCCAGGCGCAGATCCTGCGGCTGATCGTCGATCTGAAGGAGCGCACGGGAACGGCCGTGATGTTCATCACACATGACCTCGGCGTCGTCGCCGAGACCTGCCAGCGCGTGATTGTGATGTATGCCGGTCGTATCGTGGAACAGGCCAACGTCATCGACCTGTTTGCGCGACCGGCGCATCCTTACACTCAAGGGCTTATGCGATCGGTGCCCGACCGGCGGCGCGGCCGCGAGCACCGCCTGCCGGAGATACCCGGCGTGGTGCCAAACCTGCGCGAGCCCATTGTCGGCTGCAGCTTTGCACCACGCTGCCCCTTCGCGATCGATATTTGCCGCGAGAAGACACCCATCCTGCGTGATGTCGGGTCGAGCCAGGCCGCAGCTTGTTGGCGCGCCGAAGAGGTAATGGGCGCATGAACGGTCCTCTGCTGAAAGTCGAGAATCTGACCAAGCATTATCCGCTTGGCTCGGGCCTATTCAAGAAAAGCATTCCGATGATCCGGGCGGTGGAGGATGTATCCTTCAGCGTCGAGGCGGGGGAGACGCTGTGCATCGTCGGCGAATCCGGCTGCGGCAAGTCCACAGTCGCGCGACTGCTGATGCGGCTCGTCGAGCCGACCGGCGGACGCGTGCTGATCGAGGGAACCGATATTGCTGGCCTCACAAAAGGCGCGCTGCGCGCCTGGCGCCGTCGCATGCAGATGGTCTTTCAGGATCCTTACTCGTCGCTGAACCCGCGCCTTACCGCCGGACAGATCATCACGGAACCCGTCGAGAATTTCGAGCGCCTCAGCCGAAGGCAGCGCAACGCACTCGCTGCGGATCTACTCCGAAAAGTCGGAATGTCGCGCGAGATGATGCACAGGCTTCCGTCCGAATTGTCGGGCGGTCAGCGTCAGCGGCTCGGCATTGCACGCGCCCTGTCGCTCAACCCCTCTCTCATCATCGCCGACGAAGCGGTGTCTGCCCTCGACGTCTCCGTGCAGGCACAGATCCTGAACCTGCTCCTGGATCTCCAGCAGCAGATGGGCATCGCCTTTGTCTTCATCTCACATGACCTTGGCGTCGTGGAGCATATCGGCCACAGCGTCGCGGTCATGTATCTCGGGCGGCTCGTGGAGCTTGCGCCGTGCGAGGCGCTCTTTGCCAAGCCGGTCCATCCCTACACCGAGGCTCTGATCGCGGCAGCACCGGTCCCGGATCCGACACGCGTTCGGCTGGAGGCGCCCGTCGAGGGTGAGGTGCCAAGTCCCATTCATCCGCCTAGCGGGTGCGCGTTTCATCCGCGCTGCCCGCTCGCGGTCGAACGTTGCCGTGTCGAAGTCCCGGCTTTGGTGCCTATGGGAGATGGGCGGGTCGTGGCTTGTCATGTGCGCGCTCCGCTGCAAGACATCCTCCATCTAATGCCTGTGCCGGGGGATCATTCGCTCGATCCGATGGTTATGTCAGAAACTTTCGCCGCTCGAACATCTCGAGAGCGCCGCTGACATGACCACCCAATCCAATGTAGCGAAAAGAAGAGAAGAAGGACTATGGAAGAAAATTCACACGTGAGCAGTTCTCATCTGGTCCAGCAGGACGGCAACTACGATACGGTTGGTTCAATTCAAACGAACGTTGAAGATGGCTTCACGATGGTAGCAGTCGGCGACCTAATCGTGTCTCGAGCGGTGACAAAATCTCAAGATCCCGGCTTCGGCGCTATCGTCAAAATCCTTCAGGATGCTGATGTCACTTTTGGCAATCTGGAAGTCAACATCTTTGACAGCAGATCTTTCAAGGGATATCCCCAGGCTGAATACGGCGGCGCGTATCACCTCAGCTTGCCGGAGGTCGGACCCGACTTGAAGGCGATGGGGTTCGACATCGTGGGCCGCGCGAACAACCATACTCTTGACTGGGGCATTGAAGGCATGCGCGAGACGAGCCGGGTGCTCGATGAGAGCGGTGTTGTCCATGCGGGGACGGGCGAGAACCTTGCACAAGCTGGTGCTGCGCGTTTCTTCGAAACGGCACGCGGTCGCGTGGGGTTGGTGTCGTTGGCCACAACATTTGCGCCAATGTTTCGTGCGTGCGATCCCGCTGGCGAGGCCCCTGGTAGACCCGGCCTCAACCCGCTTCGCTTGGCGCAAAACATCGTGGTCCCGTCGGATATGCTGAAAAATCTAAGGCAAGTGCGCGATGGATTGCCCGTTTATTACCAATCCGAATGTGAGCCAACATGCGTCGTGATCGCTGGAGTGACCTTCAAGGCGGGCGACAAGGCGGGATACAGCTATGAACCCGACTCGCGCGATGTCGCCGACATCCTGCGGAACGTTCGCCGCGGCAAGCAGTTCTCTGACTTCTGCATTGTCACCAACCACTGCCACGAGCCTGGTAATTTGAGCCAAGAACCGCCAGATTACGAGCAATCCTTTGCGCGCAAAATGATCGACGCCGGAGCGGACGCGTACGTTGGACACGGGCCCCATCTGCTGCGAGGCATCGAAATCTATCGGGGCCGGCCGATTTTCTATAGCCTGGGTAATTTCTTCGAGGACGACCTTGGGACCCCGACCGGCGCCGACATGTTTGACGAATATGCTAAGGACCCGCGCGTCCATACTGATGCGGAGGTGAAGGTCGCCGAGATGGCAAAAGGGTTCACAGACCCGATCTTCTATGAAAGCATTGTCACGGTAAGCCGTTTCGAGCGGAACCAACTTGCCGAATTGCGGCTATATCCCATCGAACTCGGCCACTCCAAACGGTTTGCCGACCGGGGAATCCCTCAGTTCGCCTCGGCACCTCAAGCCAAGGCCATCCTAGAGCGCCTACGGATTTTATCCGAGCCGTTCGGGACCGAGATCAACATCGAAAACGATGTTGGAGTGATCAGATTGACCCCGGCGCGCTGAGGGCTCGACCAAGTTGCCGCATCTGATTGGGCATTTACATCTGCTGAAATAGAGGACGTGGCAGGCTCGGTGGTGCTTTAGAATCTGCAGAAGCCCTACAAGAACCCGCCTCGTGGCCAGACACGATGGCAGTCCTTTGTAGGCACAGGTATCAACGGTTCACCGCTCCCGTTTTCTCTTTTTTGGACATCGACTAGCCGTGGTCCCAGCTAAGCGGCCTCCATCTAAAAGCGCGATGGCACCGTGCCGGACATTATATTGGCGAATTGACGATCGTGTGGCGCATACTTCGAGCGCGGGAAAATGCAAATGCATAACGGCAACCGAACCCGGCTGCCAGATCGCCTGAATACTCGCAATAGGTTGAACAATGAGCGAAGCACCACATCTTACGTTTGATCTCGAGACGCCCGGCGTGAGCAGGGGGCATCTTGTTGTCCCGGGAGGCGCCGACTCCGGAGAGCTTTCGCTTCCGATCTTCAGTCTCAATAAAGGTGAGGGACCGCGCCTCCTTGTCACCGGCGGAAACCATGGCAATGAACTGGAGGGGCCACTTGTCGCGCGACGGCTTATTGAGTGGCTGCCAGAAGCGCAAACCTGTGGAAGGGTTATCGTCCTACCGGTGCTCAATCCATTGGCCGTGCAGGCATGGAGCCGCAATACTCCGCTCGACGGGTTGAATCTCAATCGCGTGTTTCCGGGCCGCGGCGACGGGTCAGTGACCGAACGAATCGCTGATGCGGTGTCCCGCGTATTGTTGCCAATGGCCGACACGATATTTGATCTGCACAGCTTCGGACCAGCGTGGGATTTTCCACCGGCCGCCACGACGCATCCGATTGCCGATCGCGATCTCATGGCCAGGACGGTGAGAATGGCGGAAGCGTTCAAATTGCCCGTGACTTTGGTCTGGGAATATAACGACACGGTTGGAATGTTCGATATCCTGGCCCAAAACCAGGGCAAGGTATTTGTTTGCACTGAATTTGGTGGCGGCACGGTAGGTGCGGATAATCTCGCGATCTTCGAGGCTGGAGTGCGTAACGCGCTCATCGCGCTCGGGTTGGTCGAGGGCAAAGCCGAATATCCAACATTCCTTGAAAAGAAATCCGGTCAAATACTTGAAACTCGTCCGTCCGACGAGTTGAAATCGCCTGCAACCGGTATCTTCGAACCTCGCTGCTCGGTGTTGGACGAAGTGAAGCAGGGAGCTCTCATAGGAATCCTGCATCCGATGGATTCGCTGTCCGCTAAGCCCATTGGTATCCGCGCGCCTGGAACATCCATCGTCTTAGCCATCCGATCGGGCAGGCATGTGCACGTCAACGAAGAGGTAGCAATCGTCGCGCGACCGCAGAAGATCTAAGATCAAATGCCGACCGGCCAGCGCCCCGCCGGCCAGCAGCGTAACGAATTTTATCCCCTCAGAATGAATCGGGTGACTGAATTGCAGATCAAAGACGTGGTCCTTGCGCCTGGCAACGGTGCATTCTTCTATGATGATCAAGCTGCCATCAGGTCCGGCGCCGTCCAGGATGGTTTCATCTATGTCGGCGTACCGACAACGCCTGGGTTCAAGTCGATTCGCATTCCAGCATCATCGCTCAGCGTCGGGCTTGTCCTTGCCGACGACACCGTCGTTTGGGGCGACATGATGAACGTCCAGTACTCTGGTGCCGGCGGACGCGATCCGCTCTTCGATCCGAATCAAATCTCCGATTTGTCGTGGCGGGTCGTGGTCCCGCGGCTTCTCGATGTCGATGCATCTCTTTATCTGGATGCCTGTGCGAAGGTTTTCGAACCCTACGAACATAAGCCGTTGCCACTCGCGATTCAGTATGGCGTCAGCCAAGCTCTCCTTCGCGCGGCCGCCCATCTTCATCATACGACGATGGCGGAGATCATATGCAATGAATTTGATCTGCCTCTACCGACACGTAGGGTTCCGATTTACTGCCAGAGCGGAGATGCTCGCGAAATCAATGTTGACAAGATGATTTTGAAGGGCGTGGATGTTCTTCCGCACGGATTGATCAACTCGCGCCAGAAATTCGGCGTCGACGGTCAGACCTTCATGGAATTCGTCAAATGGGTTGCAACTCGGACAGGTGAAATCGGCCACGCAGGTTATCATCCGGTCTTGCATTTCGATGTGTATGGCTGGATCGGCCAGGAAATCGGCCTGGAGCCGCGACGCGTTGCCGACTTTATCTGCAAGGTTGCAGAAACCGTTCCGGATTTCACGCTCAATATCGAGTCGCCGGCGGATTATGGTTCCACGCAAGCTCAAATTGAGAAATATGCCCGGATCGTATCGATCCTGGATGACCGGGGATCGGGCGCCCGCGTTGTCGTCGATGAGAGATGCAATACGCTTGAGGATATTCTGCTCTTTGCTGAAGCGAAGGCCGCGCACCTTGTTCAGATAAAGACGCCCGATGTCGGCTCCATGGCCGACACGGCTCGGGCCGTTCTCCTTTGCAAGGAAAATGGGGTCGGAGCGTATGTCGGCGGGAGCTGTACCGAGACAGATCTCTCCGCCCAGGGTTCGGTCCACGTATCGGTGGCAACCCAGGCCGACATGATGCTTGCAAAGCCGGGAATGGGTGTCGACGAGGCATTCTCAATTGTCGGGAATGAACAGAACCGGTTGCTGGCGGTCCTGAGGCGTCGGAATCAAAACGAAAACGTTGGATGAAAAGCACGGTGTCGCATGCAGAACTCTCTTGAGGGGATCACCGTCGTAGCGGTCGAGCAGGCCGTGGCCGCACCCTACGCATCGTCACGCCTTGCAGACGCGGGCGCCCGGGTCATCAAGATCGAGAGGCCCGAAGGTGATTTTGCCCGAAACTACGACAAGTTGGTCCAGGGACAGAGTGCTTACTTCGTCTGGCTCAATCGGGGCAAGGAGTCGGTCTGTCTGGACCTGAAGTTGGAAGCGGACCGCGCAGTCCTGGACGCGCTTATTACCGGTTCGGACGTCTTTATTCAGAATCTGAAACCGGGCAGTACCGAAAAACTCGGTTTTGGATCTGCCGATCTCCGCCGACGTTTTCCGCGGCTGATCACCTGCGATATCTCTGGTTTCGGGGACACAGGGCCATATTCCCATTTGAAGGCATATGATCTCATCGTCCAGGCTGAAACAGGTCTATGCGCGATCACGGGCAACCAGCAAGGACCAGCGCGTGTAGGGGTCTCTGTTTGCGACATCTCGGCGGGCATGACCGCGCATAGCGCCATTCTTCAGGCGCTGTATCACCGTGAGGTCACTGGCGAAGGGACAAGCATTCAGGTGTCACTGTTCGATTCCGTCGCCGATTGGATGAACGTGCCGGTTCTGCAGAACGACTACAGCGGCTATCACACAGTACGCGCCGGCGTGAAACACCCGTCGCTGGCTCCGTATGGCGCCTATCGTTGTGCCGATGACAAGGAAGTCATTTTTTCGGTTCAGAACGACCGCGAGTGGGTGAATTTCTGCGAGAAATTCCTGAAGCAGCCGTCGCTTACACGCGCACCTACTTTTGCAGACAATATGGAGCGGCTCGGACACCGTGCCCAACTTGACGAGATTATTGAAAGGCGGTTTTCCGAATTGTCCTGCCACGAAGCGATGCAGGAGCTTGAAGCGGCCGGTTTGGCATATGGGCGACTGAATGAAGTCGCGGATATTTCAAAACATCCCCATGTTCGCAGGGTTGGAATTGGCACACCTGAAGGAACTGTGGAGACGATAGCGCCGGCCGCAATCTTCAACTCTGAGCACCCGTCGCTGCGTCCAGTTCCAGCTCTTGGCGCCCACACGGAGAGCGTCCGCAAGGAGGTTTCAGCGCGTTTGCACGAAAGAGCTGTGTCAGCATGACCGCGCCGCTTGTCGGGAGCGACGCACTCGGGAGTCCGTGCTTGCTCCGGGCAAAGCACCGGCAGCCGGCCGGCAACCTCACTGGCATCGCTCTCGCTAATATCCGCGAGGCGAGTCCATGATCAAGGACAACCGTCCAGCCGCCGAAAGCTCGCTTCCCGTACCGCGCTGGAGATCCCTACTCTTTGTTCCCGCTCACGTTGCGCGTTTTGTGGCAACGGCCCATCAGCGGGGTGCTGATGGCCTCATTCTCGATCTCGAGGATTCCGTTCCGCAGGAGCAAAAAGGCGAGGCACGGCGGCAGCTTCCTGAATCTGTGGCAAAGGTGGGCAGTAAGGGCGCATCGGTTTTGGTCCGCGTGAACCGAGGTTTGCGCGTCTTGGCGGCCGATCTCGATGCAGCTGTGGTGGCCGGTGTCGATGCATTGGTTCTCCCCAAGACGGATTCGGCAGAGTGGGTTTTAGAGATCGCCAATGCGGTTTCGGAACTTGAACGGGAAAGAAATCTTCCCGTGGGACGCATACGTTTCCTCGCCCAGATCGAGACGCCTGGCGCTTTGCGAAAGCTCGCGACCATTGCGTCGGCGCATCCAAGGATGGTCGCAATGGCGCTTGGTCCTGAAGACTTCAGTGCCGCTGTTGGCGGCGTCCCGGGATTTGATCTGCTCCTGGCCCCGAGCCTTGCCGTGCTGTTCGCTGCCCGTGCGGCCGGATTGCTCCCTTTGGGCTTTATTGGAAGCATGGGCGAGTTCTCGGACACCTATAAACTTCGTGAAGCCGCGGCGCATGCGCGGCGGCTTGGCTTTGCCGGAGCTTTGGCGATCCATCCGGCACAAGTGGCCATTTTCAATGAGGCCTTTTCGCCGAGCGCACAGGAGCTCGAGTGGGCCCGTCGTGTTCTCGCGGCGCAAAAAGATGCGGCAGGGCAGGGTCGAGGCGCTTTCGCCTTCGAGGGAAAGATGGTCGATCCGCCGGTGATTCGAAGGGCCCAAGAAATTGCCGCCGCGGGTCCGGACACCGACTTGGACGTTTGAGTCTTGTGCGGCTGATTTAGAGCCGACTGGGTGCGCCGTGGCACAATTATTGCTGTCGCGCCATCGCATTTCGAGATAGATTGCCGAAATTGGAGTTCGCCCTCGGAAGAGTACCCGTGGAAATCAGACAATTAAGATACTTCGTCGGCGTGGTCGAAGCAGGCAGTTTCACGAAAGCCGCGGGCTTCCTTAATGTCGCCCAAAGCGCGCTAAGCCTGCATGTGCGTCAACTGGAGGAAGGCTTCGGGACTCAGCTGCTGATACGTGACAGGACTGGCGTGAGCGTCACAGCGTCAGGAGCCAAATTGCTCGAGCGGGCACGGGCGATCCTCAAAGAAATTCGACTTACTGAGGTGGAATTGACCAACACAGCTTCTTCCCCTGCCGGGGAGGTAACTATGGGCATTCCATCTGGAGCGGCTCGCGTTCTGAGCGGGCCGCTGCTTGAGGCAGTGAGGAACGAATTGCCCAAGGTGTCCCTCAAAATGGTGGAGGGTATGACTGGACCGCTAGAGGAGTGGATGGCTGCTGGACGCTTCAATCTGGCGGTTCTCTACCGCACCGCGGACAGTGTAGGGCGGATGACGGTGCTAGCGCGCGAAAACCTTTGTCTGGTGGTTCCGTCCGGTGAGCCACCCTTCGAAGATGCTATATCTCTTGCTGACCTGCATGCATTCCCGCTCGCGGTCCCCATGCGCAGCAATAACGTCAGACGTTCAGTCGCTGACGTCGTCGCACAACACGGTTGCGCGCTGGACGTCAAGTTTGAAGTGGACTCGCTCTCAACGATCATCAACATGGTTATAGACGGAAAGGCTTATTCTATTCTCGCTCCGTCCGCGGTTCAGAAAGAAGCCTCTCAAGGGCTGGTCCGGACCGTCAAGATCGTTGATCCGGCGATTACCCGATCCGTCGTGCTTGCTGTGAATCCGAAAGATGAGCGTTCTGCATCCGTTTGCGCGGTACGTAAGCTCATCACCAATGTGGCCAGAGAACTGATTGAGAGCCGCGGCTGGGCTGCAGTGGCTGCTGAGCCGACCTGATAACCGTTCAACTACGAAGCTGGGACATGACCGCTTCCCGCCATCAACATCAGATCGATCTGGATTCCAGATGGATTTCGGCACTAATCGATATTTGACCCTCCGCGACCATCGCGATGAAACTGGCTCAAGCGAGTTCAGTGTTTTTGACATCGAACGGCGCTTGTATGGCATGAATATTTCACTAAGTGGAGCGCGCGATGTCCGACGCTAGGAGCCACCACCTCTTTATCAACGGCAAATGGCGAGCCGGCGGTAGCAGAGCCACATTGCCGGTGGTTAATCCGGCGACGGAGAAGGTATTTGCTTCGGTGGCCTCGGCGACCGTGTCGGATTTGGATGAGGCTCTCGCTTCGACAGAACGGAGCCGCAAGGCGTGGTCCTCGCGGCCAGCCAAACATCGTGGCGAGATCCTCGTAGCAGCCGCCAGGATTCTAGCAGAGAGGGCTGGAGCCGCGGCCAGGGACCTGTCGGCCGAACAGGGAAAGACGATTGCCGAAGCGACAGGTGAGTATGTGCGCGCTGTCGAAACGCTGGAATGGAACGGCAGACATGCCGAGGAGCTGTCGACCCCGATTCCGATGGGTCCGAACCGGATGGTCGTCCCGGAGCCCCTTGGCGTCGTTGCTGCCTTTACCCCTTGGAACTATCCGGCCGTTCTCATCGCCCGCAAGCTCGCCCCTGCGCTTGCGGCAGGCTGCCCGGTGATCCTCAAAGGGGCTGAAGAGACACCGAGCGTGGCAGTCCATATTGTTGAATCGTTGCGCCAAGCAGGCGTTCCGGACGGCGTGGTCAATCTGGTCTTCGGTGTGCCGGTGCATATATCGCGGCATTTGCTCAGTTCGCCAATCGTGAAGGTTTTAACTTTCACCGGTTCAACCGCTGTTGGAAAACAGCTGGCCATGCTCGCGGCGAATAATTTGCAGCGCTGCATCCTCGAACTCGGTGGGCACTCCCCGGTTATTGTGTGCGAGGATGCCGACCTGGCAAAGGCCGTACCGGCTATTTCGGAATACAAGTTCGAGTGCGCGGGCCAGAGCTGCAATGCGCCCAGCAGGATTCTTGTCGCGCGGTCCCTCTATGAGGAATTTCTGTCCCGGATGACGGAGGCGGTCCGCAAGATCAGGATCGGCCTACCAGACGACGCTGCAACGGACATGGGTCCGATGGCGAACGCCCGGCGAATAGAAGCAATGCAGCGCCTGACCAAGGATGCGGTCGAACGAGGCGCCCGCATCCAAACCGGTGGCGCCCGCCTTGACCGACCGGGCTTTTACTGGCCGCCAACCATCCTGACGGCCGTACCGAAGGAAGCGAGAGTGCTTCATGAAGAGCCGTTCGGACCGATCCTCACTGTGGCGCCGTTCGATGCGCTCGAGGAGGCGATTGAGGAGGCCAACGCCACCGATTATGGCTTGGCCGCTTATTTCTTCACGGACGCTGCCAATACGCAGCGAAAGCTGATTAATGGCCTTTCGGCAGGCGCTGTCAGTGTGAATTACCTGAAAGGGGTCTCGGCAGACGCGCCCTATGGGGGAGTCAAGCAGAGTGGCTACGGATATGAAGGCGGCGAACAGGGGGTGCGAAGCTTCCAAATCCTCAAAATGGTCAACGGTCTCAGCTCATTTGGATGAAATCGGTGGGAAGTAGAACACGGACCATCGCCGGCAAGGATATCACAAGGAGCGTTGCCGACGCCCTTCAGTACATCTCGTATTACCATCCTCCAGATTACATCCGGTCTCTTTCGCAGGCCTACGTGAGTGAACAGAGTCGAGCGGCGAAGAATGCCATCGGACAGATCCTGGCTAATTCCCGCATGGCGGCCTTCGGACGGCGGCCGATGTGCCAGGACACCGGTCTTGTGGTGTGCTTCGCCAAGGTCGGTATGGACGTCCGCATCAACTCAGCAGCCAGTTTCGCAGACCTCGTGAATGACGGTGTCCGTCAGGCATATCTCGACCCGGACAATCCGCTTCGGGCATCAATTGTTGCCGATCCGCTTGCCCGACGGATGAACACCCGTGACAACACGCCGGCAGTCGTCCACGTTGACCTTGTGCAAGGTAACAAGATTGAGATCACCATTGCGGCAAAAGGCGGCGGTTCGGAGAACAAGGCCCGTTTCACCACTCTGAACCCAAGCGCATCCGTTGCCGATTGGGTGGTCGACACGGTGGCGACCCTCGGCAGCGGATGGTGCCCCCCCGGCCTGATCTCTGTTGGCGTCGGTGGTAGCGCTGAAAAGGCGATGCTGCTGGCCAAAGAGGCCATGAACGAGCCCATCGATATGGTGGAACTGATTGCCAGGGGAGCGTCCAGCCCAGAGGAGGGGCTGCGGATTGAGCTTTATGAGCGGATCAACGCGCTTGGTATTGGGGCCCAAGGCCTTGGTGGTCTGACGACAGTCGTTGACGTCAAGGTTGCGACCTATCCTACTCATGCGGCGTCCAAGCCCGTTGCCCTCATCCCGCAATGTGCCGCCAACCGGCACCTGAAGTTTACTTTGGACGGCTATGGACCCATCCGACTCCAGCCGCCCGATCTGAGCGAATGGCCCGAAATTGGAACGGACGAATTGAGGCCAGCCGGCGTACGCAGGATCAATCTTGATACGCTGGCGAAGGAAGAGACAGCATCGTGGCGCTGCGGGGAAACCCTCCTTTTATCCGGAACGATGCTGACGGGCCGTGACGCAGCCCACAAGCGGATCGTCGAGTTGATCGACGCCGGCAAGCCGCTTCCGTTCGATCTGCAGGGACGCGTTATCTACTACGTTGGACCCGTCCGCGCGGTGGGAGATGAAGTCGTCGGACCGGCTGGGCCAACGACCTCCAGCCGAATGGACGATTTTACGGAAAAGGTACTAGCCGAAACCGGGCTTTTCGCGATGGTGGGCAAAGCGGAGAGAGGGCGGGCGGCAATACAGTCGATTGCAAGATACAAAACGCCGTATCTCATCGCGGTGGGAGGGGCTGCCTACCTGATCTCAAAATCAATTAAGTCAGCGCGGCTTGTGGCCTTCGAAGACCTTGGCATGGAAGCTGTCTATGAATTCGAGGTGAAGGACATGCCTGTCATCGCAGCTGTCGATGTCGAGGGAAACTCCATTCATGATTCCGGACCTCTTGAGTGGCGAAAGCGCATGGCTGCGGACAGCATCGCACGCAACATCGGCGTTTGAACCCTTCGTGACCAAGAGCCGGTCGTTCCAACCCAATTCCAGTGTCGGCAACGGCATAAGAGCTGAAGTCATGAAGGCAAAACCCAATCCTCTGCGCCTGGACGCCTGGGATATCCGCATTCTTTCAGCGATTCAGTCAGACGGTAGGATTTCAAAAAGCGAGCTTGCGAAGCGCGTCCATCTTTCGGCGTCGGCTTGCTCGGAACGTCTCCGTGCACTCGAGGCCGAAGGAATTATTGAGGGATTCTACGCACGGCTCAGTCCAGCCCTCATTGGCGGCATGGTCTTTGTAATGGTGGAGGTCGTGCTGGACCGTCATCGCCTTGAGGACCAAAGACACTTCGAGGTCGCGATCCAAGATTTTCCCGAAATCTTGGATTGCTGGGCAATTGGGGGAAGGATCGATTATCTGATGCGCGTCGCAACACTTTCCATGGCTACCTATCAAGATTTTATGGAGGGGCTGCTGCAGGCAGGGCTGGGGATTGATCAATATTACAGCCTTGTGGTGACCAAACCTGTGAAATCGAATGCACCGATCCCCTTGTCCTCACTAAGACAGCGGTAGACGCCCAGGCCTGATTCCGCGGGTTTGGACCTCCATTCCGCGAATTCCGTGGCGAAACACGCGCATTCCCGTGAAACCCGAAGGAGCGCTTCCCGTATAAGAGGCAACTGGTCGAGCCTGCCCGTAATCAACGGGAGAAGAGGGATGTGCGCGCCTGAGATATCTTGAAACCAAGCAACTGCGAGAGACGGATCCATGGCTGCCAAAGAGAAGTTCAAGTTCAAAATCGAAAACGAAAATTACGATTGGGACAACCGGTTCATAACCGGCGCCGAGGTGCGAGGCGTAGGCCCTGGCATACCGGATAGCATGGACCTTTATGTGAAAAGGCCAGGCCAGCCTGGCCAGTTAGTTGGGCACGAGGACCCGATCGACTTGCTGCCACCGGGGATCGAAAAGTTCTACGCGCAGGATGCAAGTTCCGAAGCCGGAATTGAATAATGCCCCTGTTGTTCGATTCTGATTACGAGACACTCCACAAAGCCGGCGTCAATTTTGAAGAAGAGGAGGGCGCCCGTTTCCTAATATTCAAAAGATTTCCGCTGCCGAAAGGGGTTTACCTGGCAGATGCAAAATCTGCAAACGCTGTCGATGTGTTGTATGAGATTCCGCAGAATTACAATAGCTCGGGTGGGGACATGTTCTGGGTTCACCCACGACTTCACCGGGCTGACGGCAAGCCAATACCAAATACTGGCGGACCTGGTTCCAATGAGGATTCGCGTACGCACAAGGCGACAGTGTTTTGCCGGTGGTCCAGACACTGGCATAAAAATGCCTGGAAGCCAAAGGTCGACGACGTCCAGACAATTATGGACCGGATCTCATGGGCGTTTAAGTACCCGGACGCGAGGCGTTCATGAACGGATATCGGATTTCGATTATCGGTTCCCTCGACGATAGGCTCAAGAGCTGGTTGACCGGGCACCCCGACCGTGACGAGCGGGGCGCGCTCGTCCTCTTCCGCAAAATTGAGAGAACCGTACTGGGTCTGCCGCCGTCAACGCGTTTTGTGGCCGTTGACGCGATTGAGATGGATGGCGACTGGGTGCTGGACAGCTCCCCGGTGCACTTGCGCATCAATCTCCGCAAGTTCCAAGATATCTACTTTCGCTGCGAGCAGGAGCGGCTTGAGCTGGGGTTTGTCCACAGTCACCCAAGGGGCGCTCTGGATTTCTCGACGAAGGATGATCAGAACGAACAAAGCATTCTGAGGGGATACGCTGGCTGCAATGGCCCTGAGGTATCACTTGTCGCGATGATTTTGGCCGACGGACATTGGCGTGCCAGAGTTCGGACGGGTGCGGCCCCTCACGGAGTGGCTGACGTCCGGCATGTGTGTGTGCTCGGGACGCAGCTGTCAGTTCACATCGGCAAGAAGGTCGATGCTGCACCATCGGAAGTGCTAAAGCGACAAGAAGCTGCATTTGGCGAACCATTCAACGAGAAGCTCAGATCGTTGCGCGTAGCAATCGTCGGAGGAGGGGGAACAGGGTCTTCAGTCGCCACACTTATCGCTCGCGCGGGTGTAGGCGAACTCATCATTGTAGACGGCGATTTGCTCGAAGCTAGCAATCTCAACCGCGTTCGCGGATATCGCCGCTGCGATGTAGGCGAGAGCAAAGCTGCTACGTTAGCCCGATATGTTCGGGATCTGGGCCTGAGAGTGACTGTCGTTGCCATTGAGGGGTATGTGAACGAGTCTCCAGAAGCGGTCGATGCCATTTCCAGCGCCGACTTGGTGTTCGGTTGTACTGATGATGTCGCTGGGAGAGAAATTCTCAATCAGGCGGTTTACTATTACTGCCAAGGACTCATCGACTGCGGGCTCACAGGCAATATTGGTCTTGACCAGGACCGTCAGCCGTACCTACGTGATCATAGAGGGCGGGTTAGCACAGTTCTTCCCGAATCTGGTGGGTGCTTAAGATGCCAAGGCGTCGTCACCGAGGAAAAGCTCGATTACGAGAGTGCACTGAAGGCGCGTCCGGAGCTGGCGGAGCTGGATCCAGAGACGCTCCGGGAAGAGTATTATCTGATCGGGGGCGGGGAGCGGGCGCCCGGAGTAGGTCCCTTCACCAGTGCGACCGCCGACATGGCCGTAGCGACCTTGTTTGATCTGGTGCGCCCCTATCGGCGGCTTGCGAGCGACATTCGCCGCGACAATATATGGTACGATTTCGTGCACATGGTAATTTACAGCAATATGCCAAAAGACAACGCTGGTTGTTTTTGCTGCGGTCCAGACGGTTTATTGCTCGCACGCGAGAATGGCTACCGGCTCGGTATGCCGTCACTCGGCAAGCTGTGTTGATTCGCATGTGGTCTTGGTTGTTAAGTTTCCTACGGTGGGCAGAGGAAATCATTCTCGGTCCACGTGGTCCAAAAACACCGGCGGACCGAGTTCCTTCTGAGGCATCGCTCGCGGACGTATCTTTCGCTCGCAATGATGTGGTTGAAAAAACGCCGCCGAATGACGCGGTTCGGCCGGGACAGTTCATAAGCGTCGTGCATAAAGGCCGACCATACTGGGCACTCTTTAGGTGTCCCTGTGGGTGTGGCGATGTGGTTTCATTGCCAACCCACGCGCCACATAACCCCAGGTGGCGCATTGAGGTGAGCGTGGAGGGCCGGCCAACGTTGCATCCCTCCGTTTGGAGAACCAAAGGATGCCTAAGCCATTTCTGGCTCAGCGACGGGAAAGTCTATTGGTGTGAAGACACCGGTGTCGAGCCTTGGCGAGCCCGACCAGACATATACGCAAGAAATCTCTAGAGTGGGTCCTGGAGCCGCGGACGCGTTTGCGGTAAGGCCCGCGCGGCTTCACCGGGCGACGCACCCTTGTCATGGAGATGGGCCGCGCCACCGCGGGTCTCGGCAACGGCCTTCATCGGGAACTGTCCCTCGGCTGCAACAAGCGCCGCAAGTCGGTTTATTTTGAGTCCGACCCGGCCAGCGCGTCCTTGAGGATCTCCACTTGCATGGTCTTGCGGCCGGGAAGCCGCTCGAGGTCGCGAACGTGCTCTTCAAGCCCCGCACTTCTGAACTCCAAAGATTCGTCAGATCCCACCGCAGCCGCTGCAATTCAATCCGTCGATATTCGTCAGCCGCCTGTGCTTGAGTATATCTAAGCCTCCCACATTAGCCGACTGTCCGGTCCAAACGGGCCCAGTCCAGGCAAAGGTACACCAGCTCAGTTGATTTCCACGGCATCTGATCCCGATTCCGCGAATTCGTCTGCAAAAAACATCCATTCCCGCGAAATTCCAGCGGTGTTTCCGGTATACTGCTTGCCAATGAGCTGGCCGGCCAAATGCCCCCGCCATTGTATCGCGAGGAGAGGGACATGCGCTTGAGCAATCTGGGAACCGAGCAACTCCGGGAGAAGGATAGAAGCTTCGTCTTTCATCCTTCTACGCATCTGGCCAAGCACAGCCGAGGCGAAACGCCAAATAGGATCATGGCCGGTGCGGAAGGCGTTTATATCTGGGACACCGAAGGCCGAAGGAGCCTCGACGGTTTCGGAGGCCTCTACTGCGTGAATATGGGTTATGGATGCACGGAGATCGCCGAGGCTATTGCCAGGCAAGCGCACGAATTGCCGTTCGCACACGTCTATGCCAGCCAAGGTACGGAGCCGGTCGCCCTTTTGGCAGAGGCCGTGGTCGAGTATTTCGGTCAGAACATGCGAAGGGTCTATTTTGGCCTCTCTGGTTCCGACGCTAACGAAACCAACATCAAGCTGGTCTGGTACTATAATAATATCCTCGCCCGGCCCGAAAAGAAAAAGATCATCTCGCGAAATCGCGGCTATCACGGATCTGGGCTGGTCACCGGTAGCCTGACCGGCCTTCCGTTTTTTCACAATTTCTTCGACCTGCCTCTGGATTTGGTGCGCCATACCACCACGCCACACTACTACCGCCAGGCGCGCATCGAGGAGAGCGAGGAAGCTTTCTCCCGGCGCTGTGCCGATGAGCTTGAAGCCTTGATCCTGGCTGAAGGACCAGAAACGGTTGCAGCCTTTATCGGAGAGCCGGTACTTGGGACAGGAGGTATTGTGCCGCCCCCCACAGGGTACTGGACGGCCATTCAAGCGGTGCTCGATAAGTACGATATCCTTCTGATCGCTGATGAAGTGGTCTGCGGCTTCGGGCGGACCGGCGAGAAGTTCGGTTCTCACCTGTATAACATGCGTCCGGATTTCGTGACCATCGCCAAGGGGCTGAGTTCCGCCTACCTCCCCATCTCCGGGTCGATCATTGGCGACCGAGTCTGGTCGGTTTTGGAACAAGGAACTGAGAAGCACGGCGCACTTGGCCATGGATGGACATATTCCGGTCACACGCTTTGTGCTGCGGCCGCGCTTGCCAATATTCGACTGCTAAAAGAAAGAAACATCCTGGAACATGTGAAGGATGTCGGACCGTACTGGCAGGCCCGCATGAAAGCCGAACTGGCGGGACATCCCATCGTCGGCGAAGTTCGCGGAGTGGGTATCCTATCCGCGGTAGAGATGATGCGGGACCCGAAACAAAGGATACCATTCGATCCTGACCTTCAGGTCGGGGTGCGCACTGCAGCTGCTCTGTTTGAAAATG
The DNA here is from genome assembly GCF_006440835.1 of Mesorhizobium sp. B2-5-11. Classification (NCBI taxonomy): domain Bacteria; kingdom Pseudomonadati; phylum Pseudomonadota; class Alphaproteobacteria; order Hyphomicrobiales; family Phyllobacteriaceae; genus Mesorhizobium; species Mesorhizobium sp. B2-5-11. The sequence continues at coordinate 27,730 of NZ_VFUK01000010.1, forward strand.
GTGTGATCGGACGGGCCATGCCGCATGGCGACATCCTCGGCTATGCGCCACCTCTGATCATTACCCGAAAAGAGATCGACATCATCGTCGGTGCGACCGCGAAATCAGTCGATGCCACATATCGCGCGCTGAAGGCTGAGGGTGCCGTATGATCTTCCAAAGGCGACGGGATTGAGCACTGGCGTGACCATGTGCCAGAATGCTGTCATATCATCCCATGAAAACTCTGCACGGACCAGTCGTAAAGATCCGGCTGCGTCAGGGGCCGTCCTTGGGTGATGCTGGCTTGACTGCATTCTGTTGCGCCGAGCAAACCAAATAGTTGAATTCAAGACATCTGATCCTGAGCATGCTCCGGACCACTTTACTCGCAAGTTGTAACCGACCAGTTCTGCCGCCACTGTCCTGTCCCCCAACAACCAGGGCCTTTGTGCGGCGCGCCCTGCCGGTGTACCTCCCCGCCGGCAGGGCGCCCTTTTTGATTCACCCCATCACCATCATTAAGGGCGGCCGGAAATCAGGCGTTCAAAGATGATTTGCGTATTAGGATGCAGATCGAAACTTAGACGCGACTTTACACCATTGCAGCGCGCCATCCCCACCATTCAACGGAGCGGCCACGCCGAAGATATCGTCCTCAATCATCGATTGCAGCAGAACAATCGCGGCGGTGAATTCTCACACCTCAAACCCAGTGTGGCCATATCTGCTGATCAGCTCCGAGACGCCTGCGAAGTCAATGACAGTTGTCCGGCCATGCACGCGGCGGCCGGGAGGCGTGCAGAAAGAGGAAGAAGCGAGCGCGACTATGACGAGGGACATGCCACTTGTTTTCGAGACATTCCTTGAAAGACTGTCACAGAGTGTCGATGAAGCAGATTTCCGGGAAGCCTTGGCTGAGGCGGCGGCAAGATTTGACCTACTCTCTTTTGCGTACCTGTCTTTGCCATCACTGCCTTCCGGCAAGCCAAGGCTAATTTCGAATTACCCACCTCGCTGGGCCATGCAGTATCTGGAAAATCAGTATGAGAAGCTCGATCCTGTCATCTTGCGTGCTCGAAATGGCGGCCGCCCGTTTCAATGGGGATCGGATTTGTGGGGCGGTAAGATGTCGCCGGCTCAACAGCAGCTATTTGATGAGGCGGCCCGATTCAGCATCCGCTGCGGATTGACGATCCCAATCGTCGATCTACGAGGCCGCACTGCCGCGGTTACGTTCGCCGCCGATGAGCCTCGTCCAGTATTTCTTCGGGTCATCGAGCGGTACGAACAAGCTCTTCAGCTGATGGCCACCTGCTTTCATCGCTGCGTTCGCCGCAAACTGCCGGGCGATCGAACCGTGGATGGGATCTTGCTGACATCGCGCGAATATATGTGCCTGCGGTCGGCAGCGCGCGGCAATTCGGCCTGGGTAACCGGCCGCATCTTGGGCATTAAGCCGCGCACCATCGCATTCCATTTGGAGAATGCCAAGAAGAAGCTGGGCGTGCGCACGCAAAATCAAGCCATAGCCCTTTTGGGGTCCCAAGGGAGCTCGATCCTCTGAGTAGCTCTTTGGTCCGCTGTGCTCGGGTCATCGGTCGCAGCATTTTAACAGCGGCGAAGGGATGCTGAGTCCCTTTGCCGCCCGGCGCAGTCAGGCGCGATGCAGTCGTATATTCCCGTCACACTTTGCACTCAAAGGGCTCAGTCGGCGTCTCGTTCCGACGCTAGTCCGCGTTGCATGGCTATGAGAATAGCTCGCCCCATACTGCTGACGTCAAGCGTCAACCGTGGCGGGCGCCCGGTATTTGAACATCCAGCTTCGCCGAAAACCTACACAGTTGTTACTCGTGGGAGGAGCGGCACTCGATGACGTGCTGCTGTGGCTACTGCCCATCCAAACGGAACGCGATTCCTTTTGTCGCATCAGACCCCCAACCGGCCAAAACCGATGCCCATGAACCGAATTGAGGCTGCCGTTGGCCGTTCCTGGATGCCTCATCAGGCGCCGAGGAGGGGGCTGTAGCCGAAGCAGTGGCGGCCACTGGGCGAGCACTGCGCAATTTCTCAGCTGTCGAACAATTCCTTGTACCCGCTTGTCATCACCCAGTTTGCACGGTCGAGATGACTGCGAACAGCCTTCCTCGCACGCTCCGGTTCTCGTCTCGGATCAATGCCGAGGATCAGATGTGCCATTTCCTCTTCGCTAGCATCGTCGCCGGATGCATCGAGGAGCCTCATGTAGGTTGTAAAGTGCTCCTTGTCGTAGGCTGTGATGCCGTCTGACCAGGGCACTTCGTCGGTAATCGCCATGTCCGATTTAGGCTGTAACATTGCTGATCCTAGCTCCAGATGATCGCCTCGGCGACTTCTCTCCCGGCAAAATGTGAATTACATATTATAGTTGATAAACTCAAGTCGCCTGATCCGGTGGCTTGCGTGCATGGATATGCGCAAGTTGATCGGACGGAATGTGCAGCGGATCAGGCAAAGGAAGCGTCTGACCCAGGAGCAGCTTGCCGACATTTCCGGCTTCAGCCAGCAGTACATCAGCGGTTTGGAGAAGGGCCGAAGAAATCCGACGATCATCACGATCTATGAACTGGCGTTGGCGCTCGGCGTCAGCCACATGGATCTGGTACGGCCCGACAAACAGGCCTGAAGTGGCGGTTCATGTAATTACTAGGAGCCAGCGCCTGACGGCGCTCACTGGCTCTCACTGGAGGTCCGATCTCCCCCGGGGCGACCAGCTATCGCCGCCAGCCCTTTGCCGATGAGTGTTCGGCGGGGCTCGCGGGCAAGGTGACTGAGAGAACCAGCGCTACGACGTTACAGTCGAGGTTACGACGTTCTGATCAAAGGTGGGCGCGACGCATGCTGATCGCGTACCTCGACAGGCGTCCTTGTGCTGGGCGTTCTGCAGAAGTCGTCACGGGAAACTGAAACTAACCCGAGGAAGGGGGAACGCTAACGGGCGCCTGAGGGGGCCCGTTGGCTCAAAGCGCTCACGAGGCCGCGGTATCATCGGTACGTGACACCTGCGCCGATCAGCCAGGGATCGAGCTCCGCCTTGCCCGTCTGGCTGTTACCGGCCACGGTGACTTCGAAGTCCGGCTTCAGGAAAAGCTTCTTCACGTCGAAGTTGACGCCCCAGTGCTGGTCGAGCTTGTAGTCGAACCCGACCTGCAGCGCGGTGCCGAAGGTGTTCTTGACCTTGAGATCATCGGCGCTGCCGGCCTTGATAAAGGATCGTATAGTTCACGCCGGCGCCGACATAGGGCTTGAAGGCGCCGAAATCGGTAAAATGATACTGGAATGTGAGCGTGGGCGGCAGCAGCCAAACCTTACCAACCTTGCCTAGCCCCATCGAGCCTTGGCCATTGATGTTGGCAAAGGTGGCGCCGAGTATGGGTTCGGCGGCGACGTTGTCCGAGAATATCGAGTTCAGGCGTCACCGTGTTCGAATAGGAAAGACCGGAGCCAGACACCCCATTGACGTAGCCCGAATCCCCAGTGATGACCCCCAAAGCGCGCAGGCGGATCTGCCAGGGCTTGGCCATTCCGCGACCGAAGGACCCTCGTCGGGGCCGCACGGTTCTGGAAGGTCTGACGCGACCGCCTGCTGTCCGATCAGCATCAGGACGACAGCCGCTGTTGCTGCCCGCGCAGGTTCATTCGCTTTGTTGACTGATATCTCTTGCTCTTCAGAACTAACGAATTATCATGCAACTAGTCTATTTGATTAAGATAGATGGAGCTGTGCGCGCATTCTGACCAACTGTGATCGCGTTATTGCTTTTGTCGCAGTCCTCGACCTGTGCTCCTTCGTTCGTGCTTGCTTTCGTCGTGCTCCCGGTCGTCCATACACGTTACCGGCGTGCCAGCCGATCGCGCCGCCAAGCAAAATGTCGCCTAAGCCAATGAACGCGCCCGGGTCGGATTCCTGCCGTAGCTGTGCCCGCCCGGGCTGGTCCCGCAGAAGCAACCGGATAGGCACCGTATTAACCTAGCCGAATGTGGTCCCCCGAGGAGCGCAGGCGGATATGCCAAGAGCTTGACTCCTAGATTGGTGTCGTAGACGGGCACGGGTAAGCGCAACGGGACGGGGGAGGCGGGGAGGCGCAGGTACTTGTGGATGACTCGTCGCGACAACCTGCTGTGCCAGCAGCATCAGGACAACGGCCGTTACTACTCCCTGCGCCAGTTTCATTTATTTGATCCCATGATATTGCTCCTTGCTCTTCAGAAAATGGTAGACTGCGATAGTCCTGCAGTATTGATTGAGGTCGACAGCGTACGGGGGCGCATTTGCGCAAACCGTGCTCGCATTATTTTGCACCTTTGCCGCACCCCTCGACCTGTACTCAGTCATCCGAAGTTCGCTCTCCCCGAGCTCCCGATCCTTTGTGAAAGCTATCGGCGTGCCAGCCGATCGCGCTGCGAAGGAAATTGATGCCAAGACTAATGAATCCAGCGCGCTCCCGATTGTCTTTACCGTGCCCGTGCCCGCCTGCGACGGGCTCGTAGAAATAAGCCGGATAGCCGAGGGCCTGCAGCTTTGCGGCCATCTTGCGCGCGTGGCCCGGGTGAACGCGGTCGTCACGCTTCGTGGTGGCGAGCAGGATCGGCGGATAGGGCTGTCCCGGCGTGGCGGCGTGATAGGCGGAGATTTCCTTCAGGAAAGCCCAATCCTCAGCCTTGTCCGGATCGCCATATTCGTCGATCCAGCTCGCGCCGGCCAGGAGCTTGGTGTAGCGGCGCATGTCGATAAGCGGAACCGTGCAGAACAGCGCGCCGAAATGCTCGGGATAGCGAGTAAGCATGTTGGCGATCAGCAGGCCGCCATTCGAGCCGCCCTCAGCGGCAATCCGCCTCGGTAGTGTGATGCCCCTTCGTACGAGGTCGGCTGCTACGGCAGCGAAATCGTCATGGGCGAGACGCTTGCCCTCCCTCCGTCCGGCATCGTGCCAGCGGGTGCCGAACTCGCCGCCCCCGCGGATATTTGCCACCACACACGTGCCGCCGCGTTCGAGCCACAGCTTGCCGAGCGAGGAGTTGTAGTGGGGCAGGAGCGATATGCCGAACCCGCCATACGCGGAAAGGTGAACCGGGGCATCTCCGTTCCCGTTCGCCGGACCGACCTGCATATAGGGAATCAATTCATCATCGATCGAGACTGCCTCGTGGCGCGTGACCACCAGTCCGGATGCGTCGAAATTCTCCGGGCTGCGCTTCAGGACCACTGGAGCGCCAAGAGGCGGCGCATCATTGAGATCGAGTAGGAGCAGTTGCGACGGTGTGATCGGGTCCTGAGCCGAAACGAGGACCTCTCCATTGGTCTCGTGATCTGCCGCATCGAGGGACCAGAGGTGGACGGTCCCTTGCGCGGGCACCGTGTCCAGGGCTCGGCGCGTCCATTCCTGGCGACCCGGGGTGAACACCTCGAAACGCGGAGCGAGGTTCTCGAGGTAGGCGACAATGAGCTTCCCGTCATTCCAGAAGAATGACTGCAGACAGCGCCTCTCGCCCGGTTCAAACAGGGTGCTGAAACGGCGTTCGCCACCGATGAAAGAAGAAAGCGAGATGCCGATCAGCGCGTCCGCGGGATGGGTGGTCCCTCTCACTGTCCAGGGCTTGCGCGGCTTTACCGCCAGCCAATCACCGAAGCTGGCCCACCAGGCATCCCGAGGAAGGTTGATCTCAAGCTTCGGCCCGCTCCTGTCGCCGATTTGGACTATCTGCTTGAAGAAGCCAGTATTCTCGATGAACCAAAGGCGCTCGTTCTCGACCGTGCGGTCCAGATGACCAGACACGCTTAGGGATTCGGAACCCGTCTTGAAGATTACCGGCGCGGTGAGGGGATCGGCGCCACGCTTCCACAACCGCACGGCCCGCGCGAAGCCGGAACGGGTGGCCATGTCATGACCAAGCGCACTGAAAAGCAGAAGCGTGTCAGGGTCGAGCCAATTTATCCCGCCCTTGGCCTCTGGGAGATTGAACCCGTCGGCGACAATGCTCAAAGAGCTAAGGTCGAATTCGCGATGCACGACCGCGTCGCTGCCCCCGCGCGACAGGCGCAAGACGGCTCTTTCGCGCGTCTCAGGCTCGATCGACGCGCCGCCCCAGACCCAGTCTTCTCCGTCGCTAGCGGCCAGGGCGTCCAGATCGACCAGTAGCTCCCACTGGGGATCCGCATTCATGTAAGCGGCAAGGGTGGTCCGGCGCCACAACCCGCGCGGGTTTCCGGCATCTTGCCAGAAATTATAGAGGTACTGACCGCGGCGCGTGACGAGCGGAATCCTGTCGAAACGGTCGAACATCACTCTAAGCGCCGCCCGGTCGCGCTCGAACTGCGTTCCCGCGAAGTGCTTCAGGGTCTTTGCCGACTGGCTGGCGGTCCACGCAAGTGCCCGTTCGCCTTCTACATCTTCGAGCCAAAGATGGGGGTCATCGTCGGGCGCATTCAGCGTTGGGCGAAAATCGAATTCGCTCATGACCGAAAGACCTGAGAAATGAAAGCGGAAGGGCTCTCGTCCGCTCGAGACGGCCCAATGTTTGCGGCGGTGTCCGCATGTTCGAAAAGCGTGATCATGGATGAGTTCTTCCCAACCGGTGGCGTCGCAGTGCTCCTGCACATAGGACCGCAGCTCTCGTGCCAACTCGGAAGCCCTTACGGAACAATGCGATCGCTCTGACAGCGCCGTGTCAGATGTCAGACATCGTCGCGAATGCGACAACGAGTGCACCGCGTAATCACCGGATCAACTCAGGCCCGATAGCTGACACCGTGCAGCTCACAAGGAATTTGGTTGGCCGCCGACATCTTCGCTCCGGAAGGCTTCGCGTATGCGAGTCAATGGCGGCCACCATGATGCGATGGACGAGTGAGCGACGAAGACCGGCTGCCACCTGTGGGTTTAGACCCCGCCGGCGGCAAAAACCGGAGCCAGGCAAGGAATTGGACGCCGCTTGGGCGATCTGAGGGTTGCCCAAGCTCTACCGCAATCTCGGCCTGCACCGTCCCCTTGATTGGATTCTTGAAGTCTGTCGATCAAGCCAGCAAGCTGTTCGGGCGAATGCAGTGGACTGGTCGCCAAGGCAGGTTGGGGTGATGTCGGGCCGCCGTCCGATATGCGATACGCGGGTTCAGGAGGGGCGGTAGAGTCCATGAGAGAAAATTCCCCCAGGAGACCTCCCGATCACTGACCTTATAGCGCTAGCGCTATGACAACTTGCCCATAACCAGCGTGCAATCCACCGCGGCGCCCACTGCCCCTCAAGGAAAATCTGGCACGGGTCTCACGAGCCGATCACGGACTTGAAATCAATTGCGTTGGCCTGCACAGGCCGGGGTGGCTGCCGCTATGCGGATGCGACGGCCTGGATGCGTGGTGCGCGCGCCTTCTACTCTCGACAGTGCCGATGGCACACGGTTCGACGAAATGCCTCTATCGAGGTCTGGTGCGCTCAGCGCCGGCATTGGCTGAAAAGGTCCAGAGGCCGGCCCAGGCTGCACGGGAGCACTCAATCCCATTCAACCCGTTCTTCGCAACGGCTTGCCCGCGGACACGTCGGTATGAAGCACGTTCCCAAGTCCTTCGAGGTTAAGCGAACACCGAAATGCCGACTCGGTCGCAGCGCTACTGTTCGGCATAAAGTCTATTTTGCGTCATCGAAAAAAAGTAATTGATCAGCTTTTACGGCTGTTTCTGGGTAAACCTCTAAATATCTCATTGTATTGTTGTCATGTATACGGTCGCGAACATAGAAAAATCCTATCTTAATGTTCTTACGAAGCGAACGTATGTTCGTTGGTCGAACGAATGAAGTCACTTTCTCCAGTTTTAAATATTCAAAAGCAAATTGGACAACCGCCCTGCCGGCCTCGACTGCTATCCCCTTTCCCGAAGCCGCAAGGTTGAGACAAGTTACTATTTCAACATTATTCGGATCTTCTGGAAGGTACAGGCCGCTGCGAGCCAACCCACAGTAGCCAGCGAATTTGTTGCCTTGGTCTGGATCTTTGACGAACAGCATCCATAAGCCGAAACGATTGTTCTGCCAATGATTAATGAACTCAAATAGTGCAGCTTTCGACTGCTCAATCGTCGGAGCGAGTCCACCCCTGGCGTTAACCACGAACGGATCGCTACGAAGGCCATGCAAAAGAAGCTCGTCGCTATGCGACGGCGGCCTCAGGAATAGGTGTGGCGTTTCTAAGATGTGCATAAGCAGATGCCTTGTTTCTAAAAACTTAAAGTTAGGGGCACCTAAAGAAGGTGCAGTATGGTTCCTAGATGGAACGTGCAGCTTGATTCCAAGAATACTCATTACTTGGATAAAATTCTGGTAAATCTCTGCAAAAATATTGTTTCAGAAATGCAGAAGGCTGATAAAACCCGCCGAGAGGCGCATCCATTTTCACGAAGATTTATCTTAAGTCACACAATGAGGTTGCGTACTTGCGCAGAAATGGAGAACGACGCCCTTGGCATAGGCCCACCTCCGACCGCTCGGTGGGCGCGCAGCTGTGTTTCGCGATTGCGTGACAGCAAACGCCTTGCTCGCCCGCTTCGGTGATCACCATCCGCGGTCACAGCTCCCGACGTCGCGAAAAGCGTCACTCCGGCCTTGCGACGGCCTCGAGACCACGAAACCGCAAGCAGATGAGATCAGTCTTCGTTTCGCCCAAGGAGCCGAATCCTTACTTCGCTTGACAGTACACCCGGACCAAGGGCAGTGGGGACAAGTCTGCCTCGGAAATCAGCGGCATCCAGGGGCAAGCGAAGCTCAGCCGCTGCATTCCACAGCGCTCTGAAAACCCCGGCGTGAGCACCACCCAAGAAGCGATTGCGGGCCTCGCCGGTCTGTTTTTCGGTCCTCTGAGCAGTCGCCTTCACCTGTACAACTATACAGGATGCCCTAGCGTGAATCTTGGTCTCCAATGGCGGGGAACTTCCCCCAGGAGACCTCCATGGCCAAGCTTATATCGCTGGCGCTACGACGACCTGCGCACAATCAACTAGAAACCCACCGCTGCGGCACGCGGTCTTCAAGGAACGTCAGGAATGCGGCGCAGGAACCGGCCACTGGCGGCGAGCCAACTCACTTGGCCAGCTCGGGCCGTGCTGGCTGCGCTGGTTCGGTCATGTCGCCGCTATTTGCCGGCGTGTTCGGCCCTGAACGGTGCCGACCGCAACAGCTTCGACGAAACGCATTCGTCGAGGTCTGGTGGCCCCTGCGCCGGTGCTTTGCCAACCGGCATGATGTTTCGACCTGCCTGGGGGCTGGCAGGGGAGCAAAATGATGCCTGCAGTTCTCGTGAATGGCGCCGATGGGGCTGATTGGCGCGATGAAAGATCATACGATTACACCTCAGCTCTGACGCCGCGCGAATGGGCCTGGGAGTTCTTACGCCGGAATCCAGCATTCCAGCCTGATGTGACCACAGCAAGCCGGCAGGCCAATACTTTGTCGTACCGACCTTTTCTCAATGTGGTCACCGTGGCCTGCGAACTGTCACGCTGGGGTGTTCTGTTTCGCCGAGTCTCATGGGCGCAATTCGGTCGTATTCTGGTCTCCGCTATGGTGCGCTCATGTGCTGCCGGTCATTGCAGAACAGCTGTCCGCGTGGTCGGGCACAGCGCCGTTCGAGCTCTCGGCATTGCCGTGCCGTTCGACGGTTCTGCTAGCCCCCGACAAGGGCCAGCATGTTCTTCTTCGGGATACCAAGCACACGCTCCAACTCGCCGTCTCTGGCGCGGATATCTTGCACCCCGTTTGCCTCCGTACCGAGGCCATCTGGCCCGAGACCCTTTCGAAGCACCGTCTTAGGGCGATCGAGTCCCTCAATCGTCTAAATGTGGGTCAACAGCTTCCTGCCCGCTTATTCCCGCCAGAAAAGCGGGGTCCTCGTTTGACCTTCGTTCTTCGTGCGCTCGACGGCTCACTTGCTGGGGCGTCACATCGCGAGCTCGCCGAAGCGCTGATTGGTCAACAGCGCGTCCATGCCGACTGGAGGGATCCTCGCGATCATCTGCGCGACCGCATTCGCCGCGCTGTCTCTCGTGGCCGCGCCCTCATGCATGGAGGGTACAGGGATTTCCTTTTTTGAAAAGTGACGGTCCGCCCCGTACATCAGCCGGCGAACAGTTCGGATCCAGAACGTCAGTTCGCCCGGTCCCACTTGGCGGGGAAAGACCTTACAGGTGCGCTCTGGTTCAACCCGTCAGTCGATGCCGAGAGGCACGTTCGAATGTTCCACAGGTGACAATGTCGAGTACGCAACGGAGAAAAAAGCTGCCGCGTCGGGTATACGCTATACGCAGCGGCCGAGCCAGTTCTTCCCAGCAACGGCAGACCGCCGGCATGGCTACGTGGGTGTAGTTCGACTAACTTGTCATGCTTATCACTTCTTTTGCGGCCAGCTTTCCACCAGATTGCGCTGGGTTGACGGCCCGGAACGTAGAGGGAGCACGTTCAGGCTTGGTGTCGGGGTGCCTTCGGCTTGTTGGTTCAGATGATCTGGCCCAGATCCGCAAGGCAATCGACCACGTAATCCGGTCTGAATGGAAACCGCTCTATGTCAGCCAGTTTGGTCACTCCAGTAAGCACAAGGGCTGTTTTCAGGCCCGATTCCAGCCCTGCGAGCACGTCGGTATCCATGCGGTCCCCGACCATGATGGTATCGACAGCTCGCACTCCCAGCCGGTCGAGCGCATTGCGCATCATGAACGGGTTCGGCTTCCCGACGAAATAGGGCTGACGGCCGGTGGCCTTCTCTATTAGTGCTGCGACTGCCCCGCACGCCGGATGGGAGCCTCGTTCGGTCGGGCCAGTCGCATCTGGATTGGTGGCGAGAAAACGCGCTCCCTTCGCCACAAGCTCGGCGCCAGTTGCGATCTGCTCATAGTGGTACGAAATTGTATCCCCGAGGACCACGAACTCGGGCGAAAACTCCGTTATCCGGCAGCCTGCCTGCCGCAGAGCCTCAACCAGACCGTGGTCGCCGATGACATAGGCAGATGATCCGGGCTTTTGCAGTTCCATGAACCGCGCAGTGGCGAGCGCCGATGTGTAGATGTGCTCTGGCTGCACGGCGAAGCCAACCGCTCTTAGACGCTCGGCATGATCTTCGGGTGTGAAGCGCGAGTTGTTGGTGAAGATCTGAAACGGCTCACCCGTGGCGATTAGCCCGGCCACATAGCCGACCGAGCCAGCAATCGGTTGGCCGCCGCGGACCAGGACTCCGTCCATGTCGAGCAGATGCGCTGTGATCATTGGATATCAACCCTCGATGTCTTTCGTGCATGCACGGCCTGAGCACGGCTTGTGTCACTGATCTTCTCCAGGCGAGAATGCCGGCGACTGTACCGATTGAGAGCGATGCGCGAAGGGCGCCCAGTTGGCCGTGCGGCAATAAGGAGGTTGCGGCGTAAACGTGTCGGGCGCACCGCTCGCCGTGCCGACGCCCTGCGCCGTCGGCTGCCGACTTCGCTGCGTCAACGCAGCTGATGGACAATGCGTCTCTAGTTCCCAGCGAACCACAAGCCTGGCGAGACGTGCCGCGCTTGGATCAGGATGCGCAACCTGCCGTCCGCTTGTGGCACCTTGCCTCGTCGCTGTAGAGGCGGTTCACGTAGCACGGCGTCTAGATCTCACTTAAGGCGCGCAGGCCAGGGGCGCGGTGAACGACCCGAAACCAGCCGGAAGAAGGTTCGCCAAAGCGTTCGATCATCCCTTTGGTTCATTCTGCGCCTGAGGCGGCCCATCCCATAGAGATCAGATGCCGCCCATGCAGAGGTATTTCATTTCGAGGTAGTCTTCGAGCCCGTGGCGGGAACCCTCTCGCCCAATGCCGGACTGCTTGATGCCACCAAAGGGCGCCGCTTCCGAAGACATACGCCCCGTGTTGATGCCAACCATGCCGTATTCCAACGCCTCGGCAACGCGCCAGACACGCTTCAGATTGGAGGCATAGAAATAGGCGGCGAGGCCGTAGATCGTGTCGTTGGCCTCACGCACTACCTGATCCGCATCGGTGAATTGAATGATCGGAGCCAGTGGCCCGAAAGTCTCCTCTTGCGCAACCGCCATGCTGCTGGAAATTTCAGTGAGGACTGTCGGTTTGAAGAAGGTCCCATCCTTGCCAATACGTTCGCCCCCGCATCGAATTGTCCCACCCTTGGCAACGGCATCTGCGATGTGGGACTCGATCTTGGCCAAAGCATGCAAGTCGATGAGCGGTCCGACGTCCACTGCCGGAGCGAAGCCGTCGCCGACCGACAAGGACCGGGCTTTCTCCACGAACTTTTCGACGAATTCATCGTGAACGCTCGATTGGACGTAAAGCCGGTTCGCTGAAACGCAAGTCTGGCCGGCGTTGCGGAACTTCGCCTGGATCGCGCCGTCAACCGCAGCGTCGATGTCGGCGTCGTCGAAGACGATGAAAGGGGCATTGCCGCCGAGCTCGAGACTGACCTTCTTGATCTGGTCCGAGCACTGGCGCATGAGCAGCCGGCCAACCTCGGTCGAGCCTGTGAAGCTGATCTTTCGAACCTTGGGATTAGAGCAAAGTTCGCGTCCGACGTCATCACCTTCAGATGCATAAACTAGGTTGACGACGCCTTCGGGAAAGCCGGCCTGGTGCGCGAGGGCGAACATTGCACCTGCCACAAGCGGCGTCTGTTCAGCAGGCTTAAGCACGATCGCGCAGCCCGCCGCCAGGGCTGGCGAGATCTTGCGCGCCACCATCGACGCCGGGAAATTCCAAGGCGTAATCGTGCCGACCACACCGATCGGCTGCTTGATCACCAGCATGCGACGGTCTGTCGACGGCGCGGGGATCGTCTCGCCATAGATGCGATTGGCCTCTTCGGCGTACCATTGCAGATACGCGGCCGCGTGCGAAACCTCCGACTTGGCTTCGGCAACGGGCTTGCCCATCTCTGCAGTGAGTATCGCGGCAAGATCGTCGGTGTGGTCAATGATCAGCTGATGCCAACGCCACAAAGCGTCACTGCGTTCTCGGGCGGCCAGCCCCGCCCATCCTGGCTGCGCCAGGTAAGCCTTCTCGATCGCAGCGCGCGTTTCTTCCACACCCATGTCGGGAAGCACCGCCAGCACTTCGCCGCTCGATGGATTGATGACTTCGAATGTGCGCTCGCTAGCCGGCGCGCCAAGCGCCGGCAAGCGATCGATGGCGCCAAACAGGTCCGGGGATTTCAGGTGGCGGATCATCGGTAGGCATAGGGGCATACCGGGTTCCTCTTAAACGCGGCGGATGAGTTGTCGGGCGGGTGTCGGTCTATTCCGCACCTGCGGGTTCCTTATAGGGCCTCCGCCAGACAGCTAGTAGACCATCCCCGAATTTGAAAGGTCGAATTGCTCAAGGCTTTAGTCTGGTTGGTGGTCTCATTAGGAGACAAACCGAACAGTGGATATGGGCTTGCCCAAGCGCAGGTATTACGTGGCGCTCTTCCGCTCTGCGTCTACGCCGCAGGGGCCCACAGTGAAGGTCACATCTTGGATGCCGAAGCCATCAGCAGTCTCGGCATCCCTCAGTGGCCTGACGGATAACCTGCGCTACTTGGCGCAACCGGCTCCCTCGGCGGTCTGGCAGAGGTTCGGACGGAGGCGGAGTCCATCACATGCAACTCGCTTATATTGGCGTTGGCGAGCTCACCTTGTCACCTTTCGACGTGCGAGACGGCAAGCGGGCGCCGGACATATCCGATGTCGTGCCGTCCATCCGCCGGCGCAGCATCCTCCAGTCGCTGTTGGTCCCAAAAACGGCAGTCCAGACACTTTCGACATCGTCGCCGGACGGCGGCGTCACCACGCCGCAAAGACAAATCGCCGATGAGCGCAAGCCGGGAAGACCTGCGCGCCATCATGAACCGGCGACGATGTGGCCGCTCTCTCACCCTCGCTAATCGAGAACATCGGGTGAAGTCGCGCAACGGGTTCGCCCAGTTGCCCAAGGCAGGCGGCGCCGTGGCGCAATCGGCAATACCTGCCGCCGCGAGCTCGAGGCCGAGAGAGCGCATAGTTGACGCTAGCGACCAAGGAACGGGTAGAAGGAATGGCTGTCGCTGTTCAACAACCTACGCGCCGCGCCGCGGGCCGAATGGAGGCATGGCTGCACGGGACAGTTGATGCCACCGAAGTTCGCGCTGTTTGCGATCTATCCCCGCCAGATCCTCCTCGATCTCTTTGGCGAGGAGAGCTATTTCACCGCCGACGTCGATACGGCGATTGCGAGGCGCCAGGCAGGCTATCTCGACGCCGGACGGTCCGATGTTGTTGTTATGGAAGCCAATCACTGTTCCATTTCTGGGAGTACAAGACGGACGATGCCAAAGACGAAGGGCGGCACAGCCCGCCTACAATTGGGTTCATACCATCTGCCAAGTCATTTGCGGTTTCTCGGCTTCTTTCAGTGGAAAGGCGCACCAAGAGCGGGGCATACCTCAATACAAGCGTCCGCAGCCTTCAACATACGTTCACTTGGGTTAAATCCTGGCAGCATTTGCCCCAGGATCATAGCGTTGAGGAACAGCGAACCGCCCAGACGCGGATGAGTCGTGTGCCCTATCGCCAAACTGTAGTTTGAAGGCCTACCACCATAGCGGAATGCAATATTCCGCGCATTTGAGAGGCCAGATACACCGCGTCTCTTTTTACCTTCAGCACTCATTGTTTTCTCTTCTGTTTATGCTCTCATCGAGAGATGGGTAACCAAAAGACAAGAAAAATTGTGCAGTAAATTACGCCAACGTAATCAACCGCGTATGCTACCGTGCTCGTTCTCTTCATCCTTGCCGGCAGAGAGAACGCAATTATCCTTTGAGTTCCTTCCCGCTGAAACCTTCCGAAGCTTTGACTTCGCTGTCCGGCAACAAGGCGAAACACCTCGCTCGATGTTGCCACCTCCAATTTGCAAAGGCCGTGCCAACACCTCAGCGCCCAATAAGCGCCGTTTGCTTTGAAAACCTCGACGGTGCTCAGATATAGGTTGTAGTGAACCTGACATTTTGCCTGCCGCAGAGTCGCGCTCGTTGACGCTCATTCCGGAGAGAAGCTGGCCCGGGCTGCGATCGACCGGCTCTGTCATTGGTGACCGCCAGAACCGAAGCGGTGGTCGCGAAGGTCAGCGCCGTCGCAAAATGTGGCCTTGTGCACCCAGCCAGACCGAAGTTCCACGTTACCGGCGATGGGCAAAGTTCGAGGCGAAGTGTGAGTTGCCCCTCATTTCGCCGATGCTGCGTCCTCGACGCACTTGCGGGACAAAATGGATGCGTGGGCAGCGCAGGGCCAGCTGAGCCATCAGTATTTTGCGAGACCTGACGCGAGCGTCATCTTGAGTGAATCAATGTGAGCGCATTCTTTGGTGGGTGATCATCGGATGACTTCTCTTTAGTCTGTGAGGCGTTTGCGGGATCGCACATGCCGTGCCAAACAGGAAACTCGTCTCGGCAACGTGAGTAATCGGACTCTGCTATGTTGCCGATCCAACATTGTCCGACATCGAACGCCAGTTTAAGGGAAGCGCTTGCCGCTTAAGGTGATATCGTCGTACCGGGGCATAGCGGCGCTCGCCGGCAGCATGAGTAAAATTCACGACAGAAGGATCGCCGACCGCGTGGCTAGCGCTGGGCCCGCAACACCGCGCTTCGGACAGGACCTTGGCCAATCGACCGCGTCGCCACCATCGTAAGTTCGCGTACAGCCGCGAGGTTTTTGGCCTCGGTCGGATAATATCGCCGACAGGGTCAAGACCCAGAAGAGTTGCCGCACGCCGTCGCGATGGGAGCAGCCTACATGCCGGCATAGACTAGAGGTGCCGCTGAGCGGTTTGAGGGAGTGGCATACCTTGCGCGTCTGGTGCAGAAATTGCTTGCGTCACGCCGAAGTAAGGTCGGCCACGCTAATCCGCCGGCATGGCAAAGGCGCGCTAATCGGCACGGTCGAGGGCAGTTGACTGCCCGGGAATTGGGCCGGCTCCTCGCCAGCGACAATGCCAGCGAGTTCATCTCGAATGCCATCCTTTCCCGAGCGGGTCAGAACCGGTCGAATGTCATTACATTGCGCACGGCCCGTCGCCATCGCCATGTGGCGCGCCGAGCTGCAACACCGCGCGGCGGTACAGGCGTGAGAGCTGGAAGCATGCAGCGATCCGCCGATATCGACCGCCGGGCGGTCCAACTCGCCGGCGGCATGATTGATCGCCGCCGCCAATCAGATGCTCGAGGAAATGCCCGTTCGCCGAATTTCCCGGGCGGGCTCGTCGGCGCTGCCGATCTTGTACCGCACCATATGGGTGATAGTTGGCGCGCGGTGATCGGGGACTAGGACCACTTCCATGCCTTTGTCGAGCAGAAAATTCGTCGCCTTGATGTCATCGCTGGCCGCCATAACCGAAGCGCCAGACCGAAGGTTCATCGACCGCCTAGCTTGTAGTTGCCGGGCGATGCGCAAAGTTCGAGGCAAAGGAGTTGCCCCTCATTTTGCCGATGCTGCGTCCTCGACGCCCTTGCGGGACAAACTGGATCGGTGGGCAGCGCAGGGCCAACTGAGCCATCAGTATTTTGCGAGGCCAGACGCGAGCGTCATCTTGAGTGAATCAATGTGAGGGCATTCTTTGGTGGGTGATCATCGGATGACTTCTCTTTAGTCTGTGAGGCGTTTGCGGGATCGCGCACATGCCGTGCCAAACAAGAAACTCGTCTCGGCAACGTGAGTAATCGGATTCTGCTATGTTGCCGATCCGACATTGTCCGACATCGAACGCCAGTTTACGGGAAGCGCTTGCCGCTTAAGGTGATATCGTCGGCGTCACCGGGGCATGGCGGCGCTCGCCGGCAGCATGAGTAAAATTCACGACAGAAGGATCGCCGACCGCGTGGCTAGCGCTGGGCCCGCGAAACCGCGCTTTGGACAGGACCTTGGCCCAATCGACCGCGTGGCCACCATCGTAAGTTCGCGTACAGCCGCGGCCAAGATCCTTGCCGTCTTCGACGAGCGTAGTGGCATCAGGGGGGCCGGGCGACAGTTCGAGGGCGGAGTCTTTCTGAACGTGACTCTACGCTCAACGCCGCGTGACGCAAATGTCCTGAGGTTGTCAGGCTGCTGTCAGGTCCGGGTGTCACAAGCCGGCTGTTACTGCCCTGCCATTCACCGTTAATTGGAACTCCCCATGATTAATCTAAAAGCCGGCCGGATCGCCCTTTCAGCCCTACTGCTGCTGGTTTCCCTGCTGGCGAAATATGGTCCAACTGTCACACACTTAGTGCTCCAGCACGAATACAATAGCCAGCTCCGCAAGGATAGGGAGAAGGTCATTTCAGACCGGCACGACGCACTCTTCAACGACCCAGCTGCGCCAACTGCTGGCAACCCAAATGGCGACCACCATATCGCCGTATTTTTGGACTCCAACGACCCGCAGCGCCGCGCGGTAGACCGTACGATCCAGCAAGCCCTCAAGCATGATCCCGAGCTGAAGGTTTACTACATACCTTATTCGAGCACGAGACCGGGTTCCAAATTTGCTGCACGGGCGGTGCTCGCCGCCAGCAAACAGGGAAAATTTGAGGCGTTCCATCACCGCCTAATGGCTACTAGCCTCCGGCTCAGCGGATCCGACATTTTGGATATCGCACGAGACGAGGGCCTCGACGTTGAGCGACTCAAGCGGGACATCAAGGACCCCGGAATCGTAAACACCGTCAAGCACAATTCCGCGCTCGCCAAGAAGCTGTCCATCCACGGCGGGCCGGCGGTCGTTGTCGGCAAACGAGTGGTTTCAGGTGCGGCTAACATGCACTATTTGGACCGCTACCTCGCCAACGAGCGGGAAAAGCATAGGCGTCCTGCCGGATCACCAACTTCGGCATTTTGACAGGGCTGGCCGCCGGTGCAACCTCTCTGGCCACGAGTGCCGCCTCTCGTGCCGGGCCAAATCTCAATATGGCCCGGCAACGCGGTAGTGGGCGGCCCGCGCGGTGCTATGCAACGCACCGGGCAAAGGGCAATGACTAAGCCGTCCTGAACATCGCATCGGAGTTCAACGTCTTTGCACCAATGCCCAGGAATGGTCGCCGCGACAAACAACGTCTGCGAACGGTCGCTGAGAGCCGCCGTCGTTCAACGAGAGATCACCAACGGCTATCCTGAGGAGGCGGCCCCATGAATCGCTGCACATCATCATTTGCTATTCTTGCTTTCGGCACGTTCTGCACAAATGGCGGCGCATTCGACCATCTATTCAGTGCCCGACAGGAGCGTCGTGTTTCTTGGTGGCGTTGGCTACACCTGGCCGAAGGGCAACGAGTTTGTCTATGACGAAGGGGGCAATCGTGTCAGCAAATTGATCTGGGAAACCGGCGCGCCGGTGCTGACTAGGGCTAAAGGCCGAGGTCTGGAACAACTGGATCATTTCAGCAAGCCGTCTTCGGTTCTCCGGCAACAGCCATATGGAAGACTATGATTAGCTCAAGGAAGCGCCGAGCTCTGCCGAACGGGTTGGCTTGGGGCGGGGCCGTGGCATGCTTGTCTCACGCCAGTGGATTGGGATGTGGTGTGCCCCGCCAAAGCTGCCTTCCTCTGGCGAGCCGGCCCACCGCGGGTTTGGTTACCGCCCCTGTTTGACATTCCCGTTGCCCAGCAGCGTACAATGCTTCCTACGCCCAACCTGGTCGCTGCAGCAAACCAGGGTCATCGAGGGATTCGAATAATCGCCTCAAAACCATCCCCGCGACCCGTGGCAGGCGAGGCAAGTTCAAGGCTGCCACCGACCTTCTTGATAACATAATTAGCGACGGGTAGACCCTGGCCTGGGACAGTTGCCCGAGTCGCCAGACGCACAAAACGCTCTGTTATCTCGTCAAGGTCTGGGAGGGGCACCACCGGTCCTGCGTTTACAATGGCGATGGTTCCATCAGCTCTGACGGAAACTGTCGTCGGGATATCGGGCAGTCCATGTGTGAGTGCGTTGTCGATGAGGCATCGAAGCACGACGGGAATTCTAACGGCGTGGTCTGCTTTGCACTCCCAGGCGGGGCAGCCGTCGACGTCAAGGATTAGCCGTCCGGCAAACCACGGCTTTTTCAAGAAGTCATCAACGACTGACCGAACCTTTTGGACAAGATCGACAGGGTCTCCGAGGCCGTTCCGTGATTCTTCCACGAAACTGTACCCCAAGCCACGCAGTGTCGCTATTCGGTCCCTGCCGATCTTCTTGCGGAGCCGGCTAACATAAACCTCCACGGTATTGCTCTCACTTTCCGAACCTAAGGAAAGGAGTTCTTCCTCGATCTTCCTCTTCAAAACTACCGCTCCGGGTCGGGATAGAACGCAGTCGAGAATCGCCCATTCGCGTGCAGTCAGGTTGACCGGCTGCCCGTCGAGGGCGACGCGCCGCTCAGCCGCGTTTATGGACAGCGCCCCGACAGAATATGGCTTCGGGAAGTTCCCGTGACTACGCGCCACGGCATGAATGCGCGCGGAAAGTTCGCGGGGATCGAACGGCTTGACCAAGTAGTCGGCGGCACCAGCATTGAGCCCCTCGATGCGGTCCTCGACCGTATGGCGAGCTGTCACGATGATGACGGGTGTCGAATCACGCCCCTTCCTCATCTCCCGCAAGTAGTCCAGGCCGTTACCGTCTGGCAGGTTAATATCGAGCAGAACAAGCCCGTAGGGAATCCCACTTGCGTGATACCGCGCTTCGGACAGGTCCTTGGCCCATTCAACCGCGTGGCCATCAGCTATCATATGTTCTCGTACAGCGCTGCCAAAGTCCTCGCTGTCTTCAATGAGCAAAATTCGCATGCCGAGCTCCAATAATTGGGCAGGGTTCGTGCCCTATTGACGGAACCTGACAATAGGCTGAACGCCGTAGCGCAAATGTTCCGGCGGCTTTCAGGCTGCCGTCAGGTGCGCGTGCCAGAAGGGCGGTGATTATAACAACCGATTAGAGGCAAGTTATGAACGTCATCTTGATCACGGCACTTTCTCTTTATGCGACCATCGTCGGTGCTGCACCGGCCGCCGGGAACTTAGAGGTTGGGATCGCCGAATGGCAACCGCGCCAAGCCGTACTGACCAAGCCTGAAGCGGAGCAAAGGCACCTCCGTTTGATTAGAGGGAAGACGGCGGGTCAGATGGCGTCGAGTCGATGGGCAACCGTCGAAACGCACTTCGACCGCGTAGCTTCGCGCGTGTGGGTGGTGCCGGCGCAGGGGGCTAAGGATAAAGCGATGCGTCACCTACAATGTCTGGAAGCCCTGTCTTAGGATTGTTCCACTGTAGCCTCGAGATTGGCCTAGTGGTGTTATTCTTCGTGGATGAAATATGATCAGCACGAGCGAACTGCCAATGCCCGCTGCGGCCCTCATCATCGAAATCCCGCCTTATTCATGCGCCCGCGATGCCAAGGATGCACTGTCATATCCTGAGTGCAGGATCTTCAAGTCCTGAGTGCATGACCAAGCGTAAATCGCGCTACCTGGCCACAATCCGTCGGGAGCATGGAAGAGGATCTTGCTAACCTAGACAGCACTCGTGGCCATCACCGGCTGGCAGCATCCGAAGGGGGCGAGGGGGCCCGTGTCTGCTTGCAAATCCGTCGGCTCAGATCGCGCTTTTTTATCGGCGGCGGGCTCGGAAGGGTCAGTACAACGAGAACTTCGTTCGAGCCATCACCATTCAATGTCTGAATGCGCCGCCCACGCGTGCGTCGCTTGACAGGAAACCGTCGTCAGAATGCGGCCAAAGCAAACGTCCAAAATTCGCAATTGCATTGGAAGGAGCGTTGTTCCGGCCTGCCTTCTCTTGGGTCCCATCGCGTTGGCCCTAGGACTGCTGCTGCTGCTAACTGCCTAGGAAAGGGACAATGAATGCTCGCCCGCTGCTTCAGGATTTTCGTCGCCGAGTGTTCGCGTTCCCAATCATGCTTCCGCGTCGCTCGCCACTTCGCAGCGGAAAAAGCTCTTGCCGGAGCCAATCTCCGTTCGGGCAGGTGGCAGTGTGCGCCGCCACCGCTGAATGAACCGACAGGGCAGGGCGGCGAAGATTACCCGGCTCCTTCCTGCGACGCGGCGGCTTCCTGCCGTCTCTTAAGTTGGATGTGCACGTATTCGCGCTTCATTGACCATAAGCCGGATCGGGCTGGCGTAGGTATTTCAGCGGCCTTCTAGGTGCCCCGCCGCCACGTGCGGACGACGCCCGCATCAACCGGCGGGCAGATGCGCCGAGGGCAACAAGCGCGCCTGACGTAATGCCGCCAGATCGGCCGAGCCGGTGCAGAAACAGGCGACGGCCAACTGGCGGATGACGATCTCGAAATGCGCGACAACCGCCTCGGTGGACACCGTCGCCGCGCGCAGCACGCCGGCCGCCTGCCCAGCGATGTCCGCGCCCAGGCGAATGGCCTTGGCCACGTCGACGCCGTCGCGGATTCCGCCCGACGCGATCAGCTTCACCGCCGGCAGCGCCCGACGTACCGCCTGCACGCTGGCCGGGGTCGGAATCCCCCAATCGGCGAAGGCCAGCGCCACTGCACGGTCGGCGGCATCGCGGGCGCGCTCGCCCTCCACCGCGGCCCAACAGGTGCCGCCGGCGCCGGCGACATCGATCACCGCCACGCCCGCCTCGACGAGCACACAGGCCACCGAGGCGGACAGGCCCGACCCCACTTCCTTGGCCACGATCGGCACGCCCACGCAACGCGCGGCGCGAGCGATCTGCGCCAGGACGCCGCGCCAGTCGCTGTCGCCCTCCGGCTGTACCGCTTCCTGCAGCGGATTGAGATGGACGATGAGTCCATCGGCCTCCAGCGCAGCGCCAGTTCGCGATAGAACGTCACGATCAGCATTTCGTCCTGCGGATCGCGGCCGGTGCGGGCGCTGGTCTCACGCAGGCTCGGGTGGATGCGCTGCAGGATGTACTGGCCGCCCCTGACCGCTTCCATCGCATGCTCGTCGGCGAACCCGGTCAGGGAACGCCCCCACTCCAGCACCTGCTGCAACGCCCGTTCGGTCTGGATCATGGCGACGCTCCTGCTCCCCCGGCCAGGACGCGCCGCCCCCAATGAAGCGCCAGCCACAACCCGGCGAGTTCGGCCACGCGCACGACCCGGATGGGGCAATACAGTTCCTTGCCGATCCACAGCGGCGTCTGCGGTAAGGCATGCGCCGCATGGCGGGCGAGCATCCACTCCAGCGCACGCCCCACCGCCTGCGCGATGCGCCGGCGCTCTGTCGGCTCTTCGCTCCCGTCCATCACGTGCAACGCGAACAGCGCATAGGCGGTTTCCTCGAATGTGGACGCGCGACCGGCGCCCCAGCCGCCGTCGTCACGCTGCGCCTGCAGCAGCGCCGCTAGCGCGCGCTCGTCGCGCCACTGGGGCTTGCCTTGCGCCAGCGCAGCGACCGCATGCGCGGTGGGATACAGCCACGAAACGTGCCATTTTTCGTTGTCCCATAGACCGTGTGGGTTGCGATTGGCCTCGACGTAGGCGCCGGTGCCGGCGTCGGGCTTTCCCAATAGTCGCAATGCATGCAGGGCATGTATGTTGGTCGACACTGAGGCATTGCGCTCGCCGGGAAAGGTGACGAACAGCTCGCCGATTTCGAAATGGCGCAACGCATCGACCGCCGGGTCGCGGCCTGCAAGGCGCAGGACGCACAACGCAACGGCGGTGTCGTCCGCATCGGCCGCGAAGTGCAAGGCCGGGCCCAGACCGCGCACGCCCAGGCGGGCGTCGAGCTGCGCGACGATCACGCGCATCGCCTCGGCGAGCGCGGGATGCGCGAACAGCCCGGCCAGATGCAGGGTGTACAGCGACCAGCATGGCTCAAACACATTGATCGGCCAGACGCTGGGAACGACACCTTCGATGCAGCTGCGCGTCGCCCGCGATGCCGCCTGCAGATACGCGTCGGCGCACCCGACCTGCGGCCTGCTCCCTTGTGTCACGGCGTGCGCACGCCACGCGGCGGTGGCCGCCGGACTGATGCCGATGCTGCCGTCTTCATCCGGGCATGCGGTGGTCGGCGACGTCCCCCAGGCTTCCCAGGAGTGCAGCAATGGATGGCCGCTCGGCAACGTCGCCACCGCCCCCAGCTTGACCAGGCAGGCTTGCCGCAACGGCAACAGCGCCGGGTGGCGCGGAAACGCCATGCTGCCCAGCAAGGATGCGGCCTCGCCGCACAACTGCGGCAGGATCAGCTCCGCGCCGATCGGCGCGTCTTCCGGCACCGCATGCGCGTAGGGATCGGGTTGGCGTTCGAGGAACCGGGTTGCAGCCTGGACTGCGTCGGCAGCGCCGGGAAGAGGGTCAGCGCGCTGCAATGCCAGCAACGCCGCCCACGTGGGCGCATGGCGAAACAGCGGGAAGTCCGCGCTTCCCCATCCGCCATCGGCCTGTTGCTGCGCGATCAGCCAGGCGTATGCGTCCTGCCGACCGGTGACGTTGCCGTGGAACTGCAGCGCTCGCGCCGTGTCGTAGACGGACGGACCGACGCTGCCGCCGTCGCTCATCTCGCTCAGCAAGTGGCGCAATTCGGAAAGGATCTGTTCGGACAGCGCGTTCACGCGGGATGTTCCTTCTGCAGAAGGTTGACGAGAACCAAGATCGGGCAGACGCCGCGCACGTCGCCGCAGGCCCGTCGCGGCCAGGCGCGTGGGCAGCGCCGGACGGCCGCCCTGCTCCGGCGCGGCGACGCGCGGCTGGCGTCGGTTCGCCCAATAGGCTAGCGCCGCGCGCCGCGTGACACGGCCGTGCTGGGCAACCGCTGCGATCGGCGCCGCGGACTCGGACAGAGTGCAGCATCCACCGCTGTCGCCGGCCGATCGCGCGGCACAGGGGCGACTCCATGCGGACGGGGCGCCTCATGCGCATGGCGCGTGCTTTAACAGATACGCGGTGGCCCGCTGCAGCATCTGCGCCAACGGTTCCGCACGCGGCCCCAGCGGGGCGATGGCCTCCCCGGCGTCGCGCAACAGATCCAGCGCAAACTGGCGCGCTGCTTGCAGCCCCATGATCGACGCGCAGGTCGGCTTCTGCGCCGCAGCGTCCTTGCCGGGTGTCTTGCCCAGCGTCGCGGCATCCGCTGTCGCGTCGAGAATGTCGTCAACCACCTGCAGCGCCAGGCCGAAACAGGCGCTGTAGCGATCGAGCGCACTGTACAGCGCGGCGTGCGCGGCATCCTCCGTGATGGCGCATAGCGCGCCCATGCGAACGGACGCGCGCACCAGCGCTCCGCTCTTCATCCGGTGCATCGCCACGATCCTGTCCAGCTCGACATGCTTTCCGACCAGCGACAGATCCTTGGCCTGCCCGCCTGCGGCACCCTCGGCGGACACCGCCTGTGCCAGTTCGTGCACGAGCGCGATACGGTTGTCGCCCGGCGCATCCAGGCTCGCCAGGGTGAGGAAGGCGTGCGCCTGCAGCGCATCGCCGACCAGGATCGCAGTGGCTTCGCCGAACTTGACGTGCACAGTCGGAAGGCCGCGGCGAAGCACGTCGTTGTCCATCGCGGGCAGGTCGTCGTGGACCAGGGTACAGGCGTGGATCATCTCGATGGCGGCGCCGACGTCCTCGAGCACGTGCGCCGGCGTATCGGCCAGTGCGCCGGCAGCCAGACAGAGCAAGGCGCGCGTGCGCTTCCCGCCATGCAAGGTGGCGTAGCGCATCGCCGCCATCAGCTCGGTCTCGCCATCGTCTTCGGCGCACAGAAGACGCGCCAGCGCCTGTTCGACCCCCTTTGCGCCGTCCTGCATCCAGATCTCCGGCAGCAGCCTGCCGGATGCGCCGCGCGCCTGCGCGCCCAATCCCCCGATCGCGGAAACGCCAGTTCGGTCGTCATGTGGCTTGGAACCGGCTTGCATGTTGTTCATGTCCTTGTGCCTGACAGGAGACGGCCTCGGAGAGCGGCGACCGCCGCGCTGTTGCCGGCGTCGCACCGAGCGCGCGCGCCGAGTGCAGCAATGCTGCGCGTCGCTCGCCGCTGCCTCGCCACACGGGGCATGCGATGCCAGCTCATGAGAATCCGATGCGGATTTTCATGGACGGATTTGCGGTCGGGTAATAGCGCCGGCCTTTTTCGACGTCGCTCAGCAACCGCGGCCGCACCCCGGCCTTGTGCATGGTCAGGGCCAAGGCGATGCAGAACTGCACTAGTTCCAGCCATACCAGGTGGTAGCCGATGCAGACGTGTGGGCCGGTACCGAACTGCAGCATGTCCACCGGCCGGATCGGGTCCGTGCGTTGCAGCCATCGCGCCAGGCGGAACTGATCAGGCGCCTCGTGCAGCAGCGCCGAGGTCGAGAAATGCAGCAGCGGGATGCACAGATGGGTACCCGCGGGAATGCGCCATTGGCCGAGTTGCAATTCCTGCAGCGCTTGACGCGGCAGGAGCGTGACCGCCGGATGCAGGCGCAGCGTCTCGCGGAACAGCGCCTCGGCGACCGGACACTGCGCTAGGTCCGCGTGCCGGGTCGGCACCGCGCCCACGCGTTGCGCCTCTTCGACCAGGGCGTCCCACAGCACAGGCTGCCGCGCCAGCTCGATCACCATCCAGGCCATCGTCGAGGCGGTGGTCTCGTGACCGCCAAGCAGCAGCAAGCGGATATTGGCGACCAGGACGTCATCGGAGAGCGCATCGTCGCTGCGATCGAAGGCGCTCACCATGTCCTTGATCAACCCGGTGCGCGCGGCATGCGCGCGCGCGTCGCGGATGAACTGGCGCAACTGCGCGTCGATCCAGTCGCGGGCGGCGCGGCCGCGCCGCAAGGGCAGTCCGGGCAGGTCGATCGGGGGCGCGACGATCAACTGCACCAGGTGCCGGTACTTGCGATGCCATCCCGGCAGGTCCTGCGCGGGGACTCCCATGAGGCGGAAGATGAGCTTTAGCATCAGGTCGCCGGTTTCACGCAGGATGGCTACGTCGCCGCGGTCGCGCCACGCCTGCACACGCGCCCGGATGACGGGCTCGAACAGGTCGCCGATGCCGGCCTGGGTCAGCCCCTTGGGCAGGAACGCCGGCTTGATCGCATCGCGCGCCTGCCGGTGCGCGCCGCCGTCCTGGGCGACCATCGTTCCACCAAGCAATTCGGGCGCGATCCCTTCGATCAGCGCCGAGGACACGTCCTTGTGCCGAAGCAGTGCGAACGCGTCCGGATCCATGCAGGTCATCAGGTGTCCGGCAGGGCCGAAATCCAGCCAGAAGTAGCTGCCCAGCGTCCGTTCCGCGCGCCGCAGCAGGCGCGGCAGGTCGCAGATGATGGCGGGAAGATGCCCGACCAGGGGGAAAGCGCCGGGCACGACCGGGATGTCGTGCCGCAGCCGGTGGCGACGGTTCAGCGGGTTGAGCAGCATGTTCATCAGCTCCATCAGCAGCGCGGCGCCGCGGCCGCTTCGACGGTGTCGCCGGCAGGCCGCGCGGCGCGGCTGTTGCCACCGTCGGCGTACGTCCGCACATGCGCCAGCATGGCGTGCGAGGCCGACAGCATGTTCATCGCCGCCTTCGACGCGGGGTAGGACGTCTGGGCGGTGTCACCGCTGAGCCCTGGCACGACGACATGTTGACGATCGCGCCACCGCCGCGGGCGATCAGCCGTCGGATGGCCTGCCGGCAGCAGAGCAGCGTGCCGCGCAGATTGGTCGCCATGGTCTGATCCAGACCGCCAGATCCAGGTCGAGCATCGCGCGCTCGCGCGGGGTCAGATGCATAGCTCGCGTTGTTCACGCAGCCGACCTCACCGAAATGCCGCTCCGCCGTCTGGAACAGCGCTGCCACCGCCTGCGCATCGGCGATGTCCATGGCCAGGGCCAGCGCGTGGCCCGCTTCGGCCGTGATCTGCGCGGTGCAGGCGATGGTCGCCGAGCCATCAATGTCGGCCACCACCACTCTGCCGCCCTCGGCGCGATGGCGAGGGCGCATGCCTTGCCGATGCCGGCGCTGGCGCCGGTCACCACGGCCACCTTGCCTTCAAACCGTCCCATCGTGTCCTTCTGGATTGTTGGTCTTTCGCGGCATGCCGCTCGGGTTCCGCCGAGAAGGCGCAGCGTCGGCGCTGGCGCGCTCGTCATCGCCAGCGTCGCTTTCGATGACCCGAATGGCGGCGACCGGGCACTGGCTGGCCGCGAGCCGCACGGCGACGTGCAACGCCTGCGGGACCGTCGCCACGCACACTTCAGCCACGCCGTCCGGTTCGCGCTGGCGAAAGGTGCCCGGCAGCGTAAGCACGCACTGCCCGGTGGTTCCGCACAGATCCTGGTCGACCACGACGCGCATCTCAGCCCCCTGCCTGCGCATTCAGCCGCACCGGCAGCGCGAGGAACGTCCTAAGGAACGCGGAGGGCTCCCGGGTCGGCTGCTCGGCCAATGCCAGCGTGGGGAAGCGCGCCTGGATCCGCGGCAGGCTCTCGGCCAACTGCATCCGGGCCAGTTGCGCACCGGGGCAGAAGTGGATGCCGTGGCCGAAGCTGAGCATGATCTTCCCGTCGGTCGACATGCCCGGATTGGTGCCGTAGAACCGCACGGCATCGAAGCGGTCGGGATCGGCGAAGGCGTCCGGGTCGCGATTGCCGGCCGCGATCAGCACGCGAACGTCCGCGTTCTTCGGGATCACCACGCCGCCCAGTTCGATGTCGCGCTGGGCGATACGCGGAGTGGCGCTGAACAGGACGGGCGCGTCGCGGCGCAGGACTTCTTCGACGAATGCCTTCACCTCCACGGCGTCTCCCTGCAGCCAATGCCGCTGTTCGGGATAAGCCAGCATCGCCAGGACCGCGTGGTCGATGGCCGCAGCAGTGGTGGTGAAGCCGCCCAGCAGCATGCCCCACAGCATGCTGATCAACTCTGCATCCGATAGCGTGTCGGCATCGTCGTCGTGTGCGCCGACCAGCATCGACACGATGTCATGGCGGGGATCGGTGCGCTTGCGCTGTATGAGGTCGCCGAAGTAGGCCTGCACCCTGGCGCTGCCTGCGTCCGCCGCGGCGAGCTGGGGATCGCTGGCGTGCGGGCTCAGGCCTTCCACAATGGCGCCGATGCCGGCGGCGAGCCCGAACATGTCGTCCTGGGGCAGGCCGAACAGTTCGGCGAAGACCAGCATGGGCAAGGCCAGCGCGAATTCCCGATGCAGATCCACCGCCTCCCCGCGCTCCAGCGCGGGCGCCATGCCGTCCAGGCGCGCTGCGACGATGCGCGCGATGCTCGGCCGCAGGTTGTCGATCTGGCGCATGGTGAAATCGCGAGAGATCAGCCGGCGCAGACGCGTATGCGTCGGTGGGTCCTTCATCGCTATCGTGGACGCCATTAGATTGAGGGACAGGCTGGTCGCCGCACGCGGGAAATAGCGCGCCAGTTCGCCAGGCGCCGGTCCCCGAAATGCATCGCCCGTGGCCGTGAGCGCCCAGTAAATGTCGGCGTGGCGGCTCAACAGAAAGAGGCCCGAGGCCGCGCGATGCACCGGATCGTGCTCGCGCTACCACCGCATAAACGGATACGGGTCGTGGATGCACGCTGGCGACGCCAGTTCGGCGAAGGCGTCCCGGCATGCTGTCTTGGTTTCTTGCACGTCCATCTTAGTTACCTCTTGGCTGGCTGATCTGACCGGCGCGCGCCAGGGTGGTAGGCAGTATAGTCATAGGAGGTGAAGGCGTCGTGCGAGCCACCGATCTCGGCCACCGCGCGGTCAAACTCGCCGGCGACGTGATTGGCCGTCGCCTTGATGTCATCGGTAGCCGCCAGAACCGGAGCGGTGCTCACGAAGGCCAGCGCGGTCGCAAAAAGAGCCAGACTGAAGGTTTGCTGACGGCGTCTCTTGGTGACCGGCCGATGGGCAAGTTTTGAGGCAAAGTGAGTTGTCCCTTATGTTGAGGGTGCTGCGTGCTCGTCCCTTTAGTGGGAGATAGTGGAGCGGTGGGTAGCCCCGAGCCAGATGAGGCATCAACATGTTTCGAGGCCTGACACGAGCGTCATCTTTGAGCTAATCTGGGAAACGTGAGACGGTATTTTTTTGGGGATCATTGGATGACTCTCCTCGGCTCGTGACGTGTTTGCGATGACTGCGCACGAACCGTGCCAAATGAGAAAACCCCGTTTCGGCGATGTGATTGTCGGACTCAGCTATGTGACGTATCCGACATTGTCGGACATCTTACACCGCCCGAAATGGGAAGCCCTCGCCGCTTAAAAAGGTGGCTAGGTGAGCTACCCTTCGGAGATGTCCAATATCGTGGCGTTAGCGCGCGCCTGTAGTTGCTGGTCGTCCGCGTACTCCTGCCCACATCGGCCGATCGCTGGTCCCCTAACACGACTCCAAACAGCGATAGACGCGGTCTGGAATTTACCGGAGCGTTGCAGGACTTGTTTTGCCATTCGGAACGCCAGCGCGGGGAGACGCTTCCGCGAGAGGCGGTCATGATGGAGCTTGCGAGCCGATTTGCGATTTGACCGGGGCTTTTGCTATTTTCGCTTTTGCTGCCCCTAAAATCTCAGATATGAAGCGGACCTGGCCTATGGCCTGCCTACATTGAATGGTTACAAAGGAATACGACTATGGCGACTGGAACGGTGAAGTGGTTCAACAGCACCAAGGGATTCGGTTTTATCCAGCCTGACAACGGAGGTCAGGACGTTTTCGTTCACATTTCCGCTGTCGAACGAGCGGGCCTTTCGACCCTTAATGAGGGCCAGAAGATCAACTACGAGGTCGAACAGGACCGCCGTACCGGCAAGTCCTCCGCAGGCAGTCTCAGCAAAGCTGGCTGATCTTTTTCTGCCTCTGCCCGGCAAGAGCCGGGCAGAAGTGCCACTGACCGCGCCATAGGAGCGGGCAAGAAACGGATCTCCCGCTGACCGGGCGGCGGTTTGCGGGAAGCTGCCAAGTTCTACTGAAATAAGATGTTTGCAAGTGAGGAGGGGCGGGTCCCAGCCCTCTTATTTTTTCTGCTGTAGATTCTCACGTAGCAGATGCCGACGGCGACCGCGCGCATCAGAACGAATCTGGACAACGAGACCAAGCTGCGAGCTTCTTGTGGGTCCGCTCGCTTCCACCGATCAATGCTATATTTTCGGTCATGAACCCGTGCGTGTGATTTTCATGAATGAGGGCTCTGACGCATTATCGATCGAGCGTGCCGAGGAAATGAACCAGCAATTCAGCCAGCCTCCAGCGGTCGACACCTCCGCGATCAAGCGGGTAGGGTACATTGGCCCTGAGGGGACCTGGACACATCAAGCCTCGCTAGACCTCTTTGGCGACCAAGTTGAACTCGTTCCGTTCAACGACGGATTGTTCGAAGCATATGAGAATGGCTGCGTCGACGTTGCATGCGTTCCAGCTACGACCTCTCTGGTCGGAACCACTCTCTACCTCGACCAAGTCCTGCGCTTGAGGTCTCCCAGGGTCATCGCCGAGTACCCGAAGGTCTTGAGCTATAGCCTGATGGCCAGCAAGGATGCGAGTTTCTCGATGAGTCACTAAGGTGCTTGGCCACGCCGTAGCCTTGCAGGAGGTGGCCGGGTCGCTCGACGAGAACATGCCCAATGTCGAGCGAGAGAGCCGTAAGGGAGCGACATCTTTAGTCGCTAAGCCTCGCCCTCGACAGCGGCATTTGGTCCTGCGCTTGGTGCCAAGCTGTACAATCTGCAGATATTGCGAACAGGAATTGAAGAAGGGCTGCATAACGTTAAGCGGTGGTGGGTGCTCGGGGGCAGGACCCCTGCGCCGACAGGATTTGACCGGACGACACTTCACCTCCGCGTTTCAGAGCAATCTCAGTTGTGTCCTGAACATGTTCTCGAAGGATAATTTAGCCGTTCTCAATGTCTATGAGCGTCCGACATGCGAGCGGCTGGACACCCATAAATATGTCATCGATGTCGCTGGCCATGTTTTGACGCACCCGGCGCTGGCTGCGTTGGCGGATATTGATGGCTTTAGAATTCTCGGGTCCTCCCACGTTGCTATTAGCTAAGGCTAGGGTAGTTTCTGCCCATAACTCCAAAACTGTTGATCCTCATCACTGATGAGAAGACACGACCGTGCCGCGCGTCCACGAGATCATCGCGCCGACGATCTTGTCGTTTTCGCTCAGTTTTCTTGCCTGCGAAAGTAGTATTCATAAGCACAAGACGTCGACCGGCCGGGCATCTCGCAAAACAAGTCACCATCGATGACTGTGTCGCGTTATCGGCGACACGCTCGTCCATTCGGGACCGTCAAACACTTCAATCCGCGCAGGGGGCGCCGTGACCGGGGCCTGCGGCGGTTTTAGGAGCTTGCCGTTCGGCACGAGCTTATCGCTTTGGCACCTCACGCTGATTGGCTGTGCTGTGGAACAACCCGGTCGAGAAAAGCATCGAATGCGGCAGCAACAGCGCGAACTACGAAACGATGCTCCTGCCGCACCCGGATGAAACCGTTTTCAATGTCCACTATCCCATCCTCAGCCAGCTTCGCCAAGCGTTCAGCAGCCGAATCGAGAAGGCGAGTTGGATCGAATCCAAAGGCCGCACAAATTGCCGGCACATCGGCCCGCAAATCGCACATCAGCCGCTCTATGATCACGGCTCGCACGCGGTCGTCGTCTGTGAGCCGGTAGCCTTTTGACGTCGCCAAACGGCCAGCTGCTATGTGCCGGCTGTAGGACTCACGTGTTACCTCGTTCTGGACGTAACCCTCGCCGACCCGCCCGATAGCCGACGCGCCGAAACCGATCAGGGTTTTGCAGGTGTCGGCCGAGTAACCCAGCGAGTTACGCCGTAGCCGACCACTGGTCTGCGCCAGCGTAAGTTCGTCGTCCGGCAAGGCGAAATGGTCGAGGCCGATCTCTTGGTAGCCGGCGGCGACCAGCGTCTCGGCCACGGCCGCAGCCTGTTCGGCGCGGGCGACGCTGTCCGGCAGCGCAGTCGTCTCGATCAGGCGCTGATTCTTTATCACCGATGGAATGTGCGCGTAGCCGAACACCGCAAGCCGGTTGGGGCGCATGGCGACAGTTGCCGCCGCAGTCTGGACGCAGGACTCTACTGTCTGATTCGGAAGACCGAAAATGAGATCGACGTTGATGCCGCTTACCCCATGCCGGCGCAGCTCTTCGACGGCAGCGGCCGTCTGCGCCTCGCTCTGGACGCGGTTTATCGCTTTTTGAACAATCGGATCAAAGCTCTGCACTCCGAGACTCGCGCGGCTCACATTGGCTGCTCCCATTGCTTCGGCAATCTCGGCCGTGAAGGTGCGCGGGTCAATTTCGACGGCGATTGTCGCGGACTCCCTGAACGCGAAGCGGCGGCGCAGGAGTTGGATCATGGCCAAGAACTCCGCTGCTCCGATCAGGGTCGGGGTTCCACCGCCGAAATGCACGTCGTTCACGACGAGCCCCTGCTGCACTTGCTGCCAGACCAAACGGATCTCGTCACGCAGAACGGCCAGATAATCGAGGATCGGACCCTGATTGCGGGCAATCGTGGTTGGGAAGCCGCAATACCAGCAAATCGATCGGCAGAACGGAATGTGGAGATAGAGAGACACCGGATCGTCAGCCGGCAGACCTCTTAGCCATTCCTGATAGCTTTCGGGCCTGACGGTGGCGGTGAACTCCGGCACAGTCGGATAGATGGTGTACCAAGGCAGGAGAGCCTCGCGATATTCTTTCAGGATAGAGGTCTGCAACAGTTTCCGTCCCAAGCTGAAAAGTTGGTCCTTTTACCGCCGCGGTCTCCTGTGTCCCTGCGCTATGTCAATTCCATTCCGCTTCGCGCGTGTAATCACGCCCTGCAAGGAAAAGGCGGGATTTGATCCCGCCTTTCTATGTTTCGCTCGCATCATGCCGATCGAGCTGCCAGCCCCTCAACGGGTCTGGATTGAGGAAGTCACGCTGGTACCTTCTTTCTAGACCGCTTCTCGGGCGCCGAGACTTCAGGCTCTTTCGGTTTGCGCCCAAGTCCCATTGTCTTGGCCAGGGCAGAGCGCGCAGCCGCATAGTTCGGCGCGACCATGGGATAGTCCGCCGGCAGACCCCATTTGGCGCGATATTCATCGGGTGTCAGCCCGTAATGGGTCGACAGATGGCGCTTTAGCGATTTGAATTTCTTGCCGTCCTCAAGGGAAATAATGTAGTCCGGCGTCACCGATTTTCTGATCGGGACGGCCGGCGTCAACGCCGTCGGCTCTTGTGCGGAGACGCGACCGGCCGCCGTGCGTTTCAAAGCTTCGTGCACTTGGCCGATCAGGGCAGGCAACTCCCCCACCGGGACGGGATTGTTGGAAACATAGGCTGAGACAACATCCGCGGTAAGGTCGATGAGGTTGTTGGCGTTTTCGAAGTCTTCTTCTGGCATGAAACTCTCCAGTGGATTGGTCTGCGGAGCGTGGCCTTCTAGTGATGATTTCCGACGAACGCAACAAATCTCGCGACAGGATTGTTCGGTGCTCGTCCAACATCGAGGTCTATAGCGCCAGTTACAAGCTGTCGCGACGCTGATCTCCTCGGAAATCGCCGTCCATAAGCGCCCGGTATCCGCCGTTCAGTCGCGATCTTGTCGGTTGAGTTGCGAGAGGACGACGCAGAAAAATTGTAAGCACCAAGAGCCGTGCACCTGGAAGACCTTGCGCGTACGAAACAGGTCGGCGTTGCGCCAGCGTGGGGCGACAGGCAACAGAACCGACCAAGCCCTCAGCGAACAAATAGCGATTGCGCGCCCGCCACTGTTGGTATCGGGGGCCGTCGGGGATAAATCGCAGTCACTATTTTCGCCGCTCGATCATCTTGGTCGACAGGCACCATTCCCTTGATCCACGGATCTAGCGCAGGGCGTTCGCAGGCCGCATGTGGAGAATGGTTTCCGTGCACATAGTCGGACTCTATCTATGAAAATTCTATTGCCTGGCGGTGGCTGTTGCGCTTGTGGCGGCCACAGCTTTGCTGAGCAGTCCCTTCCGCCAGACCTCAGGGAAACGGCACTGGCCATCTTCAAGCCCTTGCCATCCATACTGGCAGTCACCAACAACCCAAGCACACCGGAGAAGGTTGCCCTCGGCAAGGCGCTGTACTTCGATCCACGCCTCTCGTCCCCAGGCGTTTTCTCCTGCACTTCGTGCCACAACCTGGCCACCGGGGCGACGACAATCGTGAAACTTCGATTGGCCATGGTTGGCAGAAGGGGCAGCGCGACGCGCCGACGGTGTTTAACTCTGTCTTCAACAAATCACATTTTTGGGACGGTCGCGCCGAAGACCTGAAAGCTCAGGCCAAAGGGCCGATACAGGCCGGTGTCGAAATGGCCAACACACCGCATCGAGTGGTCGAGACGTTCAAATCGATGCCGCAATATGTGGAGTTGTTCCAATCTGCTTTCCCGGAGCAAGCCGATCCCATCACCCTCGAAAACGTGGCCATTGCACTCGCAGCCTACGAGGCGACACTGGTCGCGCCGGCCCCCTTCGACGCCTACCTCAATGGCGATGACACCCCCATTGATCCCGAAGCGAAACAGGGCTTGGCCCTTTTTATGGAAAAGGACTGCTCCTCCTGCCATTCCGGTGGGGAAGGCTATTATCCATTCGGCCTCGTAGAGTAGCCTGGCGCCGACATCCTGCCGGAGAACGACAAGGGACGATTTGCCGTCACCAATGTACCAGATGATCCTATGTTTTCCGCGTGCCATCGCTGCGCAACGTAGCAATCACCGCGGTATACTTTCATTCGGACAAGGTCTGGGACCTGAGCGAGGCGGTCGCCATCATGGGCACCACCCAGCTTGGCCAAGAGCTAGCGCAAATCGAAATCGATCGGATCGGTGCCTACCTTCATTCGGTGACCGGAAAGCGACCGGAGATCACAAATCCCGTCTTGCCAACTGAAACGCCCACAACACCTCGACCTCGATCCTAGGCATTGCGAAACAGGTGATCGCGTCGGAGCCAGTGAGCGTTCCTTGACCCATCTGGCGAATTGCCACAGGCGCTGCCGTCCGATTGGGCCGTGATAGGTCGCGGCGCGATTGAGCGTCGCACGTTGATGGCAGGAGCCATGGTTTTGCACCAGCCATGCTCCCGCTCTTGGAGATCTTCGGCAGGCCAGGGCGCTGTCCGTCAGCATTAGGCCGGCCAATCGCCTCACCAGTCCATCACCACCTTGCCCGAACTACCGCTGCGCATCGCATCGAAGCCGGCCTGAAAATCGTCGATTCCGATGCGGTGGGTGATCAGGCCGGAAACATCCAGCGGGCCCTGCACAAGCGCGATCATCTTGTACCAGGTCTCGAACATCTCGCGGCCGTAGATGCCCTTGAGATGCAGCATCTTGAAGATGACCTTGTTCCAGTCGATCTCGAAGCCGGTCGGCGCGATGCCCAGAATGGCGATCTTGCCACCATTGTTCATGGTGTCGATCATGTCGCGGAAGGCGGGGGCTGCGCCCGACATTTCGAGGCCGACATCAAAACCCTCGGTCATGCCGAGTGCCGGCATGACATCGCGCAGCTTTTCCTTCGAAGCATCCACGACATGCTGGACGCCGAGTTTTTTGGCAAGCGCCAGCCGCACCGGATTGATGTCGGTGATGACCACTTTTCGCGCGCCGACGCATTGGGCGACGAGCGCGCCCATGATGCCGATCGGCCCGGCGCCGGTGACCAGCACGTCCTCGCCGACCAGATCGAATGACAAAGCGGTGTGAACGGCATTGCCCAGCGGATCGAAGATCGCGGCGATCTCGTAGGGCACATCATCGGGGATCGGCACGACATTGTGCTGCGGGATCGCCAGATACTCGCCGAAGGCACCCGGCCGGTTGACGCCGACGCCGAGCGTATTGCGGCAGAGATGCCCTCGCCCGGCACGGCAGTTGCGACAATGACCGCAGACGGTGTGGCCTTCGCCCGACACGCGCTGGCCGAGCTTGTATTCGGTGACCGCCGCGCCGAAATCGGCGACGGTGCCGACGAATTCATGGCCGGTAACCATCGGCACCGGCACCGTCTTTTGCGCCCACTGGTCCCAATTGTAGATATGCACGTCTGTGCCGCAGATCGCCGTCTTTTTGATCTTGATCAGCACGTCGTTGGGGCCGATCTCCGGCACCGGCACCTCTTCCATCCAGATGCCCGGTTCGGCCTTGGCTTTCACCAGCGCCTTCATCATGTTCGACATCAGATGCTCCTTACACCTTGGTTTGATTCCACTCTCGCCTCTCCTCTGGTAGCCGCACAACGGAAAGGTGGGGTTCGGAGAGCACAGCTGAGATTTCTGGACCGATGGGTATGTCGAGGCTGCCATGGTGTCGAAGCAACACTCCACCGCGAGCGGCGCGTGAAGATCCAGTTCCAGCGAACCTCAGCGGAAACCGAGCAAGCGCCGCGCCAGATGCAGCGAAGTTTCAATTCAAACGATGAGGAATGAGAGTAGCTTGCGGCTCGGGCTATGTTGTCGATGTCCGCCACATGCGGCGCAATCACTCTACACGATGCTCTCGATGGTCGATCTCACCGCGATATCTCAATAGTGCGGACGCACAGGCGGCATCCGCAAACGTGCCCCTCGGTGAAGTGTCTGCTGACCGCTGGCTGTGTCAGAGCCAGAAGCTCATGGACGAAGCCGCCTTCTCCCACCTCGTGCTCTAGATCATCCGTCCTCTGACCAGAAGCGGCTTCCCAGATAGCCCCGCCGCTCAGTCGTCCAGCGGGCCTTCGGCTGGACGACAATGCCGAGCCCCCCTCGTGTCTACCGACCTGCGCGCGGCTTCTCGATGGCGTCCTTTCTGCCTCAAATTATCCGCGAAGCCCGCTGGTCACATATTTGCCGTCACAGGGACCCAGCGGCCTGCGCCTGGGCCTTCTCCCGCAGCGCCCCTGCTGCAGCGACCATGTTGATGAGGGCAGGGCGGATCTCCTCCCATTTCCTTGTTTTGAGACCACAGTCCGGATTGACCCACAGTTGGCTATCCGACAGTCGCTCGCGGGCAAGTTGGGCGAGATGCAAAATCTCGCCGACTTCTGGGACACGTGGTGAGTGAATGTCGTAGACGCCAGGACCGATTTCGTTCGGATATTAGGACTTCGTGAAGGCGTCTAGCAGTTCCATTTTGGAGCGCGACGTCTCGATCGAGATGACGTCCGCGTCCAGTTCAGCGATAGAATCGATGATCATTGAACTCCGAGTAGCACATATGCTGTGAATTTGGGTCGCGTCCTCCACGCCGGTAGAAGCGAGGCCGAAGCATTCGACAGCCCAGCCGAGATAATGTTTCCATAGGTACAGCCGATCTCCCCCCTTGAGGGTCCCTTGAGGGGGAGATGCCCGGCAGCACCTTGCCGATATGCCCCCTACAACAACCCCGCCTGCTCAGCCTCGCGGCACAGATTCTGCCGAGGCCTGGGGCCGATCTGCTGGATCACCAAGCCGGCCGCCAGTGAGCCAAGGTCGCCGCAGGTCTGCAGGTCGCGGCCTTGCGTGTAGCCATGCAGGAAGCCGGCGGCATAGAGATCGCCGGCGCCCGTCGTGTCGACCAGTTCCTTGATGGCGGTCGCCTTGATCACCACCGTCTCGTCGCCGCGCACGATCACGGAGCCTTTTTCCGAGCGGGTCACGGCGGCGATCTGGCAATCCTTGCGGATCTGCGCCAGCGCCTCGTCGAACGAGGATGTCTGGTAGAGCGATTTGATCTCGTGGCTGTTGGCAAAGACGATGTCGACCGTGCCCGAACGCATCAGCTCGAGGAATTCGTCGCGGTAGCGGTCGACGCAGAACGAATCCGACAGCGTCATCGACACTTCGCGGCCTGCCGCGTGCGCCAGCTTCGCCGTCTGGCGGATCGCTTCCTTGGCGCGCGGCGGGTCCCACAGATAGCCTTCGAAATAGGTGACCTTGGCGCCAGAAGCCTTATCGGCCTCGACATCCTCCGGCCCAAGCTCGACGCAGGCGCCGAGATAGGTGTTCATCGAACGCTCGCCGTCAGGGGTGACGAAGATCATCGACCGCGCCGTCGGCGGCTCGCCCTTGAGCGGCGTGGTGTCGAAGGCGACGCCCTGTGCATGGATGTCGTGCGCGTAGATTTCGCCCAGCGCATCGTTGGAGACCTTGCCGAAGAAGGCGGCGCGGCCGCCAAAGCTGGCGACGCCGGCCGCCGTGTTGCCGGCGCTGCCGCCGGAGGCTTCGATCGCCGGGCCCATGCGGCTGTAGAGCAGTTCGGCGCGGTGGGTGTCGATGAGGTTCATCGCGCCCTTGATGATGCCGTTGGTCTCCAGGAATTCCTCGTCGCACTGGGCAATGATGTCGACAATGGCATTGCCGATGCAAAGCACGTCATAATCCGGCATCAAAATCTCCGCCAAAAACCCGAGCCGGCTTCTTGCCACGCCGGCCCGGGGTGTTTCTTTCGAGTGTGGAATGGGTCGTCCTTTGCCGAAAGGATCCAATACCGACGCATCAAGCAGCTGCGGGTCCTGCCTCACGCGACAGGTCGTCAGCTCTGTCCGTCTTTTCCCAGGTGAACTCCGGCTCTTCGCGGCCGAAGTGTCCGTATGTCGCGGTCTTGCGGTAAATCGGCCGTAAGAGATCCAGCGCCTTGATGATGCCTTTCGGCCGGAGATCGAAAAGCTCAAGGACGGCGCGTTCGATCCGTTTTTCATCAATCTTTGCGATTCCGAATGTATTGATGAGGACTGAGACCGGTGCGGCCACACCGATCGCGTAAGCAAGCTGAACCTCGCACACCTCCGCAAGTCCGCTGGCAACGACGTTTTTTGCGACGTACCGCGCGGCATAGGCGGCCGACCGATCAACCTTGGACGGGTCCTTGCCCGAAAAGGCACCGCCGCCGTGACGCCCCATGCCGCCGTAGGAATCGACGATGATCTTGCGGCCGGTAAGCCCGCAATCGCCTCGCGGCCCGCCGACCACGAACCGGCCGGTTGGATTGACCAGGAACCTTATTCCCGTCGTATCCAGGTCATGGGGCAAGACCGGCCTTATGATCTCCTCAATGACGCCTTCGCGGACGGTGGCCTGTGAGACCTCATCATCATGCTGCGTCGACAGGACTATGGTATCGAGCGCTACCGGTCGCAAACCTTCATAGCGGACGGACACCTGAGATTTAACGTCCGGGCGGAGCCAGCCAAGGCGTCCAGTTTGGCGCACCTCTGCCTGTTTTTTCGTCAAATCGTGAGCAAGTTGGATTGGCAAAGGCATTAATGTTTCGGTCTCGTTGCATGCGTACCCGAACATGAGGCCCTGATCTCCCGCTCCCTGCTCGAGATCCTGCCCTCGTCCCTCGTCGACCCCCTGGCTGATGTCAGGCGACTGCTCGGTCAGGGCCAAGATCACCGCGCAACGACGGCCCGTCAAAGCCGATCGCATCGTCGTCATATCCAATGTCCAAAATGATATCGCGGGCAACTTGGCTGTAGTCGATCTGCGCGTGGCTGGTGATCTCGCCAGCCAGAACGACCATCCCTGACTTCACCAACGCTTCACAAGCAACGCGAGCCTGAGGATCCTTGCGAAGAATCGCATCGAGGACGCCATCTGAGATATTGTCGGCCATCTTGTCGGGATGTCCCGCGCCGACGGATTCGGAGGAGAACACGAATTGTCTGGTCATGGAATATCCTCGCTTCAAACGTTGGAATTAAATGTGACAGCTGATCCGGCCATCTTATCTGTCGGAGATGCCAGGTACGTCGAACGCAGCGCAGAAGTCGGCCGTCACTGCTGGCGTGCCTAACCGAATGCCGCTGGTGAGCGCGGGATGCCGCCGGTCGCCCGGCACCATGTTGAAATTCGTGATGATACCTGCTTGCGACAAGCGCTCGGCATAGGCTTTCCCGGACAGCGGCCGGTCCCGTAGATCAAGGATCAGCATGTGATTGTCAGTGCCCCCCGTGACGAGTTCATAACCTCGCTCCAGAAGCGCCTGGGCCAGAGCCTTGGCGTTGTTGACGATCTGCTGACCGTACACTCGGAACGACGGATTCCCTGCTTCGTGCAGAGCGACAGCTAGCGCTGCAATCGTATTCATGTGCGGTCCGCCCTGCAGGAGAGGGAACACGGCACGGTCTATGCGTTTGGCCAGATTGTGTTTGCTCTTGGAATGATAGAGTGCCTGATAGCGGTCTTCATTCCTTGACAGTATGAAGCCACCGCGGGGACCGCGTATCGATTTGTGAGAGGTGCTGGTGACCACATCGCAATGGCCTACAGGATTGGGGTGCACTCCTGCGACAACGAGGCCGCTGATGTGGGCGATGTCGGCCACCAGGTAGGAGTTCACCTCCGAAGCAATTTTGGCCATTGCCTCGTAGTCAAAGATACGCGGATAGGTGCGGTACTTTTCCGAATGTCATGATTTTGAGCGCCTTCTTGAAATCCGCCCCAGGCGTCATTGGCGTCGAGCCGATCGCTCTCAGTCCAACTGGCCCGGAAAATTCACTTTTCGCCCAGCTTCGAGATTGCGCACGATATTTTCGACTGCGATCTGGTAGAACTCACCGACATGGAAGGCCATGGCACCATCAAGGTTTCGTTGGTGATATGAAATGATGCCGATCACGCAATTCACCAGAGCGACTACAGCGGACTCGTCCAAGGGGTAGTCGGCGTAGATGGCATTCGGATCACTGAAATAGCGCTTATCGAGATGCGCGAAGAACTTGTCCCGCCGGCCCATGATCATCGCAATCGTCGTCCTGTGGGCTTCCAGCTCATTGAGCTGTTCCTTGATCAGGCTTGGAGATGGTGTCCCCGATTTCCAGGCGATGTGCATCTGGTTGTCGAGGCAAAACTCGAGGAACCTGAATAAGCTGCGGTCGCTGCGCCTTGGACTTTCAAGCAGCTTGGCAGTGGCAAGATGGAGATCGACTTCGATCGAGCGCATGATCTGGTAAAGTAGTGGTTCTATTCGCCAGAGCCTGTCCCCGTGCTCTTCGCATTGTTTCAATAGGGACGAATACGTTGCCAGCTTGATCACCAGACCCGGTGGGTTGTTCCCATGGACAAGCGCGGCATAGCGCCCGAGGCGCTCTTCATAGTTGGCCTGAATCTGTGCCTTCATCGATCGTCGTTCCTTCCGGAAAGAACCGGCAATCGCACGCACAAACCTGTTTCGGCGCAACCGCAATGAAAATTTGCCCGCCACCACCCATGCCGAGCGGCGGCAATTATTGCTGACGTTGAAGTGTGAGCCCGCTGTAGTGTCGCCATATTCTGCGCCATCAAGTATCTGGCTAACTAACATGTGGTCACATGCCACAAATTTTTGCCATAAGCATGATTGATTCCATTCAGAACTTGAAATTCAATGTCATGGTTTGGGAGAGATAATCCCGTTCAGCATTGCCATGAGGAGGGAAGAATGCGGAAAATGGGGGCATCCGATAACGGCAAGTTGAAAGTGCACGCCATTGCGGGGACACGCGTCGTGTTGCTGGCGCTGGATCTGTCCAAGGCGGATGCGCGGGGGTTGAGAGGCTTCGCGTTTCGACGCCGCGTCAATGGTGGTGAATGGTCGTGGCTGACAGGACTGAAGATATTCGAGAAGCTGTTCCCGCAGGGCGTCAAGGCTGCGGAGGATGGCAAGATACCGCGGTTCTTCACGAACGAGCATCCGATTCAAAGCTTTATGTGGAGCGACTATCAGGCCAATCCGCAGACCAGATATGAATTTGAAGTCTCGGCCATGTTCGGCGAGCCGGGTGCGCTTGAAGCCCGCCATACCGCAAGTATCGACATTACCACCGAGGCAGAAGACGACGGCAGACATGGTATCTGGTTCAATCGTGGTGCCATCGCCAGCCAGGCCTTCGCCGAAAAGTTCGGCAACAAGGCGCTCGGCGACGACGAGTATAACGATCCGGAAAACAAGGAGGTCGCGTGGTTGTCGCGCGGCCTGCTTGAAGCGTGTATCGCCCATATTCGGGAGACACCCGCGGGCGATGGGCTGCGCGTGGCGGCCTATGAGTTCACATATTTGCGCTTCGCGAAGGAGTTGAAGGCTGCTATCGACCGTGGCGTCGACGTACGCATAGTGTTCCACGACACAAAGGTCAACAACGCGAACGCAGAACTGGCTGGGCTAGCGGAGAAGGTTGGCAACCGCACGATACTGTTTCGGCGCACGAAAACCAAAATCCCCCACA
Source organism: Mesorhizobium sp. B2-5-11 (assembly GCF_006440835.1). Taxonomy (NCBI): domain Bacteria; kingdom Pseudomonadati; phylum Pseudomonadota; class Alphaproteobacteria; order Hyphomicrobiales; family Phyllobacteriaceae; genus Mesorhizobium; species Mesorhizobium sp. B2-5-11. The sequence goes on from NZ_VFUK01000010.1 coordinate 69,864, forward strand.
ACAAGTTCATCGTGCGTCTTGCTGGCGGGACCGACCCTGTCTCGGTCTGGACAGGCTCGACCAACTTCACGCCCTCCGGCTTTCTGGGGCAGACGAACGTCGGACATAAGGTGACCGATGCCGGGGTTGCAAAAACCTATTTTAAATTCTGGACCGGTCTCACCAGCGATCCCGATGACGACCACGCAACGGTTGCAGCTGTCGGTCTGACCCCCAACCCAGCCAATCTTGTCGGTCCTGGCGTCACGCTTGTGTTTTCACCGCGCACCAGCACGCGAATGCTCGATTGGTACGGCGCGCGTATCGCGGACGCAAAAACGTCCTCCATGTTTACGGGTGCCTTTTCCGTCGATCCCAAGATTCTGGCGCCCATGGCCGCGAAAGGGCCGTCGATGCGGTTCATTTTGCTCGAGCGGCCTCCGACCGAGGCAATCGAAAAGGCACAGCAGGAGAATCCAGCCGATCTGCAATTCTCGTACGGCGCCATCCTTGGCAAAGAGAAGATGGAAGTTGAAGAGCGGACTGGGCGTAGCGCCACGGGAAAAAAAGTCACCAAGATCGTGCCGATACCTCATTTCAAGATCGAAAGTTGGTTTCTCGATGAGGAACTGGAACGCCAGAGCGGCGATGGATTCGTCTTTTTCATCCACACCAAATTCCTGCTGATCGATCCTCTATCTCAGGATCCGCTGATCTGCACAGGATCGGCGAATTTTTCCGGAGGCTCCCTTACCGCAAATGACGAGAACATGCTGTTGATCCGCGGCGACACCCGGGTCGCTGATATCTACCTGACAGAGTTTGACCGGATATTTCGCCACTTCTACTCTCGCGACATCATCAACAAGATCGAAAAGTTGGGTGGCGAAGCCAAGGTTGGGATACTTGATCCATCGGGCAAATGGCTCATCGCCTACTATGCCGACGACAATGCCAAGTGTCACAAGCGACAAATGTTCTTCGCCGATCCGGACGCAAGTTGGAGCCAGGCGGCACCGGACGATCACGACATATTCAAGGGCGAAAAGAAGCTGCCTGTGATTTGACCTGAAATGGGCCCAAGCGTTCACCAGGCGAGCGCCACCTGCACGTCTGCGCACCTTCTGAAGCGATTGGTCCCGCGGGCCGCAAAATTTTCGTTGCGGCCTATCAAGACCGTTCGCGTAGCGCTAACGGCGCGGTGATGTTCGCTTGGTCGTTGCCTTTTGCGTCGCCTTGGCCCCCGGCTTCCGCCCAAGCCCGCTGGACTTTGCCAATGCAGAGCGTTGGGCCGCGTAATTCGGCGCGACCATCGGGTACTCTCGCGCCAGCCCCCACTTTTCACGGTATTGCTCAGGCGTCAGCCCGTAATGAACACTGAGGTGGCGCTTCAGCGACTTGAACTTTTTCCCATCCTCCAAGCAAATGATGAAGTCAGGCGTCACCGATCTCTTTGGATTGACCGCAGGCTGCGCGATCGGCTCTTGGGCTGCCGTTGGATGACCGATGCCCGACAGTGTCGAATGAACTAGACTGATGAGATCTGGGAGACCGGTCACTGGCAGGGCATTTTTGGCAACGTATGCCGAGACGATATCCGCGGTCAGTCCGACCAGATCGGCTTGCTCAGCTTCTTTTTCCTCGCTCAAAATATATTCTCCTGATGATACGCAATTGCCCAAGGGTGAATATGTAGTGCAAGTTTGAGCGCGCGCCAATCGCGGCAGCCAGAACCTCCTAAAGGTGCGGTCTATCCCCTAAGGCCGACCTAGTCGGCCTCTGCCGTACTTGTGCGCGCAGGCTGTGTGATGGTTGGTGAAAGCAGCGCGGTCATTTGCAGAAGCCAATGGGAGCGATGCGCACATGTAGAATTGCTCGGTCGAACCAAAGATGGGTCGGCGAGTCGGCATTGGCGGCGTTTCATTTGGCGCCCCTCGCCGGGGGCTGTCGGTCCCGCATCCCGCCTTGCGTCGGCGCTATGCTGATGCTCCTTCGGCCGCCCTGTTAAACCGTCTCAGGGTCACGAACTTTCTCCAGCACCGCACTGCCTTTGGTCGCTATCGCGGTCATTTCGGTGCTTCCGTCTTGTACGCCATTGTCCCTCGACGAAAGCGCGGTTCCGTTGATGACCCCGCGCTGACGTCGGCGCTTTGGCAGGCGCTTGGGATTGCTTGCCCAGAGATGACAACCGCTTTGGCGCCAAGATGGCATCCATGAGTTTGGCATAAGCAGCGTGTCTGGCCTCTTTCTGGACAAACCCTTCGCATCTTGCCCGATATCGCTTTTGCTGCGTTTGGGGTGATAAACGTGAACCAGCTTGTCGCCGCGCCGGCACACTCCAAAATGCGGCTGGCAGTGTCCCCGGCGTGAACCTTGCTGATTAAATGACAGCCTGCCGACGCTTGGGTGGCCAAGCAAATGCGAAACCGCCATCCTTGATCGGCCACGCTAGGCCGAAACCGTTGTCGAACGCCAGCGCTCGATCATCAGCGTTCGTCACTTCAGTCTCTACAACTATCAACTGTTTGCCGTTCCACCGCTGGTGCTGCCGATAGTCAAGAAGTTGCCCAATGGCTGTTCGAATCGCGAACCTAAGGGTCGACGGTTCGGTTGGTTTGATCTCAACCATGACCTCATCTCGCTTGTCAGCTACGTACCTTAAGTCGTCGCAGAAGGTGGCCGGGAAGGTCACGCCAGGAAACCGATCCTTAAGATAGGCTTCGAACCGTCTTTGCAATCTGTTGTGGCGGGGATGGACCACGGCTTCATATTTTTCCACATAACGCGAATACGCATTGGATGCAGCTTCCCCAGCTCGTCGTTTTCTGCGGGTTGCCGACGACGGGCGCCTAGTTTCACGCTCGCCCTCAAGAAGTTTTCTGACAGACCGGACAAAATCGCGCGCATTGCGGTTTTTCGTATCTTCCGCGTACCACCAACTGACCTGGCCGCTCCAACCGGGACCTCGCTCAAGCTTCATGCGTCGTTCCGATGAAGGCAACAGCCTGACGTCCTTGATCCTGGCCTTGACACGGAAGCTGGTGATTTCATCCTCCACGTGCCGCACCGATGGGAATTGGCCGTTGAATTTTTGTCGATGACGGTAGATGCGCGCGTTTCGGTACCAACCGACCACACAGCGCGGATCGCTCCCCTGTGTCGGAGCCGTCCAGACTATATCGACGCCATCGAGGAAGTCGTCCTCGGGACCGGCCCCAAGGCGCTGGATGTTGACCTGCCGATCCTCTTCGCCCTTGATGGTTTCGAAGTGGCCGTAGACATACCCATCTTCACAGGCAACGAAGTTCAACTCCTCACCGCAAAAGCCTTCCAGAACTGGAAACCCGCCGCCGCCTTTCGGAGGATCGTTCGGATCCCTGCCGGCATAGTGGTTCATCCATGCAATGTTGCAGAAGAGCAATGGCATTCGTTGTTCCTTATGACTGATGCATTATCGCTTTGACTGGGAGAAACCGGGGCGAGCCAGATCCCTATGGGATGAAGCTCCTTCGGCTGGCGCGCGGCCAAAATCGTCGCCGTTGCTACTCGCAATATTGGTCTTCTTCAAATTGGTAGTCGCCAAGTTGGCGGCGCGCGGCAAGAACCGCATCGAGACGCCAGAAGACCGATCCATCCGCGATGCGCGCGTCGGTAAGCAGACTGCGCGGTCTTGTAATTGACAGGGCCCGCAAAAGGACCGCTCTTGCTTGTGCGTCCGGTGCGAAGTCCTGGAGCGAGCGCACAAGGTCGAATCCGCTTGGGTCGCCCGTCGGTCGCAGTTTGTGCGCCAGCGCGCGATAAAGGACATCAAGGCCTGCGTAAGAGAAGTGGTTGGAGGCGTACCTTACGAGGAGGTTGATCGTTGCTGGCGAACTCCCATGATCGCTCCTCAAAGCCGCCGACAGCGCCTGCGCGACTGACACATCCGTCACCTCAACGATTTGGACCCCGGTAAGCGGATCGGCGCTGCGTGGCGGTGCTATCTGAATGTCGTACTCAACGCCTTTTTCCAACCCTGAAACCCATCGATCTGGCATGGGCGTCCAACATGCTAGGTCTACCATCTCGGACGCGTATGCCGCGACATCACGGTCTTGCTTGATGCCGTTGTCCAGTCGAAGGACCAATTGAGCTAACGCCTCGGCACTGAGGAAGCGACCTTGAGCCGCTAGCACGCGCGCAGCAAGGCTGGCATCAATCGGCAAGCAGGACGAATTTTTACCAGACGTGCCAAGTACACAACCCCACAACGGTGTGCTCCACTCCTCGCTTAGCGGAAGCACGCGCGCGAAACGTGGCAACCAGGTCGGGTCCACCCAGAACATGTCGTGGTTGATAACGAGCAAGCCGTATCGCCGAATGATCAGATCGAGATCACGTCCGTTAAGTTCGCCGCGGCGGGCGAGCAGCAATATTGGTGGAAGTGACCAGGAGCTGGTGGCGGAGCCCTCTGCGGCTTGTCTTTCGGAGTCCTTTGCCATCAACCACATCATCATTCCGGCTCCGTTGCCCATGCCCGACGCTTGCGGGCCAGCAGCGAAGTATTCGACGATTTTTGTCGAAAGCTCGCACCAACTCGCCGCGCACCTGGCCAAGCGTGGAAAGACCGCGGCGTTCGGCGCCAAGGTGAGTTTGGGACTTCCCGCCACATCCTCGACGAACCGTAGAAAGGCGAGCCAGTCCGATGGTCTGACAACGTCGCGTTCTGCCCGAACGGAGGTCAACAGGATAGCGGCCTCCAACGAGCGTCGCCGCGCGTCCTCGTCCCGGAGCTCACCAAAAGCCAGGGCAAGCCCGGCGAGGTAAGTCCGCACAGCCTGATCGGAAAGCTCCGATAGGCCATAGTCGGCGACCGTTCGCACGTCGTCGACGTTGTAGAGATCATCGATTTCTGGACCGTTCAAAAGGAAATATGTCGCGGGGCAAGACCGCGCTCGATCAAGCAGCGCAGCTTCGAGCGCAAACTGGTAATCCCACAATCGGTCGCGCTTGACGTCCTTGGAATCACAGACGTCAATCACACCGCTGCGCGAAGAGACAAAATGCAGCCGTCGACCGGCGTCCTTAGACAATTCGGACGATAGCCGGAATTCCCAGTTTTCCTGGTCGCCTATCGGGTGACTGACAAGCCCACCTACACCGCCGCGCATCAGGGCTGTCCGCGCCTTGATGCGTTGCTCGTCCCAACGCGGCGAAGCAGGTTCGAGATCGTCGGCGGCAATCGCCAACTGCACTCCCGATCCCATCGCGCTCGGAAGCAATGAGGACATCCATGGCGGGCCGGGGCGTACCTCGATCCAGCCGTTCGGCTGCACGGCGATGTGATATTGCAGGAAGTACAGGAGCATGCAGATGGCGACTACAAGCGCTGCACTCCAACCGAAAACGCGCCGTACCCTTCCAGCCAAGGCTCGTCTGGGTTCGGGGGCTAAGGGCGGCCCAATGGTCTTGTCGGACCATTCGAGCGCAAGATGGCCGGAGCCACAAAGCTCCGGCGACTGCCTGCGACCGCCGGCGAAGAGGTAGGCAAGTTGCTCGGTACGCTCCCTCGCGAAAACAAAGAGCCGCGCCAGGTCGCTCGACGCCGATCCCCCGGGCGACGGCTGCGTAGCGGTCCCGGGCATTGCGGCCAGTGCAAAGAGCCGCTTGTCTACGAGCGCTTCGTGCAGGGCAATCGTGAACAGGCCTCGGCCGAGAGCAGGGTGCTCGTAAGCCAATTGCTGCGAAGTGGCGCCGGAGAGGACCAGGATGTTGTCGTCGCCAAGTCGACCCGATAGCGCTGCCCGAAAGTCCTTCGCAACGCCGCCGGCATGGCAAAAGTCAAAAACCGCCGAGACCTTCGCCGGTCTGGCAAGCATGACAAGATCGGCAAGCCCGGCGCCGGTGAGGTCTATTTGGTCAGGATTAGCCTCATAGGTGCAGAACCAGGTCTGGTCCGTGCTCTGGTCACCATGACCCGAAAGGACCAGGATGAGTTCGCAGCCTCCGACTTCTTCACTCGCGCCAATCTCTCGAAACATCGCTTCAAGCGACTTGCGGGTAAGGTTCTCGTCGTAAAGCCCTGTGGGGGCATCGCTGGAAGCCAGAACGGCGATCGCATTGGCCAGCGCGGAGGCTCCCTCCACAGAATAGCGAAGCCGAGACCGTGAACTCATGTAGATAGGGCTGGAAAAGCGATCGGCAGCTATACTACAAACGCTTCCGGAAGGATGCACATCGCTGGAGGATTGATCATGAGCGGCGGAGTAGCTTTGACCACTGCGCTCGGCGTTTTCCTGGTTGGTATTTTCGGAGGGTTCGTCGCTGAGCTTGTTCATTGGTATGGCCTAAGGACAAATCCGCGATTTCCAGAATACCTGAAAAGTGCACTCTACTGGATTATCACAGCGCTGATGATATTTGTATCCGGCGCTTTCACTTGGTTGAATTTTGGCAGTCAGGCGCAAGCATTGACTGCATTCCAGATCGGGCTCTTGACCCCGCTAATCCTGCAAAAGGTCATTGCGGGGGCCGCTGGCGCGGAAACGGCTCGCTCACCCCGAGCCAATGTGACCGATTTCTTCCGCGGCTAACAATCTTCGACGATCCACGAAGCATTAGCCGTCCGGGGCTCTGCATCGCGAAATTAGCGCGACTCGATTTTACTTGCCAAGTCGCCAGTTCGGGCAGACTATGCGGGTGTGGGTCTTCACGAGGAGGGATCGTAAGTCATGACGAAGATTACTCTCATCGAATCTGCTGACCGCGAGCCTACAATCAAGGTCAAGCCGGGCGTAACCATAGAGCAGGTTGAAGTCAGCGTTTCCGACGAAAAGGGCAATTCAAAGCCGCTTGCGACACTTTGCGGCTATGACGCAACCTACTGCGTGGCCCTGATCGAGCAGAGCTGACGGTTGGCAGCGTGCCATGTACTCCACATCACGCTACAATTTCTCGATCCCTACAAAGACCGGCAGTATCATTCTTTACAATGCGCGAACGGGAGCGTCGCGTCATTTTGCGGGGAGCGATGCTGCCGATCTCGGCTTCGCTCTTTGCAGGCACCCCGCAAAAATCGATCTCACCAATCTAGGGGAAGCGCTGTCGCAATCCTTGCTGAGCGGTGGATTTGTTGTTGAGCCGGGGTTCGACGAAATAAAGCAAATTCGGGAGCTCTTCCTGCAGACCAAGGCAGAGTCCCCAATCATTGTGACCATCACTACGACCAACAATTGCAATCTAGGGTGCTTCTACTGTTTTCAGAAGCGGGACGAATCCACGCTTGAGTTTGGCAATGTCGATAAGATCGTCGAGCGCGTTGAAAACATTCTGACTGCTTCCGGCAAGCCAGCCCTACACATTGATTGGTATGGCGGCGAGCCGATGTTGAATCGGGCCTTTCTGGAAAAGGCATCGTCACGGCTCCAGGCACTCTGCAATCAGTTGGGACGGCGGTACTCAGCGTCGATCTTGACCAACGGCACACTGTGGCCTGGCGATCCCTTGGCTTTCGCCCGCATCCACATGATTGAGCGCGTTCAGGTCACCTTCGACGGATTTGGCAAATCCCATAACAAGGTACGGCGCTACCGTCGCGGATTTTCCGGCGAGGATCAGTTTCAGGGCGCTATCAGACTGATTGAAGCTCTCAAACGGGATGTGACCGTTGATATCCGTTTCAACCTGGGTACGAAGAACAGTGCGGATCTCGTTTTGCTCGCCGAATTCGGGATGACAAACGGCTGGTTCGAGAAGGGGTCAAAGGCAACGCTGCAGATCGCTAAACTGACGCCTTACTCAACCGAGGTCGATTTCATCCGCAAGACTGAGCTGGCTTATGCGGAATTCGAGGCCGCCAGGGATGTCGTGCGCGCCATCGTCCCAGAAATCTATCTCGACAAGACAGCCGCATTGGATCGCTACCCCCACCCAAGAAGATCCGTGTGTGCTGCGATTGCCGAGGATTCGATCGTCATCGGCGCTGATGGATCCCTGTACAATTGCGGCCTCCAGGTTACCGAACCGCACCGCGCTGTCGGACAACTCGATCGAGAATCCACCGCACAACAAGCCACGCAGGAACAATGGTGGGACGGGTTCGATCCGACACGCAACGAAAAGTGCAGCACATGCTCCTTTCTGCCGCTGTGCTGGGGGGCTTGCCCAAAGCTTCACCTGGAGCGCGATACGGCATCGCTCGATCAACAGAGCGAATTCTGGCGGACCATGCTGCCGAGGCGATTGACATCCTCGCTCGGACTGCAGCTACCAACCGATTTTGCCTTAACCGCAACGGACCAATTCAAATCCGCGCCGCCCGATCGTCGCTAGGCTTGTGAGAAGTCAAGGCGGGGGTCGTGTCAACACTGATCGGATCGCGGGTCTTGCGAACTCCGCGCGACGGCGAATTTGCTCTACTGAAGCAGGGCTCTCAGGCTTTCTGGAGCGCCCTCGAGCGCGAAGGGGTTGAGGATCTGCCTTCGCCAAAACAACTGACGATCAATGACGCTAAGATTGGCTTCCTCGCAGACGCGATCCCACTGATCGCGGATCGTTGTGATCTGTGCCGCCGCGATCGCGGTGGCGTCCTCTTTAGACAACTGGAACACCGCATGTGCCTGAAGGCAGACCGCAACCTGGCTTGATCGGTTGTTGCCGAGGATCAACATCGCTTGGCCCGCCTCGTTGCCGGCGCGCGCCTGCGGGCAGATGTCGTAGGCAGGGGTCAGCTCCAGCTCGGAGCCATTCCAAAATGCGGCATGATTGCGGGCATGGTCGTCCGTGTTGCCGCAAAGGATATTGAAGACTACCCGCGAATACAGCTCCTTCAGCGTTTTCTTTGGATCGCTAAAGCGATGGCGGATGATCGGCGCCAGATCTTCATAGCTGGCATAGCGCGCCATCATCTCATCGAGGCCGAGCATCGTCAGTGCAGAAACCATGCTGCGGCGGCGCCATTGATCGCCTGACTTTTGCCGGTCGAAACGGGTGATGAGCAGGACATCCTTCCCTACGGTCTGTGTCAGGCGCACCGGTGCCGCATTGATCCCGACCATGCCGGCAAGCCGCATGGCGATGAACTCAGCCTTTACCACGCTGTAGACGTCGCCTTGAGAGGAGAATTTCGCGATGAATTTTGCATCCGCGTCGGCGATCAGTGCTTTCGGCCGGGCTCCGCCGATGGAGCTTCCATGAAACAAGGCCTGGTCCAGCTCGGACGTCAGCGGCACACCCTCTTCGACGCGGGCGGCAGCGCTCAAAAGCTCCTCCAGCGATGCGCTTCGCGATTGGCGTGGAACGTATCTGCTGGGCGACGCCTGGAAATCGAGCGCGCCTATGCGGTCAGATCCAGACTCCAACAGGTAAGTGAGCTCGTCCAGCGCCGCGGGATCGATCGCGTTGCCCTTTTTGCCCAGGATAAGGTTGATGATGACGCGCCGGCCCCAGGCATCAGGCGCTGCGTCGCGAATGCTGTTGGGCATCGAAAGACCAGGCGACAGCGGCAATCCGCCTGCCTTCAGCGGCAATTCGGGGTCGTAGATCGCGATCGCGTCTTCGCGGGCCAGGTAGGAACGGCCATAATTGAATAGCAGCTTGTCGCCGTCACGCGTCAACAGTCCGGCAACAACCGGCTCCGTCGCTTGTGGCAGCCAAATCCAGACAAAAGCCTCGCGGGGTGCGTTTTCAGAAGTCATCTTTCACCGGACCGGTTGACGTGCGTACGGCCTGGGGAAGAAGCGTCAGCGTTGCGGTGTTCGCCGCTATGTGCTGGGCAAACGTTGCCAGGTCGCTATCGAACAGCCTTACTCCCACGACGGCCGCGGCCTCGAAGACAGCGCCGATAGCGCAGCCGAGGTCGCCCCGTTCAATACGGTGGACGAGACCACGCGATAGACCGGCACGCTCACCGAGCTCCTCGACAGTTATGCGACGCTCGATGCGTGCGCGCCGGATGAGTTGCCCTAGGAGCAGCGCGGCGTCGCGGCTATAACGCGAATAAGACCTCGATGCGGGCTTAGCCATGATCATGTTCCATTAATGGTACTTTTTACCGCTTTGCGCTCCATTTATAGCGCAAAAATCCCTCTGACAAGCCATTGCTCGTCACGGAGTCTCATAAATAGGACGAAAAATAACTTTGCGACCTATTTATGGTACAATTAAGCTGCGGAAACGGCCTTTTTGCGGCCCAACATTAGGGCCTGCTAACGCGAAAGCGTCGACAACGGCAGCCTGCTATGCGTCACTGACGTCAGGGCGACTCATGGTGATTTTGAAGCTGAAATTTCTCCGCAGGAAACTTTAGATGACAAGCGGTTTTCCCCAGCCCTCTGCAAAAGATGCGGCCGCGGCCTATTTCAAGCGCCGGCTGACGATCAGCGATACTTCCAAACTCGACCCCGGGGTTGATGAGCCGGGGCTTCTCGCTCTTGCCGGTAACAAGATCGTTCTTGGCGAGCCTGGCATGGGCAAGAGCGAGCTCATGCGCGAGCTCGGACGGCAGTTAATCGTTGAACCGGTGACCGCGATCCGGTTCATCAACAGCAAGAACCCGGCCAAGCTGGTGGCGATGGGCAAGCCGATTTTGATTGATGGCCTCGACGAGGCCATGTCCAAGCGCGAGGGCGACGCCGTCGATGCAATCCTCGCCCAGCTCGAAGAGGCCGGTTCGCCGCCGTTCATCCTCTCGTGCCGCTCGCGCGAATGGCAGGCGCGCAGCATAACGGACCTGCGCCAACTCTACGGTGCCGATCCCATTGTGCTGACGCTCGAACCCTTCAACCGTTCAGAAGCGCGCGCCTATCTCGTTGCGCGGTATTCAACCGTGGATCCCAACCATGTGCTCGACCATCTCGCCTTACACGGATTGGAAGAGCTTTATCGAAATCCCTTGACGCTTGGCCTGACTGGACGGGTCGCCGAGACCGACGTGCAATTGCCGGGGACGCGGGCTGCCTTGTTCGAGCGCGTCTGTACATTGGTCTGGCCTGAGCACGATCCGGATCGCCAGAATATGGGATTGGCCCAACTCACTCAGGATGAAGCGCTTGATGCTGCAGGGGCAATTGCTGCTGGCCTTTTGTTTTCGGGCGCTGAAGCTGCGAGCGCTGCGGGCGCATCGCAGGTTCAGCAAGGTGATCTGCGACTGTCAGATTTGGAAAAGCTGCCGAGCGCCAAGGCCGCGCGGGCGATTTTTTCCTGCAAGCTATTTCACAGCGTTGGTCCTTCGCGGGCCAAACTTATTCACCGCGTCATCGCAGAGTATCTCGGCGCACGTTGGCTCTCGCGACAGGCCACCACTCCGCGGACGCAGCGCCGCGTTCTGGCACAATTGCAGGGCAGCGGCGGCGTTTCCGCAAGTCTGCGCGGCATTCATGCCTGGCTTGGCTACCATAGCCCGCCAATGGCCGAGCGGATCATCGCCGAAGACCCCTACGGTGTGCTTCGCTATGGGGAGACCGCTGCGCTGACCCCGCATCTGGCCGATTGTCTTTTCGAGGCGCTGCGCAGGCTCGCTCACGACGATCCGTATTTCCGGTCGGCCGATTGGGACATCAAGACGGCGGCGGGCCTGATGATCGCGGCCCTCAAGCCCAAGATCAAAGATATCATCGCGGCGGCAACGAGCAGTGTGCATCTGCGTTCGCTCTTGATAGAAGGATTGAAGGGCACATCCCTGGCCGCCGAGCTGGCCGACACGCTCGAAGTAATCGTCCTGTCGAGAGAGCGCTTTTACGCCGAGCGCGCCGACGCGGCGGACGCCCTCATGCCATATCGCGACCGCGCCTGGTGGCAGGCGACGGTGGCAGCTTTGGCTGATCAGGGCGGCGACACCTCGCGCCTTGCGCGCAAGCTGATCCAAGCCATTGAGGGCGATGTGCCAGACGCGGTGCTGGTCGCAACATTGTTCGGCGAATTAGGCTTAACAAGTTGTCCGCTGCCACGCCGCAGGGATCGGCGCGTCCACACAATCCGCCCATATCGGCGCCTGTTCGACACGATAGCTACGGCACGACTGGCCGGAATACTGGATTTGATCGCCGAATATGCGGAACTCTTGACCAACGACGATTGGCGGCAGGCCGGCGAAGTAGCAGACATCGTGGCTCAGCTGATCGTCCAGGCAATTGATAAAGGCATTACCGGACCGGCCCAAGCTCCTGCGCTGTGGCGCTGGCTCAAGATCATTGAACGGTCCCATCGCTCCCATCGTGAAGAATACCAGAGCCTGGCCGACCGATTGTCGACGCACGATGCGTTGCGACGCGCGGTCCAGGAGCACGTTCTTGCGACTGACCGCCGCAAGGATAGCCTGTGGGCGACCGAGCACCATTTACAACACCGTTTGGTCGGGCTCACAACACGACCAGGCGACATTGTCTGCGCGCTCGCTCGCTTGGCCGAAGGCGACACAAAAGACGCTGGCCTGCGTGAAGATTGGAAGGACTTGTTGCAGATTGCCAGGGGCCCAAGCGGGCTCGATCCCAATGTGCGGCTGGCCGCGGAAGCGTTCCGGCGCGGCGACAAGCAACTGGCTAGGTTCCTGCGCAAGCTCGAAAATCCCAAGAAGCCCGCCTGGAAGGTCCGTCACGACAAGAAGGAAGCCATTTGGGTGCGCGAGCAGAAGGCGGCCTTCGAAGTGGTACGCCACCAGTTGGAAAAGGTGCGCGACGATCTGCGCTCCGGCGGACTCACGGCAATCTTCGAGCCCGCCGAAGCCTATCTTGGCATGTCATCCCGCGATTTGCCGAATGACCTGCCGCCGGCCGAGCGTCTGGTCAGCCTCCTTGGACCGGCGCTGGGTGACGACGCACTGACCGGATTCGAGGCCGTTCTTCATCGCCCCGATCTGCCCACCGCCGCTGAAATCGCTGAGGGTTTCGCACATGGGACGTTCTATAACTACAGCGGCCCGATCATGGCCGGACTTTATGAGCGTCTGCGCACCGGGAAGAGCTTGGCCGACCTTCCGGGTTCTCTCAAACTGGCGGCCCTGCTGCTCAGCTACGACGATCACGGCTGGAGCGTTGAGAATGAACAGGAGCGGCTGCAAGCCGCGCTGGAGGCCGAGGTCATCCCCACTGCCGAATCCCGCATCGCATTCGCGCGGCTCTGGATGGAACCGGCGTTGGCAGCCGGCAGCGATCATGTCAGCGGGCTCTACAAGCTCGCCCACGATCCTGCCTGGCAGGCGACCGGAGCTGCGCTGGCCGCTGAATGGCTGACGGCGTTTCCCAACGTTCCCGAGCAGGTCGAAGTAGGGCTGGTCGACTGCCTGACCCAGGCTGGCGCGGTCGATGCACTGCGCGATATCGCAGAGGCGCGCGCCGCGATGGTGTTTCGCAATTTCGATCATATGCTGTCGTGGCTTGCAATTGATGTGCTGGTGCGTTTTGAGTTGGTGAGGCCGGATCTCAACACGATCGGTGCAGGTCATCCTAGGTTCATCTGGTTCCTGCGCAACCGAATCCAATTCGAGCGGGGCGGCGGTATGATGCCGCTGTCGGTCGCACAGGCGGAATGGATCATTACCGAGTTTCGTGGGCATTGGCCCTACGCAGTGCTCAACGGCGTCGGCTCGGGCGACACAAACGACTATGACGCAACTGACTTTCTGCGCTCCCTGCTTGGTCTGATCGCTGGCGACACCAGCGTCGAAGCAAGCCAAGCCATGGCGCGCCTCGTTGCCGGATCCAATGACGGCTATGCCGAGCTGATCCGGCACATGGCAGCAGAACAGCGGCAGAAGCGGGCGGAAGAGGATTTTTCAGGGCTGGCGCCGAGCGATTTGACAGCGCTCCTCGACGACGGACCGCCCGGCAATATCGAAGACTTGAAGGCGATAGTGCTGGAAGAGATGGACATCGCGCGGCGCAAGCTCGCCGGTGATGATCTCGATACGGTTGTAGAATTCTGGACGGATGCTGGCGTTCCGCGCGACGAGAACCGCTGCCGCGACCGGCTGGCGGCGATGATCGGACCGGAATTGGCCCGCTACGATATCCAGCGGATTACGGAGGCGGACATGCCTCAGACCAAGCGGGCGGATCTCGCCTTCGCGCGCGGCACGATGCAATTGCCCATCGAGGTCAAAGGTCAGTGGCACCCGAATGTCTGGGATGCGGCGACCGACCAGCTCGATGTTCAATATCTCGTCGACTGGCGCTCCGAACAACGCGGCATCTACTGCGTCCTGTGGTTCGGCAATATGCCCTCGGCGAGCGGTAGGCGATTGAAGGCCAGGCCCAACGGGCTTCCCGCGCCCGCGAGCGCCCAAGAGATGAAAGAAATGTTGAAGGCCGCGATTCCCGAGGCGCGCCAGCCACTGATCGAGGTGGTTGTCCTCGATCTAATCAGCGGAAGACGCTGAAACGGCGCTTCGAGCCATGTGAGAATATAGTGGAGTCAGGTTCGGTCGCTTCTATTCGCGGAAAGACACAGCATTAATACACAGCGCCACTGAGACTTAAATTGCTGGTCAGAGTGCCGAAGATATAGTAGAGGATGTTTAGCTGGGAGGGAGCTTATGGGGATCATCGAGACAGCAGCGCTGGGCGCCGTCGGCGGCATTCTGCCGGATATCATCAAGGCCATTCGCAAGCGCTTTGAGTCGACGCCGTCATATATCAAATCAAGCTACTATTGGTTCAGTGTGGTGTTGTTGGCGATCATCGGTGCGGTCGCGTCGATAGCGGCTCATGCCGGAACCGCTCAGGAAGCGCTGGCCTACGGAGCCAGTTCGTTCGCACTCCTCACACAGGTCGTGGGACAGACTGAGGAGAAGCATCTGGGAGGCGCGGACGAGGCGAGCCTGATACGCCAGATTCGCACCTGGTGGGGTTCGTGAAGCTCGCTGAAGCTTCCTCCCCGTCAAACCTTTTTCGGCGCTTCATTCGATTGACGGGTGCAGGTCCGGATCGCGACATTGGGCTTCCCTGGTTGCGGCTGCCATTCCTGGACCGCCCGTTCGACCTTTGGTCGCGAGATTCCAGATTGGCACTCAGGTCTGCTTTTCCAGCAGGCGAGATTGCCGCGGCGCTCGACGAACGCATGTTTGAGGATCGCGAACCGCTCTTCTTAAGGATCGGCGCGGGCGCCAGGGAATCCGCCGTCCCGTGGGAAGCGTTCCAGGCGGAAATCAGTCCGCTCAACCGCCACAAGCTCGCGCCCGTGCGGACTGTCGATGATGATCGCAGCTTCGGGTTCGCGGCGGTGCCGGAACGTATGAGAGTGCTTGCATTGGTCGGGCATCCAGGACCCGAACGCGCTTTTGACCCGCAAGCAGCCCATGATTTCCTTGCTGAAACCCTTGCGGCAGCCGCTACCGCGAGCGGCCGTATCGACGAATACGACCTGCTCCAGCTTCGCGCTGATGACCTCGACGCAGCAGTGGCGCTGGCACGGACGTTGAGGCCGAATGTGGTCATCTTCTTCGGCATCGGGCAAAGGGCACCCGCGCCGCAACTGCGCACGGCAGATGGCGACGACGGCTGGATGGCCGTTTCCGCGCTAGCGCAACGATTGTTTCCAACACCTCATTCGGCGCCGCCGTTCTGGATTTTCTGGGCCTGCTCACTCGGCGAACATGATGAGCAGACCTCCCAAAGTGTCGAGGGAGGTGCGGCGCTAACAGCGCTGCGCCAAAGCGGGGGTATTTCGGTCCTCGCCATGCGCTCGCGTATCCGCGTGCGCGCGGCACGCATCATGATCGAGGCGCTTTTGGGATCTTTCGCATCGGGAGAGCCTTTGGAGGTGGCGGCCGCCGTTAGCCGTGCTGCGGCTCTCAACGCCGATGTGATCTCTGACGGCCGGATGGACTACGCCGCGCCCGCCGTCTGGTCGCTTAGCGAGCCCGTGGACGCCGTCAGCTGGGGTGACGAGCCAGCGTTTCCGGCGTCCTGGGTGGCAGTGCGTCTTTTGTCAGGCGCCAACGAACTTCCCGCGCTTGCAAACGGGGTGGCTCCGATCGATGAGACGTCGTCGGCGCTCGCCCGCACCTGGACCCGGCCCGGTCGATATTTTGCGGTAACCGGTTCCGCGTCAATCGATCCGGGATCGCGCGCGCGGCTGCTTTCAGTTGGCGCAGCCCTGCGTCGTGATACAGGTCGGCCGGTCGTTCCGGTTTTGCCACGCTCAGGCGCGACTTTTGATCAACGCCTGCGGTTGTGGGCTGAGGACGCCTTTCGCCAGCTTGACCCCCGGCACCATGATCGCGAGATCGCCCAGGCAATTGCCGCCATTCGGGACACAGGTCTAAACGGGCTTGCCCGACTCCTTGCAATCCCCGACATTGTCGTTTTGCTGGGGGAAGTTCCCGATTCAGCGGTCGCATGGGACGTGCTTGTGACTGCGGCGGCGCTGAGTTCGGTGGTAGTCGCAGGTTCCGCTGTCCCTGACGCGGCCCGGCAATGGGCGATCGATCAGCTTATGATGGACATGGCCAACGAAGAGATCGAAGCCGCGGTGCGCGCGGAGCCATTGGTGTCGGCTATCCTGAGCGTCTCCGAGCGGGCGCTGGCCATGGGTGATGTCGGGCGCATAACTGGCGTGGAAGCAGCCCGACTTACCCGGCTCGATCCCTTTTGCGTACGCGTTGCAGGACAACGGGTGCTTGCAGAGACGGTTCGGCGCACCATGCTGCGATTGTTGCCGTCCGAAACAGTTGATGCAGCCCATCGCTCCTGCATAACAATGCTGCTTGATCGGCCGGTAGAGCACGATTTCGGCGCGCTGGTCGAAGTTGTTCGTCACTATGCTTCACTAAGAGAGGGAAGTCAGGCCGCAGAAGCGATCAATGCCGCTTGGCTTGCGGCTGGCGCTGGCTGGTCGATCTCGGATCGGGCACGACTGTTTGATCAAGCAACGCAAAGCCGCGTCTTGGTCGACGAGCTCGCCGCCGCCCCGTGGTTCTCAATCTGCGAAGCCGCCATTGTCTTGCAGCAATTCGCACTGGTCCGCACCATGCTTAGCGGCCGTAACTTTTCCACGCCTGTCGAAAAGGCGCGAAAACATGCGATGTTGTCGGAGTGTTTCAAGGCTGACGCCACGCAACCGCCAGCGCAACAAGCGATGCGCCGCGAGGCTGCGGCAGCGGTGGCCGAAGCCCAGGCGGCCGTCGACGCTGGTATCGCCGATGCCGCCGTCCAGTTGTCACAGTATCGCAACAACCTTGCCCGCATCAGCCAGTATTTTGATCATGACTATGATGGCGCGCTTGCGGTCTATGACACGATCCTCAAGGAGGTCGGGCCCTCAGCCTTCGCGAATCCAATCTTCGGGCACCTCTTTGCGGCGGCCAGCCGCAATGCTGCCGAATGCGTTCTCGATCCAGCCATGCGTCCGCTCGATCCGGTTATCCGCGACCGCGCCGAAGCACTTGTTCAGCAGGGCCTCGAGGTGGCCCGAGCGCTTCACCTTGCTGAAGTGGAAATGGAACTTCGCTACACTAGGGCACGCATCGCGGAGGCCGCCAATGACGATCAGACCGCTGCCCTTATTCTAGCCGGACTGTCCGATGGCGAGGCGCAACGCCGCTATCCGCTTCTCGCAGCCATCGCGGCGGACAGGTTGGCTTGGAACGAGATGCGCACCGGTCATCGCCGGTTCAGTTGGGACGATGCGCGCGCCAGGCTTCGGACATTGCGCTTGTTCGAGCATGCCTGGGCGCAACGGGTTGTCATAAGGAACCGCATAGATTGCGCGGATTGTCTGGCAGCAAGGGGCGCGCCGGATCGCGAGACCGCGATCGAGCTGCTCAAGGACAATGTGGCCGACATCAGACGCCTGCCAGGGCTGACAGGAGACGAAGACGCGCAGCGCGCGGCAAAAACCCATGCCGGCCTGGATGTCCTCACCGCGTCCGGGGGGACGGTTTGGGCCGCTTTTCTAGAATCCCCCCTGGCCGCCAAGGTGCCCGAGCCGTGGAAGCGGGGGACCGCCGAAGAAATCTGGCAAGGGAGGATCTGAATGGGAACGGGGGGATTTGGGGGCGGCAGCGGCTCGCTCGGCGGCGGAGGCGCCGGGTCGGCAGGATCGGGCGGTTCCCTGTTGCGGGCCATCACGTATCTGCGCGACATCGCACGAATGCTGACGGCCGACGGCGATCAGGCACGACTAACGCGCGAGATCAATGCATTGCTACGCGAACGAGGACGCGCGGGCTTCATGGCGGGGCTATTTCAAGACCCCTTTGCGACCACACTGCTCGACAGGTTGATAGAACTCAGCAGGGCAATGCAAGGGCAAAGATGGTCTGGCATCTTGGATCAGAGCGGCGTTGCCAAAGGTTCAGGATCGATCACCGCCTATTGCGACGTGGCGATTGACCAAGCTTTGCGCGAGCATGGCGACGCCGTCGATGAAAGGCATATCGACCGCGTCGGTCTGGCGTTTCGCTCGTTTCTTGCAACCGCCCTTGCGGGCGATAACCTGGCGGTGGCCGAACGAGGCGATGCGGCAGCGGTAGAAGTGGCCTTCGATCGGACCCGCTTCGCCGACCCGAATGACATTCGTCGCGGCTTTCTCGGGCAAATCATTGCCAAAAGCATTGTCGGTGAATCCTGCATAGACCTCGGGGCGTCGGAGTTGTCGGTCGAGCGCGCCGCCAATACGATCGCCGCCGCTATCCAGCAACGCTTTGAGGAGAAATTCGTCCGCACCCGCAAGGCTGCCAGCGGCGATCTGCTGGCGACCATAGGTGCCAACTATTCGAAACTGGTAATCGGATGATGAGCACGCCTCGGACCATTCCCGCCCATATCGAGATCGTCAAGGCGCCGCGGCGGGAGACACAGGTCATCGACCTCGACCTTGCAAGCATCCAGTGGCACAACGCGGCCGGCCTCGGTCCGCTTGGGCTCGATCCCCGAGCGCTTGATCTCCTGGAAGTGGCGCGCCTCGTCTGGGAAGTGGAGCGCTATATTCCCAAGCGTATTTCGAGCCAGCGCGTTCGATCGGTAAAGGTGGCTGTTTCGGTGCGCGAACCCTCAGCATGGACGACCGCAACCCATGCAGCCCTAACGGCGATCCTGCGCTTATTGGGCAACGCTGAATGGACGTTCGCGGTCTCCAAGCGAAAGACCTCGAACGCGCTCGATCGGCTTTCGTTGAATGGCTCACACACAGATCGCGTTCAGACCACCGCGTTGTTTTCGGCGGGCCTCGACAGCACCAGCGGGCTGGACTGGCTGCGCCGCAACGACACCGACGCTGCGCTCGCTTCCTTTTATGGCGCCAAGGCAAGGCAAACGGAGTTGGCCGATCAATTCGCTTTCAAACGCCATGTCCAGGTAGGATGCACGTGGTCCAATGGACGACGACGCATCGGCGGGCAGTTTCAATATCGCTCTTTCCTGTTCCTTGCGCTCGGCGCGTTGGTCGCGCGTTCCTATGGCGCCACGACGTTGCTCCAGTTCGAAAACGGCCCTTTGGCGATCGCGATGCCACCGGCGGCGACCTATCGGATGACCCGCCATGCACATCCCATGCTGCACACCTTGGCGAGCGGTCTGTTCTCAAACCTCTTCGGCGAACCGTTGTCGGTTCAGAACCCGTTTTTGACCACAACCAAACGCGAAGCCGCCGAGGCGATGAAGGCGCATCTTGGTGCCAAGCGGTTCGATAAGGCCATCCTCGAAACCGAGACCTGTTGGAACCTGGCGTCGCGCCAGGTGCTCGGCGCCATTACCAAGCGCATCGGTCAACCATGCGGACTTTGCATTCCCTGCGCGGTGCGCAGAACCGCTTTGCGCGGCCGAGATGTCCCGCACGCGGTCGATCTGACATCCAAAAAGGACCCGCACTTCACTGACGGCGATGCGCGTATCCATATCGACGCTTATCTGGCATGGGCACGAAAGCTCACCGCATCGTCCTATGGACCCGAGCGCTTCGCGTTCGAAGCGCCGCAGATCGTGCGAGAGGCGGTTACACATTCCCAGGGCAAGCTGACGATGGCAGAGATTTTTGACATCGAGCAACGCTTCGCCCGCGAGTTGATCGAGACGTTTCCGGTGCCTTGATGACCATTATCGGCCTACCGAATTTTCTTGTAGCACTCAGCATCAAGCAGCCCTGGGCGGAACTGATTTTGCTGGGCCGCAAAACCATCGAAGTGAGAAGCTGGCCGACCGACTTCCGGGGGCCGTTGATCTTGCACACCGGCAAGAAGCCGGAGCTGGAAGCCCTGTTTCGATATCCCGATATCGACGCAAGCTACTTGGGTGGGTTCGTCGGCGTGGCCGAGCTGGTGAACGTCGAACTGTTCACCCATGCCAGCTGGAGCCGTCTCAGGTCGGAGCATATGGTGCCTGGCCCTATGCCAGGCGAAGCCTTTGGCTGGCGTTTTCGGCATGTCCGCCGGTTGAAACGGCCAGTAGATGCCAGCGGCAGTCTCAAGTTGTTCCCAGTTTCGGAGAACGCAAGACAGGCCATGGAATTCTGACACGCGGACCGTCACGCCTGCTTTTGGCGCAGCGCAAACCCCGGTTCCGTCGTTTAATTCGCCTCGGACGCTGGCCACCGCAATGGCCGTTCCTGGTGCCTATCGAGAAGCCCGCGGCGTAGACCTATACAGGCGATGCGATGAAAGGGCTTGAGATCGAAAATCTCGGGCTCTGCAGGGCAGAAGTTGATCGCAAACGCTCATGGTCCCCTTACGCCCCAGCATTTACACGGGGCGCGAGCGCATGGCGTTCGTAGTCGAGGAGCAACCCGCATCTTCACTAGGCGTGCCTGCGATAAAGTCTTCAAGAAGCGCCCAAGAGAACAAACCTGGGAAGGAGTTGCGCGACCTCACCGGAGTGGTCGAGTCCGAATTTGTCCTCCCGCTCTACGCCGGTGACAACACGAACCGGGGCGCAGCAGATCGTCGTGGTCCTTGTGGCAAGAGCGGCTAGTCCCAGCAGCCCAAATCGGATTGCATCCAGGTTGAGCCATTGGTGGGATCGCGCCGAATCGTATTTTTCGATGGGACACCCCGGCCGGATGTCTCATGCCGTCTAAATCAATAGCATCCCGCATGATGGGCGTTTTGGCGGGTAAATTCCGGAAGTTTACTCTAAGTTTTTGATTTTATTGATAATATGGCGGAGAGAGCGGGGCCTGGCGATACAACTCCTCGGATAACTGATGTCAGCCTCCGAGGCTTCGTATCTAGCCTGAACCCGGGCGGCCGCCATTTTGGCCTCAAGGCGCGGCCTTCCCCAGCGTATCGGTATACGACACTACCGGACGGGGCCGAATACGTTTCGGCAGACGATCTGAATTTTCGTCCCCTGTCGGTGGTGATAGTGGGCATCAGCGCGGCGTGGCCGCGTTCAGTCTCCTGCGTTCCATCTTTCTGCCTAATCGTGCCGTGTCTGGTGTCGCCGGCCGTTTCCCCACGATGCTCATGTTCGGTGGTCACCGGATCAGTTGCCTCCTCTGATGCGTCGCTCCTCACCGATCGGGATGATCCAGCCGCCAGCGCGGTCAGGCCGAGAAAAATCATCGGGACCCCCTATCTGCGTCAGGCGGATGCGAACGGTTTGCAGCTCCGCGTCGATAGCGGCACGGATGAGATCGCGCTCGATGCCGACGAAGACCGGCCGGAGATTGAGGCGAGCGAGCGCCTCCTGATCGGCGGGCGCAACGTCGGTGTCAGCGACGGGTCCGGCACGGGTGACGATCCCTCCGATCAGTCCGCCCATGGTCGTGGCCTTTTCCAGCTCTCTCACCAACGTGGCATCCAGCAGCGCTCGGGCGCGTTGGAGATCCCCTTGGAGTCTTCGCGCGAACGGCTGGTGTGTGAGGCCGCGAAGCGCACTGGCTAGCTCAGCGTGCCCAAGCGACTTGATGAGATTGGCGATATGGAGGCGGAGAAGCCCGATGAAGAGCGCGTCTTTCTCCTCCGGCTTGATCGGCTCGCCTTCATCGATCGGATCGCGGACTGAGAGGTGGGCGTCCGTCGGATTTGGCGCCGCCATCCCCCAGCGGGTCGCGATGGCAATGCGCTTCACTGTGATCTTGCGGCCTCCAGCGGTGATATCTATCCGTCCGGCCTGAGCCCAGGCGCGGTTCAACGCTTTGGCCGGGCCGCCATTATCGTGGCAACCTTTCGCTTCGGCCACGGTCAAGGAGGACAGGTCGGATGCGCAGGCGATCCAGTCGGGCAGATCGCCGCGGGACAAGCGCGTGACTTTGACCTGCCGGCGGCGATCGAGGTCGATGATGCGGCTGCCGAGATGCGCGAAGATCGAAAGGTTGAAGTAGCGTTCCAGATAGGCGCGGGCAACGAAGCGGCCGAACAAGCCGGATAGCGCGACCTTCACCTCGCGGGCTTGCCCAAGCGGTTCCCGGAAGATGAAGGGCGTACCCGCGCCGGTTGGCGTCAACAGCGCGTCCAGGATAGACCACGCGCCATATGCAGCCCCTGGCGTCTGCAACACTTCGCGAATCCCGGCGTCCTCGATCTCCGAGACGTCGAGGTCGACGGTCGCGCCCGCGACAGGGCTGAATGTTGGCGGATCGAAATTGTGGAGGAAGGTCCTCGTCATAGCGCCAGCGCCAGCTTGGGATCGTCATGCTCGAAAGCGCTGGCCATTCGGCTGATTTCCGCCGATCGAGCGCCGACCGCCTTGGCTGTATCGCGCCAGGTCGCTGTCACGGTCGCGACCTCTTTGATAATCGCGCGGGCCTGCGGCAGGGTGAGCGCGAAAAATATCGACGCGTTCAAGCAGATCGAGCGAACAGGTGCCCTCATCGAGATCGATGTTCGTCGTCAGCACCCGGGCCTTGAGATCTGTCGGGACGGGATTGAGGTCGTATGCCGGCGAGAGAGACCACCCCGCCTTTCCCAGCCATAGGAAACCGTGATTGCGGAGGTGGTCGTCGACATTGGAAACCAGCACATTGAAGACGACCCGCCGATAGAGGGCATGCGCGTCCGTCTTCCCCTGGGCGCCGTGTTGAGCAAGGGCATCGACGATCTCCGGATAGCTGCCGCGCTCACCGTCCTTGGCGCCCATCATCGCCATCGCCGACAGGAACGGGATGCGGCTCGCACCGTCACGATCGAAGCGTCGCGACAACATGACTGGCTTGCCGGCGACCTCGATCAGCTCGTGTTGAGGCGTGGCAATACCTGCCTGGCCGGCCAGCCGCAGCGCGATCTGTTCCCAGGTCTCCATACTGTAGTCGTCGGTCTCCTTCGGGAATTTCGCTATGGAGAGGTGACCATGTTGGTCGATAACCGAGGCCTTCGGTCGGGCACCGCCCAGGGAGGAGCCTGGGGCAAAGATGAGCTGCAAGTCTTCATCCGTTTCCTCGTCTCGGAGGATCGTTCGGTGATCTGGAGCAAACGGCCAAGCTCGATTAAAGCAGGAACGCCCGTGCGGATCGGCGCTTGGAAAATCTCTTCGCCGACCCAGCGGAAGCGGAGGGCGCCAAGTCGCGTCTCGTCGGCGACGCTGAGCAGGTAGTCGCTTTCTACAAGCGTGCGAACCGCGCGGCCTTCTTGGTCGGCGAGGCGGCGTTCGGCGCGCTGCATGAGGCGCCGGCCCCAGGTATCCGGCGCTGAGTCGCCGATGGAGCCGAAAGTCACAAGACCTGCAGGGGGGGCGAAGGCTCCGCGGGTCAAAGCAAGAGCTGGCTCTAGCGAGAAGCGGTCCGGATCCTCAAGCCATGCTCCGTCATACTCGAAGAGGATGGTCTCGGTTCCCCGGACGCGATTGCTCCTCGCCAGTCCGATCGGGCGTGTGCGGCCGTCCAAATCGATATGGACCTCGAAGTCAGCCATCGCGCGACGATCCGGTTGGCCGCTGGAGGTGGACATGCTTGGGCAGGTCGGCACTGGCGAGCGCCTGACCGACGCTGTCGTTGCTGATGTCGGCGACCTGGCCCAGGCCCTCAAGGAGGCCGAGGGCCTGCAGGACGCCGGCATAGATGCCGACGCTGACGTTGGTGTCCCCGGCTTCGACCCTTTGCAGAGTCGAGCGAGAAGTGAAGGCGCGCTCGGCTACCACCGCCATCGGCAGCCGTCGGCGTCGACGGGCATCATGAATGTCAGCCCCAAGCTTGCGCAGCACGCGCCGCACCGCAGCCGGAGGGTTGTGTGGAGTGGGCATTATGTCACCTTCGCGCTACAGATTGGTCCGTTATGTAGCACGAAGACTACAATTCATCTAGCCCTTGAAGCCTCATCTCAATGGAGAACGAAGTTCTATTACCGCCGTCGTGACGGCATCGACGGGACCCCCCAGTCGTCGGCGATCGCGGCGAGCGTGGTCATCACGTCATCGAAGCTCGTTCGGACGACCTGAGTGAAAGGAGCGTCTGTCTCCGTCACTATGCGGTCGATCTGGGCAAGTGCAGGCGAGAGAGCGGCCGCGATGCGAACGGGTCATCTCGGCATGACGGAGAAATAGCATAGCATCGGCGCACATCGAGCCTCGCTTTTGCTTCGGGTGAACCAGTGAAGCACGACCGTGCCGCGATGCTGTGGGAGATACGACCGTGCCGCGATGCTGTGGGAGATATTGTTCGTGCAGGTGCGGCCGCTGCCCGCCTTAAAAACTGTCAAGAAAGGTGGCGAGCGCCCAGACCCGTATCAGGATCCACTAAGGCTCGGGTATTCAGGCTCCGCGCCTCCGACGCGACCATGCTCTGAAGCCGCACCTCCAAGATAATAGGTTTTCCTTCGCCGGATGGAGGCGGTCAGAAATCCAACGCTTTGGCCAGCATCGGTTCAAGAACCAGATCCGGCCGACCTCCCTTTTCGCGAAGCTCCATTGCCCTTATGATCTTCGTGCCTTCATGGCTGTGCTTCCAGTCCCGAGACGCTTCGGCCGCGACGACGAGGTAGTCGGTCTGGCCGCAGACGGTTTCCTTCCAATCACCGCCGCGTTCGCAAATCATCTCAGCGATTACCTTTCGCGGGCCAATGGCGAATTTTCCCGTGAGGACGAACATCCGACTCGGAATTACGAGCCGGCTTGCATCCTCCAAGGCGCCGTCAATGACACCCACATTGCCGAAGGTAGGCAGCCCCGTATCTGTCGCGCTGTCGCCGACAAGATGGGCAATCCACCCGCATATGTCTTCTGCCTCCTCGGCGGTTATGCGACGGTCAGAAATAGACCTTCTGGCAGTTTCTCCGAGAGACGCCACGCGGCTGTCTCTCTGCAGGACCACACTCGAGTCCAACCTGGACAGCAGTCTTTCGACCTCTGCGGGCGTGATGGAGTTGTCGCAGGCGATACCGGCACAGAACCCGTAGAACTCGTTGACTTCGTCCTTCTCGTCAGCGGCGATAAACTCCCGCGAGCGTATGCCGACTATTGTTTCAAGGATGGCGTAGATCTCTTCGGGCGCGTTACCCCACACATCCAGATCGCGAATGAGCTCGGCAGCATCGTCGTCGTGAAGAAGGGACAGGAACTGCTCAGCTTCGACCCTGAGTGGCGGCATCTCCGCGCTCTCGACCCGCTCGCTGGCCATCACGCCCTTCAAGAACCCGAGCCAGTACCCCAACGCCTTCCGGTGATTTGCCTGCGCATGGATTCTACCGAGCGCGGCCCCTTCGTGTTCGAGTTTACCGCCCCTTCCGCGGAACACTTCAACCATTGTCGCCCCCTCGACTCTTGGTTTCGATCTTAGCAGACATCAGAACACTCATCTATCCGCCGACCAGACAACGCGTGCCTAAACCGGAAGGCCTATCCCGTTAGCTCCCTGCTTTCGAGATGGTAGGGCCAGGTTGCCACCCCAGGAACGGCGTTTCGGCCGAGCGGTCGACCAAAGAAGACGCTCTGGACTCACCAAGGATCAGGCGCCTGAACCCGCTGCCTCCGACGCGCTCTGTCTCTCGCCCAGCCGTGCTCGTCCGCAAGGGACGCTCCGCTCAAGCCCTTGCGGACTGCGCGCGCCTGCGCATGGCGGGACGCGCGACGGCGGCTCCGGAGATCAGGCTTGGTTCCAGACCGCTTCGTGCGGGGAGCTAAAGCTCGAGATCGCCCTTTCGCCTACTGTGCCGACACCGTTCTGTCCCTGGCGCTGCCGTGCTCTTTGATTAAATCTGCCGAATTCTCGCGTATCCTGCGGCCGCGCATGTGAGCACAAGGTGGCGCCGGCGCTTCGACGAGCCACCCCACAAAAACCAGCGTCGGGATGGCGACCGAAATGCTGAGGCAAGAGACCGCCACTCCAGAATGAAAAGTTCGTCATGCATTCCCATGCCGTTATTGCGTCCCTGCCAGTCGCCGGGGCCGACCGTACTGTCCTTATCGAGGCCGCCAACACCGCGCTCGAAAGAGCCATAAGCGCATTGAGCCCGCCAACGAGAAGCTGACTCGCACCCTTTGGGATGCCGAGTCCTATATCCATAATGAAATCACCGCAGACATGTTGCCGATTTCACGGGACGACGCTGCGTACTTCGTGGACGTGTTCCTGATGCATCATGTCATTGGATTGGCTGTCGCAGCAGACGAAGAGGCCGCTGATATCCCGGCCGTGACCTCGCCGGAGGTGGCTGGACCTGCCTGCTGCAATCTCGCGGGCAGCGCAATCAATACAGCGGTCTATTGTAGCAGACGCTTTATGAAGGCGAACCTCGACGATCTCGTGCGGCGCTGCGCCGGCCCGACCCGCCGATTCAAGCGGAGTGGTGCTGAGGTTGCAGGAAAATGCCCCCCGCAGGACTCCTGGAGGGCAGGCACGGGCTGGGTGCCGTGCTCGTGGGCTGGAGGCGCGTCACAGCGGCGCAGGCCCCGCACCCGGAGGGCGTCATGACGATGACGGAGGCCGCCCCCCTTCCTTGGAGTCCATCACTACACCCTGAGATTCCTGGTGGATTCGGGATACGTCGAAACGACCTCGTGAGAGGGAAACTGGGCGCAAGAACACTCGGGCCGAATTCACTACGGCCGTGGCAGCACGGCCGCTCCAGAACGATTTCGTCCAAGCCAGGAACGGGCCAGGAGACTGGGACGCGGTTCGAGTCCTTGCCCCCGGCTCTCGGAAGCAGGATTTAACCCTGCGATCCGCACCTCGATGGGGAACAGTCGCAAAGTGCAACCGAAGCTTTTGAGCAAGTGCTCACGGCTGAAATCGGAATCCGCCGGGGACTATGGATGTATCTTCGGCACGGCGACTTCAAAGGAACCGCCTCGTTATGGGCCAAAACGTTTGTGATGACGTAAAGGTCAGGCCAGAGTTGCCACTCCCCGCACGCGGTGTCCCTCAGAGGCGCCTTTCGCGACCAGAATCGTCTGATCTTTTGTCGGAACCCTGACAAAGCCGTGTCGTTGCAAACAGACAGAAGCGGAGACTAAGAGCCAATATAGTGAACTAAACCGACTCTTTGAATTGGCTTGGCTCTTGCATTTTGAATCGGCGTTCATTCCGCAACGGAGCCGTTCGATGTCCGGAGCCCGACCAGAGCGACACCCTTCGACCATTTCCTGTTGCGGAACGAGCGGCGTTATTTCCGAGCCGATTGCATACGAAGTAATTGCTAAAATCTTTAAATCAATCTCACAGGAGGAGAAATGGCTGACGAATTCATCTACGACGAAAATTGGTCGGCAATGTATGAGCTACTTACATTGCTGCGAGGTAAGAATGATGAGGTCGGCGAGACTGTCGCCTTTCTTCAGCGATTTTCCAGCGGAGGGAGTGCTCTTGAACTCGGCATTGGCGACGGACGCGTGGCGGTGCCGTTGAGCGAGCGAGGCGTCAAGGTCGAAGGTATCGACAATTCGGACAGCATGTTGAACCTTCTCGCCAAGCGTACTGGCCTGATTAAGTTTTGGAAGGCAGATATTTCAAGATTTAGATCGGAGCACCGCTACAACTTGGTGTATTGCGTTTGGAATACATTCACGCAGGCCGTCACGCGCGAAGCGCAAATAGCTTGCCTCCGATCTGCCGTGGAGGCGTTAGATGATGGAGGGAATTTGGTGATAGATGTAGGCGTGCCGCCCTTGGATGGTTTCGTCAACGGCCAGAAAATTTCCACGCTCGTTGTGGATCATGAGAATACGATCATCGCTGCTGATGTGCACGATCCGCTAACCCAAAAATTGGTCTCAACCCTCCTCTGGTTTTCTGGTACGTCGGTCAAACGATTGCCCAATCGCGTTCGTTACGTCTATCATCAGGAACTCGATACCATGGCCGAATGCGTAGGGCTCAAGCTGGCGGAGCGTTGGGGAGATTGGGCAGGAGGTGCGTTCACCGAACAGTCCAAACGTCATATCTCTGTTTACCGCCGAGCGACGACCGGTCTATAAAATGAGTTATCTCCAACTAATGTAAGGCAACCCCCCCCCGGGCGGGTGATAAAGCCTGGCAGAGCCTCATTGAAACGACCGTGAGGTTGATGTGAGCGGAACAAGCGAGCTTGGCGGCATAAGAGTCTATGATCGGTTCTACCTATTCGCAATATGGTCTGTAGGAGTCAGCAGCGCGAAGCGCGAACGTGCATCAGCGAACAAGCGCGGCTCACGAACTCCGATGCCTTAACAACTCGATCGCGCGCCGAACGACCTCGCTGGCTTCCTGCAAGCACTTGACCACCTGACGCCGAAGGCCACTTCGATCGGAAAGTGCTGTCAGCATAATTCGGCCGTCGGCAATCGCCAATGCGCACGCATGGCTCGCACAGGTCTTCAAAGCGCATCGGCGATGGAAGGCCCAACAGCGATGTCCATGCCTTCAGTGAAATGACCAAATCTGAACGGCGTCAGCTTCGCGCTCACAGATCAACGGGAGGGTCCAATTACATCCTGTTCTGGCTGCTGAGCGCCAGCGAGCCAAATGGGGCGATCCTCCAATGCTGTTTCCTTTGCAAGCCGTTTGCACAACGTTTGCCAGAGGGGATCGCCGGCGAATGCTGGCAAGCTGCCCCATGCCTCCCTCAAAGGTATCTCGCCATAGCAGTCGATTAACCGCCCAAAATCGCAGCCAAGCTGGGTCATAAGACTGAACGGATCGATTCGACCCGGCGAGATCGTGCGATGCCCCCACAGACTCGGCTCTTGGTCAGACCCCAGCGAGACGGACAAGCTACTATTTGCAGGTGACGGAAACTCAGAGAGAGTAGACAGCAAGGCATAGCGCATAATCGGATAGTAAACGATCTGGCGACTGCCGCCGAGCACCCGCACTCCAGGGAGTATCGATGTTACAAAGAATGACAGGAGCATACTGGGTATGATTTCATGCTCGTTCAACGATTGGAGAAGCGCGTCAGGTGCGCACTGTACAGAGAAGGTCCCGCTTTCGTTCAAAAACAGGCCATCGCGCAGCCGCAGGGGAAATATGCGCCCCCCTAAAAAATGCCAAAAGAAGTCGGTTGTCGTCTTTGCCCAGCCGGCCCATTGGCCGCAATCAAACGACACGAAATGATTGAGCAGCCTCTTCGCAAAAGAGCTTGGTCCAAACAGCGTTGACGAAAGCCACGATGACGGGTCGCGAAGATGCTGGGCGACTAGGTCGCCCACGTCCAAATCATCGAACTGCAACAACTGTAGATCCGATGCGAAGAAACGGCGCCAGAGGCTCTGATTGGCTGTCTTGATAGCATCGGCGGCCGAGAGAAACTCATCATCGGGCAGGGCTCTTTTCAATTGCGCGGCCAGTTGGCTCGCGATCCTCGTCTGTTTGGCGCTCGTCAGAGCAAAGCGCTGCGGCGCATGACGTCCGCAAACACTGAGTCGACCCATTTTTCTGTTTGACAGCCCGAAGAGATTGAAGTGCTGACCTCCAAGCCGCAGCCAACCGGGGCCTTTCTTGTCGCTTTCTTGGAATTTTACAGTTGAACTCGAATGAGTCACATACCAGCTGTCTTTATGGGAGCGCAGCCCCATGGCACTAAAGATATGCGTGTAGAACGCATCGGGTTCAAAAGCCAGGTAACAGTGTGGGCCGGTCTGAATGACCGGTCGGCTTCGAAGCTGTGCACCGAGTTTTTCAATCTGCTGATGCCCATAGCCCAGACGAGAGGCACAATCTGCAAGTCGTAACTCCATCTGCTCTAGAGCATGCATACGGACAGGATCGGCGGCGGCGGGCTTAGCGTCATAAGCGGCATGCGCATACGCACGTGTCGGAAGCGTCGAGTAACGCGAGATGTGTGGCATAAGCCAAACCAATGCTTCAGCGACGGGTTTTGGAGATGGCGATTTCATAACACGTCATCCGGTGGGCTGTTGGGCTACCGTTTTGCTTGGTGGACAGATGAGAATACCGACTGTCCAAACCACGACGATGACAACTCCGAAATACGGGAGCCCGGCCGAGGGCAACAGCGTATCGCCGGCAAGTGCAGTCAAACCATACACAACCAATCCAAACCCCGTTGCAAGGGTTTGGATGCGCGCTGGCCGATCGACGGGAACCGCAATAAAGCCGACTGCGCCGCTGGTAACAATTGGATCATCCTTCCCGACAAAGTAATGAGGTGACTGTCTGTACGCTGTTGGTTTCAAGAAGCGCGAGCCATGTCGCGGACATGAAATACGAGTACCTGCCGATATTGGAGGCAAGCCACTGGCCAAGAATGTACTGGTCGTAACAATGGCATTTTAGGACGCGTTGGTCGTTGGCCGGCTTCGCTCAGCTTCCGGACGCTGCCAGGCGGCGGAACGGCGGGGGTTCGAAGGCCAATCCCGGCAGCGAAGCCGGGGTTTCTGTATAGACGTATTCATTTGGAATGCAGGGTGGGGCCATCGCCGAAATTACACGCCGAAGATTGTCCGCGTTGTTGCTAGCGGCAAGTGTGTAGAAATTGCCAGAATTCCATGTCACGCATCCGTATTTGAAGTGCGCGGCCACCGACTCTGACATTTCAGATAGCGTCGTCTCATTGAGGTTCATTTGCTTAAGAATGGATTCAGTTTTCTTTTTGATATCATCCTGAGTGAAGAAGCGCGCTTTATATCCGTAGTCTTTCTGGAGCTCCCGGCTCAAGTATGAGATGTCGTCGTCTTGCCGAAATTTTTCGAAGAAGAAGAATATCCCACCGTCTTTCAAGTGACGTTTCACAAAGCCAATCTGCGCCTTTCGATTGGGCGAATACATTTGAAATGTGGTGTCCTCCAAGATGATGTCGAATCCGTCGGCAAAGTGCCTGAGCGCCAACGTCCCAACCATTCGGCTCCGGGTCAAGTGATGAAATGGGCCGAGGAAGAATGTTGCATGCGCGGGCCGTCCGTGCAGAAAGAAGCTTTCCTCGTTTTCCTTATTGGGACTGCATGAAAGGGTCTGAATCTTGCCGTTACCCAGCTGGGCAAGCGTTCGAGCGAGTGTGCCTTCGGCGGCCCCCAGCAGATAGAACCGAGCCGGGAGGGTCTCATCCGCGATAGCGTCTGCATATCGCAAGAAGGCATCGCCAACTCGAACCTCCTCCTCAAGACGATAAGGAATGCTGGCATGATAGTGAGGGTCGAAGCGGCCCCAGATCTGGCGATGCGCGCCGGTGAAGCTTTGCAGCGACGCATCCCCTTGGAAAAGGCGCGCATCAACGCTCGGAACTTTGATCGGGGCTCCTGATCGCCCTGCTGCGGTCGCCGAAAAGAAATCGGCCATTTCATTCAATCGTGGTGCCTTATCGCAGTCCTTGAAAAAGTCTCCCACCCGCTGTTCCATTCCGCTCTTCCCAAGTGAATTGTTCGACGCACAGCTCCGGTACTTCGCGCATGGCTCCGTCACTAGACGCATCCGAGGCAGGCCGGCTTCGCCATAGTTATATCACATCACAATAAGTACTAATGTAAAAGTTAAGCTAAAATCAAATATAGGTCGCGACTTGGAAACAACACACTCTGGACATTAATTAACAATCTGCGCAAGGAGTGTTAGACTTAGTCCGCAGACCTCAAAATTGGATGTGCACATGAGTTACTCACGCGTTGACCGGTATCGCCTGGTCGAGCTTGCCGGTCCCGGGCAATGATCACGTTGTCGCCAACATGGGGTGATCGCTTTGATCTCCCGCGTCAGCATCCTCCGCGTTGAAGCACTGATTGAGCTCGACACCGGAGAAGCGACCGGCGCCTGCATCGCCGACAATCCCAGCATGTTGACCCGTTATCAGCATGCGACCCAAACAGGCGGAGCGGTAGCCGAGTCTGCCCGGTAAAAGGTCCGGTCAGAGGTCGTATATTCAATACTGGATCGTGATGGCCTGTGCTCACGGGGGATCAGGTAACGTTAGCATCACCAGCCCCCCTGCAGCCGCCCTGTCAGCAGAACCTTCACACATGAACCAAGAGCCGCTTGTCGCTTGCCCTGAACTTCATGTCGAAACCAAATCGATCGACCCAGATTTATCGCCTCTCAAATAATATCTCCGCCCAGATTCGACCGGCATAGGTACTCGTAGAGGGTGAAAAGCCGTTCGCCAATGACTCTTCCGCTCCCTAGAAGAGATGAGAAATTTCCCAAATTGGGCGACAAAATATGAGGTCATTCCATGGCAGAGGCCAGAACTGTGAACGGTAACTTGGTGTTCTACCGGGTCCAGAGCGCTTGGGTCTAGATAATCATAGCTCCTGAAAAGCACGGTTGGCGAGAGACATACCGGATCGTGTAGCGTCTGGATCACCGAGAAATATGAACGTTCAGCAAACAGGTTAAATCCCGAAAGATCAAATCCGCATTGGTTAAAGACGGAATTTTCCTCAAAGGCTTGCACGTCGGTGCAGAGGAACCCGAATTGCTGAATCCGATATGGCATCACTACTGTAGCAGGACTGGCGATTTGGCGGATGTCTTCCGCTATCGATTCATATCCCTCACCAACTACCCCAGAATCCAATGTTTCCGTAAAAATTATGTCAGGCGCCGAAGGAAGGTCGCCGTCCAGAATTGCTTGCCTTGAGGACTTTGCAATCACCGCGATGCGATCCTGCAAATCGTTGTTCCGGATAATCTCCCGCGCCGCCTCAGCAATTCGCTCATCCATCTCGCATGTGAATACCTTTCGGGCGCCATGCCTGGCGAAGAGCATCGCCGGAAGGCCAGCCCCGGTCCCGATTTCCACGACGGTCTTTCCTCTGAGATTACAGGATGCAATGGCCGCCTCTATTGCTGCATTTCGTGCGGAGTCGCGCATCATTCTGAAATGCCAGTTGGGAACCTGGGAATCTGCGTGAGCGCGGGATGGGATTTCGTGCATTTTTAATACCCTCTAAACCCCTATGGTGGGTGAATAAAAGCCAACGATCTCATCGCGAACAGCGATCGAGGGCGTCGCGCGCATTGTAGGGCTGCCTGTCAATCCTCTGAGACGAGCGAATGAGTGTTGCAGCTTGCGAAGGGGAAGCAGCAAGAATGGTGCCAAGGCACGCAAGCGCTAGAGACCCGGCCTGCCAATTCCGTCGCCTACAAAGAGTGCGTGAGTCTGCACCAGTTTTGGGAATGCGCCGGGTACCTGAACTCAGTGCCGATTTGTCGAATCCCCGACACGGTCATCTTTCGGCCTGAGTTCCTTAGCTGGTAGTCGCCCCGAGCCTCGAGCGTGTCGCCGAATACTCCGTCGCTTTACCCGGAGAGAAAGCGTGGCGGCGCGACAATCACGATCGAGGGGAAAGCACGAGTTCTGTTTGTCGTCTAGACGTCTGGGGTAACAAGGGGGGTTGAATGACCTACCTGCAATCCCGGTACCAGCGCAGCGACATACAGGAAAGCCCGGCATCGATCCTCTCGATCTCGGCGGTCTTCAGAGGCACGACCTTGTAACTCGCCTTTTCGAGCATCTCAATCGTGCGCGGGTAGCCCGCGCTGACCATGACGATGTCGTTGACGCGCAGCACGTTCGCCGCAGGCTCTTCGCCTTCCGGGACGATGAACTGGCGGAATTCCTTGAATACGGAAGCCTTCGCGAGGGCAGCGGTCGAAATCACGGTTTCATCGTCGAGCAGCGAGGAGGCCGTCTTGAAATGCAGAACGCCTTTCGGAGTCTCGGCAATCTGGGCCTTCCCGCCGAGTTGCTCGATACAGGAGACAAGGGCCTCTGCCCCGGCCTTGTCGGTGCGATCGGAAAGGCCTATCAGGACGCTATTTGGGGTGTACATGATATCCCCGCCGTCCGCTTGTCCCGGGGTAGGGAGTTCTAGCACGGTGTCGAACATATCGCGCAGGATCGGCGCGATCTCCGCGGTCTCGGCGACCCGGCTTGGCGTGCCGGGACGGAGCAGGATGGCGCCCCCGGTGAAAACGAGCGCCGGGTCTTCGACAAACAGGGAGTCTGGAAAGGCCTCAAGAGACGGCAGGACGCTCACTTCGACACCTGCATGCCGCAAGGCCGCAACGTATGCGTCGTGCTCGCCCTTGACGCCTTCATAGGTAGGACCGCCCCGATCATCGGCGCGTAGGCCGTTGACGACCGAGATCGAGGGTTCGCGAACGATTGCCGAGTTGAACTGATAGACCGATCTGGTTTGCGACATTTCCAATCCTATTTGTCAGTAGTGTTTCGCTGTGCGGCTTGCTTGGGCGGTGAATGACGTCTGTGCGGGCTGCGCCCTGCGCTTCGACAGGTGAATCCCTGCAAGCATGCACCGGACCGATCCACCCGCGAGTTCGATTGTCGAGACATCGAACGGCAATAGTCGCGCGGACTGCTCGATTGCCGATATCTGCTTCGCCTGCAGCGCCGCATGTGCTCGCCCGGAAATGGCAACAATGCGACCATCCGTGCCCTCCAGTTCAATGGCATTGCCGGCGAAGTCTTCGATCTGCTCGATCGAAAGCTCCACGATCTGACGACCGGTTTCCTCCAACCTCGCGACGACTTCCCGCCGCCGCCAGGGATCAGGGATCGACTGCGCCCCTAACAACGCGAAATCGGTGCCGACGCACATCAGGACATTGGTGTGATAGACCGCCTTGCCGCTGCGATCGACTGCGTCAAAGATCATTGGCTCGAAATTGAAGTGCGTGCAGAACCGTTCGAGCGCAACCTCGTTTGCCCTGTTGGAACGCACCACGTAGGCGACACGGGCAATGTGGTCGAGCACCATCGCACCGGTCCCTTCGAGGAAGACCCCGTCCTTCTCGAGGCCGGAATAATCGATGACATCCTGAACCCGGTACTCAGCCTTGAGCATCTCGATGATGTCGGTCCGGCGCTCTTGCCTTCGATTCTCCGAGTACATCGGATAGATCGCGACATGCCCGCCAGAATGGGTCGAAAACCAGTTGTTCGGAAAGACGGAGTCGGGTGTTGCGGCCGACTCATCCTCATAGAGGTGGACAGTGATCCCGGCCTCAGCGAGGCCGTCCGCCATACGCGTGGCTTCTTGATATGCCAGAGCGACCAGATCATCCGGCTTCCGCGTTTCATCGCGCACCTGGAACGTATTGTCTGCCGCAGTGACCGGATTCGGCGTGAAGTGATGAGGGCGGATCATCACGACGGCCCTCGGCGCCTGCATGGATACTTTGCTCATCCCAATGCACCGCTCAGCCGCACTGGAGCCGGTTGGGCGGCGCGCAGGATCATGCCGTACAAGTCGCGGGGTTCATCCGGGTCGGCGAGGAGATCGAGTTCTTCGTAGAGTCCGGTGTCCTTGAGGCGGTCGCGCACATAGCGCAGGGCCGAAAAATCCTCGATCGCGAAGCCCACGGAATCGAACAAAGTGATTTGGCGCTCGTCGCGGCGGCCGGGCTCGTTGCCGGCGATCACCTGCCAGAGCTCGACCACCAAGTGCTCGGGCGCGAGCTGTTGGATTTCGCCTTCGATGCGGGTCTGTGGGGCGTATTCCACGAAGATGTCGGAGCGCAGAAGAATGTCGCGGTGCAGTTCGGTCTTGCCTGGACAGTCGCCGCCGACCGCGTTGATGTGGACGCCGGGGCCAACCATGTTGTCTGTAAGGATGGTGGCACACTGCTTGTCGGCGGTGACGGTGGTAATGATATCGGCGCCTTCCACGGCCTCCTGCGAGGAGGCGCAGGCGGTGATGTCCAGGCCGATGCCGGCGAGGTTCTTCGCGCAGCGGCGCGTGGCAGCAGGATCGACGTCGTAGAGGCGCAGTCGATCGACGCCGACGATGGCCTTGAAGGCGATCGCCTGGAACTCGGACTGTGCGCCGTTGCCGATGATCGCCATGGTGCGAACGCCCTTCGGCGCGAGATGCTTCGCCGCGACCGCCGACATGGCCGCGGTGCGGAGCGCGGTGAGGATGGTCATCTCCGTGAGCAGCATTGGATAGCCGCTTCCGACATCGGCCAGAACGCCGAAGGCGGTGACGGTCTGGCGGCCGGAGCGCGTGTTCTTGGGATGGCCGTTGACATATTTGAAGCCGTAGGTTTCGCCGTCGCTCGTCGGCATCAGCTCGATGACGCCGTCCACGCTGTGGGACGCCACACGCGGCGTCTTGTCGAACAGCTCCCAGCGGCCGAAGTCTTCCTCGATATAGCCGGCGAGGTCGGTCAGGAAGCGCTCCACGCCGATCGTCAGAACCAGCTTCATCATATTGTCCACGCTCACGAAGGGAACGATGTTTAGCTTCTCGGGCATGGTTCAGTGGTTCCTTGTCGGGCGGTCCATGATGCGGCGGCCCATTAGACTGGCGGTGAGGTCGACCATCAGGATCGCGGTGCGGCCGCGCTCGTCGAGGAAGGGGTTGAGCTCGACGAGATCGAGGCTGGTGACGAGGCCGGAATCGTGCAGCATCTCCATCACCAGATGCGCCTCGCGGAAGGTCGCCCCGCCCGGCACGGTCGTGCCCACGGCCGGGGCGATTGACGGGTCTAGGAAATCGACGTCCAGGCTGACATGAAGCATGCCGTCCTCAGCCAGGATGCGCTGGAGAAAAGCGCGTAGCAGAGGAGCGATCCCGTGCTCGTCGATCATGCGCATGTCGTGGACTGTCACCCCGGCGAGTTTCAGCGCCTCACGCTCGGCCGGATCGACGCTGCGCACACCAAGCGTGCAGATGCGCGCCGGATCGACCGCAGCTGGCAGGTCTGGGAAATAGCCGTGAAAGCCTTTTTGCCCGCTGGCGTAGGCGAGCGGGACGCCGTGCAAGTTGCCGCTGACCGTAGTGTCGAGCGTGTGAAAGTCCGGGTGGGCATCCAGCCAAAGCACGAAGAGCGGCCGGCCCAACTCCTTGGCACGACGGGCAACTCCGGACAGCGTGCCGGCAGAGATACTGTGATCGCCGCCGAGAAAGATCGGCATTGCTTCTCGGCTCGCCGCATAGGCAGCTTCGGCGATCGCTCCGGTCCACGCCGAGACCTGCGGCAGCGCCTTCAGGCCGAGGTTCTCATGCGCCACGGGCGGAAGCGGTCCGGGCGCGACCGCCCCTGCGTCCTCCACTTCATGGCCGAGTTCCGTCAGCGCCTGCGCGAGTCCCGCGGCGCGCAACGCGCTCGGTCCCATATCACAGCCCATGCGTCCGGCCCCGTCCTGGACCGCCGCGCCAACGATCCTACACAGCATGTCGCCGCTCCCTATTGCTGCTGGCAGCGCGCTGGTTCGGCGCGTCACCCCACTCGAACCGGGATGCGAGCCTCGATACGGCTGAAAATCCATACGAGCAATCCCGTGAGAACCATGTATGTCAATGCAAGCAGAAGCAATGGCTCGTATATCACCAATGTATCCTGGCGAACGCGAGCTGAAACTGCATAAAGGTCGACAACCGTGATAGTAGCGACGAGCGGTGTCGATTTGAGTTGCATTACTGTTTCACCGGCCAACGTGGGCAACGCCTTGTGGATTGCCTGCGGCAACCAGACCCGGCGAAAAAGCTTCCAGCGGTTCATACCGAAAGCGCGTCCCGCCTCGAGCTGGCCGCTCGGCACGCCGGCAAAAGCACCGCGCATAACCTCGCCTACATAGCCTGCGAAGGACAGCGTTAGAGCCAGTACAGCGTATGGCCACGCCTGGCGAACGAGAGGCCAGATATCGGATTCGCGAATCCATGGATATTGCGGGAAGAGCGAGCCAAGCCCGTAATAGAGCAGCCAAATTTGCAGAAGCAACGGTGTGCCTCGAATGACGGTGCAGAAAGCTTTCGCTGGAAGACTGAGCCAACTAGGGCCCACTACTTGAGCGAGCCCAAGTGGCAATGCCAGAACGAAGCCGAAGACGCAGGTCACGATGAGGATCCAGATCGAACGCCATAAACCAGCAATCGCAAGCATGTAGTAGTCGGCCAACCAGTCCCAACGCATGAAGACGGCTGCTGCGGTGATCAAGACAAGGCCGATCACGATCAATACGACGCGGTGTGGCTCCAACCGTGCGAATGGGCGGCAGTTTGCCGCAACAGTCGTGAAATAGGCCATCAGCGGCTCTCCGCTATCGGCTGCCGGCCGCGCCTTGCCCAATGCTCGACCCGTCCGATGAGGACGTTGGAGATCAAAGTGAGCAGTAGATAAAGCACGCCAGCGGCCATGAAGAAGGTGAAATAGGCCTTTGTAGTGCCCGCAGCCTGCCGTGTTTCCAGAGTCAGTTCATTGAAGCCCACAACGGCCAGAAGTGCTGTGCCTTTGAACGCAACCAGCCAGAGATTTGCGAGACCCGGGATCGCGAAGGGCAGCATCGCCGGCAGAGTAATGCGTCGCATCAGCATCCTTGGGTTCATACCAAAGGCTCGCCCGGCCTCGATTTGGCCTTGCGGCACCGCGAGGATCGCGCCGCGCAGCACCTCCGTTGCGTACGCGCCCTGTACGAAGCCGAGCGCAACGATGCCTGCCATCGGCCCGCTGACGTCGATCCGTCCGTAACCGAGAGTTTCCAGGAGGCGGTTGATCAGGTCCGGAACCGCGAAATAGATAAGCAGAATTAGCACAAGTTCCGGTACCGCGCGGATGAGGGTGGTGTAGACTTGAAGCAAGTCGCGGCGCACAGGTCCGCCGTAAAGCTTGCCAAAAGCACCGCCAATGCCAATAACCAATCCCAAGGCGAATGCGCCGACACCGATCCCAATTGAATTAATGAATCCGCGAACCAGATTTCCGCCCCAGCCAGGCGGCGTAGGTGCAAGCAACTCGAACATGCTGGTCTGCGCCAGCGACAAAAAGACAGAATCGGTCAAGAACGCCTCCACCTTGAGGATTGACCCTCGCCAAGAGCCTGCCGTTCACTGGTG
Source organism: Mesorhizobium sp. B2-5-11 (assembly GCF_006440835.1). Classification (NCBI taxonomy): domain Bacteria; kingdom Pseudomonadati; phylum Pseudomonadota; class Alphaproteobacteria; order Hyphomicrobiales; family Phyllobacteriaceae; genus Mesorhizobium; species Mesorhizobium sp. B2-5-11. The sequence continues at coordinate 108,908 of NZ_VFUK01000010.1, forward strand.
CGTGACGAAGGAGGCCGCCTGCCTCCGACTCAACAGGCAGAAGTATTTCGAGGGTCTACGTAACAGGAGAATTTCGTCTGTCATTCGCCGTAAATGTCGAATGAGAAGTACTTTTTCGTAATTTCATTGTACTTCCCGTTCGCGCGAATCCCCTTGATTGCGGCGTTTATCTTTTCCTTGAGCATGGTGTCTCCCTTGCGCAGACCCGCGCCCGCGCCCGGCGCGAAAATCTCGGGGTCATTGGCAACCTTGCCCTTTATCTCGCAGCAGGCCTTACCCTGGTCAGTCTTCATGAATTGATCAATGGTAAGCGGGCTAGCCAGAATGGCGTCGATCCTGCCGGCGACCAAGTCCTGGTTGGCCTCATCCTGTGTCTGGTACGTCTTCATCTCGGCCAAGCTGTCTTTGAAATGCTTGCTGGCATAGACCTCGGCATTGGTCGAGACCTGAATACCGAGGATCCTGCCCTTGAGGCCCTCAGGGGTAGGATCCACTGCAACGCCCTTGGGACCGGCAATCGTGTACCCGTTATCGCTATAGTACTTGTCGGAGAAATCGATCGTCTTCTTGCGCTTCTCTGTGATTGACATCGAACTCATGATGACATCGATTTTCTTTGACGTCAGGGAAGGAATGATCCCGTCCCAGGCGACCGGAGTGATGACACAATCGAGTTTTGCCTCGGCGCAGATCGCATCAATGATCTCAATTTCCCAGCCGACCCATTTTCCAGAGGCGTCCAGGGACGAGAATGGAGGGTAGGGCTCGGCCGCGATTCCGACCTTCACCTGTTCAGCTTGCGCCATCAAAGTAGATGCGCAGAAGATTGCCGCTGCGGCCGTCAATTTGGAAAGTATTCTCATTGTTTTCCCCTATAAGTCAGATGGTTTAGTCTGTTTTTCAGGCGCTAGCCCACTCTGCGGATGAATTGTTGAAGCCGCTCCGATTTCGGAGATCCGAAGATTGCGTCTGGTGGCCCTTCTTCCTCGACGCGGCCCTCGTGGAGAAATACCACGCGGGTCGCGACCTCGCGGGCAAATTTCATTTCATGCGTGACCAGGATCATGGTGCGACCTTCGCGGGCCAAATCGCCGATTACGCCCAGAACCTCACCGATGAGTTCGGGATCGAGTGATGAAGTCGGTTCGTCGAAGAGCATCACGCGTGGCTGGACCGCGAGAGCGCGCGCGATCGCGCCGCGCTGCTGCTGTCCGCCGGATAAAAATGCCGGGTATACGTGCCGTTTTTCCAGAAGCCCCACTCTCGCAAGCAGTTTCTCGGCTTCGATGATCGCCATTTCACGCTTGACGCCAAGCACATGGACCGGAACCTCGATCACATTTTCGATCAAGGTCATGTGGGTCCAGAGATTGAAGCTCTGAAAGACCATGCCGAGCCGGGAACGTACACGTTCAATCTGCTTTCGGTCCGCCGGGAGGGTGCTGCCATTTCCGTCAGGCTTGAGACGTATTTCCTCGCCGTTCACCCTGATAACGCCGCTGGTGGGGTTTTCCAGGCAGTTGATGCAGCGAAGTAAAGTGGATTTGCCGGAGCCGCTGCCCCCGATAATCGCCACCACATCGCCGTCGCGCGCAGATAGCGAGACCCCCTTCAACACATGAAGGGCGCCAAACTTCTTGTGCAAGTCCTCGACATGGATCGCCTCCGCGGCCGTGTCCGTCACCGCGTGGCGAGGAATTGCCATGATCGTGGCCGTCATTGCTGTGCGCCTGTATCGCCGAGCACAACATGAAAGGGCGAGACCAACAGCACTGTTCTGAGCGCCTTCATTTCGTTTCCTCTATTTCTGCGCCAATGTCTCAGACATAGACGCGCGGGATGTGGTCGCGGAGCTGGGCATAGAGACCGATGAGGTCCGTGCCCCATTGAGCGGCGACTTCCTCGTGAGTGATGGTCTGGTGCGCTTGCTGTCCGAGCAGGAGCACTTGGTCGCCAAATCTTGCATCAGGCACGTCCGTCAGATCGATGCGCAGGTGCTCGAGATGCGCGGGAGGGAGCAGGCGCGCGCGCTGCCCCCTCACCAGCGCCTCGGCCTGGGCTGGCACGTGACGCGGAAGGCCATCCCCCCACCCCATACCTAGGACGCCGATGGTCATTCCCGACCGAAAACCGGGTATGTCTGGTATAGGACCGAGAGAAGCGTCGATCCGCTTGACGGAAACGAGGCATGTCGAAATGGCCTTGAGCGCCGGCCGCAGGGTGACGGCCCGCATGGGTCGATCCGTCTCGGGAAGACCGATAAACAGGGCCCCGGGATCGACGGCATCGAGATCCATCGCGGGATGCCGAAGCACACCGGCAGTACTCGACATCATAATGATCGGGGGACGGGTGCCGGACGCCTCGGCATCCTGTAGAATCCGCTGCAGGCGGGAAAATTGCTCGCTAGCATCCGAAGTCACTGATGTGGGCAGCTCGCTGAGATGGGCGTAGAGCCCCTGTACTTCAACGTCGTTGCAGACGTGCGCGGCTGCGAGAAGCCGGCCTATCTCCTGCGGCGTGGCCCCAGCCCTGAAGAACCCGAGATCCGCCTTGACGAAAATACGGGTGACGCTCATGGCGGCGCGCCAGGACTCCAGCTCATTGAGGCTGGAAACGGTAACGGTGAGTCCGAGCGCTTCAATTGTTTTCGCCGATGTCGGTAGGGGACCGGGATAAAGCAAAACCGGGAGATCGATGCCCATTTCCCGGATGGCCATAGCATCGGGCAAGGTTGCGACAGCAAAGCCGTCAGCCCCCTCTGTTGCCAGTGTGCGGGCGACAGGTCCCGCTCCACAGCCATATCCATTGCGCTTTAAGCAGGCGAAAATCTTCACTGTCCGGGGAAGATGCCTACGCAGCTGACGGTAATTGTGCCTGATCGCGCCGAGGTCGATCTCGTAGCAGGCCTCCCGGGACGCCGCCTTTTTGCTCTGCACCGTCGCAATAGACGTTAACGCGCACATAGGTTCTGACGTTTTTCCCAACCGCTTTTTATTGCTTGTTTGCATGCGAAACGATGCGAGGAATCGCCAAAACCGTCAATTTATTAAGTTTTTGTGACACCCTATTAATTTTACTGATATGGCCACACACACGAGGCAGGCAAATGGCTGGATGACGCTCCGCGATGCAGGGCTGCTGCCTGGCAGGCCTGATCAGCAGCCTGCAAGCATCTTTGAGCGACGGCTTGCCGACACCTTGCTTGTTCCTCATTATGGACGCGGCGCTTCGGGCCCGCCTGGCCGGGTCATCCAGCCAGGCGGTGCTGTGGGCGATCAGAATGGACTGGGGGCTGCGCTAGGTGCTGGTGGTCGAGCTGGCTACGGGAGTGACAGCACCATTACAGGCGCGGGTTCACGACAGGGCTCAAGCAGCGCGGACTTGCCAATGTCGAGTTCGCGGTCTCCGACGGCCATCCGGCCCTCAGGGCGCGTTCAGGAAGTGCGGCCCCAACGGATAGCATGTGCACGACTTAGCCTAGCGCTGTGGTTCGCCAAGCGGAAAACCAAAAACTCGAAGCTTGGCGCAGAGCTGGGGTGAGAAATTCATGAGAGGTGGCCGAGGCGAACCGCTACTTCAATACGGACCATTTGCGCGAGCGCAGAGAAGGAAAGGCCTGGGGACATTCATCGCTTGAACGCGCTGCGGTTCCCTGTTCTGCTAACCCCCGGGGCGCAGCAGACAGTCGATGTCATTGCGACGCCATTCGCGGAACTTGATGAACCCAACTGTGACGGAGCGTTGTCCGCCAGATAATGAAACTCTGCAAGCGAGGCCGCCGAGCGTAAGGTCTTCTTGCACCTATGCAAAAGCCGCTGCCTTACCGCGCAAGTTGTCGACCGTGATCTCGGGCGGAATTGGGCAAATGTAGCGTCGCCCGCCAGTACGCTCCTTCAATTCCGCTTTTGCCCGGGCGATAAGATCGGGATTGCGCAGGCAATCTGCCGCGGTGGTCGCCATTGCTTTCGCCGCGAGCACCATTCCTTTATGGGCTGCTGGCAGATTCCCTTGCGTGACGAGCTGCCAAGTGTGGAACGGCGTACCTATAGCGAAGCAGGCAGTGCTGCACTGAACCGTGGGCACGATCCAGCTCACGTCGCCGACGTCAGTGCTGCCCATCATCATCCCTTCGCGCGCAGGAATGGGAAGTAGCCCGTCATGCAGCACCTGGCTCGCCAGCGAACGGTCGTAGAGCGCAACGCTCGCCACAATCTCCTCGTTCGTAAACGCGTTCTTCCGCAGTTGTTCGGCGAAGGCATAATCCGTATCGTCGAAGCCCGGGCCGCCGAGGCGACTCATGTTTTCGTACATAACCTCCTGCAGCACTTTGTTAGGCAGAACGTTCGAGTTTGCATCCATGATCTGCACCTCAACGGTGGTTTCCGTCATCAGCGCGGCGCCATCGGCGATCTTCTTGACGCGCTGGAACAGGTGCTCTGCATCCGGCAAATGCGGCGAACGCACCAGGTAGAGTGATTCCGCAAAAGCCTGTACCACGTTCGGCGCATCGCCACCCGTATTCGTAACGGCATAGTGGACGCGCGCATCCGAGGCCATGTGCTCGCGCATGTAATTTACGCCCACATTCATCAGCTCCACCGCGTCGAGCGCGCTGCGGCCAAGATGGGGAGAAACCGCCGCATGCGACGCCTGACCCGTGAAGCGGAAGCTAGCCTGAATGCACGCGAGAAACGAGGTGGACTGCACCTCGTTGACGACGTTTGGATGCCAGCAGAAGGCGGCATCGAGATCATCGAAGAGACCGGCCCGTGCCATGAAAGTCTTGCCCGATCCGCTCTCTTCCGCCGGGCAGCCGTAATAGCGCACCGTGCCCGCGATGGCGCCCGATGCAAGCGCATCCTTCAAGGCCACGGCTGCGAGCGCAGATCCGGAACCGAGAAGATTGTGCCCGCAACCATGCCCAGATGCGCCCTCCGTGGTAGGCATGCGCTCGGTAATGCCCGAAACTTGCCCGAGAGCCGGCAGCGCATCGAACTCCCCCAGAAAACCGACTGTTGGGCTACCGCTTCCATGTTCCGCCACGAAGGCAGTGGCCATGCCGCAGAGCTTTTTGGTAATGCGAAAGCCCTCGTGCTCCAGCAAGGCGATCTGCTCGGCGACCGCGCGATGCTCCTCGAAGGCGAGTTCCGGCATGGCCCAGATGCGGTCGCTGAGCGCACAGTAGTCGGCGCTCTTGGTGTCCACGCGCCGGGCGATTTCATAGACGCCCAGCCCATCGTTATGCATGTTCGGTTCTCCTCATTGTCCAAATGCGCATTTGGAACCGTTCGGCTGTAAGGGGGCGCCCCGTCATCAGTGCATTGGCACTATACGACACGATCATCAGGATGCGGGCCAGGTTGACGTGCATGGACGACGCTACCTGTTGGCGGCGACCTCGACGCTGCGGGAATTAGCTTTTGGCAGAAGAACGCGAGCATCTTCCAGCACTATTTCGGTTCCATACTTTTGCGAGCGTCGAGATAGGTCTTCGAGCATTGAACCAGCCAGCTCTTTTGATGCGGGCACGGGCACAAGACGCTCATGATACCTGTTGCTGCTCAGCCGCTGCTCCCCTCCAATCACGATTGGAGCGAGGTCGATTGACTCCAAGTGGTTGTTGCCATCGAAGCTGCACGTCGCGACGATACTTTTCCAGATATCTGGTGAACTCCATTCGTCCTCACCTTCGGGTAGATGAAACAGGAAATTTCCCAATCCGTAGAAGATCGGAGCCCCGCGGTAGATTTCGATCGGCTGCAGCACCGGTGCGCCGTGGCTGGCGAACGCATTCGCTCCCGCATCAATGCAGGATCGCGCGAAGAATTGAACCCATTCGGGAACCTCGCGCCAATCTGGTTCCCAATGATGATGATGAAGATAGGCGATGACAAAGGCACCGGCCAACGAGGCCTTCCGGATTGCGGCGAGCTGACCTCGTAAACTTTGCTCGTTGAAGATGATCCTTCGGCAGTTCTCGGAGGATCGGCGAAAAATGGTTCCGTAAAAGTCGATTTCATCGGACGATGTCAGTTCGCGAGGATCGTCCGGCTGCGTGTAGGTTCCGCGCTCCATAGAGTTGCTTAAAAACGTTTCCTGAATGGAACGCAGGTTCGCGAATTTCTCATCGTCAACCTCGAATACCCGCGAGACATCGAGTTTGTTCACCCCCGGTCGAGCGGGACGGGTACCTGCCGCATTGTCAGCGTACATTGTGGCTGGCCCTGGTCCGGCATCCATCGCGATGAGGGCGACCTTCCTCTTGCCGAGTTGCTTGATGCCGGCTTTGCTCGCGTCACTGGCGTCAACGCCAATTCCTGCACGCAGAAACTCACGCTCGTCTACTTCCTCAAGTGTCGAAAGCACTCCTGCGGGCCCAAGATCGAACGCATGATTATTGGAAAGAGCCAGTGCGCTAAAGCCAATATCCTTCAAATTATCCAACACGACAGGTGGAGAGCACTGGAAATAGGTGCCTTTCATCGGCCACCCACCATGCCGGCCGAGAATCGTGGTTTCTAAATTCGTGAATGAGGCATCGGCTTGCCGGATCAGTTCTTTGATCGTGGCGAAGCCGTCGTCCGATACATGCCGAATATCGTGGTAGATGAGGGACTGTCCGGTGAGGGCGAGGGTGAACGGCGAAGGCATGATTGAGTATCAACCCCTGTATGGGCAAATGTCATTAGCGGCCACTTTTTGTGGCAACCGATCGACTGCGGAGAAAGTGTTGGCTAGTTCCTTGATCCGGTAAGGATCGGCCGTGCGGATTTACGACAAGCGCGGGTAGTTGGTTGCGGGTGCGCAACGTCCGAGCTGGGGTCGGAACAGTTCCTGCCAGAGGCACGGAAATACGAATGCCGCATATGTGCTTTTCTAACGTTATAGTCCGCAATTTTTAGAGCTGTGTCCCCTGTGTTCGATTGTGAACTATCCGCTCTGCCAGGGGATGGGTGTTGCTGCATGCGTCATGTCAGCGTTCTCTCTGATGCGTCTGATCCACTGGTTTTGTTACGCCAGACGATGGGGAGAATCGGGAAAATGGTCAATTTATTAAGTTTTTGTGACACCCTATTAATTTTACTGATATAGCGGCCAAACGGAGCTCTGGCCCTGCGGCCACCAATTCGGACAAAGGCAATGGAAGAGATTTCCGGCCGAAACAGCAAGGCTGGGTTCAGGTCCGCTCAGATTTTTCGGGAGATCATGAGGACCGGTTCTACGAGGCGGGCCGCCCGAGAACTCGGGATTACCCAGTCGGCCGTAAGCCAGCATCTCAAGTTGTTTGAAGAAGCTGTTGGTGAGAAGCTTTTTGCGCGAGATCCCCGCGGCCTTGTTCCAACCACGCGCGCCATCGAAATTTACAACCGCATAGACAGATACTTTGAGACCCTCGGCCACATCGAGAGGGAAATCACCGATTCTTTCAGCGCCAAGCGAAACCTCCTGACGATTGCCGCACCGCATATATTCTCGTTGAGACTCATCCCCAAAATAATTCTTGCGCTAAATAATCTAGATTCGACTCTAGAATTTCATTATAGGGCCCAGCGATACGACGAGATAGCACAAAGCGTTGTGACGGGAGAGGCCGATATCGGGATTTCCCGACTGCCGTTAGATGAACGCTTCTTTGAGTGGAAGATAGTCGCCGAAAGCAAGAGTGTCTGCGTGTTGCAACCCGACCATCGCCTTGCTGAAAAGGACATCATAACTGTTGACGACCTCTCAGGGGAGCCCCTTATCGTTCTAGAGAGAGAATACACTTCTAACAAATTGGGCCTATTGACATACGGGCGGAGAGAACTTCCTTTATTGCCGAAGGTTCATTCGGACACAATAGGCTTGGATGCTTCCTTTGTCGCATATGGTATAGGTATTGCAATAGATAATGAATTTGTTGCACAGCAATATCAAATGTTTGATGTGAAAATCGTTCCTTTTGAGCCGTCAGCGAGATACGACTACGTGGTATTTTGGCGCCGCGGCAGCGATAATATTTCGCAAACGTCGCCAATTGTGGATACTTTCGTGGAGGTGATCCACCGTGAACAATCGTTCGGGCGTGAGGGGCCCAAAGCGGCTTTCCACCCCCATAGCATCTAATGCCGGAAAAATTGTACCTGAGTGGCTGTTTCGGTCGATTGCAGCGGTGACATCCCTACTTCGTGACATCCCTCCTTTTGGAGAGCTTCAGCACGCAATTCCGGGTGCCAACAACCGCCCTTTGTCTTGGTGCATTTGAAAAATTCACCTTGCCTGCTATGTTGTCTAGAATCCATTTTTGTTAAACGGACCTGAGGGAACCCCTATGACGAAGACAGCTGTACGGATGCGTCGCGGCCAAGGGCCAGTGGGCAAGCGGACGAGAACCCATCCCAAGCTGGCTGAGAAATTGCAGATGCGTCGATTGGCCAGGATTAACGCGGTCCTGCAGAGGGCGGAAGAATCTGGCCTGCGCGCTGAGAAGGACGGCAGGATTGCGGGGCGGGTGAGTGCTAATCTAATCAAGAAAGCCAAGGCTCGAACCGGATTGACGTCTGATACCGAGCTCGTCGAATTTGCATTGGCCAATGTGGCTCTGGAAGACAACTTCGCCGAGACCTTCAGGAAAACACGGGGGACTGTGGATCCGACGCTGAAGCTCGGATTCTGAATTGGCCGATTTCGACTTTGGTGCGGCCTTAAGGTGGTCGCGATTTGATCCTCAAAAAACCTTGAGCCGCCGCCCCGACACGGAGCTGCCGATCATCGGCAACCTCGGCGGGGCGGGGCAAGAACTGCTGCTGGACACCTGCGTCTATATCGACGGTTTGCAAGGCCGGGCGCCTGACGCAGTTGCCGACCTCCTCGATGTCAGGCAGGTCAACCATAGCACCGTAGCGATCCAGGAGCTGATGCACACTGTAGGCGTGCTTGATCCGAAACACTCGGGCACGAGTAAAGCTGTCAAGCAGATCGGGAGCATGATCAAGGACATGCCGTCCCATCGGGTTTTTGCACCAGATCCCGATGTCTTGGGCCGAGCCGCCCTTCTCTCAGGAATGCTGTGTCGCCTCCAGGGCTACAAGCATGATTCCAAGCTTCGGGCGCTTCAAGACTGCGTGCTGTTCCTGCATGCGCAGAAAATGGGATTTTCCGTTCTAACGGGCAACGTCAGTGATTTCGACTATTTGCTGCAGTTAATTCCGAAGGGTCGGGTTTTGATGTATCGGCCAATCTGAGTATAGCCGCCTTCCGCGCTTCTGGGCGAAGGCGGCAATGACTTGGCCACCTTCCGCAGTCGCCTGACCCGGGACTCCCATTCGCCCATGCAGGACGGCTCGAAGACCTGCGGCAGCCCTGGTCCGTTCCAAAAGCTCAATGCCAGACTTTCGTTATCGACAGGCAGGCCGCAGCATAATTTGGATGGGTCAAAGCGTCCAGATTGTCCATAGCCGATCTTAACTGTTCTTCCCAATCAATGTGACGAGAGACAATTCGGTCAGAAACTCCAATCCTCTCGCTGACAGGAGCTAGTGCCATCGAACGGGTCACACAGGCGGTTCAAGTGCGTACGAACTGAGCCAAGGAAGAGCTTTGCTCACTTCGAGGGAATTCGTTGACTCTGCAAACCGTGCGGCAGCCGATCAGGCGCTGCAAGTCGACCAGATGCGTGCCGCAGGCCAATCGAGGAACGCTTCATCGCCGGATTTCAGTCTGTACCAGGCCGGGCGTGCTCAGGATCACGTGACGGACCGCCTCATGGTAACGGACCTAACCAGTGCAACGACAACGGCGCAAGCGCCTGCTCGATCGTGCTTTCGACATCCGCCCTGTGGACCGGCTTCTCTTTGAGACGCTCAACCAGCACGGTTGCACCGGTGACAAAGCCCGGAGTGCAATAGCCGCACTGGAATGAAAAACGTTCGACGAAGGCCTTATCGCGGAGAGCCGGACGACATCGCCATTCGCGTCGCGTTCGGCATGCCCTTCTTATGTGCGGACGGACTTGCCATCGAAGAAATGCGCTGCGGTGATGCAGCTGCGGATCTGACGGTAACGTCCTTCCGGGTCCTCGAGAATGATCGCGCACGCGTGGCAGATGCCTTGGCCGCAGCCAAGCCGCGATCCCGTAAGGTTGAGATATTCGTGCAGGAAGTCGCACCTCCGATGTCTGTGTCCAGACCCCGACATCCCTGGCATGCGGCAGGCAATACCGGTTCCAGTTCCGGTCGGGTCCGTCCTCATAGAGCGGCAAAGCCTCGAGCAGGGCGTGGCCGACGCCCATGGCCAGGCTGCCTTGGAGCTGACACGAGACGAGTTCCGGCACGATTTGGTGCCGCCTTCGAGGATGGAATGATGCGAAAGGAGCTTCACGTCCCCCTGAGGCGGTGTCCACTGCGACTGCTGCGATCGTCGCCACGCCCGCGTAACAGGTGCCGGCGGCGTTCTGGCGCTGTACCGGCGGATAGAAGACTTGGCTGTTGGCGCCGCTTTCCGAACTGGTCAAAGCGCGCCAGCTGGTTTGAAGGCACTGATGACCTGCGGCGGCTTCCATTTTCTCGAGCGGCGCTCGCCTCACCTAGTACTCCCGACATTCCGGCATCGCTGACAAACGGCGCGGCCTTGCCCGGTCATGAAAGCGGCCTTGCCCGGTCATGAAAATCGCGGGCGTCTCTAACGCCGCAAGATTGAAGCGCATGACTTCTGCTTCGGATCCGCATGTCCTGACTGATCTGTCCTCTGTTGAGCCTTCAGAAGGAGATGGCCGAACTCCTCGCAGCCGAGCCGCGCCTGCTGGCTTGCGATTGTGTGTCGCCCCGCGTCCCGCCGAATTGACTTTGCGCGCTTTTCCCTTCCTGAAATCCGGCCACACTGACCGGGCGACTAATTTTCACAGCCAGGATAGCCTCCCATCTGCACAGCTCCCGCCAAACCCAGCAGCGCTAGGCGCTTTCCGAAACGTCCAGTCACGTTTTCAACGCGCGTGTTGGAAACGGTGAATCGTCGACACATTTCCGCCACGGTTTAGCCGCGCCGAAGCCACAATTTCCCACGACATAGCCGGCGTTGCCCTAGACGGTTCGGTCCGGCACCGGCTCAACAAGCCCCCCGCCCTAGGGTCAGTGCCGGATCGAACCACCCTCTTCTTGCGGGACACAGGTCCGAGCCTGAATGTGCTCAGCAGAAGTAAGCTGGTCCACTTCATGGCGAGGCGGTCTCCCAATCGCACAGGGCTGCAAACACCTGCACAGCAATAATGGTTTGCGGCGCGCATCGGCTTGAGGCGACTTAGGCCAGCTCTACGATGCTTTAGTGTGCGACTCATTCAAAGTAGCAAACTGACGCTAGTCAGAAAGCAAGCCTGCATACCGGTCGGCGCTGTCGATGCTCCTATAATAGTTGGTGTCTTCAACCGTGCCTGATTATCCTACGATCTCATCGACTTGCAGTGATCCTGTTAGATCTCGGTCGCTGCGCCTCGGCTCTGGCTGCAGATCGGCTCACTATTCCCATAGGCCGAAATAAGTTGGAACCGCGTCCCGGACTTCCCCACGTGAAAACACGCTGACCGTCGATGTTGCTCTCCACGTGCGGTCGCCCGCCCAGGATGTGAAATGCAGCTTTGCAGGATCGAAGGCGCGGGCCACGCAATGTATCCCTCTCATGTTCGTCCCTGCGATTGCTCTCCTTGTATCGCGGATCCATGCAGCGTTTGTGGATCATCTGCCGCACTAAGTGTGCCAAGAGAAAAAGCCTCTGACTAAACCGTTGTGGGCCGCCCATGCCATCCGAACCCGACATTGTTCCACAGCCGACACTGACGTCCTGGCTGGCCTAGGGCGTGGGACCTGAAGTTGCGACCACGAGCACAGAGCCGGCTCGGCGACGAGGCGAGGGCCATCGGCAAAAAGAGTAACAAACACCGTGTTGCACATGCACGCTGGAGAATACTTGATGGCGGTCGGATTCACTCCGTCAGGCGTGACAGTTAGCGTATCGTTTGCCTTCGCATCGCGCGGAAGTGTGCGTGCTCAGAGCGTAATAGCGCCGCGATCGCGACGGTAACCTGAAAACTCCTTGAGCCTTGATAAGGCGCTCAATTCGAGCTTGTGCCCAAGAACAGGCCTGTCGGCCAGGACGGCTGCGTGCGCGAGTCATGCCATCGCGTCTGCGCTTCGGCGCCACTTGAACCCTCCTTTATCCCCTTGCATCCGATCGAGGTGCAGCTGAAGAAACTGACCGTCTTTGCGTAACTGAAGTTTTCCTGAGTCCTGCATCGTCGTGGGGCGGGGAAGGAGAGGGGATGTTGCAGCCAAAGCAAGTAATGTCGATGGTGCGCCTGCATCAATGCGGTTGGAGCGCAAGGCTGCGTGGCCATTGCAGCTGGTCATGTTGCTGCGGAGCTGGCGCTGAATAGGCCGTCCGTTCCGGGGTGACTGCGCCAGGCGACCTCCCGTTGAGAAAACCCCGGGCACGAAGGCGTTGAACATGTCGCTGTCGCCCAGCTGACGGTTGACTCGCCAGCGGCTGGGGCTAACGCCGGGCACTCATAGGCGACAGGCGGCCGGGCCGAGAAGGGGCGGCATTGTGCGATGCCGCGCTGCCCGCCAGCGCGATTTTTCCCGCCCGTCCTTTGCACCTCGCCTGTCACCGGCCCCGTCGCGAGATTGCCATGAGCCTGCAGCAGGAAGGCCGGATGGTGGCAAAGCGCGGTGGTGCTATTGGCGGCCGCGCAAATTGCCGGGCCGCGGCTGATCAGCCGGAGCGGGCGGTGGTCGTTGTAGCAACGCTCGATCATCCACCCTGCGCTCAAAGGAGAAGCTGCCGCGAGGATATCACCCCGGGCTCTTGCAACGACCGGAAGGAGGAGGCGACAGAGCCGGGGCGTACCATTCATGCGCTTTGGCAGAAGTCACTCACGGCATTTGATGCCAGCCTCGTCATCTTGGCTGGGACGAGACTGGAACCTTCTGCCAGACTACAACTGTAACACCATATCGGTTCAGCAGGTCAGGCTTGGGTGATAACCTCATGCGTAGAATAACGACTTTGGAGACCGAGCAATGGATCGCGATAACAAACGGGCACGCGCAGCTGCAAGTTCATCCCAAGCCAGGGAACAAGCCAGGGAACCCTCTACCATCCTGTCCCTTACAGAGGGGCCATTAACGCAGGTAGCAGAACGGCTGGTAACCGCTAACCCGCGCGATACAGCGCGAAACCTTGCAGGCTTCAAAGGCCTCGGGAAGGAAGCGCGAACAGCCATTCGGGGTACTCAACCCGGGCAAGAAACTGAACTCGCAAAATTTGAAAGGCGGGGCAATCAGCTCGGACGATCAGCCGTCGAGCTGACTTGGAAGCTGACATCCGAATTGGGGTACCGGCCGGACAACGTTGCATTGGAGCAAGTCAGAGCGGTCAGCAATATAGCCAATTACCTAACGCCACACATGCAAGATGCTGTTGTCAATCGCATTGGCAACATGGATCCGGCCTCGCAAGCTCTCGGAGCTCTTAACGTTGCGCCCAACTTCGGCAAGTTCAATAACGAAAACCAATCTCGCATTCTTGATCAAGCCGTTGAATTGATGTCTGATCCGAACGGCAACATCAGGATGGTGGCACAGAATGCAATTATCCAGGCGTATCACCAGATGGATCCAAATCAGCAGGCCCAAGCTCACGCAGTTCCCGGCCTGGAACCCCTCTTGCGGCAAATGCCTCCGCCGCAGCATGCAGAGGAACGGCATGCGGATCTGGACGCCCACATAGCAGGCCTTGAGGCTGCGGTTCATGCGACAGGCACGCAAATCTCCTATGAACAGCTGCAGCGGGGTGGTCTAGTAGGGCAGGCCATAAACCGCAGCTACAGTCAGGCCCGAGCGGACCTGCAGGAGTCCACCAGGAACAGGGATCGCGGGGGCCGTTGAGATCTCGGCAACAGTAGACGCTTTCTCTCCCGAATTGCGTTCACGGCCTGGCTGTTTCCAAGTCGCTGGCCGTTGACGCACTAACTTGTGTAACTTTCAAAAAACCACGTCTGCCGGGTGGTGCGATGCAACCATTGCGCCACCCGCCTCGGCATCGATCTGTCGAGCGGCGACATCACGACGTCGGTTCGGTGTCTGAAGCCGCACCATGAGCTGCGGCAGGCAATGGAACAATGCCTTCAACCAAAACGACGACCCCCAACATAGCCGTTAGCATCGCCTGCTCGCTCGCCGTGGGGTTCTGTGCGGCAAGTCTGTACGCAACCTTCCTCCACGGCGGTGGCGGCGAGGCCTTGATGGCGTTTGATGTCCGTGCCTTTTGGTTTGAGACGCCCTTCTATCTGGGTTTCGCAACCCCCGTCTTCTATCGGGGCGCGGCTATCGTGCTCTCGACATCCGCGGTCGTCTTGCTGATTCAGCAGGTCGTATTGCGCCGCAAGCTCGAACACCACGGGACGGCTCGTTGGGCTCGAGTGGATGAAATGCGACGCACCGGATATCTGCGACGATACCGTGGCGTGAAAGGACCGGTATTTGGGAAGACGAGTGGCCCTTTCTGGCCTGGTTACTACCTGACCAATGGCGAGCAGCCTCACAGCCTCATCGTTGCACCGACCCGCGCTGGCAAGGGCGTCGGCGTAGTCATTCCAACGCTACTTACATTCAAAGGCTCAGTGATAGCTCTGGACGTCAAGGGGGAGCTCTTCGAGCTCACCTCGAGGGCGCGCAAAGCCGCAGGCGATGACGTGTTCAAATTCGCGCCGCTGGATTCGGAGCGGCGCACGAACTGCTACAATCCACTGTTGGACCTTATTGCGCTGCCTCCACAGCTCCAATTCACCGAAGCCCGCCGCTTGGCCGCAAACCTGATTACGGCCAAGGGGGAAGGCGCGGAAGGTTTCGTCAGCGGCGCGCGAGATATCTTTGTCGCGGGGATCCTTGCCTGCATCGAGCGGGGCACGCCGACAATCGGCGCCGTCTATGATCTCTTCGCCCAGCCGGGGGAAAAGTTTAAGCTCTTCGCGCAACTCGCCATGGAGACGCGAAACAAAGAGGCTCAACGCATCTTCGACGACATGGCCGGGAACGACACAAAAATCCTGACCTCCTACACTTCCGTGCTCGGCGATGGCGGGCTCAATCTCTGGGCGGATCCCGCTGTTAAGGCGGCCACAAGTCGCTCGGACTTTTCGGTCTATGATCTTCGCCGTCGCCGAACGTGCATCTATCTTTGTGTTGGTCCAAACGACCTTGAGGTGATCGCGCCTCTGATACGCTTGTTTTTTCAGCAAATCGTTTCAATTCTACAGCGGTCGCTGCCCCGCCCGGAGGAAAAGCACGAGGTTCTCTTCCTGCTCGATGAGTTCAAGCACTTGGGTAAGCTGGAGGCGATCGAGACCGCAATTACGACTATCGCGGGCTACAAGGGGCGTTTCATGCTCATCATCCAAAGCCTTTCGGCACTGACAGGGGCTTATGGAGAGGCTGGCAAGCAGAATTTTCTCAGCAATACCGGCCTGCAAGTGTTCATGGCAACGGCCGATGATGAGACCCCGAACTACATTTCCAAAGCCATCGGTGAATACACGTTTGAAGCCAAATCGATTTCCTACAGCCAGGCGCGAAGATTCGACTGGAACATTCAGAATTCGCATCAAGGTGCACCGCTGTTGCGTCCCGAACAGGTTCGGCTGCTCGACGACGACTACGAGATCGTTCTCATCAAAGGTCTGCCACCATTGCAATTGAGGAAGGTGCGATATTTTTCGGACCGCATTCTGAAACGCATCTTTGAAGGCCAGACAGGCGCCCTCCCGGAGCCGGCACCGTTGACGGAAGCAGAGGAGGAACTCTCCACAGACTTTCGACTCGATGAGCCGCCGCGTGGATTGGCGCAGGAATTTAACGATACCGTTTGATGTGAGGCTAGTGTGGACCCGCGAAAAAATCCATCCCGTGCAACAGCTTTGCCGCAGGACGCCGGCTTGGAAGGGCGGCAAGCGGGCGAGGCCCGGCGAGTGAGCGTGGCGCAGCAAGTGGCCGAGGCGTTCCGGCCGATGTTCGATGATCGAGCCGACGAGGCGCACAATGAAGGGGCCGTTCTGCGAGTGGAACAGGGGCTCCGCGACGTGCTTCACCAAGAGCAGGATGATCAAGCCGCTCAGCCAATCGTAACAGCCAGCCAACAGCAGATCCGACCCTTGTCGGATGCGCTTGACCAGGGCAACCACCGGCCACAGTTGGTCATCGTCAATGGTGAACATTTCACAGCGCTGTGGCCAGCGGAGAGGCTGGCGGCCCTGAATGCGCGGCAAGCCGTCGCCCTTCACCAGCAGCCGAGCCAAATCGGCCATTCGGGCGGCCGCGTGCCGATGCAGCCCCTCATGCAGCGGTTGGCTGAATTGCCATTGGCAGGGCTACCCGTTCAAGGCGCAAGGGCCGAACACATCAGAAGGATGCATGTGCAGGCCGCGCCCTCCGCAAAATTTGAAGCGCCCTCCGCTGCGATCGGGAGCTCCATAACCGTCTCGTTCGCCCTCCCCAAAGGCGTCTCCCATGGAACTCAACGCGTCCCACAGGCGATGCTCTCTTCCTCGGACCGCGATGGCCGCTTGCCTGATGCGGGTCCGGCCCGGCAAGTGGGCATTGAGCAGCACGTGGCCGCGCCGCGCCGCTCCAATCCGGCTCCTGTCGCGCCTCGAGTACGTCGTGACCCCAGCTATCGCCATGTGTCCGACGAACACTGGAACGTTATTGATAAGGCGATCGCCCAGGCTGCGGCTTCTCAGCAAGGCTATAGCAAGAGTAGGCTTCAAGCTCACGCTTATTCGCTTCGCCGATTAGCGAATCATTTCGGCGAGCGCGGCCAAGCGAATGATCTAACAAATCACCAATCCCTGGTCGACCACCTCGATACTTTCTTTCCGGACTACCCTGATATGAAGACGGCGTTGAACGTCCTGCGTGCGTATCATGAGCCGGACTATTCAGTTGCTGACCGGCCGGTGCCCGCAAAGGCGGACGCGCACCTCCTGGAAAAAGCGGCCGGTGACAGCGGGTTGGCTTCAAGCACCCGTGTTATCTATAGTCGTAGTCTTCGCAAATTTTCTGCGGCGCTTAACAAACAGGGTCAGACGATCACTGGGCTGGATCACAATGAGCGGGCGAAAATCGCCGAGAGCTTGTACCCAAACGATCGCTATCTCAGCCACGCGCTAGAGCGGATTCGCAAAGCGGACTCATACGCGCTTGCCAAGGCGAACCTATCGCTGTTCGATGATCGAGCCGACGTGGTGCCAACCAATACAGAGGCGCTTGTGCGAATCGAGCAGGGGTTGCACGGCGCGCTCCAGGAAGGGCAGAATGATCAAGCCGCCTCGTCTTTTTTCAACAACCCAAGCACGCCCGCTGGACGGGATAACCTCAACACAAGCATGTCGGACGCTTTCGCAAACTCTGGATGGGCCGGAGTTCAGGCCGCCGCTCCGCCAGTCCTAGCTGCCAGCCAACAGCAGATACAGCCCTTGCCGGATGCGCTTGATCAGGGCGCCCACCGGCCACCCCGGTGGGTCGCCACCAACAATGAACATTCCACAGCGCTGTGGCCAGCGGAGAGGCTGACGGCCCTGAATACGCCGCAAGTCGTCGCCTTTCAGCAGCAGCCGAGCCAAATCGGCAATTCAGGCGGCCGCGTGCCAATGCAGCCCCCCATGCAGCAGTTCGGTGAATTGCCCTTGGCTGGGATACCCGTTCCAGGCACAGGGGCCGAGCCCATCAGAAGGACGCAGCGGGCCGCGCCCTCCGCAAGGTCTGAGGCGCCCCCCGCGGCGATCGAGGACTTTATAGACCTTTCGTCCGCAGTCCCCGACGGCTTCTCCCATGGGACTCAACGCCTCCCAGAGGCGATGCTCCCTTTGCTGAATCACCATGGCCTCTTGCCGGATGCCGACAAGCCGGAATGGAACTTCGATATCAAAGGTCACGGCTACACCGCCCTGACGCCGGAGGGCGGCAACGCCGTTTGGCTCGTCCATCGCGGTGCGATGAGGGAAGCTGCAGCGGCAGCAGTACCGGCAAGGGCTCCAGAACCCGCCTTGCCAGCGACGCAGTCGGACACCTATCGCGGTGTTCCGTTGGTCGATCTGACCACCTCCTCCGAGGCACACATCGCAGCCCTTCCGTCAGGCTCGTTCAACCTCCCCGAAGGGGCGGTGCTCGGCCCCGACCTGCTGGGTGACGCCCATATCAGCAGGGATTACCAGTTGCTGGCGCAGAGCCTGCAGATGCACCACCCAGCACTCGCCGCCCGAACGCGGCTTGTGGATTCCTTGGTCTCCCAGCAACTGCGCCGTCACGACCGGGACCCGGACCCCATAGTGCTGTCCATCTATCATCAAAACGACGTCGCAGCCGACTTCGTGTTCCTGCCTGTGAACAGTGGCGATCCCATGGCTGCGGCGGGGAATGATGGACGCAACGAGCATTGGTCGCTGCTGCTCGTAGATCGCAGCGACCGGGATAAAGCGGTTGCCTATCACTACGACTCCATCCGTCGTCGCGATGGACTGCCATACAATGACGCGCCTGCACGAGAGCTCGCAGCCAGACTGGACGTGACCACCGTGGTGACACCCGCCATGGCCCTGCAGAACAACGGTGTTGATTGCGGCGTGTTCGTGGTGGACGGCACGCGCTCCCTGGTTGAGAGATTGGCGAACCAGGACTTGCCAGACCCGCAGCGGCCGCTGCACCTCGAGGCCCTCGTCCCCGATCGGCAGGCGCTGCAAAACCGACTGTGGCAGGGGCGCTTGCCCCACGAGGTTGCAAGCCCCGCGGAAGTGTTTGGAGCAGCCGGGTCGCAGGTGCGACACGCGGTGTTGCAAGCGCAGCAAGCCCGACAAGTCGCGCCAGCCTCGTTTGAACGGCACGTGAGCAGGACTCGCCACGTCCAGGCCGAGCTGACGAGTGCACTTGAAAGGAGCAACCGCGTGAACAGCGGGGGAGTCATCATAAACAATGAACACTACACAGCGCTGTTGACACCGGCGAAGAGGCAGAGGACTGAAAATCCGCAAATCCTCAGCACGGAGCGGCAAGCGCGTGCAGCAAACACGTCGTCCATCAGGCAAGACCCCGATCAAGCCCGAGCGGACCTCATGACTTCCTACAGAAGCAGAGAGCGCTCCGACGCGGGGCGTTGAGCTCGATGGCCGCGATGAAGCAGAACAGCTCTTTTGGCGACCACGTCCCAACAGCTGGCTGCGCAGGCCGGCTCGAGGTTCTGGACGGTCGGACGGGACGGCGGGTGCGCTCGGAGGCCGACAGAGCCCGGATTGCCGCCGAGAGCCTGATGCCGGAGGTGCAGGTGGCGGCGGTCGCCCGCAAGCATGGCGCGACCCACCGATTGGCGGCGTCGCCTTCGTCAGGGACAACTGGCACTGCCAGAAAGCATGGCGCCGATGTTCGCGCCGCTGATGGTGGATGAATCGTCGGCGCCTCAGCGGACGATGAGGCCACCGAAATCGGCGCAAGCGACCCTGGCCGAGCGCCAGGCTGCCTTGGCTAAATCCGAAGAGGCGCGGCGTCGCCTGGAGACCATCGTCGGTCAGCTCAATCACGAGAAGTTCGGCGCCAGGTCCGAGAAGCTGCATCCCGATCAATACCACCTGCCGCTCGAAGACGTGGAGATCGCGCAGGGCGTGCTCGACGCCGCGCAGGAAAGGGCGCAGCGGGTCATCCAGGGTCGTTCGGACGGCGCGTCCGGTTCACGCCCGCGCAACCGTGGTCACTTGCCGGCTCATCTGCCGCGAGTGGAACGGATCATCGAGCCCAGAGCACGCTGTGCCCCTGCGGCTGCGGCGAGATGGCTAAGGATCGGCGAGGATGTCAGCGAGCGGCTCGACGCGATCCCGGCGCAGTTGCGCGTGCTGGTCAGGCGCCGCCCGAAATACGCTTGCCGGCGCTGCTCGAGCGCGGTCGTGCAGGCGCATGCGCCCGAGCATATCGTGTCCGGCGGCCTGCCGACCGAGGCGCTAATCGCCCAGGTCATCGTCGCCAAGTTCGGTGGTCATTTGCCGTTCTACCGGCAGGCCGAAATCTACGCCCGCCAGGGGCATCCAACTGGATCGCGCCACACTGGGCAATTGGGCAGGCCGGGCCTGCTTCCATCTTAAGCCGAAGCCCAGGCATCTGTCTGACGCGGATCGCCTGTTCATTGACGCCTATGAGGGCTATGACCGGCTGAGATGCCTGGAACGGCCGCAACGACCGTGGCTGCTCGTCCATTGCTGGAGCCGCCTGCGCCGACGGTTTGTGAAGCTGGCGCGTAACACCAAGTCCCCGATCGCCGAAGCGGCGATACGCCAGATCGCGGCGCTCTACGCCATCGAGCCACCAGTGCGCGGCATCGCCTCAAGTCCGGCTTGCCGCTCGACAGGATTATTCCGCGCCGATCATCGCCGCCCTGAAACATGGTTCGAAAAGCAACTGTCGATGATCTCCTCCGGCTCCAGGTTGGCGGAAGACACCCGCTATGGGCTCGCTCACTGGGAGGGGCTCACCCGCTTCCTCGACGACGGCCGGCTCCAGCCCGACACCAACCCAGTCGAAAACGCCATCCGTCCAGTATGCGCGACCAGAAAAAATGCTCTGTTTGCTGGCCATGAAGTTGCGGCCGAAAACTGGGCACAGCTCTCATCCGTCGTGGCCACCTGCAGGCTCAACGACGTCAATCCCGTTGCCTACCTCGCCGAAACTCTCGACGCCATCATCAACGGCCATCCGCAGAGCCAGATCGAGGAACTCATGCCCTGGCGATTCCGGAAAACGTCAAGCCCAAATCCATAGGCGATCGGCGAGGCGCTTACGCTCGACAGGCGATACACACTTCTCAAATTGGGTCTCTCGCGCTTCGTTGGGAGGGTCGCATCGCGATCGACAGCAACACCGTCGAGCGCTCAATCCGTGCGATCGGGCTCAAACGACAAGAACGCGCGCTTCGCTGGCTCGAACTGCGGTGCCGAAATAAGGGGCGGTGATTGCATCGCTGAGACCCGCAAGCTCAATGGTGTCCAGCCACTCGGCTATCTCGCCGCCGTCCTCACCAGCATCGTCAACAGCCATCCCAACAGCCAGATCGACGACCTACGCCTTTGGCCTGTACCCCGGCGCCGAGCTAAAGGCCGTGGCCTGAGAACACCGCTTTGGCTTGATCAGCCTCCTTGTCAGCAATCGCCAGAATCGCCCCTGTCACGCGGCCAAGGTGCCTCCGTAGCTAACGTCCACGTCAGCGTTGAAGAAGTACCCCGCACCACGACTCGTCTTGACCAGGCGAGGATTGGCCGCATCAGCCTCGAGCTTCCGGCGCAAGCGCAAGATCAGGACATCGATACTTCGATCGTAGACCTCTTCACCACGCACACGGCTCGCGAGCAAAAGCCGTTCTCTGGATAGTACGCTGCGGGGGTTCTCCAGGAACGCGATCAGGAGATTGAACTCACATGCGGTAAGCTTGACCTCGCCACGCTCTGCACAGATCAGCCGCCGCTGTTTGACGCTGAGCTTCCAAGCTCCAAACCGGAATGAGCGATGATCTTTCGTTCGCGGACTGGAAATGCGCTGGCGTAGCGCTACGCGAATGCGGGCCAGGAACTCGCGCAGGCCGAAAGGCTTGGGAATGAAATCGGTTGCGCCGAGCTCCAGTGCAACGACTTTTTCGGCCTCATCGAGCCGGTCGCCGCTGATCACTATGATAGGCAAATCCGATTTTGTCGCCAGCTTGCGGACGATCGCAAGCCCATCCTCACGGCCCAGGTTGAGGTCAACGACCACAAGGTCGACCGGCTCATGAGATAGGACGTGGTTGAACTGCTTGCTATCGTTGACTGCAGTCACCTTCAAGGCATGCATCATGAGATACTCGGCGATGAGGCGTCGCATTGCGGCATCATCGTCAATGACAAGAACATGTTTCAACGGCTCACCTTCAATCTTGAATCCCCTTGATTCCAAAGCTGTTGCCCGGCAACCTTCTGGATCGACCCACCACAGCTGCCCCCGCTGCCACGCGCCGTTGCGTGCGGCCAATGTGAGGCCGTTGCTCGTCATGGTCTTTCATCCACAGCCAAATGACCGCATCAAGTCAGTCCGTGACCAGGAGACCAGGTCCAGTCGCCGGCATGACCCTGCCGTGGGATCCTTCAGCTCAAGCTCGAGCTCACCTGCAGGCCCGGCAACAGCACTCGACTTCGACGGCACGGACGCCCAGTTTCCTGACGTGTCCTTGAGTCGCCGCGGTTCTGGCGACGGCGGAGCTGCATCAACTCGAAATCCTGCCGCTCGTGCGTCCGGGCTCCGAAGCGGTGGCGGAGCGCGGCGTTTGATTGATCGCAGAGGCGGTGGCGCAAGAGCGGCCGTGTCGCTGCTGTAGCCTTGGGCCATGGTATGTCTCCTTCCAAGCGAGTTCTTCCGGGGGGAGGGGCCCGGCGTTCCAAACCCTGGTCCGCGCGACCGGCAGGTCGGTTGCGGTTACGGTTCCGAGCTAGCATTTATCAGTTGAACGCGACACCTCCCTTTGAGCTGGTCACTATTCTCGGCAGCGGCCTCGGACGCCGCCAAATGGGGTGCGGCTCGCCGAACAGCTGAATCAGGCTCGCACCAAGATGGGCTGCGCTGCTGCGTTTCCGCGCCCCGCGGACAGCCCCATCCAGCCAGCGCAGACGAGCTCGCGCGATGGACCTGCCCGTGCGGGGCCGCGCATGGCTGTCTCTTAAAGAGCTGGCAGCATACCGCAACGTGGGCACCGGCGCCTTCTTCGGTCCTCTCGCTGGACCGACCCACGGCATCCGCAGCCTGGACTAGCCTCCATTTTCTCCTTGATTCGACCTTGGCAGAAGATTCCATCACCATCCTGCCGCCGAAGCCGCGGATTACAGTCCAAAAGCAACAGGCGACCGGGACGGGCAATCCCGCACAGGACTCGTCGTACCAAGATCCTTTGCATGTCGCTGCTGGCTAATCGGATCCGCCAACCCGTGCTTGCGCAAGATGCTCACCCACACTGCCACGATCAAGGTCTTTGTTTCAGTTGAAGCCGAAAAGCTGAACTTGAACATCACACAGTAACAAACCGCCCCGATAAGCGTGTTCCGGACAGGGCCAGAACCCGTCGGGCGGCTTGGAAAGGTAGGTGATAGGAATGTTTATTGCAGTTTGGCCGCTGGCCATCGTTCTGTTGACATCCATGTCACTCCCAGCCGAGCCCGCGCCACTTTCGCCCCGTGAGTTCCACCGCCTGTCGCGCAAATGCGCTCCCTGGGTCGCGCCGTCCACCCTTGCCGCGATTGCCAAGATTGAAAGTGGCTTTGAAACGCTGGTGGCTCATGACAACACCACAGGTGAGCAGCTTCGCTGGATAGACCACCTGCAAGCCACGCGGGGCATCAAGGACCGACTCGAAGCACAACATTCCGTCGATGTTGGATTGATGCAAATAAACAGCAACAACTTTCCCACGCTCAATCTCACGCCGGAAAAGGCATTCGAGCCCTGCGCCTCGCTTTCGGCCGCCGCCCACTTGCTTGAAAGCCGGTATGCCGGCGGCACGACTGCCCCAGCGCAGCAACTGGCGCTTCGCCGTGCCATCTCGGCCTATAACACGGGTGACGTCACGCGTGGCTTTGCCAACGGTTATGTACGCAAGGTCGAGTTGGCCGCAAAGGACATGTCAGAGACAACGCAGGAGCCGACCGCCCAAGATGCGCCACACCTTGAGGCACCGGGTCGGAAAGCAGTGCCGCCTCTGCTCCAGCTGAACCAAAAGGCCAACCAAAAGCAGCCCCGCCAAAATTCCTGGGCCATCTGGGGCTCCTATCAGACAAACCGCTCCGGGGCCGATCCCTCCGGTCCGACAGACAGCCGGGCTGCCGATGAGCGGGAACCCTCGAACCCGAACAAACTCGTATTCGATTGAAACATGGAGATACAATGATCAAGCCACTCAAAATACTTCGTGCGCTTAAAACGCGTGTTCCTTCGCCTTTTTCCATGCTGCGAATGGCGGCTGAATACGCGCCGGCCGCTGCTGCGGGCGTGGCGTGGACGGTCTTCTCCAGCGGGCCGGCCGCGGCACAGGTGACCGGAGGGACGGATCCCGCCAAGATGGTCCAGAATATCTGCACCTTCATACTTGGTCCCTTCGGACAATCACTGGCCGTGCTCGGACTCGTGGCCATCGGGATCTCCTGGATGTTCGGTCGTGCTTCACTTGGCCTGGTTGCGGGTGTCGTTGGAGGAATCGTCATCATGTTTGGCGCCAGCTTCCTGGGCAAGGCGCTGATAGGCGCCGGCTGATGAGCGACCGGCTGGAAGTGAGCACCCTCTATGTGGCGGCGACACGCCCCGCACTGTTTTTGGGGGTGCCGCTGACGCTGGCCGGAGCGCTCATGATGTTGGCGGGACTCGTCATCATCATCCTTAAGAACCCGCTCTATGAAGTCGTGCTCGTGCCACTCTGGTTCGGAGCACGGCTGATTGTTGAGCGTGACTATAACGCCGCAAGCGTGGCGTTTCTCTATTTGCAGACCGCCGGCAGAAGCGTGGATGGGTCGGTCTGGGGCGGGGCGAGCGTCAGCGCGAATCCGATCAGAGTGCCGAAGCGCGGAAGAGGAATGGTGTGATGTTTGGCGCCAGTGGCAGGACCGAGAGATCTGGCGAGATCTATCTTCCGTATGTCGGTCATCTGAGCGACCAGGTTGTCCTTCTGGAAGACGGATCGATTATGGCCATGGCACATCTGAACGGGCTGCCATTTGATTTGGAAGACGCTGAGATGCGCAACTCGCGCTGCCGCGCGTTCAACACTCTCTTGCGCAACATCGCCGACGACAATGTCACGCTGTACGCCCATCTTGTGCGAAACAACGATGTGCCGGAGCCGGCATCGCGCCAGTTTCAAAGTGCATTCGCTGGCAGTCTGAGCGAGGCGTATGAGAGCCGTGTCCTGTCGGGCAAGCTCTTTCGCAACGACCATTTCCTCACTGTCGTCGTGTTCCCCCGCACCGCAATCGGCAAGATCGGCTGGCGTAGCGCAAAATCGTCCAGACGCAATGACAACGATCTGGCCACACAAATGCGAAGCCTGGAAGACCTCTGGCAGATCATTGCTGGCTCACTGGGCGGTTACGGTCTGCGCCGGTTGGGTGTTCGTGAGAAAGGCGACGTGCTCTTCACGGAAATCGGTGAGGCGCTTCGGTTGATAATGACGTGCCGGTTTCTTCCGGTTCCGATGGTTAGCGGCTCACTCGGCGCCGCGATCTACACTGACCAGGTCATCTGCGGGAAGCGGGCGCTTGAGATTCGACGGCCCGGGGGCAGCTCGGTGGGGTCATTGTTTTCGTTCCGTGAATATCCGGCGACGACGCGGCCCGGCATGCTAAATCCCTTGCTGTCGGCCAACTTCCCGCTTGTGCTCAGCCAGAGCTTTTCCTTCCTCACTCGGCCCCAAGCTCATGCGAAGCTTAGCCTTAAGTCCAGCCAGATGACGAGCGCCGGCGACAAGGCTCTCACCCAGATCAATGAACTTGCCGAAGCAGAGGACGCACTGGCAAGCAACGAGTTCGTCATGGGTTCGCATCATCTGAGCCTGTGCGTCTATGCCGAGAGCCTCAACAGCCTTGCAGATCGCGCAGCAAATGCCCGCGGAAGGCTGGCCGATGCGGGCGCCGTCATCGTCCAAGAGGGTATCGGTATGGAGGCCGCGTACTGGTCCCAACTTCCGGGGAACAACAGGTGGCGCACACGCCCCGGGGCCATCACCTCGCACAATTTTGCCGGGCTTGTGTCATTTGAGAACTTCCCAAACGGTTCCGCATCCGGCCACTGGGGCAAAGCTGTTGCGCGCTTCCGCACGAACGGTGGAACTTCTTTCGACTACATCCCCCATGAGAATGACGTGGGCATGACGGCGATATTCGGGCCAGTCGGCAAAGGCAAGACGACGCTGATGACCTTTATCCTCGCGATGCTTGAGCAAAGCGTGGTCGATCGCGATGGTGCCATCGTCTTTTTCGATAAGGACCGGGGTGGTGAACTGCTGGTGCGGGCCACGGGGGGGACATATCTAGCCTTGCGCAGAGGCGCTCCGAGCGGCTTGGCCCCTCTGCGTGGACTGGACAACACCTCCGCCTCGTTGGACTTTCTGCGCGAATGGTTGATGGCCCTTATCGAGAGTGACGGCCGCGGTCCGATCTCGCCGGAGGAAAGCCGTCGACTAGAACGTGGCATTGTTCGTCAACTTTCGTTCGAACCCGTGATGCGCTCAATTGCGGGCCTGCGCGAATTCCTGCTGCACGGCCCCTCCGAGGGCGCAGGAGCACGGCTGCAGCGGTGGTGTAGAGGGAATGCGCTTGGATGGGCCTTTGACGGCGATGTCGACGAAGTAAGGCTTGATGCCTCCATCACCGGCTTCGACATGACGCAGCTCCTGGAATATGAGGAGGTCTGTGCGCCGGCCGCCGCATATCTTCTGCACCGCGTGGGCGCCGTTGTCGATGGCCGTCGGTTCGTCATGAGCTGCGACGAATTTCGCTTCTATCTGCTCAACCCGCAGTTCTCGGCTGTTATCGACAAGTTCTTGCTCACCGTCCGCAAGAACAACGGGATGTTGATACTTGCAACGCAGCAGCCCGAACACGTGCTGGAATCGCCGCTGGGAGCCAGTCTCGTTGCGCAATGCATGACGAAGATTTTCTACCCGTCACCGACGGCGGACCGGGCTGCGTATGTCGATGGTTTGAAGTGCACCACGCAGGAGTTCGAGGCGATCCGCCACGGAATGGCAATTGGCAGCCGCAAGTTTTTGCTCAAGCGCGACAGCGGGAGTGTTGTTTGCGAATTCGACCTTGGCCAGATGCGCGAGTACGTAGCCGTACTCTCGGGGCGGGCCAACACCGTGCGCTTTGCCGACCAGCTTCGTGACCAGCACGGAGATGCCCCAAGCGGGTGGCTCGACGAGTTCATGGCTCGTTACCACGAAGTTCAAGACTGAAGGAGGAATATTCATGAGATTTGCCAAGCTTGCAGTGACGACGCTTGCTGTTTCCTTTCTGCTTAGCACACAGGCCAGGTCGCAATTTATCGTCAGCGACCCGGCATTGACAGTACAAGCGGGACTAACAGCGGGTTCCACTGCGGCGATGCTTATAAAATCGGCTCAGACGCTCGCTACCACGATCGAAATGGTAGAGATACTGAAGTCGTCATTTGCTGTCACGGGACTGCTGGGCGCACTGAACCAGGGAAACCACTACCCATCGAGCAATAAGCTGGACGGGCAGATGTTTGATGCTCGGGCGCCGGTTTCGACCATGGCGCGTACCATTGTGCAAGACCCAACCCGGAGAGTCACCGGCACCGATTCAGAAGCGAAACTGTTAGAGGAGCAAATCACTGGTGCCGCCAATGCGGCAGCTCTTGCAGCCGACACTCTGGACGTAATGGACAAGCGCCTTAAGGCTAACGACAACACGCCTGGTCAGCTTTCGCGCTCGCGAAATATTGTGCAGGCCACCGTGACCAACGGTCTGGTCCTCAAGCAGATTCACGATGCGGTCATCCAAAATGTCGAGGCCACGAGTCTGCTGACGATGACCACTGCACAAGGCAGCCTTCACGCCGTGGAGGAGGCCGCCACGCAGCGTCGCGAGCGCCAGGACACCGCCAAGATGTTTGGCACACTGCCGTGAACCACGCAAAGTTCGTCCGGCTCAACTGGGCTGATCAGGGACAAATCAGGCTCAGGCCATGAATTTCAAGATTGCCGCGCCATTCACGGCCATACACACGATCTTTGATCTGGCCTTTACCTCAGGGCTGCACAACGTGCTTGAAAAGATCCAAGAGGCGGTCAGCGCACCTCTGGTCGCGTGTGTAACGCTTTGGATAATAATACAAGGCTGTCTGGTCATGCGCGGTCAAGTCGATGCGCGCGGGAGTATCTCGCGCGTAATCATGGTGTCGATTGTCGTTGCCCTGATCTTGGACCAGTCCAACTACCAGCAGTACATTGAAACGTTCTTCGACGACACGATTCCAAGGTTTGCTCACCATATAAGTAGCAGCGACTTGCCATTCGTCGATATTCCTCGGAAGCTAGACTTTATGTTTGCTGCAAGTCAGTATGCTTTTCAGATGATTGCTTCCGAAATTGGGACAATGAATGGCCAGGACATACTTGCCTTCCAGGGAGCGCAATGGATTTTCTACGGCTCGCTGTGGACGGCGTTCGAGATCTACGATGCCGTTGGAATTCTGACGAAGCTGCTCTTGGCGATCGGACCCCTGGTCCTTGTCGGCTACCTTTTTGATCGCACGCGAGACATGGCCACCAGATGGATCGGCCAACTGCTCTCGTACGGGCTGCTGCTTCTCCTTCTCAACATCGTTGCGACGATAGTTATTGCGGCCGAAGCAGTCTCGCTGACAGCAATGCTTATCATAATCAAAATGTCGGGCACGACAGCAGCCAAGATCATCGGGCTTTACGAGCTCGACATGCTCTTCCTCGCTGGCGACGCTCTGATCATCGCGCTTCCGACGATCGCCAGCAGCATCGCCGGCGGCTCTTTGGCAGGCGAGAACCGACCTCTTAGCAACCTCAACCGCTACTTTGCCAAAACGGCGGGTGGTTAATCAATCAACCGGTGCCAAAAACATGAAACGCTATCTACTGTTGCTAATCCTCGCTTTGGCGGCCTGCAAGACAACCGATCGGCTTGCGACCTGCACGGGTACGCCATTCCAACTGAACGCGGGACAATGGGAAACCACTCCTGAGGATCTTCAGGTCGAGTGCGCGGAAGAGCCCAAGTGAAATTTCCTGAACATGCCCTTCTGGTGGAGAGAGAAACGCTAGCCGCTCACTACAAGAAGGTGGAAGCGTTTCAAACTTCACGAGCGAAGTCTGCGCGGCGCTTGTCAAAGGCGCTTATAGCCTTTGCCGCAGCGGCGGTCCTGGGAAATGTCGCCCAGGCATTTACCATCGCTGCCATGGTCCCGTTGGCCAAGCTCGTACCTGTGTTCCTCTGGGTGCGGCCGGACGGTACCGTTGACAGCGAAGTGTCAATCTCTCGACTGCCGGCAACCCAAGACCGAGCCGTCATAAACGCTTCGCTGTGGGAATATGTACGCCTGCGCGAGGGCTACACGGCAGATACAGCCCAATACGCCTATGACCTCGTCTCCAGTTTCAGCGCACCTTCTGTGCAACAGCAATATCAAGATTTCTTCAACTATCCCAACCCCACCTCGCCGCAGGTCACGGTTGGGAAGCGCGGCAAGCTCGAGGTCGGGCATATTTCATCAAATGACATCAGTCCCGACGTTCAGCAGATCCGATACAAACGTACGCTTGTTATCGATGGGCAGACGCCGATAGTGACCTCCTGGACTGCTACCATCCGCTACGAGCGCTTGACGGGTCTGCCTGGGCAATCGAGGCTCACCAATCCGGGAGGTCTACTCGTCACATCCTACCAAGCCTCGCAAGACACCGTATCGAACCTGGGCTTCGTGCAGCCATGACAAAAAGAGCATTTCTGGCGCTGGCCTGTTCACTCTTCCTAACGATGGAAGCGTGCGCCGAAGACACGCCACTTGCCGGCAAGCATGATGCGCGGATGCGCTACCTGGCTTACCGCCCCGACGAAGTGGTGCGCCTATCGACCGCAGTTGGGGCAACGCTGGTTGTCACATTCGCGGCAAACGAGACCGTCGCAGCCGTGGCTGTTTCCAATAGCAAAGACCTGGCTGCGCTCCCGCGCGCCAATTATCTCTTTTTCAAGGCTAGCCGGATGCTGTCGCCGCAGCCGGTCGTCGTGCTGGCCGAGAGCGAGTCCGGTACACGCAGATACGTCTTCAGTATTTCAACGAAAGCGATGCCCAAACTCGATGAGGAGCAACCAGACCTATACTACAGTGTGCAGTTCACCTATCCTGCTGATGAGGCTGCTGCTCAGAGAAAGGAAGCGGAAAGGCGCTCGATTCTTGGCCAGGCCCGGGCGAGAGTGCTGCAAGACGAGAGAGTTCGGGATTTGTTGAATCGGCCCGCCGCAGCTGCCAGTCCGGACGAAAGCAATTTTCACTACGTCGCAAAGGGCGATCGGTCGCTGGCGCCGCTGGAAGTCTTCGATAATGGCTTTACGACCGTATTTGGATTCGCAAGCAATTCCCGCATACCCTCCCTCTACGTTATCAATCCCGACGGCAAGGAAGCCGCTGCCAATTACACGGTCAAAGGCGACTATGTTGAAGTATCCGCCGTCGCCCGGGAATGGCGTCTGAGAGATGGCAACACGGTCTTGTCCATTTTCAACAGAGCTTATGACCCTGTGGGACGAGCGCCAGCGACCGGTACAGTGACACCCGACGTGTGGCGCGTTTTGAAAGGCTCGGGACGATGAATGAAACCGGCCCACAGGCGGGACATGATGTCCATGCATCCGGATCGATGGTCTCGGAGCCGGCCCGCCGGCATGTTTCGGGATCGCAGAAGTTGGCCGTCGCTGCTCTTGTTCTCATCTCGTCTCTATCGCTCATCTGGCTCGGAGGTCGTTCCAGCACACAAGACGAACCATCTCAGCCAAAGCCGCCAATTGTCGCCAACGTCGAGCCATTCCGTCCCGTGCCAATCGAGGTTGCTCCAGAACCTCCAGCACCCGCAGAGGCGGCCAAGGCGGCAGAGCCTGCGCCATCCACGCCGCCCCCACCAGCGGCAGATGATCCGCCGCCGGAGGAATCACCAATTTTCGCCTACAGCGGCAGCGGTCAAATGCCCAATGCCGATCAGCGGAGCGAAGACAAGCAAAATGATGCTCCGGGGACAGCGGATGAGATTTCAAACGGTGGCGATCTGTCAGGCCGATTGAAGCCAGATATACAGGAGCCGAGCCGGGCCACACTTTTGCCGCACCCTGATCTCGTGATTACTCAAGGAACGATCATTCCCTGCATTTTGCAAACTGCGGTCGACACAAATTTACCCGGCTATGTGAAGTGCGTCTTACCTAAAGCCGTCCGAGGCGCCACCAACAACGTCGTGCTCTTGGATCGCGGGACAACCGTGATTGGCGAGATCCAGCGCGGTCTCCAGCAGGGGGATGCGCGTGTATTCGTGCTGTGGACGCGCATCGAAACACCTGACCATGCCCTCGTTTCGATAGCATCGCCGGGCGCTGACGAGCTCGGCCGCTCCGGAATGCCTGGCACGGTGGACAATCACTTCCGGGAACGCTTTGGCGGAGCGATTCTCATGAGCGTCATCCAAGGCGCGTTTCAGGCGGCTGGTCAATATGCGGCCAGCTCTGGCGGAGGAAGCGGCACCAACAGCTTCCAGAGCAATGGTGGACAAGCCGTCGAGACGACATTGAGAGCGACGATCAACCTTCCCCCAACCCTGAAGAAAAACCAAGGAGACGCCGTATCCATCTTTGTGGCTCGGGACCTCGACTTCTCGGATGTATACGATCTTAGAGCGACTGCCGCAGCGCCATCCCCCCAACATCGCGAACGCCGGAGAAACAACAATGCAATCGGAGGCTGATCCTCAATTGCGTTTGCTTCTCGATCCCGTTCTGAAATGGCTTGAGGAGCCAAGAACCGAAGAGGTCGCTATCAACCGGCCTGGGGAAGCCTTTGTCCGACAGGCCGGCGTTTTCACGAAACATCCACTGCCGCTGTCTTATGACGATCTGGAGGACATCGCGATCCTCGCCGGAGCGCTGCGCAAGCAAGATGTCGGACCGCAAAGCCCCCTCTGTGCGACTGAGTTGCCGAACGGAGAGCGGCTGCAGATCTGTTTGCCCCCCGCAGTACCCTCAGGAACAATAAGCCTGACGATACGGCGTCCCTCAAGTCGTGTGACCGAACTCAAGGAAGTTTCTTCTCGCTACGAATATTCGCGTTGGAATCAATGGCGGTCACGAAAAGAGCGCCAAGAGCGGCAGGACGAAACGATTCTTCAGCACTACGACCATGGTGACTTGGAGCAATTTTTGCGAGCCTGCGTCTGCGGGCGGCTCACAATGCTGCTTTGCGGACCGACTGGAAGCGGCAAAACGACAATGAGCAAGACTTTGATCAACGCTATACCCCCGCATGAGAGGTTGATCAGCATCGAGGACACGCTCGAACTTGCAATCCCGCACGAGAACCATGTCCGCTTACTCTATCCAAAGGACCGAGCAGGCGCAGGTGCGGTGACGGCCGAGCAACTGTTGCAAGCCAGTTTGCGCATGCGGCCTGATCGAATATTGCTTGGCGAGATGCGCGATGACGCCGCTTGGGCCTACCTTAGTGAAGTCGTCTCCGGCCATGCGGGATCGATATCAACGATTCATGGGGCTGATCCGGTACAAGGTTTCAAAAAGCTCTTTTCACTCGTCAAGAGCAGCGCGCAAGGAGCCGCTGTCGAAGACCGCACGCTTCTTGACATGCTGTCGGCTGCCATTGACGTCATCATACCGTTCCGTACCCAAGGCGACGTGTATGAGGTAGGAGAGGTATGGCTCGCCGCCGATGCCCGGCGGCGGGGAGAGACAGTAGCCGACCTTCTCAACAAGCACTAAGGCTGGAACAACGTCTCGGGATCGGTAAGCCGGTGTCGACGCGTTATTCTGTTCTGCTTCGATATCTTTTTGACGGGCCTTCTCGCAGTGGTTGGATAGGCTGAGCGATTCGGCGGTATCATGCCATCATCATTGTACGAACCGCATGCGCCATTGTCCGGGATGAGACCGGCTTCGCTAGCCAAAGGACGAGGGCCTGATTAGCGGATATGACCGGCATGGAGTCGGTTTGGCCGACGACTATGACAGGCACCGTCATGAGGGTGGGGCATACGGATTCGGCCTGTCCTCGCTCCAGGAAAGGCGTTCTACCTAAAATCACCAGGTCTGCTGCCTTCCCGCTTTCGGTCCACTCGCAAAGACCTTCAAGGTTCGCGAAGCCGACCGGCTCATAACCCAGCGCGGCGATCTGGTCCCTGTAGATCTCCAACTCTGCTGGATCGGGCTCCACGACTGCAACGATTTCTCCGTTGCCAAGTGGTCCGTCGTACCGACCGAAAGCGATGTCAGCGGTGACTGGCTCCTCGTCGGAGGCCGGTAGGTAGATATCAAACCGCGTCCCTCGGCCAACAGCCGAGGTGACATCAAGGCATCCTGCGAGCGCGCTCACGTGCCTGTCAACCGCAGCAAGACCCAGCCCGGTCCCGCCGACGACAGAGCGCGTGGTAAAAAAGGGCTCAAAGACATGCGGAAGTATCGAACTTGCGATTCCCGGGCCATCGTCGCTGATGGAGAGGAGAACGTAATCTCCAGGTCTCAAGGTGCCCTGAGCCAGCGGCTTGGTTTGGCGCACCTGAGCGCGAGAAACGCTGACCTCGACACGGCCCTCGTTCAAGACAGCCTCCGACGCGTTCTTGCATAGATTCATGAGGATCTGCTGTATCTCGGTTGGGCTGCCCTCGACCACCGTTTGCCACTCGTTGATCTTGAAGTTCAACTGAACATCCGACCGAACTGTGACCCGCAGCAATGGCGCAAGATCCATGACAATTTCGGAGACGTTGAATGGCACTGCCACGCGCTGTCGGTTTCGGCTTAGTGACAGGATCTGGTCGACGATCAGCTTGGCTCGGTGTCCAGCTAAAATGATCTGGTCGATGTGATTACGGATTCTGGAGGGGCGACGCACAAGGCTTTGGGCAATCTCTGAATAGCCGATTATTGCCCCTAAAATGTTGTTGAACTCATGTGTAACGCCGCTTGCGATCGTGCCCACGGTCCTCAGCCTTTCCACATGCTCCCATCGACTCACCAGAAGGTCGCGTTCCGTATTTATACGTTGCAGTTCAAGATGGTTGCTCAAACGCACAATGGCGCTGGCAAGAACCCGCAGGTCGTCTGCCGAGGGGAGTGAGCGATCTCCTTCAAAAACAAGGATGCAAACCACAACCTGCTGATCGGAAGCCCTGCAGGCAACAATTTGACAAACACCGGAAAGCCCTAAGGCGGTCCGAACGACGCGAAACACTGGCCGTCCGGCGCGGACAAGTGAAACGACTTCATCAATAAGCGGCACGTTCCAGACGGGTGTGTACGTGTTCGCCACAAAGCACTCGGTATGCCTGCTGAGACTCGGATCCACTAGGGCGAGCGCGCATTGATCCGCATCGAAAACGCGTTGAACGACTCTGAGCGCTTCTTCGGTGGAAAAGCGCGCCGAGGCGTCCTTTGCTTTACTTTCGTTGAGGCGAGTTTCGATCTCACTCATTGCCTCTTCAAGCTCCAACCGCCTTTTCAGCCGGTTCGTCCGCAGAGGCTGCCTGGAGGGCGGAATCATCGCAAACAAGCAGAGGCATATGGACACCAAACCGAGGAAAAGTCGCATGCGCTGCGCGTGCGCGCTGGCCAAGCTGTAGCCCTCCAGATGCTCTCGCTCCAGTTCGGCGGCCTTGGAGAACGTGTCCGGAGATGCGATCTGATCGGCAGCTTCGTCCAACCTCCATGAAGAAGATAAGGCAGCTCCAGCCTTGCTCAGAACGAGCCTCGGTTCAGCCGAAAGCACGATCAGCATCGAAAGTTCAACCATGCCCGACGGTGCTCCCCCAAGGCGGCCAATCGAGCGAGCTAGCTGTGCAAGACAGCTTTGCATGAGCTGATTTTGTTCGACCAAGACTGAGACGGCAGCCTTTTTGCTTTCGATCGAATCTATGAGCTGCGCGAGCAATCTGGATTGCTCTGATCTCTCATCGGACGAAATCTCGAAAGAACGTTGCAAGTTTACAC
Organism: Mesorhizobium sp. B2-5-11; assembly: GCF_006440835.1. Taxonomy (NCBI): domain Bacteria; kingdom Pseudomonadati; phylum Pseudomonadota; class Alphaproteobacteria; order Hyphomicrobiales; family Phyllobacteriaceae; genus Mesorhizobium; species Mesorhizobium sp. B2-5-11. The sequence goes on from NZ_VFUK01000010.1 coordinate 143,730, forward strand.
GAGTCTTTTGCAACGCTTGCCCGATAGAAGCAACCGAACGGTAGTCCAATGTCATATCCATCCCAGCGCGGGCGACGTCGCGCCGGAGCAATGCGTCATTGATCTGAATCGTTCGCAGCTGGCTTAGGATCGCGTGATCGATCTGCGGGGGCTGGCCCTGCGTCCCGACCAAGAGCGCAATCGAGGTGGCTAGGGCGATCATAATTGCTTTGTCGGAACTGAGCCAAGGAAACGGCGTTTGATCCGCGATGGACCCCTTGCGAAGGTCCGACATGAATTCCAGTTCATGGGCTCGGTATGCGGCCGGATGCTGCTGGAACAGGAAAGCCACGCCTACCTCTCCCCCTTATGAGAATGGCTTAACACCGTTACCGAACTTGGTCCTGGTGCGCTTCCAGCGCGAAATGAGCTCCCAAAGCGCCTACGCGACGCGGAGCACATCCTTACGATTCTGAAAGCAGATCAACATGACGCGCAGGCGGTTTTTACGCCGGGGCGTCAGCTTAGGCCCAGGATGAAGCGCCGATTGGGCGCGCGGATAGGGCGCGCGTTTTCGGGATATAGCGAGGTAAATCGCTCTATGTCTGCTGGGTCGACATCAACCGGTTCCGTCGCCACCATCCAGTCGACGTTTTCCGTGCATGGCGGCGTCGTCAAAGATCCTTCATATGTCCAGTAGCCAAGCGAAGCCGGCAGAAGCTCGTTCGGGTCGACTTCATCGACGGCTGCCTCTTCGCCTGACGTTGCAGGAAATGCGGCAGCAAGCCGGGCAAAGCTGGCATTTGTGGCGCCTGGCGTCAGAAACACGCTCAGAACACCCACAGTATCGCTGTTGCGGCCCTTATGGACAAAATGCGCTTCCATCGGGAAACTCTTACCTGCGACGTGGTGCTCGCTTGGTGCATGGAAATGGAACTGTAGCAGCTCATAGACACGATCCCCCCGAGTGAGCGTGCTGCCTTGCGGCAGGTTGATCTGAATGGTGTGGCCGTTGTTCACCATTCTGCCGCCGCCCCTGTGCCAACCTATGGCGATGTGCGGAATATCCGCTTTGACCGCGCCCCTGATATCGACCGGCGATTGCTGCATGCCCGCCGAGCAGACCAAATTCGTCTTGTCCAGATGCCCCCATTGTTCGGGGCCGACCGGCCCGGCATATCCCCATTCGGTGCTGGCCGCCCGCGCGGCTTCAGCGCAAATGGGACAAGCGCCGAGTGCAACGAAACCTTTGATCAGATTACGACGGTGCATGTTGCTGTGGCTCCTACTGAACACTTCAATTTGGCGTGGCATGGGAACTGCGGGCGCAGCTGTGATGTGGGCGACAGGGGCCGAACAGTTCGGCACGCCACCATCGCGGCCTCAGGGCGACCGACGGTCCCGCGCACGGCCGTGCTCGCCGGCCACATGCGGTTGTGACAGCTATTTTCCCCCGGTAGAGGATAGTCCCAGCTAGCCGGCTGTATCCATGCTCATTGTCTCCACGACCGCCGTTTGCCGTTCGGCTGCAGATCACATTGGCAACTCCACCGAAGATGGCGGCACCCGGGCCGCACTGGGTAAGCGATTCCACGCAACAACTCCGATGGCCCCACCAGGCCAACTGACGCTTCATATTCATCATCGGACAGCCGGAGAAATCGATTGCTTAGATAAAGAAGCATCCATGACGTGGATGCATACATTGCCATTGCCCAATTTGCGGTGCTGCTTGGGACGCCGGCTACGGATAGGAGGGTCGGCCATTTCCCGGCGACAACAACGCGGCTGAGAACTGGGCGAGGCGGCACGAAATTTGGCTAGACCTTATGCTGTCACGGCTTCCGGGACCAAAGGCTTGCGAGCCTGGGCAGTCGGCTGCGATTCAGATTGAGTTGCCCTGAAGACGGCCCAGCAGAACAAAATTCTCACTGATGTTGCGACGACGCCCGCCGAAACTCATCCTGAACCACTGAAGAAGGTTCAAGTGCCTGGACGAAGTGTCTAGGTGTTCTCAGCCCTTGCGTGCTCTCGATTCGGCAGCTTCATCGCCAGGTAGTAGCCCAACAGAGATGCAGATCGACCGGCGATGTCGCGGACCAGCTGTTGAGTTACCGAGCTTGGGAGTCTCGCTGAGCAGGTTCTGAAGCCCAGCAACGGAGTCCGGGCATGATCATGCGGGACGACATCTTGAAAGGCCAGACAGCGAGGCACCCGTCGGGCGCCGCCGTTCAAATTCATTCCGTTAGAACGAGCTTTGGAATCGCAGAACGCCGCCGAGCCTGTCCGCTTTGCCGACGTTAGCCGGGTTCGAGGCGACGGGAGTGAGCTTGGCGTAGTGGGCATAATCGACTTCGGCCCTGATTGTGAACCCTGGAATGGCCATATAGGCGAATTGCAGCCAGTCCGCAGTTGCTGAGCTGATCGCCTGAGACCTGGAGGTTCAACGACGTTTTCTCGTCGAAACCTGTAAGTGGCCCCTACCCACAAAGCCCAGTCGCCGCTCCATTCTTGTAGAAGCCGCGACCCTGAGCGGCGATCGCCCTGCTTGGGTCGTCGTTGGGATTGCCAAGGGAGCCGTAGCCGAACATACCGAATAACGACAATCATCTGTGACGTTGAGGTCGATGCGGACCTTGCCAGCCAAAGCGTTGTAGTTGCTGTCACGAGCGATGACGCCGGTGATCGCTCCGCCAGCCTGTGTCTGTCTCACGCCTAAGACGACGTGGGGAACATGGCCGTCAAGAGAACCGACCTCACCCGCCCCTTATTCAAGTGAAACCAGAGCTGAAAACCCATTGTCGGAATCCAGATAGTACTGAGCTACGTTGGTGTCGAAATCGCCAATACGCAACGAGTGCATTATTGAAGACGTTCCCGGAGTATCCGGCAAACGTGTCGAAGGCCGAGTCGTCCTTCCCGACACGCAGGCCACCAAGCTGGATCCAGGCGGAAGTCAACTTGGCGCCGCTGTTGAAGGCTGTTCGGCCAACCCTTCAGGTTCAGGCGAACGCCTTGGTATTTTCCTTCGCGCACGGGATCGACTGTCAGGGAGGCCGCATCGAAGACGATGCCTTCGTCGGGAGCTTCGACCTGGCAAATCCGGGTGAAGAGGTCGTGAATGGCGCCGGGGTCAGGGTCGCCTTGGCCGAGCAGGTCAAGATCGCCGGTTGGCCTGAAGACGTATTCGGGCCAGGTCACGAACAGCATTGCGCCCTTGAGTACATAGCGCTCGGACGCTTCGGTCATACTGAGGCGGAAAAGCAAGCGTTCGATCGCATACCGCGTCAGGATGCGCTGATAGTCGTCACCCTGTTGCCTAGAGTGCTGAAGAAGGCGGTCTCTTATTGAGGCGGCAGGATTCTTGAGAACCTTAGCCATCATTGTACGGCCTTGATATAGGGCTCGATCCGGGCGGTCACTCGATCAATGACCGCGTACTTCATCAGCTCACTCGCTATGGTCTTTCGTTGTTGCAGAGCGTCGCGGAGCGCCTCGACTGCGACGTCTTCGCCAACATGACGGCGATGCTTGAAGCAATCGGCAACCGTTTTTGCGACGCCATAGATCGCTACATCGACGCCTTCGACGCGGATGAACTCGACTCCGGATGCCAGGACTTCGCAGGTCGCCCGAACAATCTCCAGACGCAGGCCTGGAGTGTGCGGCGTCCTTGCCTTGTGTGGTATCGTCATCCACACCGCGTGCGGAAGCTGGGTCGTCAAACCGTGGTGACGAAGCGCGCTGATGAGGCTGACCACGCCGTTCGGCACAATACGTGCCGCTTCTGCCAGATCATGATCGGTGTCTTCGCCCATTCGCTCGGGATGCTGGTATAGACCGCGCCTGAGACGTACGATATCACCGGCCTCGGTAAGGCGCCTGAGATAGACCAGCGGGATGCCGGCCGCCGTAAAGTCGCGCGCACGCACGATGCCGCGATCTCGAACGAGATTCAGGGCGGTCTCACGGTGGGTCATACGATTTCGAGGCATTTGTTATCTATTGTCGGCAAAAATTTAGATTTGTCGACAGAAAAGAACAGTTGGGAAAACTCAACTGATGTCATATATTTCATATGACCATGGCGCAACAGGTTTCCCCGCTTGATCTTACCCCAAAGCACGTCCGGGCCGCCCGGGCTCTTTTGGCGTGGTCCCAGCACGACTTGGCCAAGCAAGCCGGCGTGGCGACCTCTACCGTTGCGGATTTCGAGCGGGGTCAACGTATCCCCGTCGCCAACAATGCCCAAGCAATTCGTACGGCGCTCGAAAATGCCGGCATCCGTTTCCTGCCGACGGGTGCGGTAATCGGACCAGCTATCCCGAATATCACCCCGTCCGAGCGAGCAGGCGCACCTATCCGCTGGGTGGATGCGGAAGATCTTTCGGTCTGGGCAAACCGAACAGAAGGCGTGCTGAGCATGCCAACCCTTGTTTCACATCTGATACGCGCTACCGCCGGCACCGCAGTTCACCTCCGCTTTCCAGCTGACGAAGGGGTCCAGCATCCGGGCTGGGACGGACAGACCTACACGGACACAGGAAACTCTTACGTGCCGAAAGGTGAGGCTGGTTGGGAGATCGGAAGCCAGCGTCGCGACATCGAAAGAAAGGTGACCGAGGATTACCGGAAGCGAACCGACGAGCCGGCGCCGTTCGATCCAGCCAATGCTAGCTTTGTGTTCGTCACTCCCCGCCACTGGCCCGGCAAGGATAAATGGGCAAAGGCCCGAGAGGCGGAAGGGCCTTGGGCAAACGTTCGTGTTTATGACGCCGACGACCTTGTCCACTGGATCGAACAAACACCGGTGGTTGGGCTGTGGTTGGCGGTTCGCCTGGGGAAGCGACCGGAGGACACTCGAGAGCTCGAGGAAGTCTGGGAAGAGTGGTCGCTCGCTGCGAAGTGGCCCCTGACCGAGGAGTTGGTCCTAAGTGATCGTGACGAGGAAGCAGCTGACCTTCTCCGCTGGCTTCGCAGCAAGCCATCCGTTTTCTCGCTCCAAGCTACGACCACAGATGAGGTCGTGTCGTTCTTTTACGCAACACTTGCGATGCTCCCGGACGAAGTGAAGGCCGCTTACAAGGCCCGATGCCTGGTGGCGACGACCGCTGCGGCGGCGCGAGCATTGGCAAACGCGCCAGGTCCTCTGATTGTCGTCATGACTGAACCAGACCCCGGCATCGCGCACGCGCTGGCGGGACGCGGCCACTATGTCCTGCAAGCCTATGACGAGCGGCCGATCTCCCGAGGTGACGTCCGTGCCCTACCGCGACCGTCGCGCGAGGGGATCGCTAGCGCTCTGGTTGCCGCTGGCATTGCGCAACCTCGTGCCGAGGCATACGCGCGCGACAGCGCACGCAATTTGGCTGTCCTGCGTCGCCTTATTCCCAGCGCGCCGGGGCGACGGCCACAGTGGGCGGAGGTTAGGCCGCCTCAAGCATTGTTGGCAGCACTTCTCGCGGGCGGCTGGGATGAGGACGCAGAGGCGGATAAGGCACGCCTTGCAGAGCTCGCTGACGAACCATATGACGCAATCGCCCGCGATCTGATGCCTTACGTCGGAAGATTTGACAGCCCACTGCAAAAGATCGGCTCGACCTGGCGTATCGCTTCGCCGCAAGATGCATGGTTCCTGCTTGCGCGGCATTTGACAGGGGTCGACATCAAGCGCTTCGAGGCTGCAGCCCATGCTGTCCTCGGCTCCGTAGATCCGCGGTTCGAGATGGACCCAGACGAGCGCTGGATGGCGAGTGTTCGCGGCGTCCAGCGCGACTATTCGGGAATGTTGCGCCATGGGATCGGACAAGTACTGATCCTGCTTGCTCTGTGGGGCGAGGAGATTAAGACGATACCGGACGCCGCACGCCGTGCTGATCATATTGTCGCGAAGCTGCTGGCGAATGCCACCAAACAGAGATGGTGGTCCCTATCTCGAGACTTCCGATTGTTGGCCGAGGCCTCACCGAGCGCCTTTCTTCGGGCCATCGAGGATAGCCTTGATCTGAACGACCCGCCAATCCGCGCCCTATTCGGCAGAGACGGGGAAGGTGTCTTTGGGGCAGAGCATTTGTCGGATCTTTTGTGGGCGCTCGAGTCCCTGGCCTGGTCGCCAGAGCTCATGCCGAAAGTGACCCATGTCCTGGCTCGGCTGGACGCCATCGACAACCCGCCCGGGCAATACGCGAACCGACCGGCCAACAGTCTCCGCGCGATTCATCTTCTCTGGCTGCCCCAAACCTATGCGACGCTCGACCTGCGGCTTCGGGCGCTCGACCTCATTCGCAAGCACGAGCGAGACGCCGCCTGGAAACTCATGTTGAGCCTGCTACCGCAGGGGCACGACACCTCCATCCCGTCGCCGATGCCGCTGTGGCGTGATTTTACCGTCGATGAAGTCGAGGTGGCTACATGGGCCACCATCGGGCGCGGAGCTGTGGCGATCACGGAGCGTGTGCTCGTCGACGTCGGCCTCGATGCCGCCAGGTGGACCGCGCTGCTCGACCGATTCGCTGACCTTTCACCGGACACGGAAGGTGGGTTCTCTACACTGGAGGCGGCTGAGCCGAGGATTACTAAGCAGATTGACCGCGCAGCAATATGGGCCGCCATGCGCCGTGTCCTCCATCACCATCGGCAATTTCCAGACGCCGAATGGTCCATGCCGAGTCAAGTGCTCGACCGACTTGAGGCGATTTACGAGCGCTTCGCACCCGCTGATCCAATAGAGCGCGTGGCATGGCTCTTTGAACAAGATGCGGGCTTGCCACGGCCTTCGGCCGAAGGTTGGAAGACGAATGAGCGTGAGGTCGATCTAGCGAGGAAAGATGCCGCACACGCCCTGTTCTCCAAAGACGGCATTCCAGCCATCCTCGCGCTCTCCCGCAAGGTTGGCACAGCGGGATACATCGGCAAGGCGCTCTTTGCTGGCGGTCTCTCCGAACCCGATCTCGAAGCGCTGTTGGAGTCGGCAATTCGAAGCGAAGATGCGCATGAGCGTGCTCTTGCCCACGGCCTGATCGTCTCTGCCTTTGCAGAGCGAAAGGAGCCATGGGCAGCTGAGTTGATCGCTAAGGCAACCAGTCGCTCTTGGGGCGACACCGCATTGCTTACGATCCTGCGCGCGCTTCCTGGGCGGCGTTGGACTTGGGACCAGGCTACCAGCGCTGGCGCTGAAATCGAAGAAACGTATTGGCGTCAGACGCCGGTGTTCTGGATGAGCGACGACCGTGACGAGGTCGGTTTCGCGATCCGCAAACTCATCTCCGTTGGTCGCGCGCGTCACGCTCTGCCGCTCGCGGCACGCGACAGCCGAACTGATCTGCTCTCAGATCTTCTCATCGAGGTGCTACTTGAGGCCGTCCGACAGCCGTTCGAGAGCGAGGGCGACAGGAACGAAGCGACGATGTTCCAGCACTACGTCGCCGAAATCCTCCAGGTGCTTGACAAACGTGATGACGTCGACAGCAATGCATTGGTCAAGGTCGAGTGGGCCTATCTACCGATTTTGACTCGCTCGCGCCGTCCGCCCAAGGTGCTTATGAAGGCGCTGTCGGAGCAGCCATCCTTCTTTGTCCAAATACTCAGCGCGGTATTCAAGGCGAGCGAGGAAAGCGGTGTCGTCGACGTTGAGCCGCAGGATCCCGAGCGAGCACGCGCCATCGCCACCCAGGCCTACCGACTTCTTGAGGAATGGGATCGGCTTCCCGGTACAAAAGATGATGGGACGATCGATAACGTTGCTCTTGAGGGGTGGATCAAGGAAGCTCGATCGCTCGCTAAGACCGCCGGCCGAGAAGATATCGCCGACAGTCGCATTGGCAACGTTTTGGCTGCCTCTCCTTTTGGAGCAGACGGCAACTGGCCGGCCGAAGCGGTCCGCGACGCAATCGATCTTTTCCGCAGCAAACCAATGATCAATGGCTTTTTGACCGGTAAGATGAACCGACGTGGCGTAACAATGCGATCGCCGCGCGACGGTGGGGAGCTGGAACGGAAGGAAGCCGCTAAATACCGCGGATGGTCGAATGCGATCTCTTTCGACCATCCGCATACGGCCAAGGCTCTCGACACGCTAGCGGACAATTATGAGGCTCAAGCACATCGCCACGATCAGAGTTCCGAGCGACTGGACTGGGAATGACTGCTGGGTTTCGGGCCTGGGATCGTGTGGCCAATGCTGTTTCACACGCGAACTGCTGTATGCCGAGCTTCTGGTTGGCCGCGCGGAATTCGGAGCTTTTGCAGCAAAGTAGGTCTCTCGGTCCGCCAGAAGCGCCAAAGGCCAGACCCCAATGCTCGACGCGTGGTCACGTCACCTCGGAGGGCGAGAAAAGAGTGTTGGGGAACGGGTACGCGCGGCCTCAGTCGTGCGTTCAATGGAAAGCACTGTGTGAGGAGGATCCTCCCCATCGTGCAGTGACAGGAGATGGTCACCGATTTCCTTATCCGCTGCCGTGAGCCGATGATTCAGGCGAAGAAAGTCCATCCAGGTCGGCGTGCGGAATGTCTCTGTCCAAATCGAAGGCGTTTGAAGATTTCGCTGCAGTGTCCAGTTTCGCGCACCGGCACGGCTCTGAACATGCCGCCTGGCGCGCATGTAGCCCAGAAAGGTCTCGATGTTCTCTTCGGGTATCCGATACTCCACCTTGACCACTATGGGTCCACTTCTGGGCTTCAAGTCGAGTGCCAGCTCCGGCGGGCGAAAATCCGAACTTTCCTGATCCGTTTCCTCCCATGGACCGACCGGTAACAGCATTCCCGCAGCCGCAACCAGCAACAGAGCGCCGGCGGCGCCCTCCAAAGCCCAGCCTAAGGAGTAGTTCTGTGCGACAGTACCCCAGATCCAGCTGCCAGCCGCCATCCCGCCTGCGCTCAAGGCGTAGTAGATCGACAGTGTCCGGCCGACCACCCATCTGGGGCTTGCCAGTTGCACCGACACGTCGATCCCAGTCCAGGTGATGAGCCAACCCGCGCCGCCGAGTGCCAGCGAAACGACCGCCACGGGGACCGATGATGTGAGTGCAAGCGAAAGGCAACATGCCGCACAAGCGACAGAGGCGAAGGACACCAGCCTGTTTTGAGACGTCATCCGCCTTAGAAAGCTATTGCTCATGCCCGCAATGAAAGCACCCATCCCGAAGCCGGCCAGCAAGATGCCGTAGATGATCGGGCCGCTCTTCAGCTGGTCCCGGACAAATAGAGGCAGCAATGCAAGGATGGAGATGCTTGCCAGGCCGAAAAGGGTTGCACGGGCAATCGCTGCCCTGATCTCCAGGGACATCACAGTGAAGCGCACTCCGTCATGAATTGCCATCGTCATGCGTTCACGAGGGAGAGGGGAAGTGCGAACCTTCCATCGTGTGCGCCATATCGCGGTTAGCGGCGCCAGATCACTCAGCGCTGCCAAGGCGAAAGCGGCAAGCGGTCCAAGAAATGCCAGGACCACGCCCCCCAAAGCCGGACCAACGCTGCGTACAATGTTGTATCCTACGGACATGAGGGTGACCGCGGCCGGGATGTCCCTTTTGTGAAGGATATCGCCAACAGATGCGTGCCAGGCCGGATCATTCAAGGCAAAGCCGCAGCCAGCCAGGAAACCCAATGCAAGAATTAGCCATGGACCGGCAAATCCCAGACCCACGGATATCATCAGCGTCGTTGAAGCCAATGCTATCAGGCAGTGCCCCGCAAACATCACCCATCGGCGGCTGAAGTTGTCGGCAATGGCTCCGGCAACGATTGAGAGGAGGAACACCGGCAAGGTGGATGCAGCCTGCACCAGCGCAACCATCAGGTCCGAAGCGGAAATCGTGGCCATCAGCCAGCTGATGGCCACCGTTTGCACGAGCCAACCGAGGCTGGATATTTGTGTGGCGGTCCAGATCGAGCGAAACACCGGGTTTCGAAAGGGAGCGAGCGTTGCTGAGGCAGGCAGATGGGTATTGTTTTCGGACTGCATGATCATTTGATGCCTTCGAGGGGCCGCTTGTTCAATTCTCGGCTGCCGGTGCTGCCGCTACAATATTGATCTATGGACCAGAAGGGCCGGACTTATCGACCAGGACGACTTCGTCGAGGTGAGGAGGGGTGATGAACTCTGTTGGCTCCGCTCTCCCATGCTGGCGCCGACAACCTTCGAAAGACAGCATTGCCGATCGTGCTGATCGACAGAATCATCTGCAACTTTGATCGCTCTGGCCTGACCACGCCAGCGCCCATGAAGCTTGTCGGCGACCATTTTTTCGTGCGCCCGTTCGTTCGTGTCATCGGTGACGGATCCTGTGCATGACCGCGTACGGCTAAATTCCTATGACGAGTGCGCCTCCGCTGAGACCGGCACCGGCCGCGGCAAGAAGAATCTTTTCGCCTGGCCGAAACGGCTGCGCCCGATGCGAAAGCGAGAGCGAGAGTGGGATCGTCGCGGCCGAAGAGTTGCCGTAATCGGCAATCGTCTTGACAATTGCTTCATCCGCTATGCCCAGATTCCTGCCGACCGCATCGAAGATCCGGGCATTGGCCTGGTGCGGCACGAAACGATCGATGTGTTGCGGCGGCATTCGGGCGGCCGTGAGCGCACCTCTCGAGCAGTCAGTCATCATCTCTACAGCCCTGGCGAACACTTCACGCCCGTCACTGATGGTCATACGGGTTTGCTCGAGGTCCAGCTCGCCATGAAACGGCGTGTTGCTGCCGCCGGCGGGAATCTGAATCAGCCCGTAGCGCGAGCCGTCCGAGGCCATCGCCGCGCCGAGAATGCCTCCGTCCGGCTCTTTGCACGGGGCAACCACCACCGCGCCGGCGGCATCCGCAAACAACACCGCGCTTGCGCGCTCGGCCGGATTGATGCGGCGGCTGAGGATATTGGCGGCAATCACCAGGCTCGCTTTGCCATGGAGGCGGGTGAACCCATCCGCCAACATCAAGGCATAGATGAAGCCGGCGCAGGCACCCGTCAGGTCAATCGCACCGGCGCGGTCGAGCCCGAGCCGGTGGGCCACCAGCGGCGCGCTCGGTGGCAGGAGATGGTCGGGCGTGGACGTGGCCAGCAACAGCAGGCCGATATCGTCACGGTCGACACCGGCATTCGCCAGCGCCATGTCGCCGGCGCGCGTGGCAAGGCCCGATAATGTGTCTTCGCCCGTTGCCCAGAAGCGCGACCGTATCCCGGTGCGCCGCTCGATCCAGCCGGGTTCGAGCCCGAGACGACCTTCGATTTCCGCGTTATTGACCTTGCGCGCCGGCGCGTGATGACCGAAACCGACGATGCGCGACGACCGGATCATGATCGCGAACCGAAGCGTTCGCCGGCCTCCTCTATGGCGTCATAGAGCCCGTCCAGTTCGTCGCCGGTGATGCAATAGGGCGGCAAAAGATAGAGGACATTTCCGAGCGGGCGCACCAGCATGCCACGTTCGAGGAAAAAAGCGCGCAGTTTCGGCCCGATCTCCGCCAGATATCCGGCCGAGCCGGTGCGCAGATCGAGGGCTAGGATCGTGCCGTTTGCTCGGCCCTCGGCGAAGAAGGGATTGTTTTGGAAGCGTTGCAGGCCATCGGCCTGTCTCGCACTTAAGGCCGCAATCCGCTTGGCGACCGGCTCGCACCGCCAGACCTCGACATTGGCAAGCGCGGCCGCGCAGGCGATCGGATTGGCGGTGTAGGAACTTGAGTGGAAAAAGGTCTTCTTTCGGTCCACGCAGTAGTGGGCCTCGAAGATGGCATCGCTGGCGAGCGTGGCTGCCAGCGGGACGGCGCCGCCAGTCAAGCCCTTCGAGGTGCACAATATGTCCGGTGAGATCGATGCCTGCTCGCAGGCGAACATGGTTCCGGTGCGCCCCCAGCCGGTCATCACTTCGTCGGCGATCAAGAGCGTGCCGGACGCTTCAGCGATCCGCTTCAATTCCGCCAGCACCCAGGCCGGATACATCAGCATGCCGCCGGCGCCAAGCACGAGCGGCTCGATGATCAGCGCGGCGGCGCGGCGGTCAAGAGACAGGGTCTCGAAACGATCCAGCGTTTCCTGCTCCCGCCCCGCGGCCGGAAAAGGAATGGTGTCGACCTCGAACAACAGCGGTTCGTAGGCGGCATTGAACACGCCCCGGGCGCCGACGCTCATCGTGCCGATCGTGTCGCCATGATAGCTGTGTTCCATGGCGACGATGCGCGAGCGCGGCGCGCCTGTGTTGCGGAAATAGCCGAGCGCCATCTTCAGTGCGACTTCAACGCTCGTGGAGCCGCTGTCGGAATAAAAGACCCAGTCGAGGCCTGGCGGCACCATTTCGATCAGCGCCGACGCCAATTGCTCTGCCGGCTCATGGGTGAGGCCGGCGAAGATCACCTGGTCAAGCATCTCGGTCGCAATCCGGATCGCTTCCATGATCCGTGGCTGGCGGTGCCCGTGAGTGACCACCCACCAGGAGGAGATTGCGTCGAGGATACGCCTTCCGTCATTCGTCTCCAGCCAAGCTCCGTCGGTGCGGACGACGGACAGCATGGGCGGCTCGATCGCGTGCTGGGTGAAGGGATGCCAGACGCGCGACCGCGGCATCACTCGCCTCCAGCCATCTGCGCAAGGTCGAAGCTTGCAAACATCGCCTTTCTCAGAGTTTCGCTCGTGAGCGGAGCGAGGTGTGGCAGTCTGCCGAGCTGACGCACCGCGCCCAACTCGGTGATTGTCTTTTGCGTATCGGCCGCCTCTTCACCGATGAAGACAACGCCGATCAGCGGGATCGAGCGAGCCCGCAGGGCTTCGATCGACAGCAGGCTGTGGTTGATCGTGCCGAGTTCAGTGCGGGCGCACAGGATCACCGGCAGCCGCCATTCAGCGAAGATGTCAATGAATCTTGTCTGTCGATTGATCGGCACCATCAGTCCGCCAGCGCCTTCGATGACGAGCGGTGTGGGCAGGACCGGAAATGAAAGATCGGCAGGCTCGATCGAGACACCGTCGATTTCGGCTGAACGGTGCGGCGACAAGGGGCTCCTCAAGCGGTGGGCCTCCGGCAGCACCCGCCCCGATGGCAGGCCAGCGAGCCGTTCGACCACCTCACTGTCGGTCTCACCTTCGAGACCCGATTGGACCGGCTTCCAGTAGAAGCCGTCGAGCAGACCTGCGAGCCCCGCGGCGAAAACGGTTTTGCCAATTCCCGTATCGGTTCCCGTGACGACGATGCGCTTGCTCATGCCGTGGTGGCCAATACTTCGGCAAGCGTCTCGACCATGACGCGAATGTCAGCCTTGCCCACGTTGAGCGTCAGCGAAATGCGCAGCCGCGAGGTACCCTCCGGCACCGCCGGCGGACGAATGCCGCGTAAGTCGAAGCCGCGAGCCTGCAGAGCCGCCGCGACAGCCATGGTGCGCGCCACGTCCCCAATGACAAATGGGTGGATCTGCGAACCGCTGGGCTTGGCTCCGCAATGCTCGGCCAGTTGCCGGCTTGCGAAGGCAACGTGCTCGTGCAAATCAACGCGGCGCATCGGCTCGTCGACCAGCATTGCGAGCGCTTCGCGCGCAGCCACTGCCATCAGCGGCGATGGTGCGGTGGCGTAGATAAACGGACGGCAGCGATTGACAATATAGTCGCACAGCACTCGCGGCCCGGTGACGAGCGCGCCCGATGCGCCGAGTGCCTTGCCGCATGTATGGAGAGCCACGATGTTGTCGCGGCCCTCGAACGCGGCGGCCAGCCCGCGGCCCCCCGGTCCCCAGACACCTGTGGCATGTGCCTCGTCGACCAGTATGAAGGCCTCGTGCCGATCGGCAAGCTCAACCAGGCTCTCCATCGGCGCGCAGTCGCCATCCATGCTGTAGAGGCTTTCAACGCCGATCCAGATGCGGCCAATGCCGCCTTCGGCGCGCCAGCGCCTGATCGCGTCCTCAAAAGCATCAATGTCATTGTGTGCCACCAGCCTGAACTCGGCGCGTCCTGCCCGGGCCCCTTCATGCATGCTGGCATGGGCGAGTTCATCGAGGATCAACAGGTCGCCCTTCTTCACCAGGGTGCTCAGGAGGGCGAAGTTGGCCATGTAGCCGCTGCCGAAGAACAGCGCCCGTTCGGCCCCGAAGAACGCGGCAGCATCTGACTCCAGCGCCTCATGCTCCGGCGCGTTGCCGCGCAGAAGCCGCGATCCGGTAGCGCCCACAGGGGTGCCCCGCTCGATTGCCGCCGCGACTGCATCGCCAAGTCTCTTGAAGGCAGCAAGCCCGAGATAATCGTTGGACGAGAAGTCGAGCCCGACCCGCGGCGCCAGTGCGCGCAGCCGGTCCTTGCGTGCCAACCCCTGCAAGGTTGCTTCAAAGCGGGCGAGCGGTGGCTCGTTCATTTCGCCTCGCCTCGCATCGGTTCGATGCCCAGACGTCTAAATAGACGAGTATCCTTGTCCTCTCCGGGATTGTCCGCAGTCAGCAGCGTGTCGCCGACAAAAATGGAATTGGCGCCGGCAAAGAAGCACAGCGCCTGGGTCTCGTCGCTCATCGCCGTCCTGCCGGCGGAGAGCCTTACATCAGACTTCGGCATCATGATCCGGGCGAGCGCAATGGTGCGGATGAAATCGATCGGATCGATGGGTTCGGCATCGGCGAGCGGCGTCCCCCTGATGGGGATCAGCATGTTGATCGGCACGCTTTCGGGCGGCTCGGGCAGGTTCGCCAGCGTCACCAGCATGTCCATGCGATCGGCCTTTTCCTCTCCCATCCCGACAATGCCGCCGCAGCAGACCTTGATCCCAGCCTCGCGCACGCGCCCAAGCGTTTCCAGCCGGTCGGCAAAGGTCCTGGTCGAAACGACCTTGCCGTAATAGCGCGCAGAGGTGTCGATGTTGTGGTTGTAGTAGTCGAGACCGGCCGCCTTCAGGCGCTGCGCCTGGCTGAGGTCGAGCATGCCGAGAGTCATGCAGGTCTCCAGGCCGAGCGCCTTCACGCCTTCGATCATGGCGAGCACGGCGTCCATGTCGCGCTCCTTCGGACTGCGCCAGGCAGCGCCCATGCAATAGCGGGTTGCGCCAGCATCTCGTGCCTTGGTCGCCTCCTCGACGACATGTTTGACCTCCATCAGCTTCGAGGCCTTCAGGCCGGTTTGGTGATGCGCAGACTGGCTGCAATAGCCGCAATCCTCCGGGCATCCGCCGGTCTTGATGCTGAGAAGCCGCGACAGCTGCACCCGGTTGCGATCGAAGTTCTGGCGATGGACCGTCTGCGCCAAGAAGAGCAGATCGTTGAACGGCATTCCGTATATAGCCTCGGCCTCTTTGCGGCTCCATCGGGCTAGTGCTGCCTCCATCGACTGCGTGGCAAAGTCCGAGTCGCACTCCTCGTTCATTTCCGTTGTCATCGTCAAAGCCTCTATTGCCGATCAGCGAGCGCACTCACCAGTCCGTCGAGTGGGAGCCCCTTCCGATTGGCTCGTCGGTGGGCGCAATATTGGGATCCGGAAGTAATGAAGGGTGAGCCGCATGAAGCGTGCTCTTTCGCGCCTTTTGGTGCGCGCAGCCCGAGCACGTTGCTCCCCATTGTGTTTCCCGTTAGTTCAAATGAGTGCTGATGTTCCCGCGAGTTGGCATGTCCAGGCCGATGTCGAGAATGGGCGCGCTGTGTGTCAGCCATCCGACCGAGATGAGATCAACACCCGTCGCAGCAATCGCCGGTGCCATTTTCGGTGTCACCCGGCCGGAAGCCTCCGTGACGGCGCGGCCCCCAACCATTGCCACGGCGCGGGCAAGGTCCTCAACCGACATGTTGTCGAGCAACACCGCGTCGACCCCCAGCGTGAGCGCTGTATCGAGCTGCTCGAGGGTCTCGACCTCGACCTCGATCTTCACCATGTGCCCCGCGGCAGCGCGCGCCCGCTCTATTGTCGTGCGAATGTCGCCGGCGATCGCGATGTGGTTGTCCTTGATCAGGAAGGCGTCGTCGAGCCCGAAGCGGTGATTGGCGCCGCCGCCGACGCGTACCGCATATTTCTCCAGCGCGCGCAGGCCGGGCGTCGTCTTTCGCGTGCACACGATCCTCGCCTTGTGGCCACGCACGGCTTCGACCATCGCTGCCGTGGCAGTGGCAATGCCGCTTAGATGACACAGAAAATTGAGCGCCGTGCGCTCGGCGGTGAGCAGGCCCCGCGCCGGTCCGCACAGCATGGCGATGATTTCGCCCCCCGCGACATCGCTGCCGTCAACTCTCCAGATTTGCATGTCGATCGCAGGTTCGACGAGCATGAAGGCGAAGGCGGCCAGATCGAGCCCGGCAACGATCCCCGTTTGTCGCGACTTCAGCACCAACGTGGCGGTGCGATCGCGCGGGATCACGGCCTCGCTGGTCAGATCGCCGCATCTGCCCAGGTCTTCGAGAAGAGCACCGCGCACGATCGGTTCGATCAGGGTTGAGGGAAGCGGTGAGAATTTCATGTCAGGGTACTCCGCATCGGCGCTCGCCAGCTGAGTGCGACGGCGGTCTGTATTGCGCTGCGCAGTGTCAGTCGTGACTGGCGCGCATCTGCATCGCGTCCGGCGAAATCGGAACGATAGTGCGAGCCGCGGCTCTCTTCGCGCCGCAGAGCCGCAATGGCGATCATCAGCGCGACCATGGCGGGGTCAGACGCCGCGCTGTCGTGAGCTGCAACCGGCAACAGGGTAGCCACCCCGTCGCGTAGCGTCTCGCCGTCGCGGACGATGCCGAGCGCGGCGGAGACGATTGGACGGATGCCGGAGGCGTCCGGCCGTTGAGGCACGAATGCCGAACACACGCGTGGTCGCCGGGTGTGTGATGCGTCGGCGACGCTTTCAGCAACCCAGCTCGCCGTCACCACTGCTTCGATAAGCGAGTTGCTGGCGAGCCGGTTCGCGCCGTGCAGACCCGTGCAAGCGACCTCGCCGCATGCCCACAGTCCCTCGATGGAGCTGCGGCCCGCAGCGTCTACTGCAACACCGCCCATGTGATAATGTGCGGCCGGGCGCACCGGGATCAGGTCGGTCGCCGGATCGATGCCGGCCTGGCGGCACAAATCGGCGATCGCCGGAAAGCGCTTGTCAAATCTGGGACCCAGACATTGCCTGGCGTCAAGAAACACACGGCGTCCGAGAGCGAGTTGGCGCCAAACCGCGCGCGCAACCACGTCGCGAGGCGCAAGCTCGCCCCCTGGGGTATCACCCAGGAAACGCTCTCCCTGCTCGTCGACGAGCACAGCACCCTCGCCACGCACCGCCTCGCTCACCAGCGGCATCGGCCGCCGCGGGCCCTCGAGGGCGGTCGGGTGGAATTGCACGAATTCCAGGTCGGCGAACTCCGCCCCGGCACAAGCGGCGAGCGCGAGCCCCTGTCCACATGAGCCAGGCGGGTTTGTCGTCTCGCTGAACAAGGCGCCGATGCCGCCGGTCGCCAGCACCGCGCGGCGCGTTGGCAAGGCGATTGCGCCCGTGCACCCGGCCGCGACCACGGCGATGATCGCCCCGTCTTCCACGACAAGCCGGCGGGCCTCGACGTTTTCCAGGACAGTGATGGAGGCTGTGCGCCGTGCTGCCGCGACCAGCGCGCGCACCAGTTCGCGACCGGTGGCATCGCCCGCCGCATGCACGATCCGCCGCTGCGAGTGCGCCGCCTCGAGCCCCAGCCGCAAGGCGCCATCAGCGCGTCGGTCGAATGCGACTCCAAACCGCTCTAGAGTCCTGATCGCTTCAGGTGCAGCTCGGACCACTCGCCGCACCGTTGCCTCGTCGCAGAGGCCGTCGCCGGCCGCCAGGGTGTCACAAAGATGAAGTTCGGGACTGTCTTCGCCGCCGACACTTGCAGCAAGACCGCCTTGGGCGAGCTCGCTGCAGGCTCCGGTTCCCAGCCCCGCATTAGATAGAAGCACAACCGGTTCCGGCGCCAGATGGAGCGCGGTCATCAGGCCTGCCAAACCAGAGCCGATGATCACCGGTGCCCCGCCAATGTCATGAACGTCGAGGCTCATATGGAAAGCATTCGCTCGACTGAGTGGCGCGCGCGCTCTGCAATCCCGGCGGCGATCCGAACCTCATGCCGGTTCTCTTCGAGCGCGGCGCGGATGTTGGCCAAGGTGATGCGCTTCATGTGCGGGCAGAGATTGCAAGGGCGGATGAACTCGATTTCGGGATGCGCGACCGCGACATTGTCGCTCATCGAACATTCGGTCAGCAGGACGACGCGCGCTGGTTTCTCCCGCTCGACATAATCCAACATGGCCGCAGTCGAGCCGGAGAATTCCGCTTGTGTGACAATCTCGGGCGGGCATTCTGGATGGGCGAGCACGATGACCCCAGGATGTGCATCGCGCAATTCCCGGATGTCGGTCGACGTGAAGCGCTCATGCACTTCGCAGTGGCCCTTCCAGGCGATGATCTCGACATCCGTGTCCGCCGCAACGTTTATCGCCAGGTATTGATCGGGCACCATGATCACGCGCGGCACGCCGAGAGATTCCACCACCGCGCGGGCATTGCCCGAGGTGCAGCAGATGTCCGACTCCGCTTTTACCGCTGCCGAAGTGTTGACGTAGGTGACAACCGGGACCCCCGGATAGCGCTGCCGTAGCTGCCGCACGTCCTCTGCCGTGATGGATTCGGCCAGCGAGCAACCGGCGCGGAGGTCCGGAATGAGGACCATCTTGTTAGGATTGAGCAGCTTGGCCGTCTCGGCCATGAAATGCACGCCGGCAACCACGATGACCTGCGCCTCGACCGTGGCCGCCTTGCGGGCCAGTGCGAGGCTGTCGCCGACGATGTCGGCCACGCAATGGAAGATCTCCGGCGTTTGGTAGTTGTGCGCAAGGATGACCGCGTTTCGATCGCGCTTCAGCGCAAGGATGGCTTCAAGGTCGTCGGTAAACGCCGGCCATTCGACTGGCGGAATCACCCGCCGGACGCGCTCGTACAGGGACGCAGCCGTAGGTAACGCCCCAGTCATCAGCGCCTCCGCTTATATTCGATCTGACAATAAGGGGAATATGTCTACCTTGACTATAAGTATGTCAAGCCCGCGCGAGCGGCAATTTTGTCCCGGCCCCAGCCCTGTCGTCGAGGACGGCATGCCGGAACCGATAGAGCTTTGCCGGTCGCCCGCCCGTCTCGAGGGAGGTCTCGCCAGTTTCCTCGACCAACTCTTGCTGCTCAACAAGCCTGCGGAAATTCGGCTTGTTGATGAGCCTCCCGGCGAGGGCCTCCACGGTCCGCTGCAGCTGAAGCAGCGTGAAGGACGGCCTCATGAGCTCGAAAACCACCGGCCGGTATTTGATCTTGGAGCGTAGCCGCGCAATGCCCGTCGCCAGGATTCGTCGATGGTCAGCGACCATTGCCTTGCCAGATGTCACCGCAGGCGTTGCGTCCCGCCCGCGGCCAGCCTCTTCGATCAGGGCAGATTCATAGAGCAACTCATAACGCTGTAGGGTGAGTTCCTCATTCCAATTGCGGTGGTCGAAACCGAAGGCAATCGCGGCGCGCTGCAGGCGTTCGCGTCGCGTGGTGGCGTCGCTGGCGCCCTCAGCCCACTCACTCAGGCGTGGTCGTAAGATATCGAGCACCACCGGCGTGCCGGAGCGATGATCTTCCCAGGGCAAATACTCGTACCAACTGCGCCACCCACAACTAGCGGAGCCCGCTGCCTGTTCCTTGCGAGTGAGTGCGAGATAGCTGATTGAGATGGCGCGTTCCTGGGGCTCGGCACCTATGCGGTCCCGATCGGCGAAGGTGTAGAGCTGCTCGATATAGCCGAGCGGGTGGCCGGTCTGTTGCTCGACCCAACCCCTCAGACCTGATTGCAGCGATCGATGCTCCAGCGCATAGGGGCCGGACGGAAGGGTATCCGCGTTCCCGATGGTGAGAAGACAGGGATCACTGTCAGTTACGGCGACGACAACGGCGATCAGGTCCACTTTTGCTTCGTCGGCCTTGACCGCGGCTCTGCCTTTTCTGGTTCCTTTTGCCTGATGGTTCATGTTCGCGAAGGTGAGTTGTTCCCGAATTCGGGGTTATCAATCGATTGAATTTAAGCGTTGCTGCACGAACGTCAACACCGCACAGCTGGACGATCTTTTTTGCACTTCGCACTCGCACAAAAATATGCCAAACGCGACACCCGCGGGGGGTAACGCTAGGGAAGGATGCATCGTTGAGTGCAACGGGTGAGACAAAGGCGATCACACCGCCGGATATCAGCGCGCGGAAAGGCCAGGCTCCACTCGTCTGCCTGACGGCATACACCACGCCGATAGCCAGATTGGTTGATCCACACTGCGACGTCGTTCTCGTTGGCGACAGCGTTGGCATGGTATTGCACGGCCTCTCATCGACGCTGGGCGTCACTCTCGACATGATGATCATGCACGGCCAGGCGGTGCGCCGCGGTCTGGTGCGATCATTGATGGTCGTTGACCTGCCATTCGGCTCCTATGAAGAGAGCCCCGTGCAGGCCTTCGGCAACGCTGCGCGCCTGATGGCGCAGACCGGTTGTGCGGCTGTGAAGCTCGAAGGCGGTGAGAAAATGGCCGAGACCATCCGCTTCCTCTGCGCCCGCGGCATCCCTGTCATGGCGCATGTCGGTTTAACGCCTCAGGCGGTCAATACGCTCGGTGGCTACCGCGTCCAGGGGCGGGGAGAAGATGCCGAGCGCATCAGGCGCGATGCCAATGCGGTTACGGAGGCCGGCGCATTCTCCGTGGTGCTGGAGAAGGTGCCCGAACCCCTCGCAAAACGCATCACTGCGGAGATCGCCGTCCCCACCATCGGCATCGGCGCCTCACTCGCCTGCGACGGCCAGATTCTGGTGAGCGACGATATGCTCGGGCTTTTCAGCTCCTTCCGGCCGAAATTCGTCAAGCGCTACGCCGAACTTGGCGAACAGGCCGATGCAGCGATTGCGGCTTATGCCGCTGACGTCAGGAGACGGTGCTTTCCGGCGGCGGAACATCTCTACACACACGAGGCGAGGGCCGGAGACGTCACATGAGCGTGCCGATCGTTCGAAGCACTGCCGAGCTCCGCGCTGTTACCGCGCGATGGCGTCGCTCAGGCGCCAAGGTCGCCCTTGTACCGACCATGGGGGCCTTGCATGAAGGTCATCTCAGTCTCGTGCGTGCTGCGCTTCAGAAGGCCGATCGGGTAGTCGTGACGCTGTTCGTCAACCCCAAGCAATTCAACAGTGCCACCGATCTTGATGCCTATCCTCGCACGGAAAACCAAGATGCTGCAAGGCTTGCGCCGCTCGGCGTGCATTTGCTCTATCTGCCGGATGCAGAAGAGATGTATCCGCCAGGCTTCGCCACGAGCATTTCGGTGTCCGGCATCAGCGAGGGCCTGTGCGGCAGCTTTCGGCCGGGCCATTTCGACGGCGTGGCGACAGTCGTTTCCAAGCTCTTCCTGCAGACCGGCGCTGACTTGGCCTGTTTTGGCGAAAAGGACTTTCAGCAGCTTCAGCTGGTCAGGCGCATGGTCGGCGACCTGGACATTCCAATCACCATCCTGGCCTGTCCGACAATCCGCGAAGCCGACGGTCTTGCACTGTCCTCGCGCAATCTTCGGCTCTCGCCAGCACAGCGCGCCATTGCCCCAAAGTTGGCAGCGGTCTTGCTGGGGGTGGCCGATCGGCTTGCGCGCGGCGCTCCTGTCCTTCCCACTCTTGCGGAAGCGCGCGCAGCAATCCTGGCTGCCGGCTATCGCGAAGTCGAGTACCTGGAACTTCGCCGCGAGGCAGATCTGCAACCGCTGACGAGCCTTGACCAACCGGCACGCTTGCTTGTCGCGGCATGGCTAGGCGACATACGGCTTATCGACAACATAGGAATGTCACCAATTGGTGCAACAAATTAGAGGCTCGCGGCGCTGCATCGCCGCACAACAGGCTCATTGACCAGGAGCAGAGCAATGCCCGCGATTAAGCCGACCAGCTCGCAAACGTCGAATGGATCGCCAATCATTTAGACGAAGGTCTGCGCCGAGCAACGGCACGGAGGTTTATGCAAAGCGCAGATGCATCGCGTGTTTGAAAATTTCCTCGAGCAACTCTCCGAAAGCGTCGATGCTGTCGATCTGTGTGAGACAATGGCGTCTGCCGCAGCCGCGTTAGACTTTCCGCTCTTTGCCTATTTCAGTTGCCCGTCAGCTTCCGGCCGGAAGCCGCGCTTGATTTCGAATTATCCCCCATCCTGGACATCGCGCTATATGCAATTGCGCTACCACAGGCATGATCCGGTGATCCTGCGCGGGCTTCAAGGCTGGGACACCTTTGATTGGGGTGTGGATTTAGCTCGGCAACATCTCCCGGCTTCACAGCAACGGATTCTGGAAGAAGCAGCTCGATTTGGCATTCGTTCCGGGTTGACCATGTCGATACATGACCATCGCGGCCGCTTTGCTGCGCTGACCTTGGCTTCCGACCAGCCCCGTCCGCCTCTCTTGCGGTCACTGACACGGTACGAGCAAGCATTGCAGCTGGTCGCGATCAGCTTTCATATATTTGCCCGGCGCAGGCTCGCCGAAGATTGCGTGGTCAATGGCGTAATCCTGACCCCGCGAGAATTCGAATGCTTGAAATGGGCGGCGGACGGCAAGTCGGCCTGGGATATCAGCCAGATTCTCAGCGTCTCGAAACGAACCGTGACCTTCCATCTGGAAAACGCCAAGGCAAAACTTGGCGTGCGAACCATCAACCAAGCCGTAGCACGGCTGGCTTCTTCCCGACATTCGAGATCCTGATTCCTTTCTGCGGATACCTGTAAAGGTCTACAGGCTGCATGATTGTCGGCTTTGCTCTTCGATGGCGGGACCACATCCTGCACGGAGGCGACAAATGATGCAGCTAATCACACCTGAGCTCTACGATGAGTTTTCAAGCGAGCTCAAAGAAATGTACGGACTGAGGCATCGCGTTTTCAAGGAAAGGCTGGATTGGGATGTTCAGACCGAAGAGGAACTGGAAACAGACGCATATGACGGGCTGAGGCCCGTCTATCTCCTTCTCAAAGGATCCGACTGGCGCATTCGCGGTTGCGTCCGTTTTTTGCCGACGACGGGACCGACAATGTTGCGCGACACGTTTCCGATGCTGCTTGGCGAGACCGCGGCGCCAGCGAGTGCCCGCATTTGGGAGAGCAGTCGTTTCGCACTCGATCTCCCTGCATCAACGCCCAAGGCTGGAGGGCTGGCCCAAGCAACCTACGAGCTATTCGCGGGCATGATCGAATTCGGCTTGTCGAACGAACTCACTCGGATCGTGACAGTGACCGATACGCGCATGGAACGGATCCTGCGTCTTGCAACTTGGCCGTTGGCGCGCATCGGGCATCCCAAGGCGGTGGGCAACACGGAGGCGGTCGCCGGCTTTCTCGAGGTTTCGCACGCTAGCCTCATGCGCATCCGCTGGAGGGGACGTTTGAACGGACCTGTATTATGGCAGCCGGTTCTCGGCCTGTCGGCATACGCTTAAGATCTTCCCACGCTTGAAGGCGTCATCGCGCTGCCGTTGGCCAAAGGCGTTTCAGAAGCTCACATGAGGCCTCTATCGACGGTCCGGGGGGTCCATATTGCGGCGAAGGCTGGCGGCTCCAGCAAGGGAGCGGTGCGCAACAGGAAGCTGACCTCAATCACCGCCCGCGCGCTTTCCAACGGAGCTACTAAAGGAATCAGCCTTACGGCTTTGATACCTACGTGAAGCGATGCAGCGCGCCACTGCGCGATGACGAGGAGGGGGCATCGCCGGCCGGGCCGGTCAAGCGGCCCGTGAAGGTGGAAAATCTTCTGCCCAGTCCGCGAGCGGACCGAGAAGGTCCCCCACCTTCCGCACCACGCCACTTGACAGTCCCGCCCGCCGCAGTGGGGCGGGCTCTCGCCATCCCCCCGGAAAGACCGGGGAGGCTTCGCTCGAAAGGGCTTTCCCGTCGGGAAACACACACTCAGGACACAGACCATGACCGAACTCGCAAACTTCATCCCCCTCAACGAGGACGGCACCTATCTCGATGGCGTCGTGCGCTGGCGTCTGTGCTAATCGAAACCACGTTCTTCCACAGGTGCAATCTTGCTTCTGTGAAATAAAATCACCTCGTACGAGCTTCCATATTCCGTCTTCACTCCATCCAAGCCGTATCTCTGCGCCAAGGGAGCCCATGCGCCTAGTTCATCGGGGAACACTTGATTACCCTGCTCGTCCATGACCGCTAATTTCAGGGGCTCTTTCGCCTCGACAACAAAGTACTTTCCAGAACTACCTGCATAGCCGCGTGCCGTGTTTACATCGTTTTCTGAGGTCATCCAAATTGCGTCGCCCGTGTGCCCGCTTTGCCCGCGACCGCCCCACACCCCATCCCTGTTAGCGTGGTTGAACTTTGTTCCCGCCGGAAGTTCTTCCATCTTCTTCCTCTCCCAACCAACTGAGGCTGCCTGATCTATGTGGTGAACGGTTTGTCCCTTGCCCTTAGCCGAAACCTGACTACTCGGTACGAGGACGATCACGGTCGCAGCAAGGATCATCCCCTTCCAGAAAGACGGGGGATGCACTCGATGAATCGGGATGGCCGCGGTGGCGGTCTCTTTCGGTGAGGATCTCATGTAAGGATTTCCTTGTGCTCGTTTGTGAATTGTCCGCCATCGCATCCATTTCGCGATCGTCAAGTCGAATGGAGTTGCCGTCAGGTCTGATGACCCGGCGGCGGTCTTCGCTGGCGGGTATGCCATGAGCGCGGCGAAGATCAGGCCGCCGGCCAGTTGTATCCAGTCAATGCTGGCGCCTGAAATAGCGATAGCAGGTTCCTGCGGCACCGGGCTGGCGGCCGGCCAAGCCAGTCCATCCGTAAAGCTCTGAGTAGCGGCAAGTTCCTTATGCAGATCAACCCGCTTGGGCCATTCGGGGTCATGCAGGCAGGCGAAATTCACGATCGAAGAGGCCTCGGGCATTCGGAAGGCAAGTGCATGTGACAGATGACGTATCCCGAGATAATTCACGCGTGCGACAATGTCCCGATCCAGCGTGCCCGAGACGCCTGCGGCATTGACGAGGCCGTCGATGCGTTCGGGGAACTGGGTAAGCGCTGCATCAATTTCTTCGGGAGAATCCTGATCGATGCGAAAGAACGCGTCCAGCATCACGACGGGATCCTCCAGATCGACTCCAATAAGACGCACGCCTTCGCACCGGGCGAGACGGGCGACTTCGGCGCCGACCCCGGAGCAGACACCGGTTACGACAACGGTTTTACCGGCAAGCTTCAACGGCTTCTCCATCTTTTCGCAAAGGACGGCGCTCTCGAATGTCTGATCAGGTCGCGGCGTCCTTGACCGCCGACGCCGATTGGTTGAACTCCTCGATGCCGCCTCAGACTCCCGGGCGTGCCGTTGCCCGACTCGGACGTTTCGTGCCTCAGCGATTGAAGCAGCGATACGGGCCGATGCACCGCAGGTGCTGTCGCTTATGTCGGTTCGGGTACGATCGACAAAACTGATTCTATGCATGGTGTTCATCCATACCGTAGATGCAAAGCGCCCGTCGGCTTGGACGGTTCAAGCGCAAAAGCCATGCCAACTGACAGAGCGCTTCGGCCTGGCTTGCTAAGGTATGGTTTGGCGCAGCCGGTGCCACCGAGAGACCTTCGGCCCTCGATCGCGAATGCGATACCCTCCTTTGCGGATGTCAGAAGCTGGAGAATAGAGTCCCCGCCTAATGGCCGCTCATGCTGAAGCGGTGGCCAAGATTCTCCTGAATTGCCCCTGACCGATAGTGAGTCGATTCCCTTACCTGGGCTGACAATGGGTTACGCAATTCAGGCCAGGCAACCAATCAGGCATGTCGAACTCGCGCGTTAAGGCCGTAGAGCGCAGCCGCAAACGCCAATATTGCTCAAGCCCTGCTACAACTTTGCAGCCGCCCGTCTATTCCGGTCGTCCGAAGAACTCTTTCCTGTGGCGAGCTGACAACAGACGCAACCCGGCGAGATTTCTCGCGACACGGAAGGGGCGCTTCAGAGCGCTTCTGCTTACGAAATACATCTGCATGAGGCTCGGAGTCTTATTGTGCGACCCCTGGTGTGCAACACGGTACACAGCGGCCCGGAACGGGAGGCAATTCAAGGGAGTTCCGCGCTTGGCCAGAGCTGGTGCTATACGGACGTGGCTGCCAAGCGTATCTTTGATCCATTCGATGGGGGCATCTTCGATTTTTGCCGGCAGCCCGTACAGATCCGAACGAATGATCAGCGATGTTCCGCAATAGTGACTGAACTGGTCACGACAGAGCAGAACATTGCCGCCATCGTCCCAGCGATACCCCTTGTCAATCCTCCAGCCGTTTTCGTTCGGATGCTTAGAAGCATACTGCACGATACGAGAGCTTACCAAATCGTCGTCGTCAACGATCATGAAGAAGCGGCTGCCAGCGGCATTGAGCATGCCGGCAAGAACACGGCGGCCTTTGTCGGCGCGGAATGAATCCAGAAAGTCGTTCTCAGTTGCATCGCCTCGCTCATGAATGTCGTTCGGTGGAAAGCTCACCCGGACCACCGAGAACTTATCGGGCATGACAGGAAGATCGGCCCCGTCATTGGCAACCACTATGCCTCGCCAATCGGGGTTGGTTTGATTGGCAATGGATGTGACGGTTTGGGCGAGGTTCCTCTTCAGGAGGCCCCAATCACGCGCGTTATCCTGATGCCTGACAGGAACAATGAACGTTACGGCAGTCATGACAGTCTCCAGTCTTTGACTGTGCCAACCGCCTGTTCTCTTGCCCATCTAATGCCGTCGTCATTCGACATTGCCTTGTAGGATAGATCGGTACCCCCTGAAAAAGCGTTCATGAACCGGCGAATTTTTCCGTAGTTGTTGTCCAGCACCGCGTGGGGGCGCCCTATGAGAATCGAACAGATGTGCACATGCAGGCGATCCGTAAGGATGGCCTTGCCACGGGAAATCTGCCGGATGCCGCGTCGAAAGCGGTTGTTGGCCGCGGCATTCAGTTTGCGCAACCGCACTTCTGAGGGGCTGAGGTGCAGCAACGCAGATGCCGCACCGAGCGCTTTTGCAACGCCCACCCTCGAGTGGCGCTCGGTGATCCAGTCCTCCCTTGGGATATGGGGATAGACAGAGAAATCGACCGCTCCGACCTGCTCCTTGTCCTGGCGAAGCATCGCGAGCACCGGGAAGCGGGGCGCATCAGGCTGCACACTGCCGATGCAAAAAGCCATGTCGGGGCAGAGATGCACCTGGCAATCGAACTTTTCCCGGGCGAACAGAAGGGATTCCTCGTCGCGCACCAGCAGCACGAAGTTCTTATGTCGGCCAATGGCGCGTCTGCTTTGCTCAAGCCGTTCCGGAGAGCTGTAATGGATCGATTGCGGAAACTGGACGATCTGCCGGTCGGGAAACAACTCCAGTATATGTTCCCGGAAGTCCTGGTGAGATACCCATAAGTCGCCGAAATTGCCGCCCCCATGGATAAATATGGGCCCACTCGGAGCCGTCCCCTTGAGTTCATCATGGGAAAAATCGTCCGTCGTGCAGACATAGGAAGGCCGCTTTGCGTAACGATCCTTCAAATAGGCAATCCCAGCCATATTGCCGAGTCGCCACAGTTCTTGATGTCGGGAAAATCCAGTATCGCTATCGGCTCATCGGGCCTGACGAACATCTTTAGGCAATCATGCGTTATGTCCTGCAGCGCAGCAATCAGTTCTAGTTCCTGAGCACCTGGCATCGTACCTCTCTTTTGAATTGACGAGCTGGAGATCACGCGTGGCTGACTTTGGACAGCACCTTGAAAGCGAGCTTTCTCACTTCGGTTTCCGGCCCATCCGGACGGCCCATAACGATCCAGAGAAAGAGACTGAAACCGCAATAGAGAGTTCCGCCGAGGCAGATGAGGACGGCGAGTTGGAGAACCAAGCCGGTCTGCGTGGTCTGAGCGCCAATGCAATGATCGGCGAGCGTTACACCTGCGGCCAGAACGGCCGAGCTGGCGAGCGCCCTGAAATTCGCCAACAACTGCGCCCTGACCGAGACATTGATGAGCCGCTCCACCACCACCATGTTGACGACAGCGCTGAACAGACCGGTGAGCACCCGGCTGAATATCAGCCCCGGAAGCCCCCAGCACCCCAAACCGATCGAAATCACCGGTATGCGGACAAGAAGCATCTGTGTATCACGCACGAACAGGGTCCGGGTCTGCCCCAGGCTGCAGCCCCATTCTGTCGGTGTCCTCTATGCCCAACTGCTCGGCACCGCGCCTGTCTCGCCATGGATGCGATCAAAGCTTCCTCGCGCTAGAACGGCGTGACTTGCGTGGGACCCGCCAACGCACCTCTCGCCAAGTCTCAGCACCACGGAGTTCCGGAATTTCCGGCCCGAGTCGCTGCTCGCGGACTTTGTCATCGCGTGTCTTCAATCGCGCGACCTCGTCTGGCCGCGAGCAGCACGCCACGCTGATTTTCGACATTTGCTGGAGCGTCCCGTTGCTTAAAGATAATCTTTGCGGATTCCGTTCAGCACCTCACCAAAGCGACTTTTCAAGCCGTCGAGCGAGCCATCGGGACTAAGCTGCGGTTCCCCGCGGCTGCTTCCCACAACCAGCTTGTGCACACCGCGCGGAAGCAGGCCCGAATTCAGGACCGTGCCGACGCCCACGAGCATTGTTTGTTGGTGCACCTCCCGGAATCCAGGCAACAGAAAGTCCCATAGCCAGAGATTGAGGTCGTCACCAAATTGCCGTGGCTCGATTCCCAATGATATGGAGTCATTTCGCCTCCGCAAACTTAGCTGTCCCGAGTTCCCTCAGTGTCAGCAGCAACTCAGGGTCACGCCACGCCCAACGCGCGAGCAGGCCGACGTTTGGCACTTTGCCGCGACGAAGAAGTCCGGCCTGGCTCCAAAGCGCCTGGCGACGCGCTCTGCCCTTGGAGGGTGGCGATTGACTCAACTTCCTCTGGCCGTCAGGCAAAGCAAGCTTCGAGCGCGTCGAGCGCTGCCCAGGTGTTGAATTGCTGCTGCAGGAAGCGGCGCGATGTGCGGTCGATGCGGTGAAAGATATTGACGCCCAAGCCGCGCACGACGCCCGGATCACCGCAGAGCAGGCTGCGCCGAGAGGCGAGGATTGTATCGCAGAAGAAAAGCACGTCCTCTGCGGCGCGCCGAAGAGTGGCGTCGAAACGGATTTTTTTGAAGATGGTACGGCCGATCACCATTCCAGAAAGATGGAGAAAGCTCCAGTCCTTCAGCATTGCGCTTGCAAGGTCAGGAACTTCGATGACAAGCGGCTGCTCCCCCAATCGAATCACCCGTCCGCCCCTGCAAGTTCGGATATTGCGAGGTGGTAATAGAACTCTTCGCTCGCTTGAATTGAGGCCCAGTAACAGTCCCCTCCGAAGCACAACATGCTCTCAAAAGCGTTGTGCAGATGATGTGGCAGCCAGGTGTCGTCTGAATCGAGGAAAGCGACGAGACGCGTCGAAGGCGAAACGTTCTCAAGCCCGGTGTTGCGAGCGCCACCAGGGCCGGCGTTGGCCTGCCTTATGACCGTGATGCGCGACCTCTGATCGGCGTCAAGCGCTTCCAGCTCGACCTCAGCCGGAAGAGGGGACTCATCGTCGATAACCAGAACCTCAAAGCCCGTATAAGTCTGCTCAAATACGCTCTGTAGCGAACGGCGAAGAATCCCCGCTTTTTTCTGATAAAAAGGGATGACGATTGTGAAAGAGGCCAATTCTCATCCATGCCTTCGGGAGGTCTGTGCGAGGCCCGAGTAACGCATTCGGCAATGGTTGGCCAAAGTGATTGTATGGATGATGATCATCCATGGCGTGGATAGGCCGTCTGCGGCGAGCGTGGCGTCATCTATGGCACCAATCAGCTCGGGTCTCGGGCGCACTCTCGTTTGCCCGTTCCCGTTGGCCCGGGGCGGCTGCTTCGACATGGCTAGCAGGCCAGCAGGAACACCGAATCCAGGGTTGAGCAAGCCGAACTACTGCCCCGGAACGTCGGCGGTGATCAGCCCCACTGGGTGGCGCGGGCATGGTCGGCGCAGTCGATCAGACCATGTTGCGGCGGTCAGTTTGTTACGACTTGATCGGACCCGGTTGAGCCACCATATACCGCCTCCGGCCGCTGGTCTTAGGTGCCTCATGCACCAGACCTCCAGGCTGAATTGAGTCAATTCATTTGACTGTCCGGGTCCAGAGGAACTCTCCCGAGGTGCCGGGCATCTTTGCTCTTCTTCGAGGTGTTTATGAAAGATTCACGCATTCCCGAGCCGGTGTTGACGGCCATGTCGGCGGGGACCCACATCACCCGTGCTTATCGTGAGCACCTTGGATATTCCGTCGAGGACCTGGCAGTGGCGTGCGGGCTTGCCGCTGAGGAAATCCTGAACATTGAGTCCGGTCTGAGATACAACAAGGGTTATAGGGACCGGATCGCAAAATCGCTGTCCCTACCCGCCGGAATTCTTGAGACGGAGGCGGACATATTGGACGCTGCCTGATCGGTGGAAGGCCGGTTTCCCGTTGGTTGCCGGGAAACAGGTCTCTCGTTTTCGCATTGTTGGAACCCAGCGTTTGCGCCACAGGTCCGTTTGCCCAGGATATCACCAACGCGAGCAGCAGGTGCCATACGCGCCCGGAGAGCCTAGCTCGGGCGCCGCTCGCGGCGCGTTCGGGGGGAATGCAGGATCACACATGCATTCCAGTCACGCTAACTGCCAAGCAGATGACCGGCATTTCGTAGGGCGGCGAGGAAGGGGCCGGCATGGACGGTGATATCGATCTTTGCCTGCGTTGAGAGGGGCATGCTTGTCCAGTTCTCCAAAGGCGCCATCAGATCTGAGAACGTGTCATTCACCATGCAATAGTGGGTAAGAAGGCCCTGCCTGTCCAACGCGACCACGCCAGTTTGTTCGCCTCGATACCGGATTGCCGCGATTCGCTGCACCTGCGGGTCATCGTCGACCCGCACGTCGAAAACCAATGTACCCTGGCTCCTCGCGGCTATCTCCGCGGCTCTTTCGCTGAAACTTGATGAGAGAGAGCGGACGCTTTCGACCGCCATCTGGAAAATCGCCCAATCCAGTTCCTGCGAGGCCATGTCGGCAATTGCGCGTAGTAGAGGGGTGATTGCAACGACGCATGCGGCTTGTTCACAGATGTCGGCTGACGACCGATCCTAACCGGGGTTCTGCCGCCCATCGTGCTGTCCGATTCGGACTGATGCTGAAGCGAGGGGGCACGCCCACTGAACTACCTCTCGGCACCACGCTCACTCCCTTGCTCTTGTTAGGCAGCGCGTGGCCTCCGCAGCCTCCGCTCTCCCACGAGTACGGGAATTCTTCCCAAGCCATATCGCGAGGCTTCGCATTTGTGATTCTAAGCGTATGCCCGGGTTTGAACATTGACCTAAGGAGGCTGCGCGGTGTCGCGACCCAGCCGCACCCTCGGCGAGTCAGCGCCACAGGGTTCACAAAGTTGACTGGCTGGGCTAGGGGGAGCGCAGAGAAATCTCCGGTCGCAGCCTTACCCGGTCAAAACAAGGATACCACGATGAAGACTCTCGTCATCTGCTCCGGCGGATTGGACTCCGTTTCCCTTGCCCACAAAGTGGCAGCGGAGCACGAACTTGTCGGGCTGCTGTCCTTCGACTACGGCCAGCGGCACAGCAAAGAACTGAAATTCGCCGCGATGTGCGCGCAGCGATTGGACATTGCGCATCAGATCATCGACATCCGCCAAATCGGCCGCGGCCTTTGCGGCTCCGCGCTCACCGATGGTGTCGACGTGCCGGACGGCCACTACGCCGAAGACACCATGAAGATCACGGTGGTGCCGAACCGAAACGCCATCATGCTGGCCATCGCCTTCGGACTCGCCGCCGCGCAGCAGCTCGAAGCAGTGGGGATGGCCGCTCACGGCGGAGACCATTTCATCTATCCAGACTGCCGTCCGGCCTTCATCGAGGCTTTCCAGACGATGCAGAACCGAGCGCTCGACGGAGACGCGCAGATCCGTCTTTATACGCCTTATGTGAACCTCACCAAGGCGGACATCGTCGGCGATGGAGCAAGGCACGGGACCCCATTTGCGCAGACCTGGTCCTGCTACAAGGGCGGCGAACGTCACTGCGGACGGTGCGGGACCTGCGTCGAGCGGCGCGAAGCGTTTCATCTGGCGCAGCACGCCGACCCGACCGACTATGAGGACACCGATTTCTGGCTTGAGGCGCTGCGGAGGCGGAGCGCCTGATGTTCCGCATTACCAAGGAATTCCACTTCTCGGCCTCGCATCAGCTCACCTCCTTGCCACCCGAGCACCAGTGCGCGCGACTGCACGGGCATAACTACATCGTCGTAGTGGAGCTCTCGGCCAAGGAGCTGAACTCGCACGGCTTTGTGCGCGACTATCACGATCTGGCGCCGCTCAAACACTATATCGACGAGAGCTTGGACCACCGGCACCTCAACGACGCGCTCGCGCATGAGCAGGTCACAGCGGAATACCTGGCCAGGCATTTCTATGAATGGTGCAAGGCACGGCTGCCGGAAACCGCCGCCGTGAGGGTGAGCGAAACCCCTAAAACCTGGGCGGAGTACCGGCCGTGACCGACACGCGGCCCGCAATCCGGGTCAGCGAGATATTCGGGCCGACGATCCAGGGCGAGGGCGTGCTCATCGGTTTGCCGACCGTCTTCATCAGAACCGGCGGGTGTGACTACCGCTGTTCCTGGTGCGACAGCCTCCATGCGGTTGACAACCAATTCCGCGATGAATGGAAGATGATGCCAGTGGACGCGGTGTGGCAAAACGTGGTTGCGCTTTCCGGCGCCCGGCCAGTTATGGTGTCCCTGTCGGGCGGCAACCCCGCCATTCAGCCCTTCGGCGGCCTGATCGAGCGGGGCCATGCTGAAGGTTACCGCTTCGCGCTGGAAACCCAAGCTTCGGTGGCCAAGGACTGGTTTGCCGAGCTTGACGTACTGGTCCTCAGCCCAAAGCCGCCGTCGAGCGAAATGAGGACCGATTGGGTTGCATTCGAGGCTTGCATCGAAGCGGCGCGGGAGAAGCCGCAAGTCGTGCTCAAGCTCGTCGTTTTCGACGAGAGTGACTACGCCTTCGCCAAAGACGCCGCCGCCCGATTTCCACGTCTCCCGGTCTATCTGCAACCCGGCAATCACACGCCACCGCGCCGTGGCGAGGAAGACGCAGCTGTCGACCTTGCCGGAATCATGAGGCGCATGGAGTGGCTGATCGAAAAGGTGACGCGAGACAGATGGTTCGAAGCCCGCGTATTGCCGCAGCTGCATGTTCTGCTCTGGGGTAACAAGAGGGCCGTCTAGGTCTCGCTCGCCGGTGTGGGAACTGCACCAATCTTATCCTCGGCCAGAATCTGGCGCCGTCAGCGCCGGACGGAACTAGAGCCCGTGCGCCTGTCGCGCCGCTGCTATGGCTTGGGTAAGCCCCCTCACGCCGACGTCAGCACCTTCTGGACCGCAGAAGGTGAACACCGGGCCTCTTTGGCTGCCTCACAGACCGTCCCTCGGCCTTCAGGGCCTTGATCAGGTCATGGTCTAGCGTCACCGGCCTGCCGGTCTTCCACGGCTCGCTTCAGCTATTTGACCGGGCCGCCTTGTGAGGCTGACGCGGCGCCAATCTTTACGGGCCTCTACGATGCGGCAGGCAACAAGGTCTACCGCTTAGTTGAGCGTCGGCCAGTTGGCTTTGTTTGGCGCACCCAGAGGTTGACCACTTTGTGCTACGCAAGCTCTGACGCCGCAACTTAACCTTTGGTTTTTCGTGGGTCTGCACCGTAGGTGCGTTCCTCGCGAATTGTTCCCTTTGCCTTGTGCAAAACCGCTTGGGCGAGGCCGCCAGCCTTATGAACAGCGCGACCTGCGGCCGTTGCGGCGGCCTCAGAT
Organism: Mesorhizobium sp. B2-5-11; assembly: GCF_006440835.1. Classification (NCBI taxonomy): domain Bacteria; kingdom Pseudomonadati; phylum Pseudomonadota; class Alphaproteobacteria; order Hyphomicrobiales; family Phyllobacteriaceae; genus Mesorhizobium; species Mesorhizobium sp. B2-5-11. The sequence goes on from NZ_VFUK01000010.1 coordinate 177,587, forward strand.
GCTTTCTGGGTCTTGTGATCGGATACGGTGTTTCCGCCTTGCGTCACCTTCCAACCGCTCTTTGACGGCGACGAGTGAAATACAGTTCGTTTTGCCATTCGCATACTCCCATAGATGAACCGGCAAGCGCCGGAGTTTCGCGTGCGTAAACGTACGCACGCCAGAGCCGACTGCGGTGGAGTTATTTGTGGAAGACTAGTGTAAGAGGTTACTTCTTAGGTGGCTTGGGCGGTGGCGGCGGCGCAGGCTTGGGTGGCGGTGGCGGAGAAGGTCTGGGGGCCTCGTGCCTAACACCTTTGCGTTCTCCCGGCGGTTTCTCAGGTTGAAATTCGAAAGATGGAATCATGGCTTCCTCACTTAGTTCTCGCCTCGAAAAGGCAGACAACGATACGCTAAAGGAAATCTTGCGGGAAGCTGAGAGCCGACTTGATGCACAACTAACAATGGCTTTGGCAGCAGATTTGAGGGCGATGACGTTGCTCGGTTTCATGGTTGCGGTTGTCGCCGTAGTCGTCGCTGGCACGCTTGCTATCTATAAGTCCGAACACGTCGACATCTTCTTTGGTGCCGTTGGACTATTTGCGACGTTTGGGATGTCGGTTTCATCCTTTTACGCTTTTGAGGCGGCCAAGCCGATAGACTTTGATGCTGTGGGCAATTATCCCTCCGGCTGGGCATCTGATGCAGAAAGTGGGAAGCCGCTCCACATCGCCCTAGCTGAAGTCTGCGCCCATTACGATGAGATGCTGAAATCCAACAAGGCTGCCATGAAGAGCAGTAGCGAACACTTGCTGTGGTCCTCGCAAGTCGCACTAGGAACGATGTTTGTGTCCGCCTTTTTGGTGGCATGTCGTATCTTGCACCTGTTTCCCTACTGAAGGAGGGGAGGGCTGGGTACGATCTTGATGAACTAGATGCGACGAGAAGCGCGCAAGACCTAATCCGAAAGTTATGTTTGGAAAGGTAGGATCTGGCCCACGGTGTAGGGTGGTCGGATATCTAGGGCCGATGGTCCTAAGGACCGGTGGTGGCTGCAAAAAGCGTTGAGCAATTGCGGCTTTCCGGGACGCTTGCCAAGAATCCGGATACGTCAATCACTTCGAGCCGCCCGACGATCGGCCGATCGGTGAGCCATACGAATGGCTGTCGGCGCCAGGGCAAGCGGCCTGGAAAGAGATGGCGCCGACTTTGCTGCGGTATTGCCGCCGCGGGATTGTCGGTCTTACCGCGCTACTAGTTGGGAAAATGCGCAGCGGAGATCTGGGTGTTGCGGGCCTGAGAGCGCTCAACCAATGCCTGGGCTCACTTGGAGCCACGCCGGCGTCGTTCCCAAAGGTAGGTTGGGCGCCGCCTTCGGATGACCACGACGATTCTGCAGCCGAGTACTTTCGATAGGCGCGTTCAAGGGAGAATGTTCGGCGGCTCAACGTCAACGCAGCCATAGGCGCGGTCCGTCGCCAAGCCGCCTTCCTGCCTATATTCTGCCTTGAAGCAAAAGCGAAATGACTTCGGCTTCACGTCAGTTCTCCACCCACATCTAAAGGGTATGACCAGTTCATGCGGCACAGCGTTCATCCCGCATCCCTTCACACGGTGCGGGATTGCAAATTTCTTTGTTCGCCCGCCTTGTTTGACTGCCTCGATGATAGACCCAATCACACCGGTCAGGTCGTCATGATCGGTAAACACGATTACATCGTCCGGGTATTGAAACGACAACTCATGGACAAGCAACGCTCGTCTGTTGTGGTTCAGAATCTCGAATTTTAGGCTAGCCTGCCGTGAATACTCAACATACTCAGCCTGGTAGACGCCAAACGTAGGATTCACCTCACCAAGCACGGCGTCAGCTTGCCGTTTGGCTTGTGCGGCCGACAGCCATGCTAGCAGGGCGGAGATCAAAGAAACAGCGACCGCGACAGCGGCAATCCAATCAGAAGTCACCATGCCGAGGGCTTTCTCTATGCGGCTAACCGGGCGTTTTCTTAGGGTCGCGATCGCGGGGGAACGTTCTCTCCTCTTCATATCCGCCGCGCTTTTTCTCAATCCGGACAGAGCCGCCATCTTTCCCAATCGCGCTGGATAGAACGCCGCCAGCGGTGGCATCCGCTTTAGTTTCGAACCGCTTAGTAGCGCGGTCGGCACCATCTTTATGCAGTTTCCAGTCCTGTTTTTTCTTGTCAAACGACAGAGTGTATGTCGGCAGTTTGGTCATAGGATAATCTCCGAGAAGAAAGTGATGGCGGGCCGAAACCCGCCATCGTTAGAGCGTTACGGACACTCAGGAAGCGCCAGCAAATTATCGTTCCACTGGCCATCCGCGTGAGTGCGGACGTATTTCTCGTTGGGGCCATTGACCACAGCGACGTTGGCGCGCTTTCCGCCTACCGATGTGTAGAAAGTATGCGTGCCCGCTTCGATCCATTGGATCACTTGTGATCTCGACCATTTCCCGGTGGAGTTGCCGAGGTTTGTAATAGCCTCGTGCTTGTTCTCACGTGGGACTTTGTTGATGCAAGTTACCTGCACGTCTGCCATTGCAATTGCTCCTTTCGAGCGCTTTGCGGAGCAATTGGGAATGGCAGGGCTTGGGAGGATGTCTGACCATTACGTAGCTCCTGTGGCTTGTCAAAAACGCCTCAGGACGCTAGTTACCGACCTGCTATGGAGCGGACACGCGGTCTTGTTCGTCCACTCGGCACCACAAGACCGTGAGTACGCAACAGACAGAGGCAGACGGCGAATCACCGTCTGCCTCTTTTTTATGCAAAAATGGCATTCCAGTAAATGGCCAGTAACGTTTTGTTAACAATATAGTGACGCTGAGATAGTCAGCTTTGCTGTCGTATCGTCACTACCTCGTGGTCCGCCCAATCCTTTGAACGCGGCGCGCCATCATTTCCTTTTTACAGCAATCCGCAGATGTCAAAATACCCACCGCGCCCGGCGCGATCGACCGCCATGGAGTAAGCAATGGCTGCAAGTAGCGACGACCTGCTAATTAGCATTTCGACCGACCTCTCTACGCTGCAGGCGCGCATCAACGACATGGTCGGTATCGGTGCGAAGGGCCAGCAAGGAGCGGAACGGCGTCCTAGCGGACCAGGGGCGTGAGCTTGAGGCTCTGCGAACGAAATACAGCCCGCTGTTTGCCGCCCAGCAAACATACTTGGGAGTCTCAAAAACATTAAGATGGCGCAGGCGATCGGCGCAATTAGCGCGGATGAGTCCGCAGCTGCCATCGCGCGCGAGAAGGCTTCCTTTGCTGCGAACGTTGTTGCCATCAATACCGTGGCGAGCGCTCACCAAGCGCAATGCGCTCTCCCTTAACGCGTCCGCTGACAACTATCTCTTCTTGCATGCCGAGCTTGGCGTAGCGTTCGCCTTTAACGGTGGGACGGAACCATCGCTCCCGTGGATCGGCCCGTTCTCGGTCGCCAATGCCGTCGCAACCGGCGGCGTCAGCAGCATCGTGCAGGGGCGTTACGGTGCACAATACCAATCCGGCAATTCCGATCATCAAGCAACAGCCGTTCTTCTAGGCCTCCTTGGGCCATGCGCACATGATTTCGGTCCTCTCCCGCGTCCCACATCGGACTTGTATGCTGCACCGGCCGCCCAGTATTGTTGCGAAGGGGCGGGGCCACCGAAATGGAGCCTGAGGACGATCTGAAATCCCGTATCGAGGCTGCATTGGTTCGCGGCCACCTTAGCCAATGGCAGCGCCAGTTCCTCCTCGATATGCGTGACCGATTGGTGAAATACGGCCCGCGCACGCGGTTGAGCGCGAAGCAGTGGGCGAAGCTCTATGAGGCGATAGGACCCGCACATCCAGGCACCTACAAGCCCCCATCGCCGCGTTGGCGACCGCGCCGTTGGCGCAACCCACTCGTTCGGGAGGTTCGATACTTGGCAGGCAGGTTCGTCAGAACCTTTGGGATCGCTCTCGCATTGGTCGTCGGGTCCCTGATCTATTCGTTCGTTGTCAAGGGCGGCCAAATCACTTGGCCAAGCATGCCCTCCTTCGCGAGGTCAGACGCAGCAGGCTACAGGGTGCCACTTGCCAGAACCCAGTTCACCGTAACGGACGGAGATACCATTCGGCTCAACAGTTCCGCGAAGGGGACCCGGCTGGTTGGCTTCAACGCACCCGAAAGCATCGAGCCAAGGTGCGACTCTGAGGGAAACCTCGGGCGTCGAGCGAAGGCACGCCTCAAAGAGTTGGTTGCTGCGGCGAAGCTTGAGCTGAAGATGGTTCCATGTTCCTGCCCGGCAGGCACTGAGGGCACCGACAGGTGCAACTACGGGCGAAGTTGCGGCTCACTCTTTGCCGATGGCCAAGATGTGGGCGACATATTGGTGTCAGAGGGGCTGGCCGTCCCGTTCGCCTGCGGCTCTACAAGCTGTCCGCCAACGCCCCGCCCTTGGTGCGGATAGGATAAGACGCCTTCTCGCACAATGGTGTCCCAGCTCTGGCCCTTCCGCAGCATGTCCATGATCGCCTCGCTACGCTCGGCGTCTTCGGGACGGACCTTCATGTGACCCTCGGCCTTTGCCTTGGCGATCCCCTTGAGCCTGCCTGCGCGTCGGTCGTCATAGTACTTGCGGACAATGGCCGCGAGCATGTCGACCAGCATCCCGTTGATGGCGTCGAACATGGGTCCGGTGAAGGCGTCCTCGGTCTTCAGCATCATGTGCGAGGTCGGCAAGTCCAGCGCACCTTTGGAAACCCATCATTTGGCGTTGGCAATTTTTAGGAAACCCATGTGAATTACCCTGATCTTCCGTATCGTGGGCTCGGGGAGCGTATTTTTGGACAAGCTTCAAGTCATGCTATCGAAGGGCTACTTTCCAAAAGAGCTGCCGCCCCCTTTATAACCGAGGATTTCGGCGAGTATGCGCGGGAATTGTTGGCGATATGGGCCGCGAGCGGCCCGCTGAAGCCCAGCCATGCAAAGCATCAGAAATTTTGGGAGATAAGCGAGACTGAACCCGAACTCTACTCGACGCCAAAAGCGAAGAACGAGCGTCGACAACTGCACATTACAAACCCAGTGCCCCAGCTTCTGCTCGCTTCGGTTATGACAAGGAACTGGGCGACTATATCTCGCTGGCTGGACCGGCAGCGATTTAGCTTCTCCAGAACCATGATCTCATCCAAATCGTACAGGGCGATTGAGGAGCCCGACTTCAAGAGCAACGCGGTGCACAAACAACTCATTCGAGCTACCTACGATGTAGAGGTCAAATCAGACGTTCTTCGCTTCTATCCATCCATATACACCCACTCGGTGCTTTGGGCGGCCTATGGTAAGGAACGGGTCAAGAAAAACCGCAAGAAGTATAACGACAGCTTGGGTGATCGAATCGACGTACTTCTCCGTAAATGTAATCGAGGTCAGTCCGTGGGCATCCCGATAGGGCCCGATACATCCCGTATAGTCGCGGATATTCTCTCAGGCTACATCGACAGCAGACCGATGCTGAGGACCGGTCTTCAGCGCGGCGCAGCCGATCGCCTGCAGGATGATTGGGTAATAGGAACTGAAACTGTTGGTGATGCAGAACGACTGCTTTCTGCGTTACGGACGACCTACCTTGAGGTAGGTTTAGAAATTCACGGAGGAAAGACATCAGTTATCGGTAAGACCGTATGTCCGCTTCTGCCGGTGAGGTGGCTCACCCTACACTGCGCGTCCGAGGGTTGCTCGGGCGGTCCG
>NZ_VFUK01000011.1:0-160621 GCF_006440835.1 Mesorhizobium sp. B2-5-11
ACCAGCACCTCGCCCTCGCGCGGACCGTCAAGGTCGACCTCCATGATCTCAAGCGGCTTTCCGGCAGCAACGGCAACGGCGGCGCGGGTTTTCATCTGGCAATCCTCCAACGCAATTTTGCGCTCAGGCTTTCAGGTTTTGGCCTGCTCATCAACCGCCAGATGAGACGAAATATCGGCTTTCTTGACGCAGGTAGCACACCCTTGACCGCAGGCGTTCGCGCCACGCACACGGTACTTGAGACATGGCGACATAATCCATAGAACTGGACCGTCCGCCGGAGGGGAATTTGCCCGCATGTTCACCAAAATCCTGATCGCCAACCGTGGCGAGATAGCCTGCCGCGTCATCAAGACCGCGCGCAAGATGGGCATCGCCACGGTCGCTGTCTATTCCGACGCCGATCGCGATGCCGCGCATGTCGAGATGGCCGACGAGGCGGTGCATATCGGACCGTCGCCAGCCGCGCAGAGCTATCTCGTGCCCGAGAAAATCATCGCGGCGTGCAAGGCGACCGGCGCTCAGGCCGTGCATCCCGGCTATGGCTTCCTGTCCGAGCGCGCATCATTCTGCGAGGCGCTGGAGAAGGAGGGCATCGTCTTCATCGGGCCGAAGCCGAAGGCCATCAAGGCGATGGGCGACAAAATCGAATCGAAGAAATTCGCCAACGCCGCCAATGTTTCGACGGTTCCCGGCTGGCTCGGCGTCATCGAGAACGCCGACCACGCGGAGAAGATCGCCGGAGAGATCGGCTATCCCGTGATGATCAAGGCCTCGGCCGGCGGCGGCGGCAAGGGCATGCGCATCGCTTGGAACCAGGCCGAGGTGCGCGACGGCTTCGACCGCGCGCGCTCGGAGGCCAAGAGCTCGTTCGGCGACGACCGCGTCTTCATCGAGAAGTTCATCGTCGATCCACGCCACATCGAGATCCAGGTGCTGGCCGACGCGCATGGCAACGCGCTCTATCTCGGCGAGCGCGAATGCTCGATCCAGCGCCGCAACCAGAAGGTGGCCGAGGAGGCGCCATCGCCTTTCCTCGATGCCAGGACGCGCAAGGCCATGGGCGAGCAGTCGGTGGCGCTGGCCAGGGCCGTCGACTACCAGAGCGCCGGCACGGTGGAATTCATCGTCGACGCTGAGAAAAACTTCTATTTCCTTGAAATGAATACACGATTGCAGGTCGAGCATCCGGTGACCGAGCTTGTCACCGGTATCGATCTGGTCGAGCAGATGATCCGTGTGGCCGCCGGCGAGAAGCTCGCCTTGAAGCAAAGCGACGTGAAACTGAATGGCTGGGCGGTGGAGAGCCGGCTCTATGCCGAGGATCCGTATCGCAACTTCCTGCCGTCGATCGGCCGCCTGACGCGCTATCGACCGCCGCAGGAAGGGCAAGTCGGCGACGTCATCATCCGCAACGACACCGGCGTCACCGAGGGATCGGAGATTTCGATGTTCTACGACCCGATGATTGCCAAGCTGTGCACCTGGGCGCCGACCCGGCTGGAGGCAATCGACGCGATGTCCGAAGCGTTGGACAGTTTTGTCGTCGACGGTATCGAGCACAACATCCCGTTCCTGGCGGCGCTCATGCAGCATCCGCGCTGGCGGGAAGGGCGGATTTCGACCGGATTCATCGCGGAGGAATATCCCGACGGCTTTGCGCCGATCCTGCCCGATCATGACGACAAGGCCGTGTTGGCGGCGGTCGCCACCGTGGTCGAATTGCTGCGCCGCGACCGACTCGACCGGCTGGGCGGGCGCTTGGCGCCGCATTCGGGAGCACTCAAGCGCGACTGGGTGGTGAAGATTGGCAGGGACTATCTGTCCGCGTCCATCCTGGAGGGCATAATCTCCATTCCGATGGAAGTCGACTTGTCCATCGAGGGCGGCAAGCCGCTGACGGTTTCGTCGGCCTGGCGGCCGGGCGAACTGGTCTGGCGCGGCAGCGTCGGCGGGCACGAAATGGTGGCGCAACTGCGCCCCGCGCCGAACGGCCTTCGCATCGCCTGGAAAGGGCTTTCGGTGACGGCGCGCGCCATGCTGCCGCGCATTGCCGCGCTGGAAAGGCTGATGCCGGAAAAGCTGGCGCCCGACACCTCCAACCTGCTGCTATGTCCCATGCCCGGCCTCGTCGTGTCGATCGCCGTCGCCGAGGGTCAGGAGGTCAAGGCCGGCGAGACGCTGGCCGTCGTCGAGGCGATGAAGATGGAGAACGTGCTGCGCGCCGAGCGCGATCTCGTGGTGGCGAAACTCAACGTCAAGCCGGGCGACAGCCTGGCCGTCGACGCGGTGATCATGGAATTCGCCTGAAGCGGGGGCGGCCGGAAGCCTGTGGCCGATGTTCGTTTGTGCTGGACTGGCACAGCCCGGTGCCGGACAATACATCTTGATCGACTCAAGTCCTTCGGGAAACGCGAAAAACCATGGCGGATGACAGACTTCCACGCGACCCCTTGCTGCGCGAAGCGGCAGTGAAGGCGGCGGCGCCAGAAGCGCCGGCGCGTCCTTTCGTGCATCTTCGCGTCCACTCGGCCTATTCGCTGCTGGAAGGCGCGCTCCAACTCGGCAAGATCGTCGGCCATGCGGTCAAGGACGAGTGTCCGGCAATCGCGGTCACCGACACCAACAATCTGTTCGGCGCGCTCGAATTCGCGCAGAAGGCGGTGAAGGACGGCATCCAGCCGATCATCGGCTGCCAGATCGCGCTCGCCTTTTCCGGCGAGAACGTCGACGGCCAGCGCGACCGCCGGCGGCAGGGGCCCGAGATGCGGCCAGTCGTGCTTATCGCGGCGACCGAAGCCGGCTATTCCAATCTGGTCAGGCTGGTAAGCCGCGTCTATCTGGAGACGCCGCCCGGCGAAGCCGTGCATCTGACCAGCGAGATGCTGGAGGGCCAGACCGACGGGTTGATCTGCCTCAGCGGCGGTCCCCGCGGCCCTATCGGCGCGGCTCTGAAGGAGGATCGACGCGATCTCGCGGAGACCCGGCTGTCGACCCTGAAAGCCCTGTTCGGCGATCGGCTCTATGTCGAACTGGAACGAGTTTCCGGTTACGACCGGCTGATAGAACATTCCACGATCGATCTCGCCTATGCCCACGAATTGCCGCTCGTCGCCACCAACGAGGCGTTCTTCTCCTCGCGCGACGATTATGACGCGCATGATGCGCTGATCGCCATAGCGGAGGGCTCGGTCGTCGCCGTGGACAATCGCCGCCGGCTTTCACCGGATAACTTCCTGCGTAGCCAGGCTGAGATGGCAGCGTTGTTCGCCGATCTGCCGGAAGCGATCGACAACACGGTCGAGATCGCGTTGCGCTGCTCCTACTATCCGAAAACCCGCAGCCCGATCCTGCCGCGCTTTACCGGCGGCGACGCGTCGGACAAGGACGCAGCCGAGAAGGCCGAGGCCGCCGAACTTGCCCGCCAGGCGCGTGAAGGGCTGGAGGCCCGGCTTGCCGCGCACGGACCGACGCCGGGCTATACGGTCGAGCAATACCGCGAGAGGCTCGAGTTCGAGCTCGGCATCATCGAGAAGATGAAATTCCCAGGCTACTTCCTGATCGTTGCCGACTTCATCAAATGGGCCAAGTCGCAAGGCATTCCAGTCGGGCCGGGGCGCGGCTCGGGTGCGGGCTCGCTGGTCGCCTATTCCACCACCATCACCGACATCGATCCGCTGCGTTTCTCGCTGCTGTTCGAGCGCTTCCTCAATCCGGACCGCGTGTCGATGCCCGATTTCGACATCGACTTCTGCCAGGACCGCCGCGAAGAGGTGATCCGCTATGTCCAGCAGAAATATGGACGCGACCAGGTCGGCCAGATCATCACCTTTGGAACGCTGCAAGCCCGCGCGGTGCTGCGCGACGTCGGCCGCGTGCTGCAGATGCCTTACGGCCAGGTCGACAAGCTGTCCAAGATGGTGCCGCAGAACCCGGCCAATCCGGTGAAACTGGCGGACGCTATCGCCAACGAGCCGCGTTTTGCCGAGGAGGCCGAAAAGGAGCCGATCGTCCAGACGCTGCTCGACATGGCACAGAAGCTGGAAGGGCTTTATCGCCACGCGTCGACGCACGCCGCCGGCATCGTCATCGGCGACCGGCCGCTGTCGGAGCTAGTGCCGATGTACCGCGATCCTCGTTCGGACATGCCGGTCACCCAGTTCAACATGAAATATGTCGAACAGGCCGGGCTGGTGAAGTTCGACTTTCTCGGCCTGAAGACGCTGACCGTGCTGGAGACGGCGGTGAAGCTGATACGCCGCCGCGGCATCGATATCGACCTGGCGACGATCCCGCTCGACGATCCCGAAACCTACGCCATGCTGTCGCGCGGCGAAGTGGTCGGCGTGTTCCAGGTGGAAAGTGCCGGCATGCGCAAGGCGCTGATCGGCATGCGGCCCGACTGCATCGAGGACATCATCGCGCTGGTCGCGCTCTACCGGCCGGGACCGATGGAGAACATCCCGACCTACAACGCCAGGAAGCACGGCGAGGAGGAGATGGCCTCGATCCATCCCAAGATCGACCATCTGGTGAAGGAGACGCAAGGCGTCATCGTCTACCAGGAACAGGTGATGCAGATCGCGCAGGAGTTGTCCGGCTATTCGCTGGGCGAAGCCGACCTTTTGCGCCGCGCCATGGGCAAGAAGATCCGCGCCGAGATGGACAAGCAGCGTGAGCGCTTCGTCTCGGGCGCGGTCGAGCGCGGCGTGGCCAAACCGCAGGCCGACTTCATTTTCGACCTGCTGGCCAAGTTCGCCGACTACGGTTTCAACAAATCGCACGCGGCCGCCTACGCCGTCGTCTCCTACCAGACAGCCTATCTCAAGGCGCATTATCCGGTCGAGTTCCTGGCGGCGTCGATGACGCTCGACATGGGAAACACCGACAAGCTCGCGGATTTCCGCCAGGATGCGCTGCGCCTCGGCATCGAGGTGGTGGCACCGTCGGTGATATCAAGCTTTCGTCCCTTCGAGGTCGGCGAGAACCGCATCTACTATTCGATGGCCGCGCTCAAGGGCGTCGGCGACGCGGCGGTGGAGCATATCGTCGCCATGCGCGGCGAGAAGCCGTTCAAGAGCCTGGCCGATTTCTGCGAGAGGGTCGATCCGAAAATCGTCGGCAAGCGCGTCTTCGAAAGCCTGATCATGGCCGGAGCGCTAGACTGTTTCGGCCATGACCGCGCCGCGATGATGGCTGGCGTCGAGCGGATGATGGGGCTGGCGTCACTGGCGCAGCAGAACGCCGTCTCAGGCCAGGCCGACATTTTCGGCGCGTCTCTAGGGGCACAGTCGCAGGCGCTCAACTTGCCCGTGACCGAACCGTGGCTCGCCGCCGACCGCCTGCACCGCGAATTCCAGGTGGTCGGTTTCTATCTCTCCGCCCATCCGCTGGACGAGTACAAGGCGGCGCTGCAGAAGATGCGGGTGCAGAACTGGGCGGAGTTTTCGGCCGCGGTCAAGCGCGGTGCCACCGCAGGGCGCCTCGCCGGCACCGTGACCACCAAGCAGGAGCGCAAGACGCGGACCGGCAACAAGATGGGCGTGGTGCAGTTCTCGGACACGTCCGGCCAGTATGAGGCGGTACTGTTTTCCGAAGGATTGGCGCAGTATCGCGACATGCTGGAGCCGGGCCGCTCCGTGGTCATTACCGTGGCGGCGGAGGACAGGCCGGAGGGCGTCAACCTGCGCATCCAGACCGTGCAGTCGCTTGAGGACGAGGCCAGCCGCATCCAGAAGGCGCTGCGCATCTTCGTCAGAAACGATGCGCCTGCCTCGATCATTCAATCGCAGCTTACCCAGCGTGGTGAAAGTCAGGTGAGCATCATCGTTATCAAGGAAGAAGCGCAGGGCGAGGTGGAGATTGCCCTGCAGGGGGGCTACCGCGTCTCGCCGCAAATCGCCTCGGCGATGCGCGCCGTGCCAGGCGTGGTCGAAGTGGAGCTGGTGTGATCGCCCCTTCCGGGGACTGGTGGCAATCCGCCGGGCGGCATCCGCCGCTCAAGTCACCGCAATTGCCATGAAGACGAAAGACAGCGACGGATTGCAGGACCGTTCCACAATGGCGTGGCTGCGCGACACGCTGCGCAAGCTCTACCACGGCCGCACGCCGGCGGCTTTTCGGTTTCAGCTGGTTGCGGTCATCATCGACCTGGCCATGATTGCCTTCTTCATCGCCACGCCCGTCATCCAGCAGTCGGCCTCATTCCTGTGGCTCGACTATGCGGTGGCGGCTCTGGTCGCCGCCGACCTGGTTGCCAGGCTGCTTGCCTCGAACGACATGCTGCGGCTGATGAAGCAGCCGACCTCCTGGGTGGACATTTTCATCCTTTTGACGCTGCTGATGCCGACGGCGCTCGCCAATCTCGGCTTTCTGCGCATCCTGCGGCTGTGGTCGCTGTCGCGCAGCGGTTCGCTCTGGCGGCATTTCGAGATGCAGGGCCTGCGGCCCTGGCGCGAAGCGAGCCACGCGGTGATCAATCTCTTGACGTTCCTCTTCGTGATCACCGGTTTCGTCTACACTTTCTTCTTCCGCAGCGGAGCGGGGCTGGAAAGCTACATCGACGCGCTTTACTTCACCGTCGCGACGGTGACCACGACCGGGTTCGGCGACATCGTGCTGCCGGGAATGGCGGGGAAACTGACGGCGATCGTGACCATGATCATCGGCATATCGCTGTTCGTCAGGCTGGCGCAGGCGATCTTCCGACCGGCCAAGGTGTTCTTTCCCTGTCCGCAATGCGGCCTGCAACGGCACGAGCCGGACGCCGTTCACTGCAAGGCCTGCGGCCACCTCCTCAACATACCCGACAGCGGTGATTGAGGGGCGATTGAGGCGCGCTACGATGCCGCCGCTTGCGCCGGCTTTGGCTGCCGGCGCTGCAGGTTGAGCATATTGCCCATCAGGATCAGCAATGCCCCGCCTGCGGTAAAAGCGTCGATCTGCTCCTTGTAGAGCAGCCAGCCGATCAATGCCGACAGCGGCACGCGCAGGAAATCCATCGGAGAAATGACGGTGGCATCGGCGTAGCTCAGCGCCCAGGCCATGCAGAAATGTGACGACATGCCAGTGAAGGCGATCAGCAGGATCCACGGCCACAGCTCGAGCGAAGGGTTGCGCCATTCGTAGAGCGCCGGGATCAGGCCGAGCACCGACTGGATGATCAGCATCCAGAAGATGATTCGCACAACGCTGTCGGTCCGCGTCAGCGACTTGACCAGGACCAGCGAGATGCCGAAGCACATTGCCGCGCCCAGCACGACCAGATGTCCCGGATCGACCGAGCCGACGCCTGGGCGCACGATGATCACGACACCGATCAGCCCGAGCGCCACGGCGCCGAGCTTCGGCCGGGTGAGCCTTTCGCCGAGAAAGGTGACCGCAAGGATCGCCGTCCAGATCGGCGTCGTGAATTCGATCGAGATCAGCACCGCCAAAGGGATCAGCGTCAGGGCGTAGAGCCACGCCGCCTGGCCGGTATAGTGAACCACGTTGCGCGTGACATGGGCGAGGGGGCGCCCAGTGCGCATGGCGGCAAAGCCGCCATTTTGCATGACCAGCGGCAGCAGGATGAAAAAGCCGATCACCGAGCGCAGCTCCAGCACCTGGAAAACGTTGAGCTCGGCCGTGGTGGCGCGGCCCGCGACCGACATCGCCAGGAACGAGGCGATCGACAGCGCCATCCAGAACGCGGCCTTGGGGATGGAAGGGGTGGGTGCCATTTCCGCTATGTCGCAGGCCGTGGCTTTTGCCGCAACCGCTAGCAGCCGCATTCTTCTGGGCCAGCCGGATGTTGCAAAACAGTCATGTTGAAGGCGGAACCTGGCACGGCAGGGGGCGTTGAGTTCCGAATATCGGAAGTGCTTCGCAGGTGCCTTTCAATGTCGATAGGAGAATTTCGATGAGATCATTTGCGCAATTTGCGCTTGCTGGCTGCCTGTTGGTCACGGCAGGCGCGGCACATGCCGACGAGTCCAGATTTCTCCAGTCGTTCAAGGGCAATTTCACCGGCAAGGGCATCGTCAAGGTGACTACCGACGCGCCGACGGTGAATGTGTCCTGCACGTTCAGGTCAAACGCGACGTCGACCTCATTGTCGCTCGATGGCAATTGCCGAGGGCTTATCGTGGTGACGCGCGCCATCAGCGCGGACCTGAGGACTGCCGGAGCGAAATATAGCGGCACTTATGTCGGGTCTCGTACCGGGCCTGCGCAATTGAACGGCACCCGTTCGGGCAACGCGATCAATCTCGGCATCCGTTGGGCCAAGGAGGTCAATGGTGACCGAAAGGCGCAGATGAAGGTCGAGAAACGAGGCGAGAACGGCATGCGGCTGACGGTGATCGACACTGATCCGAAAACCGGCAAGAGCATGGTGACAAGCAGGATCGATCTGCAGCGCACCTAAATCTCGACAGCTGATATCCTTATCAGTCTTCCAGCGGCTCTGGCGGGTGGGTGTCGCGGCCTTTGCCGAACGTATAGCCGGTTTCCACCGCCTTGCGGCCGAACTTGTCGCGCAGCGCGTCGATGGCGCCTTCGGCCATGGCCCGCTTGCGCGACTGGATATCGACCAGATCGGGCGGATCGGCCTTGTCATCGGCGGAAAGATCGCTGACGCCGATGCCGAGCAGCCGGTATTTGGTGCCGTCGGTTTCCTTGCGCAGCAGCTCGACCCCGGTCGAAAAGATACGGTCGGCGAGCCGGGTCGGGTCGCCGAGCTGGCGGTTGCGGGTGCGGATCTTGAAATCCTGCGTCTTCAGCTTGAGCACCACCGTGCGCCCGGCGATGCCGGATTTCTTCAGCCGCGCCGAGACCTTTTCCGAAAGGCCCCGCAGCACCGAGACCAGCTCGTCCAGCGAAGCGATATCGGTGTCGAAAGTGGTTTCGGCCGATACGCTCTTGGCGTCCTGGTCGGGATCGACGCGGCGGACGTCCTCGCCGCGCGAGAGCCGGTAAAGCCGGTCGCCCATCACGCCATAGCGGCGCATGAGGTCGCCACGGTCCATCTTCTGGAGCTGGCCGATGGTGTGGATGCCGTCCTGTTCGAGCGTGGCGTTGAATGCCTTGCCGACCCCCCAGATCATGCTCACCGGCTGTGCGGCGAGGAAACCCACGGCTTCCGCTTCGCCGATGACCGAGAAGCCGCGCGGTTTGCGGAAATCCGACGCCACCTTAGCCAGGAACTTGCAGTAGGACAGACCTGACGAAACGGTGATGCCGATCTCCTTCTCGACGGCCAGCGCGAAACGGGCCAGCACCACCGCCGGCGGCAGGCCGTGCAGCCGTTCGGTTCCGGCAAGGTCGAGAAACGCCTCGTCGATCGAGAGCGGCTCGACCAGCGGCGTCAGCGCCTGCATCATGGCGCGCACCTCGCGCCCGACGACCACGTACTTTTCCATATTGGGCGGGATAACCACCGCTTCGGGGCAAGCCTCGAGCGCCTTGAACATGGGCATGGCGGAACGCACGCCCCTTATCCGGGCGATGTAGCAGGCGGTGGAGACGACGCCGCGCTTGCCGCCGCCGATGATCAGCGGCTTGTCCTTCAGCGCCGGGTTGTCGCGTTTTTCGATTGCCGCATAGAAAGCGTCGCAGTCGATATGGGCCAGATGCAGCCGGTACAGCTCGGGATGACGGGCAAGCCTGGGGCTGCCGCATCGCTCGCAGCGCCTGGCGTCGCTGCGCTGAAAGGCCAGGCAGTCGCGGCAGAAACCGTGATCAGGATTATTGACAGGAGCCGCCATCGCTGCGAACATAAAGAGAACAAACACAATGGTACGACAGTGCAAGGCTAGCGACAAGCTTGGCCTGGGGAGAACGCATGAGCACGACCATAGTGCCGCTGGCGCCTGAGCTCTGGCCTGAATTCGAAGATCTCTTCGGCAAGCAGGGCGCCTGCTACGGCTGCTGGTGCACGCATTTCCGGCTGGCGCCGGCGGCTCGTCGCGAAAGCAGCCGCGAACGCAACAAAGACCACATCAGGGCGCGCATCGAAGCAGGCCCGCCACCGGGCATGCTGGCGTTCGAGGACGGCAAGGCAGTCGGCTGGATGCAGATCGGGCCGCGCGCCGACGTGCCCGAGTGGAACAACCGGGGCCGGGGCTCGGCTCCGGTCGATCCCGCGGACGCATCGGATCCGAGCGTCTGGGCAATTTCCTGTTTCTTCATCCGCGCCAAGGCACGGGGCCGGGGCATCAGCCATCGCCTGGTCGAAGGCGGCATCGATTTCGCCCGCAGGAACGGCGCGCGAATGGTGGAAGCCTGCCCGATAGACCTGTCGAAGGATTCACGCTCCATCGGGCTGTTCGTGGGCTCGTCGCGCGTGTTCGAGAAGGCCGGGTTCGAGCGGCTCCTGGAACGCAAGGCGGGCCGGCCGTTGATGCGGCTGGTGCTGGAGCCGAGCGCCTGAACTTCGCCGTCTTGCAGTTGTGACGGTCTTTCCCTACCAGAAGTAGGAGACGATTTTGCCTTTTCGACCAAACGGAGAATTCTACGTGAACCGGATGTTGCCAATCGCCTTTACCGCGCTTCTGCTCAGCGCGCCCGCTTTCGGCCAGAGCGTCGACAGCCAGGGTGCGAAGCAGCTATCCGAGAACCTGTCCCGCTATGTCGGCAAACAGGCCCTCGATAAGGGCATCCTGAAGGTCTCGGTCGAAGGCGGCGCCTACAAGATCATGTTCGATTTCAAGGCGCTCGCCGGCACCTTGCCCGACCAGAAGCTGTTGAAATTCGACTTTGCGCCCTACGCCCTGCTGGTCAAGCCGCGTAGCGACGGGACCTGGGATGTCTCGATGGATCTTTCGCACAGCGCCTCCTTCGAGTTCAACGGGCCGCAGGGGCTGCAGAGCACGCAATTTTCTATCAAGGACGGCAAGGGTTCCGGTGTCTACGACCCCAATCTGGCGGCCTTTACCAGCGGCACCAGTTCGATGGCGGGCATGACGATGGTGTCGCAAGATGCCAAGCAGCACATGGAAGTCAGCGCCGACGGCGGCACCGCGACCATGGCCGCCACCAAAGCTGCCAATGGCGGGATCGATTTCGCGTTGTCGCAAAAAGTGTCGAACTTTGTCGAGACGATCAAATTCGACGATCCCGAAAGCGGACTGAAATTCCCGGTCACCGTCAAATCACCGGAACTGTCGGTGGATGCCAAAGGCAAGGGCGTGCAGACCAAGCCGCTGCTCGATCTCGTGGCATTTGCCGTCGCCAATGAGAACGAAGCCTCGCTGAAAGCCAACCAGGCGCAGCTCAAATCGCTTCTGCTCGCCGCGCTTCCGGTGTGGGAGCGCATCGACGGGACATACGGGTTCAAGGATTTCGCGGTCGAGAGCCCGGTCGGCACGTTCGGCGCGGCGCAGCTCAGCACCGCCTTCGGAATGGATGGCGTCGCCCAGAGCGGTACGATCGGCTACGGGATCAAGGCGTCGGGGTTGACCGTGCCGCAGCAGCTTCTGCCGAGCTGGAGCATGGCGCTGCTGCCGACCGATATCGACCTGAACTTCGGCGGCGCCAACATCGATCTCGACAGCATGGCGAAGAAGGCAATCGAAGCCTTTGATCTTAACAAGAACCCGCCGCTGTCGGCCGAATTCGGAGAGCAGCTCAAAACCGACTTCATGGCCAAGACGCCGAAGGTCGTCATTGGCCATAGCACCATCAAGAACAAGGATACCGAAATTGCCTTGGAAGGCGAAATGACTTTTCCTGGCGAGAAGCCGGAAGCCAATGTGACGGTGGACGTGGCCGGCTTCGACAAGATCGTCGAGGGCTTGCAGGAAGCGGCGAAATCGGAACCGGAGGTGGCGCAGTACGTGCCTGTGGCCCTGATGGTGAAAGGGTTCGGCAAGACGTTGACGGACGGCCGCATGGAATGGGTCGTCAACGCCAAGCCGGACGGTTCGGTCATTGTCAATGGCGTCATGCTGAAGCCGGCCGATCCTGCCGAGGACGACAGCATTGACGATGGCGGCGACGAGACGGACCAGGCGGATCCGACACCGTAGCCACTCGGCTCACCAAAGCGCGTCGCCTTCGAACGGATTGGCGCGACGCGCCTCAAGCCTTCGTTTTATGCTTGTCGCTCAAACCGGGCGACAAGAGTCAGACTTCGCTCGACCTGGCGATCGGGGCGCCGCCTTGGGATCGTCACTCATATGGAATGCTCGTGGTTATCGTCGCCCAGCGGCAGCGCGCGCAACGCCTTGCCGACGGAGGCCGGTGGCGTGCCGGTTTCCTCGGCAAAACGCAGCAATGTGGGTTCGTGGGCGAGAACGAACTGCAGCACACCGGCCAGAAATCCCGGCTCGCCGGCAGCTTTGCGGATCGAATGCGCCTCGATGCCGGTGATCGCCAGGAAGCGAGGCAGCAGTTCGGGATCAGAGGCGACGAAGGCCAGAGCCTTCACGGCAATGGTTTCGGCCTCTTCGCGCATTGACGCTGCGTTTGCCATCATTACCTTTCAGGGTATGCGGAATGTGAGTCTCTTCCGCAGTAATGGCAAGCGTCGCTTGCGGCAAGTCGTTACCTCTTCAGTGCGGGACCCGAGGTGGAAACGGAGCAGCTTTTCTCGCCGCAGGTTTCCGTTTCGTCAATCATATTGCCGTAGAGTCGACCAGGGTTTGGTGCGTCCCGGAAGGGCGCATAACGGCCGCCTTCGAGCGGAACAGCGGCCGGGACGGGATATCGATGCCTAAGAAGGTCATGATCGTCGAGGACAATGAGCTCAACATGAAGCTCTTTCGGGACCTCATCGAAGCAAGCGGTTACGAGACAGTTCGCACCCGCAACGGTCTGGAAGCGCTCGATCTGGCGCGTCAGCACCGGCCGGATCTCATTTTGATGGACATCCAGTTGCCTGAAGTGTCTGGGCTGGAGGTGACGAAATGGCTGAAGGAAGACGACGACCTGCACGTCATCCCGGTCATTGCCGTCACCGCCTTCGCGATGAAGGGCGACGAGGAGCGCATCCGCCAGGGCGGCTGCGAGGCTTATATCTCCAAGCCGATCTCGGTGCCGCGCTTCATCGAAACCATCAAGTCTTACCTGGGTGATTCCTGATGCACCTTGCCGCCAAAGCCGGAGCCTTGTGAAATGACCGCTCGGATTCTCGTCGTCGACGACATCCCTGCCAATGTCAGGCTGCTGGAGGTTCGGCTGCTGGCCGAATATTTCGAGGTGTTGACCGCCACCAACGGCCCGGATGCGATCGAGACCTGCGAGAACGGCAAGGTCGACGTCGTGCTGCTCGACGTCATGATGCCGGACATGGACGGCTTCGAGGTCTGCCGCCGCCTGAAGAGCGATCCGGCGACGTCGCATATTCCAGTGGTAATGATCACCGCACTCGACCAGGTTTCCGACAGGGTGCGCGGGCTTGAGGTCGGCGCCGACGATTTCCTGACCAAACCCGTCAACGACCTGCAACTGATGACGCGCGTCAAGAGTCTCGTCAGGCTGAAGTCGCTGACCGACGAGTTGCGGCTGCGCGCTTCGACCACGCGCAACATCGGCATCGAAGAGTTGCTCAGCCGCAATTTCGCCTCCGAGGACACGACGCCGAAAGTGCTTCTGATCGATGAGCGCAAATCGTCGATCGAGCGCGTCCAGAAGATGCTGCGCGACTGTGCTGACCTGGATGTCGCCAGCGATCCGCATGCCGGCTTCTTCCAGGCGGCGGAGACGCCCTATGAATGCGTGATGATCTCGACGAGCTTCGCCGATTTCGATCCGCTTCGGCTCTGCTCGCAACTGCGCTCGCTCGATCGCACACGCTTCCTGCCGATCATCCTGCTGGCGGAGGAGGGCGAGGAGGAGCGCATCATCCGCGGCCTCGAACTCGGCATCAACGACTATCTGATGCGGCCGATCGACCAGCAGGAACTGACGGCGCGGTTGCGCACCCAGGTGCGCCGCAAGCGCTACAACGACCAATTGCGCGCCAGCGTGACGCAGACGATCGAAATGGCGGTGACCGACGGGCTGACCGGGCTGCACAACCGCCGCTATCTCGACAGCCATCTCCAGACGCTGTTCGACCGCGCCGTGGCGCGGCGTCGGCCGCTGTCGGTGATGATCACCGACCTCGATCGCTTCAAGTCGATTAACGACACGCACGGCCATGACGGTGGCGACGAGGTGCTGCGGGAATTCGCGCGGCGGCTGCGCAAGAACGTGCGCGGCATCGATCTGGCCTGCCGGTTCGGCGGTGAGGAGTTCGTAGTGGTCATGCCTGACACCGATGGAGCGATCGCCGAAAAGGTGGCCGAACGCATCCGCGCCGAAATCGCCCAGATGCCGTTCGTCATCGGGCCTGACGGCAAGGCCATCGAGGTCACCGTCAGCGTCGGCGTGTCGTCGGTGCTGAAGGGGGTGGATACGGTGGCGGCGCTGATGAAACGCGCCGATCTGGCGCTCTATGAAGCCAAGAGCGGTGGCCGCAACCGCGTCGTCGCCAAGGCTGCCTGACGGACCGGATAAGAGTGTCCGTCAATCCGGCAAGGTTACCCATTTACCTTAATCCAAGCGATTCGCGAGGCTTGGTTAAGAAACTGTTGATTTTCATAAGCTCTTGCGCAAATGTGCGGCCACAGACAGAGCGACGCCGGCACGAGGACAGACAGTCGGGTCGATCAAAAAATACCCCATGATGCTCAGGTCCGCCGCATCTCCTGGGTCCGTGGGGTCGGCCGGCCGGCGCTGGCACATAGTGGCCTCCTCGTACCGCTGCCAAACGCCGACCGGCCCCCTTTCAAAATAGCATCAGGATTCTGCGCCAAGCTCCGGAAATCAGGGGCTTTTTGCGCACGAGATGTCGACAGCGCTTTCTGGCCTGTAAAAGGCGAGCCCCGATGTGAAGAGCTGCGGCGCACGCTCTCTTGCCATTCGGCAGAGGGCGTTGCTCCTCACTTCATACATATGGCGCCCAGGGGGCTTGCTTCAAGCCTGGGTTCCTCCCGTAAAACCGCGGCCCTAGCCAATGGGAGCGGAGTGACGGGAATGCGTGCACCGACAGATGGATCGCGTCGAAATCATGCGGTGATTGTCGCCGGGGGCGGCCCGACAGGATTGATGCTGGCAGGCGAACTCGCATTGGCGGGCATCGACGTCGCCATTGTCGAGCGGCGCCCGACCCAGCAACTGATTGGCTTGCGCGCGGGTGGCCTGCACGCACGCACAATCGAGGTGCTCGACCAGCGCGGGATCGCCGACCGGTTCCTCTCCCAGGGGCAATGCTTCCCGACCGTCGGCTTCCACATGATCCGTTTGGACATCAGCGACTTTCCCAGCCGGCACAACTATCTGCTGGCGCTGCGGCAAAACCACATCGAGCGGATATTGGCCGACTGGATCAGCGAATTGGGGGTGCCGATCCATCGCGGACAGGAAGTCACGGATTTCATGCAGGACGACAGTGGCGTGGATGTGGGGCTTTCCGATGGCCGACGGATGAAGGCGCAGTACCTCGTCGGATGCGACGGTGGACGCAGCACGATCCGCAAGGCGGCGGGCATCGAATTCGCTGGATGGGATCCGACGATGAGCTGGATGATCGCCGAGGTCGAGATGTCGGAAGAACCGCCATTGGGCTTTCGCAGCGACGCCCACGGAACCCATGCGATAGGCAAGATCGAGGACGGCGACCGGTTGGGCATCGTGCTGACCGAGAAACGACTGATCATCGGTGGTGAACCGACATTGGACGATCTCCGCGAGGCGCTCACCGTTGTCTATGGCACCGATTTCGGCGTCCACAGTCCGACTTGGCTCTCTCGTTTCACCGATATGACGCGCCAGGCTGCCGCTTACCGCGACAGACGTGTCCTGCTGGCCGGCGACGCTGCGCATATCCATCCCCCAATGGGCGGACAGGGCCTCAACATCGGCGTGCAGGACGCGGTCAACCTGGGATGGAAGCTGGCCCAGGTCGTCAAACGGGCATCACCGGACAGCCTGCTCGACAGCTACCATGCCGAGCGCCATCCGGTCGCCGCCCGCGTGTTGCGCAACACGATGGCGCAGGTCGCGCTTCGCCGCATGGATGACCGCACCAAAGCCCTGGGCGACACCATCGCCGAACTGCTCGCCATGGATGAACCACGCAAACGAATCGCCGCAGAGATGTCCGGCCTGGGTGTCCACTACGACCTCGGGGAGGGGCACGCGCTGCTTGGGCGGCGAATACCCGACCTCGATCTGCTCACCGCCAGCGGGCCGGTGCGGCTGTTTACCTTGCTGCACCATGCCCGGCCGGTGCTGATCAACCTCGGCACGCCCGGCAGACTTGACATCAAGCCGTGGGCGGATCGGGTCCAGCAGGTCGACGCCGTGTACGACGGCGACTGGGAGCTGCCAGTTCTCGGGGCCGTCGCCGGGCCCGACGCGGTGCTGATCCGCCCCGACGGGTACGTGGCACGGGTTGGTTCCGGAAGCCAACAGGGACTGGCCGATGCGCTGACCGCCTGGTTCGGGCCGCCCGCTGCTGTGGCGTAGCAGGGTCGAGGCCGGCCTGGCGCATCGCCCGCAAACGCGTGCTTGTCATGCGTTGCGAGCTTTTACGGTGCTAGGTCTCCTGACATCCCGTTGACAGGAGGTACCATCTGTGCAGAAATTGGTTGGACCATTGGACCACTTGGAACGCGCGTGGATCAAAACAGCCTGCCACCTATTCAGACGACGGCGCGTGACGACGCCGTGCTGAAGGCGTTGGTAGGCTTTGTTCGTGCCGAGGCCCTCCAGCCGGGCGAGCGGCTGCCAACGGAACGCATCCTGGCCGAGCGGCTGAAGGTCAGCCGCAACACGGTGCGCGAGGCGCTGACGCGCTGGGAAGGGCTCGGCCTGGTCGAGCGCCGGCAAGGCAGCGGCACCTATCTCAAGGCAGCCGTTTCGCCGGACATGTTGCATCTGCCGCTGACGCTTGCGGGCGGCAACGACTTCACCAGCCTGATGCAGACGCTTGAAATCCGTCGCGCGCTGGAGGCGGAAGCCGCCGCCCTTTGCGCCGAACGCGCGAGCCAGACCGATATCGCCGAAATCGAGCGCAAGCTCGACATCATGGAGCAGGCGTTCCGCACGCGCGAGGGCATGTCTTCGGAAGAGGACTGGGAGTTCCACCAGGCGATCTACAGGGTTTCTGGCAACCCGCTGTTCGAACAGATCATCGCCGCCATGCACGAATTGTTCCACCGCTTCTGGGAGCATCCGCTGGGCGTGCGCGATTTCGGCCACGCCAGTTTTCCCTATCATCGGACCATTTACGAGCGCATCGCCGCGCGCGACCCGCACGGCGCCCGCGCCGAAGCGCTCAAGCTGATCGCCACCGTCGAGGACGATCTCAAGCGCGGCGCCGCCAAACTCAAACTTTCGAGCCAGACATGAACGAGCATCCCTCAGGTTTCGATCACGACTATCTTGCCGAGGCGGCGACGCTTCTGGCGCATGACGAACCTTTCCCCGGTGGGGCGGTGGTGCCGCCGATCTACCAGACATCGCTGTTCACCTTCGCCAACTATGCCGAGATGGCGGATACTTTTGCCGGCAAACGGAAGCAGCCGATCTATTCGCGTGGCGACAATCCGACGGTGATGGAATTCGAGGCACGCGTCGCCGCGCTCGAGGGCGCCGAGGCCGCGCGCGGCTTTTCCAGCGGCATGGCGGCGATCAGCGCCACGGTGCTCGCCTTCGTCGGCGCCGGCGAGCGCATCGTTGCGGTGCGCAATTGCTATGGTGATGCCTATCGGCTGTTCGAGCGGCTTTTGCCGCGGCTCAACATCAGGGTCGACTATGTCGACGGCTCCGATCCGGATGCGGTGGCGGCGGCCCTTCCGGGCGCCAGGCTGCTCTATCTGGAGAGCCCGACCTCGATGATGTTCGAGTTGCAGGACTTGGCTCACCTGACCCGGCTGGCGAAGGAGCAGGGCATCGTCACCACGATCGACAATTCCTGGGCGACGCCGGTGTTCCAGAAGCCGATCACGCATGGCGTCGATCTGGTGCTGCATTCGGCTTCGAAATATCTCGGCGGCCATAGCGATACGGTCGCCGGCGTGGTGGCAGGCTCGGCCGCCCACATCAAGCACATCAACGAGCAGACCTATTCCTATCTCGGCGGCAAGCTTTCGCCCTTCGAGGCCTGGCTCTTGCTGCGCGGGCTGCGCACGCTGCCGCTGCGCCTGCCGCATCACATGAAGAGCGGGCTTACCATCGCCGAGCGGCTGAAGGCGCATGGCAACGTCGAGCGCGTGAACCACCCCGCCTATTCGAACCATCCGGGCAAGGCGACGCTTGCTGGTTACGCGGGGTTGTTCTCCTTCGAGGTCACCGAGGATATCGACATCCCCGTCTTCGTCGATGCGTTAAAATATTTCCGCATCGGCGTGAGCTGGGGCGGCCATGAGAGCCTGGTCGTGCCGGCCAAGGCGTCGCTGGAGCAGACGCCGGGACTGAATTCGATGGCGCGCTTCGGCGTCAGCCCCCGAACAATCCGCTTCAATGTCGGATTGGAAAGTGTCGAGGACCTGTGGGCCGACGTGGCGCAGGCCTTCGAAAAAGCCAGAAAATAACAAGCCGCTTCAAAATGGGAGTCTTGAAGATGAAAAAACTGACCGTCATGCTTGCCACAGCCGCGGGATTGGCGATTTCCGCCGGAAACGCGCTGGCCGATTCGACCCTGAAAATGGTCGAAGTCATCACCAGCCCGCCGCGCACGGAGTTCCTGAAGAAGCAGATCGCCGAATTCGAAAAGGCCAATCCCGGCATCAAGGTCGAGCTGATCTCGCTGCCCTGGGGGCAGGCTTTCGAAAAGTTCCTGACCATGGTGCAGGCAGGCGATACGCCCGACGTGGTCGAGATGCCGGAACGTTGGATGGGCCTCTACGCCAACAACGCCCAGCTCGAGGATCTCGGCCCGTACATGGCCAAGTGGGACGACGCCAAGACGCTCGGGGAGCGCGCCAAGCAGTTCGGCTCGACCGTCAATAACACCCAGTTCATGATCCCTTACGGCTACTATGTGAACGCGCTGTTCTGGAACAAGAAGCTGTTCAGGGAAGCCGGCCTCGACGGCCCGCCGGCCACGCTCGACGAGTTCGTCGCCGATTCCAAGAAGATCTCGGCGTTGCCCGGCAAATACGGCTACTGCCTGCGCGGCGGACCCGGCGCCTTCAACGGCATGCACATGTTCATGAACATCGCCGCCGGCAAGGGCGGCTACTTCAACGAAGACGGCACCTCGACCATCAACGAGGAGGGCTCGGTCAAGGGCCTGCAGATGCTGGCCGACATGTACAAGCAGGGCCTGGCGCCCAAGGACGCGGTGAGCTGGGGCTTCAACGAAACCGTCACCGGCTTCTATTCCGGCACCTGCGCCATGCTCAACCAGGATCCGGATGCGCTGCTGGGTATAGCCGACAAGATGAGCGCAGACGACTTCGCCGTGGCGCCGCTGCCGGTCGGGCCGAGCGGCAAGTCCTATCCGACGCTCGGCTATGCCGGCTGGGCAATGTTCGCCAATTCGCAGCACAAGGACGACGCCTGGAAGCTGATGGCGACGCTGCTCTCGCCCAAGGACAATCTGGAATGGGCCAAGGAAGTCGGCGTCGTCCCGATCCACAACGGCGCCGACCAGGATCCGCATTTCAAGACCGAGCAGTTCAAGGGCTGGTTCACGGAGCTCAGCGACAGCGCCAAATATGAAATGGTGACGCCGCCGACGCATCTGGAGAACCTCGGCAATTTCGTCGACCAGGTGGCGATCAAGAATTTCCAGGAAGTGCTGCTGGGCCAAAAGACGGCCAAGGAGGTTGCCGACCAATGGGCCGCCTTCCTGACCAAGGAACAGCAGGACTGGATGGCGAAGAACAAGAAGTAGTTTTTCTTCCTTCTCCCCGTTCACGGGGAGAAGGTGGCCCGATAGGGCCGGATGAGAGGCGGCGCTACGTTCTGTCAGCCTGGCGCTGCCCCTCATCTGCCTGCCGGCATCTTCTCCCCGTATACGGGGAGAAGGGTGCTGTCGCCTTCGCCGGCACCCACTCACCACTGTTGAGCCCAAATGACCTATGCCGTTTCCGAAATACGACCCGCCGGGAGGCCGCGCCGCAAGCGGCTGACGCACGCTGCCACCGAACCCTGGCTTTATCTCAGCCCGGCGATCATCCTGCTGGTCGTGGTGCTTCTGGTGCCGCTGGTCATCGGCATCAGCTATTCGTTCCGTAAGTTTTCGGCCTTCAAGTCGGAATATGTCGGGCTCGGCCAGTACCAGGCGATGCTGTCGGATGCCGTGCTCGGCCAGGCGCTGGTCAATACGTTGTGGTGGACGCTCTCCAGCCTGTTCTTCCAGTTCTTCCTCGGCCTTGGCCTGGCGCTGCTGCTCGACAAGCCGTTTCGGGGCCGCAAGGTGGTGCAGGCGCTGGTGTTCCTGCCCTGGGCGGTGCCGTCCTTCCTGTCGGGCCTGACATGGGCATGGCTGTTCAATCCGATCATCGGGCCGCTGCCGCACTGGCTGTTCGCGCTGGGGCTGAAGGCCGAGCCGACCAACGTTCTCTCCGATCCCTCGACCGCCATGTGGGGGCCGATCGTCGCCAATGTCTGGTTCGGCATCCCGTTCTTTGCCATCACGTTGCTGGCGGCACTGAAATCCATTCCCTCGGAACTGCATGAGGCGGCAGCGATCGACGGCGCCTCGCCCTGGCAACGCTTCACCAAGGTGACGCTGCCGTTCCTGGCGCCGACCATCGCCATCACGGTGATGCTGCGTACCATCTGGATCGCCACTTTCGCCGACTTAATCTTCGTCATGACCGAGGGCGGGCCGGCCGGGTCGACCAACACGGTGCCGGTCTACATCTATGTCAGCGCCTTCAAGTCGCTGGACAAGGGCTACGCATCGGCGGTTGCCGTGCTGCTGCTCGTCCTGCTCATTGCCTATGCGATCGCGCTGATCGCCATCCGCCGCTCCCTGGTGAGGCACGTCTGATGATTGCGGGACGCTCATCTTCGCAGCGCTTCTTCGGCGGCGTCGGGCTCTATGCGGCCATCGCGGCCTATGTGATCTTCGCCCTGTTCCCGATCTTCTGGACGCTGAAGATATCGGTTACGCCGGAACGGCTTCTCTATTCCGAAGGCATCACCTTCTGGCCGTCGCAGATGACGTTGCAGAACTTCGTCACCGTGCTCGAGGCGACCGACTTTCCGCGCTATTTCCTCAACAGCGTCATCGTCTCGGTTTCGACGGCTGCACTGGTGACTGTCATCGCGACGCTTGCCGGCTATGCCATGTCGCGCTTCACCTTTCGCGGCAAGGCGGCACTGGCGCTGATGCTGCTTTTGACCCAGACTTTCCCGCTAGTCATGGTCATTCCACCGATCTATCGCGTGATGGGCCAGATCGGCCTGATCAACAGCCTGACCGGGCTGATCATCATCTACACCGCCTTCAATACCGCGTTTGCAACCTTCCTGATGCAGTCCTTCTTCGACGGCATACCGAAGGACCTGGAGGAGGCGGCGATGATCGACGGCTGCACACGCGCGCAGGCGATGCGCCGGGTGATCGTGCCGCTGACGCTACCCGGCATGGGCGCCACGCTCGGCTTTGTCTTCACCGCTGCCTGGAGCGAACTCCTGTTCGCGCTGATGCTGATCTCCAGCGATGACAAGAAGACCTTCGCCGTCGGCCTGCTCACCTTCATCGGCAAGTTCGCCGTCGACTGGGGGCAGATGATGGCGGCGTCGATCCTGGCGCTGATCCCGGTCTGCATCTTCTTCGGCTTCCTGCAACGCTATCTCGTCACCGGCCTCACCGCCGGCGCCGTGAAGGGATAATCGATGGCTTCCGTTACGCTGGAAAAAGTCCGCAAAGACTATGGCGCCGTGCGTGTGCTGCACGCGGTCGACCTCGACATCGCCGACGGCGAGTTCGTCGTCCTCGTCGGTCCGTCCGGCTGCGGGAAATCGACGCTTCTGCGCATGATCGCCGGTCTGGAGGAGGTTTCCGATGGCGAGATCCGTATCGGCGAGCGGCTGGTCAACGACGTCGCGCCGAAGGACCGCGACATCGCCATGGTGTTCCAGTCCTACGCCCTCTATCCGCATATGGACGTGTCTAAGAACATGGGCTTCAGCCTGATGCTGAGGAAGGCAGAGAAGCAGGCGATCGACGCGCGTGTCGACGGAGCCGCCAGGCGGCTTGGGCTGGACAATTTCCTGCAACGCCTGCCGCGCCAGCTTTCCGGCGGCCAGCGCCAGCGCGTCGCCATGGGCCGGGCCATCGTGCGCGATCCCAAGGTCTTTCTTTTCGACGAGCCGCTTTCGAACCTCGACGCCAAGCTGCGCGTGCACATGCGCGCCGAGATCAAGGCGCTTCACCAGCAACTGAAGACCACGTCCGTCTATGTCACGCATGACCAGATCGAAGCCATGACCATGGCCGACCGCATCGTCGTCATGCATGACGGCGTCGTCCAGCAGGTCGGCGCGCCGCTCGACCTCTATGACCGGCCGGCCAACATGTTCGTCGCCGGATTCATTGGCTCGCCCGGCATGAATTTCCTGCCCGCGAGTGTTGAGAAGGGCGGCAAGGCGGATGCAGTGCTGTCCGATGGCCAGAAACTGCGATTGCCTGATGGCCTGCCACTCAGGGAAGGCGATGCGGTTACCGTCGGTTTGCGGCCGGAGCATATAAGGCTGGCGGATGACGGCCCGCTGCAAGGCGAAGTGGTGGTGGTCGAGCCGCTCGGCCTCTCGACGCAGTTCTACGTCAAGCTGGCCGGCCAGCAGCTTTGCGTGTTCGCCATGGGCCGCGCCGGCGTGAAGCCTGGCGAGACGGTGCGGCTATCGGCCAATCCGGCGGCGCTGCATGTTTTCGACCCGAAAAGCGCCGACCGGGTAGGGTAGGGGCGCGGCCGCCGAGCGGCCACTCTGTTGCCCGCTGGGCACATTCTAACCATACGGCCTTTTGACGAGTCGAAACTTGCTTGACCCGGGCCAACCGCTTTGCGGAGCCACATTAATAGAAACCTCCTCCTGCCGCCATCATGTGGCGTCCTTTCATCAATCAGTTTGGTTCTTGAATCGCCGCAACGCGGCGGGGGGGAGATTTATAATGCCTGCGAATAACAATTCCGCCGACGCTCGTATCACTGAACCATGCCGCGAGAATGACCAGCCTAGGCCGGTGAACCGGTATGTCAGAAGACGGCTTCCGTCTGCCATCACGCTCGGAGACCGGAGAATTGCTTTCATACGCAGCGAAATCACGGAACAGATTCAGTCGCGAATTGACGCCTAGCGGACAGCGAGGGCAGCAGTATCAAGCCACGCTCTATCCCAGGGCGGCCGGCAAAGCAGCCTAAATCTCTTTGAACTCCACCGTCCGCGGCGGGATATGAGCTAGGCTCAGCCGTTTGGTATTCTTGATTTCTGGTCAACTGCCGCCCTACTTTGGGCCATCATCAGGGACCTAGACGAATGATCTCGGTTTGCGGATACATCGGGGCGGTGATCGGTTGGAAGGCGCTCGAAAATGCCGGCGACATCCTAGATAAGATCGGCGAGACGCTGTTTGGCGGACGTTATAAAGCGATCTACGAGGACGTCGCATCCAAGCTGCGCGCTCATACAGGCGCGGTTCCAGCAAACCACGATTTGGAGCACGCCATTCGACTCAGTGAACTCACCTCTTCACTCGTGATGGTGCGCATGTATGTCGATACGCAAGAGGCCGACCAGTTGCGGCTTGGCGGACGGCCGCCGGAGCGTCGCGCGAGGATTCAGTTCGCTAGTGCCGCGCGCCGCTATCTGCATAAGCAGATCGGATTGGGCGGGCCATTCAAGCTAGAATCCAACAAGGACGTTGTCGATGAAATAGAGACAAACTTGGACGGCGCGCTATCGGCTCGCGACTTTGCAGCGGTCCAGGCGAGTCTGGATGCAGCGTGCAAGCGCGTTCTGCGCGATCTCATCGCCGGAACGGAGCAGGGAAAGGACCAACTGGCCGTTCCTGCCGATTTCGCGTCATTTTTTCGTGGAAAGGCGACAGATGATGAGCCGGGCTGGGCTCTTATTTTCCTTGCCTTCATGCGGGAGGCATTGAAGCAAAATCACAAAGCGGAGGTCGCCTTCATCGCGTCTCGCCTTGGGTATTTGCGCAATTCGCTACCGAAACTCGAAGCCAAATTTGACCAATTTTTGCAGATAGCGAATTCGATAAAGAACGACACATCTGATATTAAAGATGATATATCTAAAATCCTAGCAATAGTTCAGAGACGTGAGTCTTACGTAATTGGTGGAATCCAATTTGAATTTCCTATTAAAATTGAAATAGCCATAAATGATCGTGGAGAGCTTATCATTTTCCACAGTCGGCCGTTTAACGATGATTTGTCTAAACTCGAATTCAATATGGACGAAAATCGACTCTCTCTAATCATGATTAAAGGATTCTCTTGTAATATACCAATACGATCTGAGTTATCTGTGTTTATGAGAAAGTCTACTCAGGCTCTAATGGTGCTTGTGAACGAGGAAGGTGGAAATCTAGTCGAGGGTGACTACGTGCCATTGCATGTCATGAAAAGGTACTTGGAACCACTTTCTTGTGGCTAGGGCAAAGCTGCGTAGAGACAAATTCTCTGGATCCTTGCTGAGGCGCCGTGGCTTTTGTCGTGGAGATTTATGCGGTGACGACGCGCACGCCTTCGCGGTTTATGAGAGCCGCTCGACAAGGCCCCTGCCTCACGCGGGCTTTGTGACTATAGCAGCCCTATCGGTAGCGCGATCCATTATGTTGGCCGTTATGCTGGGTTTGACTACCATCCAATGAAATCAATGCTTTAGGAACAAAAAACGCCGCCCGATGGGCGGCGTTTCGGCATTCTCTTGGAAAAACCAGATTACTTGATCTTGGTTTCCTTGAACTCGACGTGCTTCTTGGCGACCGGGTCGTATTTGCGGAACGACAGCTTGTCCGTCTTGGTGCGACTGTTTTTGCTGGTCACGTAGAAGAAACCGGTGTCGGCGGTCGACAGAAGCTTAATCTTGATGTTTGCGGCTTTGGCCATGGTATCAGTCCGTTTGTTCGTGGGGTTTTGGCCGCTGGAGCACGGGAAAACACCCGGACGCGGGAAACTTGCCGCGACACATAAAGAACGCGCCCGGAAAGTCAAGCCCGACGCGCCTTGCGGCCGTCACGGACGCCAATGCCTGTC
Source organism: Mesorhizobium sp. B2-5-11 (assembly GCF_006440835.1). Classification (NCBI taxonomy): domain Bacteria; kingdom Pseudomonadati; phylum Pseudomonadota; class Alphaproteobacteria; order Hyphomicrobiales; family Phyllobacteriaceae; genus Mesorhizobium; species Mesorhizobium sp. B2-5-11. Next base: position 25,209 of record NZ_VFUK01000011.1, read on the forward strand.
CGCATTCATACGTGTTCCGCCTCCAGAACGATGGTTTTCTTCCAATCTCCCGTGGTGTTCCACCAGCGATTCGGATTGGCGCGGTCGTCCAACCCCTTGGAACGGCTGGCAAGGACCGGCTGAATGCGGATCACCGGCTCCTGGTAGCTGTGCGCTTGGAAGATCGCTTCGACGACGCGCGCCGCCAATTCCTGGTCATCGGGCAATTCGAACGAAACCTCGACCGTGCCGGGGCGCCGCCGCAATTCGGTCTCGGCGCCGGCGGCTGCGCCGTCAAGTGGCCGGTAGCGCTCGATGCCATGCGCCGACTGGTAGGCGTTGCGGTCATATTTACCCATGGCCAGCGGCGCCAGCGCCACCACGGCGTCCATGATGCGGTCGACATCCGCGGCCGGCGCCTGGAAAGTGACAAGCAGGAGCAGCGTCATCCGCAATGATGTGGTTTCAAAGCCGCTGTCGATCATCGGAGTCTCCTCAACTTCAGGTGTTTTGAGGTCTCCGTATAAACCGTGGCTGCTGACACGGTTCTGTCAGCAGCCAGTCATCCGGGGGTAGCCAGTTATGGGCCAGCCGGTAGTGGGCGATCGTGAATCCGGTTTGCGCCGGTGGCGGCTTACAAGATCTTGCGGACCAACCTGACGCTGGCAAGAACCATGTAGGCGGCGAAGAACAGGCCGAGCGACCAGCCGAAGCCAGAGGGACCGAACGCATCCATGCCGATGCCTATCGCCTGCGGGCCGAGCACCATGCCGACGCCGTAGCACAGCACGAAGGCGGCATTGGCGGAAGCCAGTTCATGGCCGGAAAGCTGCGAGCCGAGATGGGCGAGGCCGATCGTGTACATGGCCGCGACCACGCCGCCCCAGACGAACAGAAGGCCCGCCATCAGGTGCCAGTTGCCGGCCAGATGCGGCATGAAGATCGTACCGGCGAGTCCGACAGTGGCGCACGCCAGAAGCAGATAGCGGCGGTCCGAGACGCGATCGCTGATCATGCCGATCGGGATCTGCAAGAGCACGTTGCCGAGGCCGATCATGGTGAGCAGCAAGGCTGCGTCGGCTTCGGAATAGCCGATGCGGTTGCCATAGACCGGAAACAGGGCGAAACCGCCGGTTTCGACAGCGCCGAACACCAGAACGGCGGCGGTCGCGGTCGGCACCAGCCAGATGTAGCGCAGGAAATTGCTGGTTTCGCCGTCGGATACAATCGTCGGGCTCTCGTTGCGCGCCGCCAGCACCGGGATCGCGGCCAGCGCCACCAATGCGATGATGACTCCGAACGGCCTGAAGCCGGAGCTGCCGAGATGGGCGAACAGCCACGGCCCCGCGGCAAAGCCGAGCGACAGCACGGTGGCGTAGATGCCGAGCACAAGACCTCGCCGATGCGGCGGCGCCGAGGTGCTGATCCAGAATTCGGACAGGATGAACAGCACCGTCAGCGCGATGTGCAGCACGACGCGCAGCGGAAACCACATCCAGAAATCGGGTGCGAAGTGGAAGCCGACGAAGGCCAGCGCACCGGCGGCAATCATGGCGATCATCGTCCAGGCGACGCCGAAGCGCATGGCGAGCGGCGTGGCCAGAGGGGCGCCGGCGATCGAGGCCAGGCCGGCGACTGCCGTGTTGAGGCCGATCATCGAGGCCGAATGGCCGCGCGTTTCCAGGATGACGCTGAGCAGCGGCATGCCGAGGCCGATGGCGATGCCGACGACGCTGATCGACGAGATCGCCGCCACCATCGGCAGCCAGTGTACGCGCTCGTCGCCCTTTGGTTGGGTATCGACCGTCATGTTATGTCTGAATACTCGATGTTCTACAGAATTTCGCGGGTGAAGCGGTTGCGGACAAGCCGGTAGAAGGGCACGGGACCGCCCGGACGCAACAGCGGATCATGGGCGAGGCGGCTTTCCAGCTCGTCCAGGATCATCCGGGTGATGTCGGGAATGTCGGCTTCCCTGGCCTTGGCAAGCGGCAGCCAGACCAGTTCCTCGAGCTCGTTGGTCGGACCGCCGCCCGTCAGTTCGACGGCGACATCATCGCGCCAGGCGCAGAAGAAGCGGGTGTCGAAGCGGCGCACCCGGTTGGGCGGCGTGATGGCGCGCGCAATGAAGCGCAGCATGTCCAGGGCAGGTTGCACCCCATGTTCGGCAAAGCCTTGCCAATCAGACCTTGTCGTGGCGAAGGCGCCTTTGCGACCAATCAGCAGCCCGGCTTCCTCATAGGTCTCGCGGATGGCCGACAAGGCGATGGCGCGGGCACGCGCCTCGCTCGTGCGGCCGGGGCCGGCGATGAGCTTTGCTTCCTGCTCGGGATGCAGCGCGGTGGCGGTGGGGATGCGGCTGTCCGCCGGGTCGGTACGGCCGCCGGGAAAAACGAACTTGCCTGGCATGAAGGCGTGACCGGCATGACGGCGACCCATCAGGACCCGCAAGTCGTTGGCCTTGCCGTCGAGCAGGATCAGGGTCGCGGCATCACGTGGACGAATCGCCCGGCCACCATGCGTGGCCAGACCCTTGTCGATCCTGTCGACGTCCGCCTTGGTCATTCCTTCCATGCGCAGGACCTAGCGGAAACGTCTTGCATGCGAAAGTAGCCTTGACGGTTGGCATGTTGCGCCAGCCAGCACCTCAGGCACCGGGATGGGGTTCAGCCACGTCGTGTTCGCCAGCAAAACCGTGCATATAGAATGCCCATTGCAATCCGATGACGGCACCTTTCACCGGCTGCAGCAGTGCAACCGACAGCAGGATCGTCAAGGGTACCCAGATGGCGATGTGCTGCCAGGTGGAAAGGGTCGACGTCGCCTCCACGCCCATGAAGGCGCCGAGCACGATGTGGCCGACGATGACGATGACCAGATAGGCGGGCAGGTCGTCGGCGCGGTGATGGTGTATCTCCTCGCCGCAGACGCTGCATGTCTCGACGGTCTTGGTGAAGCCGCGAAACAGCTTGCCTTCGCCGCAATGCGGGCAGCGGCCGAGCATGCCGCGCTTCATCGCCGTCCACAGCGGACGCGCGACCCGGCCCGAGTGATGTTCACCGCCGAAAACCTGTTCTTCCGTGACTCTTGCCATCATCGTCTCCTGCCACGCGAGCCTGGGCGCGATTGTGACGCACGGGCGCGGCCTTTTGCCTTGTGAAACGACCTGACGGAGCCAGGCAGGGGCTTCGGGTCGGTCAACATCTCAAAGCGCATCGCGCCGGCCATCGGCGCCACTTCGACGAGACGGACCTCGACACGGTCCGCCAGCTGATAACCCTTGCCCGAGCGTTCTCCGTAGAGCGAGCGGGCCGTTTCGTCATATATATAGTAATCGCCGCCCAGAGTTGACACGGGGATGAAACCATCCGCGCCATACTGCGGCAATTGGACAAATAGTCCCGATTTGGTGACGCCCGAAATGCGGGCGTCGAAACGGTCGTCGATGCGCTCGGCGAGATAAGCGGCGATCAGCCGGTCGATCGTGTCGCGTTCGGCCGCCATTGCACGGCGTTCTGTGCCGGAAATCAGCACCGAAACATCCTCGAGCCGCGCTTCCTCCTCCTGCGTCAGGCCCCCTGGGCCGAGGCCGAGTGCGGCGATAAGCCCGCGGTGCACGATGAGGTCGGCGTAACGGCGGATCGGCGAGGTGAAATGCGCGTAACGGTTCAGGTTGAGGCCGAAATGGCCGATGTTCTTGGGTGAATATTCGGCCTGGCTCTGCGAGCGCAGCACCACCTCGTTGACCAGACCTTCATTGTCGGCGCCGCGCACGCGCTCGAGAATGCCGTTGAACTGGGCGGGCCGCATCTGCGCACCGCGCGCCAGCGACAGGCCCAGGGTTTGCAGAAATTCGCGCAGCGATTCCTGCTTGGCCAGCGAGGGCGCGTCGTGGGTGCGGTACACCAGCGCCTGCTTCTTCGCCTCGAGTGTCTCGGCGGCGGCGACATTGGCCTGGATCATGAATTCTTCGATGAGTTTATGGGCATCGAGCCGTTCCGGCACGACGACGCGATCGACAGTGCCGTCGGGCTTCAGCAGGATCTTGCGCTCGGGCAGGTCGAGTTCGAGCGGCTGGCGGCCATCGCGTCCGCGCTTGAGGACCGCATAGGCATCCCATAGCGGCTTCAGCACTGCGTCGAGGATCGGCCCGGTCTTGTCGTCCGGCACGCCGTCGATCGCCGCCTGCGCCTGCGGGTAGGCGAGCTTGGCCGCCGATTTCATCATGATGCGGTGGAAGGAATGCCTGACCTTGCGCCCGTCCGCCGAGAAGGTCATGCGCACTGCCAGTGCCGGGCGATCCTGGCCTTCGCGCAGCGAGCAGAGATCGTTGGAGATGCGCTCGGGCAGCATCGGCACGACGCGGTCGGGGAAATAGACCGAGTTGCCGCGCTTCAGCGCTTCGCGGTCGAGTGCCGTGCCGTAGCGGACGTAAGCAGCCACGTCGGCGATGGCGACCGTGATGACCACGCCGCCGGGGTTCTTCTCATCGAGATCGGGCGTAGCGAACACCGCGTCGTCGTGGTCCTTGGCGTCGGCCGGGTCGATGGTGACCAGCGGCAGTTCGCGCCAGTCCTCGCGGTTGGCCATCGTCGCAGGCTTGACGGCTTCGGCTTCGGCGATGACGTCGGCCGGGAAGACATGCGGAATGTCATGTGCGTGGATGGCGATCATCGAGACCGCCTTTTCGCTGGTCAGCGAGCCCAGCACGTTGAGCACTTTTGCTCTCGGCAAGCCATAGCGCGAGGCCCGGGCGGGCTCGACCTCGACGAGATCGCCGTTCTTGGCTCCGTTCTGGAATTCCTTGTCGACGATCGGTTCGGGTTGCCGGCGCTCCACCGGCTCGATGCGGAAGCTGCCGTCCTGAAGCACCCGAAAGACGCCGAGAACGGCATCCGTGCGCTTCTCGAATATCTTCATCACCCGCCCTGTGTAGGCCGGGCCGCCCAAGGCGACATTCGTGTCGTCGGCGGGAAAGGTCTTGGCCAGCACGCGATCGCCAATGCCAGGCGCCGGTCCGCCGCCACTGCGCGACAGGCGGATGGAAACGATGGGGGGCGGTCCATTGGCGGTGTGTTCGGTGGGACGCGCCAGCAGCACGCCGTCGGCGTCGCGGTCGAAAATGTCGAGCACTGTGACATGGGGCAGGGCGCCAACGCGGGCCAGGCGCTTACGCTCCTTGGTCAGGACGCCTTCGTCCTGCAGGTCGCGCAGGAGATCCTTCAGCCAAATGCGGTCCGGGCCGCGCAGCGCGAACGCCTTGGCGATGTCGCGTTTTCCAGCGCGATCCGGATTTTCGGCGATGTAGCGCAGGATTTCGTCACGCGAGGGCCTGTAATCGCCCTTGACCTTGGCCGTTGTGTCGGCGGTGCGCGGGTCGCCGTGGGTTGTTGCGGAGATCCTGCGCGCCACGCCGTTCTATCCCTTTTTCCTGGCGGCAGGCTTCTTGGCCGCCGTCTTCTTGGTAGCGGGCGCCTTGGCCGCCGCCGCTTTGCGGAAAGGCTTCTTGCCGCCGCCGCCCTTGGCTTCCTTCTCGGCGATCAGCGCCAGCGCATCCTCCATCGTCACCGATTGCGGATCCTTGCCCTTGGGCAGCGTGGCATTGACCTTGCCGAAATTGACATAAGGCCCGTATTTGCCGTCGCGCACGACGATCTTGCCGCCGCCGTCGGGATGATCGCCAAGCTCCTTGAGGGCTGCCGCAGTGCCGCCATTACGGCCGCCCTTGCCCTTCAACTGCTTCTCGGCGATCACCGAAACAGCGCGGTTGAGCCCGATCGAGAATACATCCTCGATGCTGTCGAGATTGGCGTAGGTGCCGTCATGCAGCACGAAAGGCCCGTAGCGGCCAAGCCCGGCCGAGATCATCTTGCCGGTTTCCGGATGCTTGCCGACATCGCGCGGCAGGGAAAGCAGAGCAAGCGCCTTCTCATGGTCGATCGAATCGGGCGTCCAGCCCTTGGGCAAGCTGGAACGCTTGGCTTCCTTGCCGTCGCCACGCTGGATGTAGGGGCCAAAGCGGCCGCTGCGCAGCGTGATCTCCTCAGCCGTGTAGGGATCCTTGCCGAGCACCTTGGTGCCGTCCTCGCCGCCGCCATTCTCGCCATTGGGATTGGCCGCGTCGCCGAGCTGGCGGGTGAAGGAGCATTCGGGATAGTTCGAGCAGCCGACGAAGGCGCCGAACTTGCCGAGCTTGAGCGACAAATTGCCGGTGCCGCATTTGGGGCAGATGCGCGGATTGGAGCCGTCCTCCCGGGCAGGGAAAACCAGCGGCGCCAGTTCCTCGTTCAGCGCATCGAGCACATCGGTGACGCGTAGTTCCTTGATGTCGGCCACGGCGCCGGAAAAATCCTTCCAGAAATCGCGCAGAACGTCCTTCCAGGCGAGCTTGCCGTCGGAGATCTCGTCGAGCTTTTCCTCAAGCGATGCGGTAAAGTCATATTCGACATAACGCTCGAAGAAGCTTTCCAGGAAGGCCGACAGCAGCCGGCCCTTTGCCTGCGGCACAAGCCGGCGCTTGTCGATGGTGACGTAGTCGCGGTCCTCGAGCGTCTTCAGGATCGCCGTGTAGGTCGACGGCCGGCCGATGCCGAGCTCCTCCAGCTTCTTGATCAGCGAAGCTTCGGAATAACGCGGCGGCGGTTCGGTCGTGTGCTGGGTGGCGTTGATCGCCTGGCGGGCAAGCTGCTCGCCGGCGCGGATTTCGGGCAGGCGGCGGTTTTCCTCGTCCTCGGAATCATCGTCCTTCTGGTCGGTATAGGCAGCGATGAAACCATCGAAGCGCACGACTGAACCGACGGCGCGCAACTCGGCTGTGCGCGCGCCGTTGACCGCCTCGATCTCGACCGTGGTGCGCTCGATCTCGGCCGGCTGCATCTGGCTGGCGATGGCGCGCTTCCAGATCAATTCGTAGAGCCGCATCTGGTCGGCATCGAGATATTGCCTGACCGATGCCGGCGTGCGCATGAAATCTGTCGGGCGGATCGCTTCGTGCGCTTCCTGGGCATTCTTGGCCTTGGTCGTGTAAAAACGCGGCTTCTCCGGCAGGTATTTCGGGCCGAACTCCTTGGCGATGGCATCGCGTGCGGCGTCGATCGCCTCGGGCGCCATCTGCACGCCGTCGGTTCGCATATAGGTGATCAGGCCGGTGGTTTCGCCGCCGATCTCCATTCCTTCATAGAGGCGCTGCGCCACCTGCATCGTGCGGTTGGCCGAAAAGCCGAGGCCCGACGAGGCGGCCTGCTGCAATGTCGAGGTGGTGAAGGGCGGGCCCGGATTGCGCTTGGTGGGTTTTGCTTCGACGGACAGCGCCTTGAAGGCCGCGCCCTCGAGCATGGCCTTGATGTCGTCGGCCTGCGCCTTGTTGGCGATGTCGAGCTTCTGCAACTTCTTGCGCTCGAAAGCGGTCAGGCGCGCCTCGAAGTTCTCGTTGCGCGGCGTGCCGAGGATGGCAGCGATCTGCCAGTATTCTTCGCGGATGAAGCGTTCGATCTCGGATTCGCGGTCGCAGACCAGCCGCAAGGCGACCGACTGCACGCGGCCGGCGGAACGGGCTCCGGGGAGCTTGCGCCACAGTACCGGCGAAAGAGTGAAGCCGACGAGATAGTCGAGCGCCCGGCGGGCGAGATAGGCGTCGACCAGCGGCGCATCGATCTGGCGCGGATTGGCCATCGCCTCGAGCACCGAGCTCTTGGTGATGGCGTTGAAGACGACGCGGCTGACCGGCTTGTCCTTCAGCGCGCGCTTCTGCCGCAAGACTTCCAGAACGTGCCAGGAAATGGCCTCGCCCTCGCGGTCCGGGTCGGTGGCGAGGATCAGGCCGTCGGCGTCCTTGACCGCCTTGGCGATGTCGGCGAGGCGCTTGCCGGATGCCGTGTCGACCGCCCAGGACATGGCGAAATCCTCGTCCGGTCGCACCGAGCCGTCCTTGGCCGGCAAATCACGGACATGGCCGAACGAGGCCAGAACCTTGTAGTTCTTGCCGAGGTATTTGTTAATTGTCTTCGCCTTGGCCGGCGATTCGACGACGACGACGTCCATGAGGGCTCATATCAGCTGTGATGCGGCAGAAGAATTCCGCTGCGCGCGACGAAATCTCGGTTCTGTTCGTCGCTCACATGGCCGCGCTTTTGCATCCGGTCAAGGGGAAGCGGCCAAATTGCAAGAGTGCCGGCAGCAATACACTCTAAGAGTGTATGGAGAAGATCACATTGTTGAGGGGTAACTAAGACAAATGGCTGGAGCGGTGGGGAGCGGCTCAAATTGGCGCCGATGAGGTCGCCGGCGACCCTGTGGACCGAGTCAAATGCCGCGCCAGCGCGTCTGATGCGGACTGCCAGGCGTTGAAGGCACGCCCGGCAGCAACGTCGAAGTTAAGGTGGCAGCCTTAGTCGGCCTTGACGATATGCCAGACGCCGCCGACGCCATCACCCGACACATCGCCGGCCTTCTTGTCCTTGATGAATGTGTAGACGGGCTTGCCGTCATAGGCCCACATCTTGGTGCCGTCGGTGCGGTCGACAACGGTCCATTCATCGTCCGCCTTGGCGCCGGCCTCGGCCTTCAGCGGCGGCCAGTTTGTGGCGCATTTGTCGTAGCAGTTGGTCTTGCCCTTCTCGTCCTTGTCATAGGTGTAGAGCGTCATGCCGTTGGCATCGGTGTAGATCTTGGTGCCGCCGACCTCGGCCTCCTTCCAGGCCTCTGCTGCGAAAGACGCGGCGGTGCTGAGCAAAAGCGCGGCCAACCCTAGTGTCACGGTTTTCATCGAAATCTCCCTGCTGATCCGAGGATGCGCGGCAATCGCGGCCTCGCTCGATCAACGCGCAGGTACCGACGTTTATTCCCGGGCATGCCAACACAATGGTGATTGGCAGAGGGGCCCGGGCGTCGCTATATCGGCCCGTAAAGTCGGAGTTCTGGAATGGCACTCGATATAGGCTATGTCAGCGCGGTCGGGGCAGGGGCGATCTCGTTCCTGTCGCCTTGCGTGCTGCCGCTGGTGCCGCCCTATCTCTGCTACATGGCCGGCGTGTCGGTCGACGATTTTCGCGGCAATGCCGGGGCAGCCGCGAAAGCCGGCGCCCGCACCGCGCTGCTTTATTCCTCGATTGCCTTCGTGCTCGGCTTCTCGACCGTGTTCGTCGCGCTGGGCGCCGGCGCCTCGAGCATCGGCCGCCTCCTGCGCGTCTGGCAGGAGCCGCTGGCAATAGGCGCCGGCGTGCTGATCATCCTGATGGGGCTGAATTTCCTCGGCATCCTGCGCATTCCGCTTTTGTCGCGCGAGGCGCGCTTCCAGTCGCAGGGCAAACCGGCAAGCGCGGTTGCGGCCTATGTCATGGGACTGGCCTTCGCCTTCGGCTGGACGCCGTGCATCGGCCCGGTGCTGGGGCCGATCCTGACGCTGGCCGGCGGCCGCGAGACAGTGGGCGAAGGCGCATTGCTGCTCGCCGCCTATTCGCTCGGCCTCGGCATCCCATTCCTGATCGCGGCACTGTTTTCCGGCGCCTTCATGCGTTTCCTCGGCAAATTCCGCGTCCATCTCGGCCGCGTCGAGAAGGCGATCGGCGCATTGCTGGTCGTCGCCGGCGTGTTTTTCCTCACCGGCGGGGTGCAGGCCGTGTCGTATTGGCTGCTGGAGAATTTTCCGCTGCTGGGCCGGCTGGGATAAGGCTGTCGGTATCGGGTGCGCACAAGATTGAACCTGTGACCCGCTGATTAAGAGTCGGCTGCTCACCATCTCACCGGAATTTAACCGCATTGGTGCAGCATGGCGCCCACTGCTAGCATGATTTGATTCCCAACGCTTTTCCTATGGTTGTCCTTCCATGAACCAGAGAACATGCCTATCCGTCATCCTCGCCGCCGGCGAAGGCACGCGCATGAAGAGCGCGCTGCCCAAGGTGCTGCACCAGATCGCCGGGCTGCCGATGGTCGCGCATGTGGTCAAGGCGGCCGAGGCAGCGGGCGCCGGCGATCTTGCGCTGGTGATCGGCCACGGCGCCGAGGAGATGCGCAAGGCGGCGCAGAAATTCGCGCCGAAGGCAGAGGCTTTCGTGCAGGAAAAGCGCCTCGGCACCGCGCATGCGGTGCTTGCCGCGCGCGCTGCTATATCAAAAGGTTACGACGATATCCTCGTCATGTTCGGCGATACGCCGCTGATCGATCCGGACGCCCTCACGGCCGCGCGCCTGAAGCTGGCGCAAGGTGCTGCCGTCGTGGTCATCGGCTTCCGCACGGCGAACCCCACCGGCTATGGCCGCCTGATCGAAAAAGGTGGCAAGTTCGTCGCCATCCGCGAGGAAAAGGACTGCTCCGACGAGGAGAAGAAGATCACCTTCTGCAATGGCGGGCTGATGGCGATTGCCGGCAGCCAGGCGCTGAAACTGCTCGATGCCGTCGGCAACAAGAACGCCAAGGGCGAATACTATCTCACCGATATCGTCGAGCTTGCCAGCAACCAGGGCCTCGATGTCGTCGCCACCGAAGCCAGCTTCGAGAATGCGCTCGGCATCAACAACCGCGCCGAGCTGGCGCAGGCCGAAGGCATCTGGCAGGCACGCCGCCGGCAGGAAGCGATGCTTTCGGGCGTGACGCTGATCGCACCAGAAACGGTGTATTTCTCGCACGACACCGAGATCGGCGCCGATACTATTGTCGAGCCGAACGTCTGGTTCGGGCCCGGTGTGAAGATTGCAGGCGGCGCCAGGATTCACGCCTTCAGCCATATCGAAGGCGCCATCGTCGCCGCTCATTGCGATGTCGGCCCCTTCGCGCGGCTGCGGCCGGGCGCCGATCTCAAACAGAAAGCCAAGGTCGGCAATTTCTGCGAGGTCAAGCAGGCCGTCATCGAGGAGGGCGCCAAGGTCAACCATTTGACCTATATCGGCGACGCGCGGGTGGGCGCCGGGGCCAACATCGGCGCCGGCACGATCACCTGCAATTATGACGGCTATCTGAAGCACTTCACCGATATCGGCGAGGGCGCCTTTGTCGGATCGAATTCCTCGCTTGTCGCGCCGGTCACCATTGGCAAGGGCGGCTATATCGCCTCGGGCAGCGTCATCACCGAAAGCGTGCCCGACGATGCGCTGGCCTTCGGGCGTGCCCGCCAGAAGACGATCCCCGGCAAAGGCAAGGAATTGCGCGAGCGCTTCGCGTCGGCCGCGGTTGCCAAAAAGAGGTAAAACCGGTCTTCAAAAACTGAACGATTGCAGTAACTGGATTGCAAGTGCGCTGTGTCATGATGCATGCGTACGAGACTGTTCCCATTACACGGAACGAAACGCAAAGTAACTTTCGCGAGAGCCCGGCAATCCGTAGATAGCGCCGGGTTCTGCCGGGGATTGGGGACTGTCTGCATGTGCGGTATCGTTGGAATTGTCGGCCATTCGCAGGTTGCGCCGCTCATCGTCGATGCGCTGAAGCGGCTTGAATATCGAGGCTACGATTCGGCCGGCGTCGCCACCATAGAGAAGGGGGCGCTTGGCCGCCGCCGCGCCGAAGGCAAGCTGGTCAATCTCGAACGCCGGCTGAAGGACGAGCCGCTCGACGGCACGATCGGCATCGGTCACACCCGCTGGGCCACGCATGGCGTGCCGAACGAGACCAACGCGCACCCGCATTTCTCCAATGGCGTCGCCATCGTCCACAACGGCATCATCGAGAATTTCGCCGAGCTGCGCGACGAACTGATCCGCGACGGCTATTCCTTCTCGTCGCAGACCGACACCGAGGTCGTCGCGCATCTGGTGGCGCGGGAAGTCGCGAAAGGCTTGAAGCCGGTCGATGCCGCGCACAAGGCGCTCAAGCGGCTGGAAGGCGCCTTTGCGCTGGCGATCATGTTCACGGGCGACGAGGACCTCATCGTTGGCGCTCGCAACGGCCCACCGCTGGCGGTCGGCCATGGCGACGGCGAGATGTTCCTGGGCTCCGACGCCATCGCGCTTGCCCCGTTCACCAATTCGATCACCTATCTGGAAGACGGCGACTGGGCGGTGGTGCGCCGCAGCGGTGTCGCCATCTTCGACATTGACGGCGAAAAGGTCGACCGCAAGCGCCAGCAGTCGCTCTCGACCAGCTTCATGGTCGACAAGGGCAATCGCCGCCACTTCATGGAGAAGGAAATCCATGAGCAGCCGGAGGTGATCTCGCACACGCTGGCGCATTATGTCGATTTTGTTTCCGGCGTCTCCAAGCCGCTCGACCTGCCGTTCGACTTTGCTACGATTAACCGGCTGGCGATTTCGGCCTGCGGTACCGCCTATCTCGCCGGGCTGATCAGCAAATACTGGTTCGAGCGCTACGCTCGGCTCCCGGTCGACATCGATGTCGCCTCTGAATTTCGCTACCGCGAAATGCCGCTGTCGAAGAACGACGCCGCCTTCTTCATCTCGCAATCGGGCGAGACCGCCGACACGCTGGCCTCGCTGCGCTATTGCCGCAAGGCCGGCATGAAGATCGGCGCCGTCGTCAACGTGCGGGAATCGACCATGGCGCGCGAATCCGACGTCATCTTGCCGACGCTGGCCGGGCCGGAGATCGGTGTCGCCTCGACCAAGGCCTTCACCTGCCAGTTGTCGGTGCTGGCTTCGCTCGCCGTCCGGGCAGGCGTGGCGCGCGGCACGATTTCGCGGGACGAGGAAAAGTCGCTGGTGCGGGCGCTTTCCGAGGCGCCGCGCTATGCCAACCAGGTGCTCAAGCTCGAAGAGCAGATCGAACGGATCGCGCGGGAACTGTCGCGCTACAAGGACGTGCTCTATCTCGGACGCGACACCAATTTCCCGCTCGCCATGGAAGGCGCGCTGAAGCTCAAGGAGATCTCCTACATCCACGCCGAAGGCTATGCCGCGGGCGAGTTGAAGCATGGCCCGATCGCGCTTATCGACGAGAACATGCCGGTCATCGTCATCGCACCGCATGACCGCATCTTCGAGAAGACGGTGTCCAACATGCAGGAAGTGGCGGCGCGCGGCGGCAAGATCATCCTGATCACCGACGCCAAGGGCGCCGCGCAGGCGAGCGTGAAGACGATGGAGACGATCATCCTTCCGGACGTGCCGGAAATCATCTCGCCGATCATCTACGCGCTGCCGATCCAGATGCTGGCCTATTTCGCCGCCGTTTTCATGGGCACCGACGTCGACCAGCCGCGCAATCTGGCGAAATCGGTGACGGTGGAGTAGGCGTTTTTTAAACAGGTGCTTTAAAAACTTCGCAGTTCCAAAGCGCCTTCCGGTTCACTAATGTTTGCGCTGCAACTCGCGCCCCGGTGAACCATGTCAGATGCTCTCAAGACCTCCGGCATGACCCGGCTGAGGAACTATTTCCTCACAGGCTTCGTCGTCTGCGCGCCGCTGGCGATCACCGCCTATATCGCGTGGTCCTTCATCGGTTGGGTGGATTCCTGGGTCAAACCCTATATTCCGGCACGCTACAGTCCCGATACCTATCTGCCGTTCCCGGTTCCGGGGTTCGGGCTGATCGTGGCGCTTGTCCTGATCACGCTGATCGGGTTCATGACCGCCAATATCGTCGGCCGCGCCATCGTCAATTTCGGCGAGCGCCTGCTTGGCCGAATGCCGCTGGTGCGGGGCATCTATCGCTCGCTGAAGCAGATTTTCGAAACCGTGCTGTCGAACAAAGGTGACATGTTCCGCCAGGTCGGCTTGGTCGAATATCCGCGCAAGGGGGTGTGGTCGCTGGTGTTCGTGGCCAGCGAGAAGGAAACCGAGATCAACCAGAAGCTTGACCAGGAAGGCGATCCGCTGACCGCTGTCTTCATGCCTTGTACGCCCAATCCGACGACGGGCTTCCTGATGTATGTGCCGAAATCGGACATCGTGCTGCTCGACATGACGATCGAGGATGGCGCCAAGCTGATCGTCTCGGCCGGGCTGGTGGCGCCGGAGGTGAAAACGAAGCTGGTGATGCTGAATGGCGAGCCGATCACGGGCACCCTGGCCAATCCGCCGCTCGGGCCTTATCCCGCCCGCAGGAGCCGCACCGCCTCGTCGCGGCCGAACAAGTAGAGCAGCAGGCGCAGCGCTTCGCCGCGCTCGGTCTGCAGGTCCGGATCACGCGACAGGATCAGTCTTGCGTCATCGCGGGCCGCTTCGAGCAGGTCCGCATGCGCCTCGATGCGCGCGACCTGGAAGCCCGGCGTGCCGGACTGACGGGTGCCAAGCAATTCGCCTTCGCCGCGCAGCTTCAGGTCCTCCTCGGCGATCACGAAGCCATCCTCGGTCTCGCGCATCACCGACAGGCGCCGCTTGGCCGTTTCGCCGAGCGGATCCTTGTAGAGCAATACACAGGACGAAGGCTTGTCGCCGCGCCCGACGCGGCCGCGCAACTGGTGCAGCTGGGCGAGGCCGAAACGTTCGGCGTGTTCGACGACCATGATGGTCGCGTCCGGCACGTCGACGCCGACCTCGATGACGGTTGTGGCAATCAGGATACGTGTCTCGCCCTGCTTGAAGGCGCGCATCGCTTCGTCCTTCTCGGCGCCCTTCATGCGGCCGTGGACGAGGCCGATCCGGTCGCCGAACAGCGGCTTCAGGGAAGCAAAGCGGTCCTCGGCCGACATCAGCTTTATCTCTTCGGATTCTTCCACAAGCGGGCATATCCAGTAGATTTTCTGGCCGCCGGCCACCGCTTCCACCATGCGATCGACGAGTTCGTCCAGCCGCTCAAGCGGCAGCGTGACGGTGCGGATCGGCTGCCGGCCGGCCGGCTTTTCCGTCAGCTTGGAGACGTCCATGTCGCCGAAGGCGGTCAGCACCAGCGTGCGCGGAATGGGGGTTGCCGTCATCACCAGCATGTCTGGCGCGTCGCCCTTGGCGGTGATGGCAAGCCGCTGGTGAACGCCGAAGCGATGCTGCTCGTCCACGACGGCAAGGACAAGATCGTGGAACGCCACCGTTTCCTGGAACAGCGCGTGGGTGCCGATGACGATGTCGATCTCGCCGCTGGCCAGTCCCGCCAGCGTTTCGGTGCGTTCGCGGCCCTTTTCGCGACCGGTGAGGATGGCCGTGCGCATGCCTGCCCGTTCCGCCAAAGGGGCGATCGTCGCCAGGTGCTGGCGCGCCAGGATCTCTGTCGGCGCCATCAGGGCAGCCTGGCCGCCAGCCTCGACGGCACGCGCCATGGCCAGGAGCGCAACGACCGTCTTGCCGGAGCCGACGTCGCCTTGCAGGAGGCGCAGCATGCGCTCGGGGTCGGCGAGGTCTGCATTGATTTCGGCGAGCGCGAATTCCTGGGACGCGGTCAATGTGTAGGGCAGGGCCGCGCGCAGCTTGTCGACGACCTGGCTGTCGCCGGTGAGCGGCCGGCCGGACAGCCTGCGGACCCTCGACCGGACCAGGGCGAGCGACACCTGGCCCGCCAGCAACTCGTCATAGGCGAGGCGCCGCCATGCGGCGCCTTCGATGGCGACATCGATCGGGTCCGCGGGATGATGGATGCGGGCCAGCGCGTCACCGAAAGACGGGAAACTCTGGCGGCGCATGAAAGCGCCATCCTGCCACTCAGGCAGTTCCGGCAGACGGCCGAGCGCCTGGCCGATGGCGCGGCGCAGCACCTTGCCGGACAGTCCTGCCGTGAGCGGATAGACCGGCTCGACCAGCGGCAGGTTTTCGGCGTCGCCGGCCAAGGCGATATGATCCGGGTGGACCATGGTCGGGCGACCGTTGAACCATTCCATGCGGCCGGAGACCACGACATGCTCACCCACCGGCATCGATTTTTCCAGATAGGCAGCATGGGCGTGGAAGAAAGTCAGCGCCACTTCGCCGGTATCATCGTGGGCGTAGACCCGGTAAGGCACCGACCTGTTGCCGCGCGGCGGCGGCTGGTGGCGGTCGATGCGCAGGTCAAGCGTCACGATGGCGCCTTCGGCCGAGCCGGCAATGCCCGGCCGGTTGCGGCGGTCGATGACGGTATGCGGCAGCACGAACAGGAGATCGCCGGCGCGCGCCGCGCGGTCGCCGAGATCGGCCGCGACGACCTTTTCGATCAGCGCGCCGACCTTCGGCCCGACACCGGCGAGCGACGTGATCGGGACGAAAAGCGGGTCGAGGATGGAAGGACGCATGATGTCAGCTTATGTCGCGGCGGCTGCAGCGCAAGGCTGACAGCCCCTTCTATCCACGCTATATGCGCCGCAGCAAGTGAGGATGCGGCACAATGACGGGAACGAAACGATCAAGCGAGGGGCTCGACGCCCGCCGCCGCAAGCTCTTGTTCCGCTCCTGGCACCGCGGCATGCGCGAGATGGACCTTATCCTTGGCACCTTCGCCGATGCTGAGATCGGCGCCTTGACCGGCGATGAAATCGACCAATATGAAAAGCTCCTCGATATTCCCGACACCGAGTTCCTGCCCTTGATCACCGGCGAACGTCCTGTTCCCGCCGAAATTGATTGTGCGGTCCTGCAAAAAATCATGACTTCACGCCGGACAATGACCTTTTGAAGAACGCTTCCATGAGCCTCATTCCCACCATCGGCTTGCCGAAAGGCCGTGCCGGCCAGTTCATCGTCGACGGCGTCGCCGACGGCTATGAAGCCTTCGCGCTGCTGCAGGCGGCGCGCGAGATCGCGCCCGACAAGCCGGTGCTGTTCGTGGCGCGCGACGGGCAGCGCCTGCCGGCAATCACAGAGGCGCTGGCCTTTGCCGCTCCCGGCCTGCCCGTGCTGGAACTGCCCGCCTGGGACTGCCTGCCCTATGACCGCGTCTCGCCCGGCTCGGATGCGGCCGCCCGGCGGCTCGACGCGCTCGCCGCCATGATCGCGCTGGCGAAAAAGCCGCATCGCGCCGTCATTCTCACCACCGCCAATGCGCTGCTCCAGCGCATTCCGCCCGCGGATCTCATCGAGGCGCAGACCTTTCACGCCAAACCTGGCAACCAGATCGATATGAACGCGCTGGTGTCGCGGCTGGAGACATCGGGCTTCGAGCGGGTGCCGACGGTGCGCGGCATCGGCGAGTTCGCCGTGCGCGGCGGTATCCTTGACCTGTTCGCACCTGGCTGGACCGAGGCGCTGAGGCTCGATTTCTTCGGCGATACGCTGGAATCCATCCGCGTCTTCGACGTGGCCACGCAGCGCACCACCGGGCAGCGCAAGTCCATGGCGCTCCAGGCGATGAGCGAGGTGGCGCTGACGCCGGAGACGATCAGCCGCTTCCGCCGCGCCTATATCGAAGCGTTCGGCGCGCCGTCGCGTGACGATGGGCTTTACGCCGCGGTCAGCGAAGGTCGGCGCTTCGCGGGCATGGAACATTGGCTGCCGTTCTTCTACGAGCGGTTGGAGACCGTGTTCGACTATCTGCCGGACACGCCTGTCGTTTTCGACCATCTGGCGCATGAAGCGCTTGCCGAACGCCACACGCTGATCCTCGATCACTACGAGGCGCGCAAAAAGCAGGCCGAAGGTGCGCTGAAGGACGCGGTGCCCTACAAGCCGGTGGCGCCGGACCTGCTTTACCTCTCGCCGGAAAATCTCGTCGCTTCTCTCGGACCGCGCGAAGCGATCGACTTCACCGCCTTCGACGCACCGGATGCGGGAGCAAGAAAGGTCTTCCACGCCGGCTCGCGCCATGGCCGCAGCTTCGCGGAAGAGCGCGCCGACCCCAACGTCAATGTCTTCGACGTGGCGGTGAAGCACATCGCCGACGAACGCGCGGCACGCCGCCGCGTCATTGTCGCCGGCTGGACCGAGGGCTCGCTCGACCGGCTCGGCCAAATTCTCGCCGAACATCGTCTGGGCAATCTTGCGCCGGTGGCGACCTTGGCGGAGGCGGAGAAACTCGAGCCGGGGCAGGCGGCATTGGCCGTGCTGCCGCTGGAATCCGGTTTTGAGACCGAAAGACTGGTCGTCGTCGCCGAACAGGACATTTTGGGCGACCGTCTGATCCGGCGCTCCAAGCGCAAGAAGCGCGCGTCCGACTTCATTGCCGAAGCCTCGGCCCTGTCGGCTGGCGACATCGTCGTCCATGCCGACCACGGCATTGGCCGCTTCATCGGCCTGCGCACAATCGAAGCCGTCGGGGCGCCGCATGATTGCCTGGAAATCCACTATGCCGGCGACGACCGGCTGTTCCTGCCGGTGGAAAACATCGAGCTCCTGTCGCGCTACGGTTCTGACACAGCCGAGGCGACACTCGACAAACTCGGCGGCGGCGCCTGGCAATCGCGCAAGGCGCGGCTGAAGAAACGCCTGCTCGACATGGCCGGGCAGTTGATCCGCATCGCCGCCGAACGGCAGATGCGCGCTGCACCCCCGCTGGTGCCGGCGGAAGGCCTCTATGGCGAGTTCGCCGCGCGCTTCCCCTATGAGGAGACCGATGACCAGCAAACGGCGATCGATTCCGTCAGGGACGATCTGGCGGCCGGCAAGCCGATGGACCGGCTGATCTGCGGCGATGTCGGTTTCGGCAAGACCGAGGTGGCGCTGCGCGCCGCCTTCATCGCGGCGATGGAAGGGTTCCAGGTCGCGGTGGTGGTGCCGACGACGCTGTTGTCCCGCCAGCATTTCAAGACCTTCTCGCAGCGCTTTTCCGGCCTGCCGATCCGCGTCGCCCAGGCATCGCGGCTGGTCGGCGCAAAGGATCTGGCAGAGACCAAGAAGGGCATTGCCGAAGGGACGGTGGATATCGTGGTCGGCACCCACGCGCTGCTCGGCAGCGCGATCTCGTTCAAGAATCTCGGCCTCCTGATCATCGATGAAGAGCAGCATTTTGGCGTCAAGCACAAGGAACGGCTGAAGGACCTGAAGACCGACGTCCACGTGCTGACGCTGTCGGCGACGCCTATCCCGCGCACGCTGCAACTGGCATTGACCGGCGTGCGCGAACTGTCGCTGATCGCCACGCCGCCGGTCGACCGCATGGCGGTGCGCACCTTCATCTCGCCCTTCGATCCGCTGGTTATTCGCGAGACGTTGTTGCGCGAGCGTTATCGCGGCGGCCATTCCTTCTATGTCGTGCCGCGCATCAGCGATCTGGCGGAAATCCATGATTTCCTGAACCAATCCGTGCCGGAACTGAAGGTGGCGGTGGCCCATGGCCAGATGCCGCCAGGCGAACTCGACGACATCATGAACGCCTTCTACGACGGCCAGTACGACGTTCTCTTGTCGACCACCATCGTCGAATCCGGCCTCGACATCCCGACCGCCAACACGCTGATCGTCCATCGCGCCGACATGTTCGGCCTGTCGCAGCTCTATCAGTTGCGCGGCCGTGTCGGGCGCTCGAAGGTGCGCGCCTACGCGCTGTTCACACTGCCGGCCAACCGCAAGCTGACCGACACCGCCGAACGTCGACTGAAAGTGCTGCAGTCGCTCGACACGCTGGGCGCCGGCTTCCAGCTCGCCAGCCACGATCTCGATATCAGAGGCGCAGGCAATCTGCTCGGCGAAGAGCAGTCCGGCCACATCAAGGAAGTCGGCTTCGAGCTCTACCAGCAGATGCTGGAGGAGGCGGTCGCGGAGGTGAAGGATTCCGGCGAGGTGCTGGATGGCGGCTGGTCGCCGCAGATCGCCGTCGGCACGGCGGTGATGATCCCGGAGAGCTATGTGCCGGACCTGCAGCTCAGGCTGGCGCTCTATCGGCGTCTCGGCGACCTCGAGAGCACCGAGGAAATCGATGCTTTCGGCGCCGAGCTGATCGACCGTTTCGGCCCGCTGCCGGAGGAGGTGAAGCATCTGCTCAAGATCGTCTTCATCAAAGCCCTCTGCCGCAAGGCCAATGTCGAGAAGCTCGATGCCGGGCCGAAGGGCGTCGTCATCCATTTCCGCAAGCGCGAATTCCCCAACCCGGTCGGACTGGTCAAGTTCATCGGCGAGCAGGGCTCGCTGGCCAAGATCCGACCCGACCAAAGCGTCGTCTTCACCCGCGACTGGCCAACCGCCGAGAAGCGGCTGGCAGGCTCGGCGGTGGTGATGACGCAACTGGCGCGGCTGGTGGAGAAGGCGGCGTAGCCAGCCCGGCCAATTCGCCAGCGCTGAAATTCCGGTCTAGAATAGGAAATCGGCTTCGTGTATGGAGCCGCCACCCCACATGGGGGCTGGAAATGGCGGGCGAGGGTGCTTGCCGGAAAGAGCGTTGGGTGCAGCGATGACGAAATGGTCGCCGAATTCGTGGAGGGCAAAGCCGATCAAGCAGGTCCCTGCTTATCCGGACCTTGCCGCGCTGAAGAACACGGAGGCCCAGCTCGCCACCTTTCCGCCGCTGGTTTTTGCCGGCGAGGCGCGCAAGCTGAAGAAGCAACTGGCCAGCGTCGCTGCCGGCGAGGCATTCCTGCTCCAGGGCGGCGATTGCGCCGAAAGCTTTGCCGAACATGGCGCGGACAACATCCGCGACTTCTTCCGCGTGTTCCTGCAAATGTCGGTGGTGCTGACCTTCGCCGGTGCGCAGCCGGTGGTGAAGATCGGCCGCGTTGCGGGCCAGTTCGCCAAGCCGCGCTCGTCCGACAACGAGACCAAGGGCGAGGTGACGCTGCCGAGCTATCGCGGCGACATCATCAATGGCATCGAATTCGACCTCAAGTCGCGCATTCCCGATCCTGCCCGCCAGGAAATGGCGTACCGTCAGTCGGCGGCAACGCTCAATCTTTTGCGCGCCTTCGCGCAGGGCGGCTACGCCAGCCTGGAGAATGTGCATCGCTGGATGCTCGGCTTCGTCTCCGACAGCCCGCAGGCCGAAAAATACGAGTCGCTTGCCAACCGCATCACCGAGACGATGGATTTCATGCGCGCGGTCGGCATCACCTCCGAAACCAATTTCGCGCTGCGCGAGACTGATTTCTATACCAGCCACGAGGCGCTGCTGCTCGGCTATGAGGAAGCGCTGACGCGTGTCGATTCGACCTCCGGCGACTGGTACGCGACGTCTGGCCACATGATCTGGATCGGTGACCGCACCCGCCAGCCCGACCATGCGCATGTCGAATATTGCCGCGGCATCAAGAACCCGCTCGGCCTGAAATGCGGCCCGTCGCTGACGCCGGACGGCTTGCTGGAACTGATCGACCTGCTCAACCCCGAGAACGAGCCAGGCAGGCTGACGCTGATCGCGCGCTTCGGTTCCGACAAGGTCGCCGAGCATCTGCCGAAGCTGGTGCGGGCGGTGCAGAAGGAAGGCCGTAGCGTCGTCTGGTCGTCAGACCCGATGCATGGCAATACGATCGAAGCGGCCGGCTACAAGACGCGGCCGTTCGACCGCATCCTGAAGGAGGTGCAGACGTTCTTCGAGGTGCACCGCGCCGAAGGCACGCATCCGGGCGGCATCCATGTCGAGATGACCGGCAAGAACGTGACTGAATGCACCGGCGGCGCCCGCGCCATCACCGCCGAGGAATTGCAGGACCGCTATCACACCCATTGCGACCCGCGCCTCAATGCCGACCAGGCCATCGAACTGGCGTTCCTGGTGTCGGACCTGCTCAAGAAAAGCCACCCGGTGCAACACAAGCAGGTCGCCAACGGCTGACCCGTCCAAAGCAGCTCACAGGAAAAGCGCTTCCTGCCGAAAAATCAGTCTTGCTTGTAGAGCAGCCAGCTCTTGCCGGCGCGGCCCGCCATTGCCGAATGCCTGGTCACGCGGTTACGGCCGCTGACCTTTGAGCGGTAAAGCGCCCGGTCTGCCTTGCTGTAGAGGTCTTCAGGGCCCTCGGCTTCGGATGCCATGCAGATGCCCATCGAGACGGTGACGGTGCCGTAATTCATGCCGGTCTGGCTGCTGGTGAAAGGCGACTGCTCGATCAGCGCGCGAATGCGTTCGGCGATTTCGTAGGTGGCGTCCTCGCTTGCGCCCTCGACGATCAGCGCGAATTCCTCGCCGCCGGTGCGGGCGACGAACATGTCGGCGCGAATGCTGGTCTGGAATATATCGGCGATGATCTGGAGGATCTTGTCGCCGACGGGATGGCCGTACCTGTCGTTGATGTCCTTGAACCGATCGATATCGGCGAGGATCAATGCGTTGAACAGGATGCCTTTGTTGCTGTTGTAGATCCTGGTGATTTCCTTGTCGAAGGCGCGACGGTTCCAGATTTGCGTGAGGGGGTCGGTGTCGGCCAGGCGCTTGTATTCCTCGAGCTTCGACTTGACGCTTTCCAGTTCCGCGGTCTTGTCGCTGAGCGTCGAGGCAACCTGCCGGCCATGATCGATCGTCGAATTGGTGGCGACCGCCATGGCGTTGACGATCTTTTGCAGAACATCCGGCGACAGCAGGCTGTTTCTGCCGAGTCCGCTCGACGTTTCGTTGAGGATCCTGCCGTATTTCTCGATGTGGCTGCGCTCGCTCCTCAGCAGCGAAGCGATGTCCTCGAGTTCGTTGGCGATGACTTCCCTGGCATGCTCGACGATGCCGGAGCCATGGTTCTGGGCAAAGAAGGCGCGTCCGATCTGGTCGATGTCGTCCTGTGTCGGTCGGCCGCTCAGCGACACGACGGCAAGGCTGAGCTCGCGATTGGATCCGCTCAAGGCCTCGTAGAAGATCTCGTAGTTGCGTGGCAGGCCGAGCACGCCGAGCTGGCGCATTGTGGCCAGGACAGTGCTCGCAATATCGGTGCTTCGTTCGCTCTGGGCGGCTGCCGGCTGCATGTTCTGTTCACTCTTCCCCGGGAACACGCTGCGGCATTCGCAGGCATCCAATGTCGCCGACCTGGGGAACGCTGGCCATTCCAGTCCATCTTGCGAAGAAGGCGCGTCCCCACTCACGACTTTCGCTTGCGAGGATCATAGATGCAGCAGCGCTAAAGTTTCCTTAATCCGCTGAATCCGGCCTGTTTTTCGCTGATTCCGGCTTAACACGCCTTCATCTGTCAACAAACAATTCCCGAGCGCGCCAAATGCATGTCGCATTTTCTTGCGCGCAGCCATCGAAAAGCTGGGATCCTGTCAGCAGCGATTTCTTTTGGGATGGTGCGATGAGTGAAAATCATACGGGATCGTGTCTCTGCGGAGCGGTTCGCTTCAGGACGCGAGGGCCGTTGCGCGGCGTCATCTATTGCCATTGCTCGCAATGTCGCAAGCAGAGTGGACATTTTTATGCCGCAACCAATGTCCCGGACGCCAATATCGATATCGACGGCGCCGACAACATCACCTGGTATGAGGCGTCCGCCTTCGCCGGGCGCGGTTTTTGCAAGACATGCGGATCGCTGCTTTTCTGGAAACCGCGGGACAACGCCTATGTTTCGGTTCTGGCGGGATCGTTCGATGAACCGACAGGCCTCGAGGGCCAATGCCACATATTCGTGGGTGACAAGGGCGATTATTATTCTATCGACGACGCGCTGCCTCAATTCGAGAAGTCGACCCCATCGGTGAAGGTCGCCGACGAATGAATTTTGGGCGAGCCAGCTTATTCCATTGATCGGGCCATTGCTTTATCCCGTGCCGGTGATTCGCAAAGGGGTTTGGCATGCAGCGGCTGATCGACGCTTATTTCAACTCGCTGCGGGCGTTCCGCAAGCTGGCTGCAACTGAAAAAGCTTTCCAGCAGGAGTTGGCGCTGCTCGCCCTTGCCCTTCCGCTCGGCTGGTTCGTTTCGGTGTCGTGGCGCGGCTACGCGCTGCTGATCGGCGCGGTGCTGCTCCTGATCATGGTCGAGGTGCTGAACACGGGCATCGAAGCGGCCTGCGATGCCTTCAGCCGCGAATTCAATGTCGACATCCAGCTGGCCAAAGACTGCGGTTCGCTGGCGGTACTGATCTCCGTGGCGATCGTTGCCGGCGTCTGGGGCATCGCGATCATCGAGCGTATCGTCGGGCTGCCGATCTGAGCTTTCGCCGCCGGCCGACCATCAGTTTTCCCTGGCGCGTTCCTTTCGGGCGAAATGGCGGGCGATGAGCCAGGCGAGTACGGCCACGGCCAGGCCGATAGCCAGGCCCACCAATATCCGCTCATGGCGAAGCAGCGCCTGGCCGATGAAATGCTCGGCGCCCAACCCGAAGACATAGCCGATGGTGCTGAACAGCACCGCCCAGACCGCCGAGGAAATGGCGTTCAAGACGATGAAGCGGGGTGCTGCGATGTTCGACAGGCCGGCCGCGATGCCACCGACCAGGCGCATGCCATAGACGTAGCGGTTCGACAGCACGAAGATGTTGGGATGGGTGTTGAGCAGACGATAGGCGCGGCGGAAGCCGGGCCGCTTGCGCAACCCGACGACATAGCGATGGTCCGCGAAACTTCTCCCCAGGATGAAGAAGCAGGTGTCGCCGGCGAAGGCCCCAAGCGCTGCCACGACGACAGTCTGCCAGAGGACGAAGATATGCTGATGGGCGAAGAAGCCGCCGAGTATGGCGGCACTCTCGCCCTCGGCGACACAGCCCAGAAAAACGGCGATCAGCCCGTATTGTTCGATGAAATGATGGATCGCGTCGCTCATGACGGCGATTGCTGCGACAGCCTCTCGTCGATCCGCTTGACCAGTTCGGTCAGCCGCACGATCTCGTCGCGCATGCCGATGATCTGGCCGTGGCGCATTTCGTCCAGCTTTTCATGCAGCGCCATGATCTCGATCTCGGCCTTCAGATTGACCTCGTAGTCGTGGGCGGCATCGATGCGGTCGCGCTCGGTCTGGCGGTTCTGCGCCATCATGATCACCGGCGCCTGCAGCGCCGCGACCATGGACAGGACGAGATTGAGGAAGATGAACGGGTAGGGGTCGAAGGCGTCGCGCGCCAGAAGCCAGGCATTGGCTGATGTCCAGACGATCAGGAAGGCAATGAAGCCAAGGATGAACGACCAGGAACCGCCAATGCGGGCGATGCTATCGGCAAGGCGGTCGCCAAAGGTCTGGTGGAAGGCGACGGCCTTGTTGGTGTCCCTCGAGATCGTGGTGCGCTCGAGCGTCGACTGCAGCACCCGGTTCTCCAGGGCACTGAGACCGTCCGGCTTTCGTCTCAGCCAGCGGTTCGCCAGATCGTCGATTGTCTTGTTCATGGCCGTCTCCAAGGGCTTGGCTGGCGATAGAGGTAGAGGCTGCCGGGCCGCGCGGGAAGTGCTAGATTTGATGGGAACCGGAGGGACTTATGGTCGACTTCAAGAAAATTCGCGCTCGCGCCGCAAAGCGCAAGGGCGGCGAGGAGGAACTGGTCTCGCTGCTCGGGCCGATTCCCGACAACGCCGCCGTGGCCGACATCGGCGATGACCGTATCCTGTCGACGATGGCCGAGCGCGTCTTCGCCGCTGGTTTCGTCTGGCGCGTCATCGAGCAGAAATGGCCCGGATTCGAAGAGGCGTTCCTGCGCTTCGAGCCGAAGCGGTTGCTGTTCCAGCCTGACGATTTCTGGCATGAACTGGCATCCGACCAGCGCATCGTGCGCAATCCGCAGAAGATCAAATCCGTTCGCGACAACGCCGCCTTCGTCGAGCGCGTGTCAAAAGAGCATGGCGGCTTCGGCACATTCCTCGCCGAGTGGCCCGCCGACGACCAGGTCGGGCTGATGGCCTATCTCGGCAAGCATGGGAGCCGGCTCGGCGGCAATACCGGCCAGTATTTCCTGCGCTGGCTGGGTTGGGACGCCTTCGTCATTTCGGCCGACATGGCGGCCGCCCTTCGCGATGCCGGGCTTGATATCGCCGAAAGCCCGACGTCGAAGAAGGATCTCGACAAGATCCAGGCCCAGGTCAACCGTTGGGTTGCGGATACCGGCCTGCCGCGCCGGCACATTTCGCGCATCCTGGCGATGTCGATCGGGGAGAACCATTCGCCGCAGGCGCTGCGCGACTATATGGGCAACGACTGATGTCGAAATTGGCCCAAGCAAACGCCATTGCGGGGCGAATTTTGCCGCGCTAAGTCAGCAGCATGACCAAGAAGCCCGACATACTGCGCATCGCCGTTGCCCAGCTCAATCCGACAGTCGGCGACGTCGCCGGCAATCTCGCCAAGGCCCGCGAGGCGAGGGCGGATGCCGCGCGTCAAGGCGCCGATCTCGTGCTCTACACCGAGCTTTTCCTCGCCGGCTATCCGCCTGAGGATCTGGTGCTGAAGCCCGCCTTCCTGAAGGCCTGCGAGCGGGCCGCGCAGGAGATCGCCGCCGACACCGGCGATGGCGGTCCCGGCGTCATCATCGGCACGCCGCTGAAGCGCAAGACCGGCACCCACAACTCGATCGTCTTCGCCGATGGCGGCAAGATCATCACCGAGCGCTATAAGGTCGATCTGCCGAATTATGGCGAGTTCGACGAGAAGCGCGTCTTCCAGGCCGGACCGGAGATCCAGGGGCCCGTCAATTTCCGCGGCGTGCGTCTGGGAATCCCGATCTGCGAGGACATCTGGGGCGACATCGGCGTCTGCGAGACGCTGGCCGAGAGCGGCGCGGAAATCCTGCTGGTGCCGAACGGCTCGCCCTATTACCGCGCCAAGATCGATGTGCGCCACCAGGTCGTCATCCGCCAGGTTATCGAATGCGGGCTGCCGATGATCTATGCAAACCAGCTCGGCGGCCAGGACGAGCTGATCTTCGACGGCGCGTCGTTTGCCATAGGTGCCGACAAGCGGCTTGCTTTCCAGATGAGCCAGTTCGAGGAGGCGGTCGACATCACCACCTGGAGGAGACAAGGCGAAAACTGGGTCTGTTCGGAAGGACCGATGTCGAAGATCCCCGAACGGGAGGAGGCCGACTACCGCGCCTGCATGCTGGGCTTGCGCGACTACGTCAACAAGAACGGTTTCAAGAACGTCGTGCTCGGCCTGTCGGGCGGCATCGATTCGGCCATCTGCGCGGCCCTTGCCGTCGATGCGCTGGGCGAGGAGCGGCTGCGCGCGGTGATGATGCCTTACCGCTATACGTCGAAGGATTCGCTTAAGGATGCTGAAGACTGTGCCCGCGCACTCGGCTGCCGCTATGACATCGTGCCGATCTTCGAGCCGGTCGAAGGTTTCCTTCATGCGCTGACGCAGCTTTTCGAAGGCACCAAGGAAGGCATCACCGAGGAGAACTTGCAGAGCCGCGCGCGCGGCACCATCCTGATGGCGATTTCCAACAAATTCGGCTCGATGGTGGTTACGACAGGCAATAAGAGCGAGATGTCGGTCGGCTATGCCACGCTCTATGGCGACATGAATGGGGGCTTCAATCCGATCAAGGACCTGTACAAGATGCAGGTCTATGCACTGTCGCGCTGGCGCAACAGCCACGTGCCGCCGGGCGCGCTCGGACCGTCGGGCGAGGTGATCCCGAAGAACATCATCGACAAGGCGCCGTCGGCGGAACTGCGCGAGAACCAGACCGATCAGGATTCGCTGCCGCCCTATCCGGTGCTGGACGACATCCTCGAATGCCTGGTCGAGAACGAGATGGGCGTCGACGACATCGTCGCGCGCGGCCATGACCGGGCGACGGTGACGCGCATCGAGCACCTGCTCTACGTCGCCGAATACAAGCGCCGGCAGGCGGCGCCCGGCGTGAAGATCACCAGGAAGAATTTCGGCCGCGACCGTCGCTATCCCATCACCAACCGGTTCAGGGATCGCGGCTAGACACCGTACCGACCGAAAATTCGCGTCATGCCGCAGGCGAGGGGTAGCGATGCCCGAGTGTGAAATCAGCTTCGACCTGTCACGGATCGACTTCAGGGCGACATCCGACCTGTTGATGGCAAGCTATTGGGGCGGCGGGCGCAGTGACGAGACCCACCGCCGCGCCTTCGCGAATTCGCTCTGCGTCGGCGCTTATGTCGAAGGCAAACAGGTCGGCTTCGGCCGGGCGATCACCGACCGCACGGTGTTCGCCTATCTGGCCGATATCATCGTCTGGCCGCAGCATCGCGGGCAGGGCATCGGCTCGCGGCTGGTGCAGGCACTGATCGATCACCCCGAGCTCCGCACCGTTTCGCACTGGAGCCTATCGACCAGCGACGCGCATGGGGTTTATGAAAGACTGGGATTCAAGGCATCGACCGATGGCCGGTACATGCGCCTCGATCGTAAGCCGATCCGCTGACCAAGCGCCTTTGCCGTTGTTGCAAATTTATCCCAGTGCTTGGACCAGATGCCGTTTTTGGTGACCGCCAGCCTTGGCGATGCGATGAGGCATCTCTATAAGGGCCTCTCCGCGATTCCCTTTAGGGAGGACCGAATGCCAGGATTTGACATCGTTATGCGAGGCCGCGAAGCCTAGGTCCCGACCGGCGCGCCGCAGGGTTTTCACCCTCGGAACGGAGCCGGATCGAGAACAGGCCTTTGCCGATGCCGGTCGCCGCCTTCGGGCAAGTGGCCATTCATAACCGAACCTCCGCATTCCCGGGCATTGAGCCCCTTGCGCGGTTTTTTCAATTTTCGACCTTACCGGGATCGGGCTTTTTGCGCCCGAATGACATCATGGCTCGTTTTCGAATCGATTTGCGCGCAAGCGCCTTTCGCAGCGTTCTTGGCTTTACTTTCACCCACTGGCGGCGCCAGCCCTGGCGGCTTTCGCTGATCATGGCTGGTTTCTTGCTGTCGACGCTGGCCGATGTGCTGACGCCGCTCTATTCCGGCCGGCTGGTCGATGCCGTCGCCAGCAGCGCCGGCGCCGACGAGATCGCCTGGAATGCCGCGATGACCGCGTTTTCCATGCTGATGGCGTTGGCGCTGGCGGGTGTCGTCCTGCGCAATTTGGCCTTCATGGGGATCGTCGAACTGACGCTGAAGATGATGGCCGACATCGCCGCCGCCGCCTTCCACCGTGTCCAGCGCTTTTCCACCGACTGGCACGCCAACAGCTTCGCCGGATCGACCGTGCGCAAGGTGACGCGCGGCATGTGGGCGTTGGACCTGCTCAACGACACGATCCTGATCGCGCTGCTGCCGTCGATCGTCATGCTCGTCGGCTCGACGCTGCTGCTGGGCTGGTTCTGGCCGCTGATGGGAGCGGTTGTCGCCGCCGGCTCGGTGCTGTTCATCGCTGTCACGGCGATGCTGTCGCTTGGTTATGTCGCGCCGGCGGCCAGGCTCGCCAACACCTGGGACACGCGCCTTGGCGGCTCGCTGGCCGACGCGGTGAGCTGCAACGCCGTGGTCAAGGGGTTTGGCGCCGAGGAGCGCGAGGAGAACCGGCTTGCGAAGGTCGTCGCCAAATGGCGCGCCCGCACGCGGCGCACCTGGGTGCGCGGCACCATCAACGGTACCACGCAAGGGGTGCTGCTGCTGGTGATGAGAGCGGCGGTCATCGGCCTGGCGCTGATGCTGTGGTCGTGGGGGCAGGCAACGGCCGGCGACGTCGCCTTCGTGCTGACTTCTTTCTTCGTCCTGCAAGGCTATCTCAGGGATATCGGAACGCATATCCGCAACCTGCAGCGCTCGATCAACGACATGGAGGAACTGGTCGATTTCCAGTCCGAACCGCTCGGCATCGAGGATCGGCCCGGCGCCGGACCGATCCGCATCACGCAAGGGGGCATCGCCTTCGACGACGTCACCTTCCATTATGGCAGTCACCGTTCGCCGCTCTATCGCGATTTCTCGGTCGATATCGCGCCGGGCGAGCGGGTCGGGCTGGTCGGCCATTCCGGGTCGGGCAAGACGACTTTCGTCAAGCTGATCCAGAGGCTCTATGACGTGAACGCCGGCCGGATCCTGATCGACGGCCAGGACATTTCGGAGGTGACGCAGGCGTCGCTGCGCGCGCAGATCGCCATCGTGCAGCAGGAGCCGATCCTGTTCCACCGCTCGCTGGCCGAAAACATCGCCTATGCCCGGCCTGGCGCCACGCAGGCCGAGATCGAGCACGCCGCGAAGCTGGCGAGCGCGCACGACTTCATCGCCAACCTGCCGAAGGGCTACGGCACGCTCGTCGGCGAGCGCGGCGTGAAGCTGTCGGGCGGCGAGCGCCAGCGCGTGGCGATCGCGCGCGCGTTCCTCGCCGATGCGCGCATCCTGATCCTGGACGAGGCGACGTCGAGCCTCGATTCAGAATCGGAGGTGCTGATCCAGCAGGCGATGGAGCGGCTGATGGTCGGCCGCACCACGCTGGTCATCGCGCACCGGCTTTCGACGGTGCGGGCGCTCGACAGGCTGTTGGTCTTCGATCGCGGCAAGATCGCCGAGGAAGGCTCGCATGACGCGCTGATCCGGCTGCCGGGCGGCATCTACCGCCGCCTGTTCGAGCGCCAGGCGCTCGAATTGACCAAGGGACTTGTCACCTGATCGGGGATGGCCTCCGGCTCTGGCCCGGAGGCCATCCCATCAGGCGCCGGCGGCCTGACGGGCGGGCGGCGCGGGACATGCGATTGCTGGCGGAGCCGCGTTCGCCAAGTCTTTTCATTGCTTGCGCCATGTTCTATGTCTGCGACACGGCACGGGGGCGCGTCTTGTCAATCACAAAAGCATCCGGTACGCCCCGCTCATGACAGTTACCGTTCGTTTCGCCCCTTCGCCGACAGGCCGCATCCATATCGGCAATGCGCGCACCGCCCTGTTCAACTGGCTGTTCGCCATGAACCATAAGGGGCGCTTCATCCAGCGCTTCGACGACACCGATGTCGCGCGCTCGAAGCAGGAATTTTCCGACGCCATCCTTTACGACCTGCATTGGCTTGGCATCTTTCCCGACACCACCGAATACCAGTCGCGTCGCTTCGAGATCTATGACGCGGCGGTCGAGCGGCTGAAGGCGGCGGGCGTTCTCTATGCCTGCTATGAAACGCCGGAGGAGCTCGACCTCAGGCGCAAGGTGCGCCGTACGCGCGGCCTGCCGCCGGTCTATGGCCGCGAGGCGCTGACGCTGACGTCGGAACAGATCGCCGAATATCAGGCCGATGGCCGCCGGCCGCACTGGCGCTTCCTGCTGCCCAATTTCACCGGCGATCCGCAGCAGCCGGAGCGCACCGAAATCCATTGGAACGACCTGGTGCGCGGGCAGGAAACCGTCGATCTCGCCTCGCTGTCGGACCCGGTGCTGGTGCGCGAGGACGGCACCTATCTCTATACGCTGCCATCCGTCGTCGACGATATCGAGATGGGCGTCAGCCATGTCATCCGCGGCGACGACCACGTCACCAACACCGGCGTGCAGATCGCGCTGTTCCGGGCGCTGGGTGCCGAGCCGCCGGAATTCGGCCACCACAATCTGCTGACCACCGTTTCGGGCGAGGGGCTGTCGAAGCGCACCGGCGCACTCTCCATCGAAAGCCTGCGCGAGGACGGCATCGAGCCGATGGCGGTCGCATCGCTGGCCGTGCTCGTCGGCACGTCGGAGAATGTCGCCGCCGCGCACGACCTGACCGAACTCGCCAGCCGTTTCGACCCGGCGGCGACCTCGAAGTCGGCGGCAAAGTTCGACCCGGACGAGCTTTTCGTGCTCAACCGGACGCTGCTGCACCAAATGCCGTTCTCCGAAGCGCAGAATCGGCTGGTGGTGCTCGGCATATCGGGCGAGCAGGCGGAACCGTTCTGGCTGGCTGTGCGCGGCAATCTCGACAGGCTGGCCGATGCTGTCGGCTGGTGGCGCATCCTGCGCGAAGGGCCGCAGGAGAAGCCGGAATTTTCCGACGCCGATCGAGATTTTCTTCACCAGGCCATCGATCTGCTGCCCGAGGAGCCTTGGAACGGGACCGTCTGGAAGGACTGGACGGCCAAGATCAGGGAAGCGACCGGCCGCAAGGGCAAGGCGCTGTTCATGCCGCTGAGGCTCGCCCTTACCGGACTGACTTCGGGACCGGAGCTTGCAGATCTATTGCCGCTGATGGGTCGGGAAGGAACGTTGGCCCGACGACCCTGACCTTCCGCTGTTCCGGCGGCAGCGTCGAGACCGGCGATGTGACCGGTTTGACCGCAAGCCGCTTGATGGCGTCGCGGTCCAGCCCGCCTGCGGCGTTTGCCAGCGTCTCGGGATCGGCACCTGGATCGGGTTTGGAGGCAGGCACCGGAATGAACGGGGCGCCCTCCGTTTGCGGCCGCGACTGTTGCTGGCTTGGCGGATTGCCGCCGATGATCTGGAAGTTCTGCGCGGCGTTGCAGCCGCAGGCCGGCGGCCGCGACAGGTTGGGCTGCTTGTAAAGATAGGCCGTCGGCAGTTCGCTGTAGGGTCGGCCGGTGACCGACGATGTCATGTCGGCTGAATCGTCGCCCATGCCGCGCGAATAGAAGACCTGGATCTCGGTGCCGGGACAGCTCGATTCGCAGTTCTTCTGGTCGCGCTCGAAATCGCCGACCGAGGCGGCATTCGACATCGGAAAGAAGTAGCCGTCGCAGGTGCGCACGCAGGTGGTACGGAACTCGCCGCCGACGCCCGGAAAATCCGGTATGCCGGATCGGCCCGGCACGCGGCGGATATTGCGCTCCTCGTCGGGATCGTCAGACTGGTCGAGCGTATCGAGCCGGCGTGTGTCGCCGCCGAACAGCTGGTCGAACAGATTGCCGTTGCCTTGTTCCCGTTTCGCTTCGCGCAAGAGTTCGCGGCGGGGCGCCACCGCGTCCTCGCGGCAGCCATTGGTGTCGAGCGCGGCCAGGATGCGTGCGCGATCGCGCCGCGAACCGCCGCCGGCGAGGCGGGCGCGCTTGGCCTGCAAGCTATCGAGATTGGCGTTCATGCGCTCGATGGTGGCGTTGAACCCAGCGCATTGGCTGACATTGCGGCTGAATAGAGAGAAGCCGCAGCCGGCGCTGCTGGACTGGCCGCGCGCCTTTGAAATCTGCTCGCGTTGCCGGTCGATCGCGGCGTCATATTTCCGGATCAGGGCCGGACCGCCACTGCCGCGCGAGGTCGCGGCAAGATCGGTCTCGAGCTGGCGGCAGACACGCGAGGCGGCCTGCGGCTCGGAGACGGCGGCGCCCGAAAGCAGCAGGCCAAGCAGCACGGCGAGATGCGCCTGCTTCCACCCTTTGCCCATCATCCGCCGAAACCCTGCTTGGTTGTTCGCCGCACGCTACGTGCTCGTGGTTAAACCGCAGTTTACCCCCGAATTGGTGTTCAGCCCAGATCGACGACAGCTTGCGCCTTGTGGGCGGCCTCGACCACCGCCAGCGCTGTCATGTTGACGACGCCGCGCGAAGTCACCGAGGGCGTCAGGATATGCGCCGGCTTGTCGGTGCCGAGCAGGATCGGGCCGACATGCAGGGCATCCATCATGGTCCTGAGCGCTGTCAGCGTGATGTTGGCGGAATCGAGGTTGGGGAACACCAGGAGATTGGCTTCGCCCTTCAGACGCGAATGCGGATAGACGCGCTGGCGCAGATGTTCCGACAGCGCGGAATCGGCATGCATCTCGCCGTCGCATTGCAGCTCGGGCGCGATGCGCGCCAGGATCGCCGCCGCCTGCCGCATCTTGAGCGCACTCGGCGAATCGCGCGAGCCGAAATCCGAATGCGACAGCAGCGCCGCCTTGGGCTCGATGCCGAAGCGCTGGATCTCCTCGGCCGCCAGCACGGTCATTTCGGCGATCTCGTCGGCGGTGGGGTCGACAGAAACATGGGTGTCGGTCAGGAAGATGATGCCGCGTTGCGAGATCAGCATGGACAGCGTCGACAGATCCCGGTCCTTGATGCCGGTTCGTGGCCCGATGATCAGCGTGACGTTGCGCAGGTGCCGCTCGAAAAGCCCTTCGAGGCCGCAGACCATGGCGTCGGCGTCGCCGCGCTTCAATGCGAGGGCCGCGATCACCGTGTTGTCGGTGCGCACCATGGTGCGCGCGGCCTCCGTCGTCACGCCGCGCCGGCCGGCCAGCTCGATCAGGAGGTCGACGTAATGGCGGTAGCGCGGATCGTCCTCCGGGTTGATCAGGCCGAAGTCGACGCCGGGCTTGATGCGCAGTCCGTAGCGCTTCAATCGCACCTCGATGACGTGCGGACGGCCGATCAGGATCGGCTCGGCGATGCCTTCCTCCAAAACCACCTGCGCGGCGCGCAGCACGCGCTCGTCCTCGCCGTCGGCATAGATGACGCGCTTGGCGCTCGACGCCTTGGCCGAGGAGAACACCGGCTTCATCACCAGGCCGGAGCGGAAGACGAAGCGGTTGAGCTTGTCGATATAGGCGGAGAAGTCGCTGATCGGCCTTGTCGCGACACCGGTGTCGCAG
The DNA here is from genome assembly GCF_006440835.1 of Mesorhizobium sp. B2-5-11. Taxonomy (NCBI): domain Bacteria; kingdom Pseudomonadati; phylum Pseudomonadota; class Alphaproteobacteria; order Hyphomicrobiales; family Phyllobacteriaceae; genus Mesorhizobium; species Mesorhizobium sp. B2-5-11. The sequence continues at coordinate 59,198 of NZ_VFUK01000011.1, forward strand.
GCCGCCTTGGCGACGGCCGGGGCGATGCGCAGGATGAGGCGCGGATCGAAGGGCGAGGGGATCAGGAACTCGGGTCCGAACACCGGCGTCTCGCCGGAATAGGCGCGCGCGGCGACATCCGAAGGTTCTTCGCGGGCAAGGGCGGCGATGGCCCGCACCGCGGCCATCTTCATCTCCTCATTGATGGCGCTGGCGCCACAGTCCAGCGCGCCGCGGAAGATGTAAGGAAAACACAGTACGTTGTTGACCTGATTTGGAAAATCGGACCGGCCCGTGCAGATCATCGCGTCGGGGCGCGCCGCCCGCGCCACTTCCGGCATGATTTCCGGATTGGGATTGGCCAGCGCCAGGATCAATGGCTTCGGCGCCATGTGCTGGAGCAATTCCGGCTTCAGCACGCCGGCGGCCGAAAGCCCGAGGAACACGTCTGCGCCCGATATGACGTCGGCCAGCGTGCGCGCCTCCGTGTCCTTCACATAAGGGTCTTTCCAGCGGTCCATCTCATCCGTGCGCCCCTTATAGGCGACGCCGAAACGGTCGGTGACCCAGATGTTCTCGACCTTGGCGCCGAGCGAGACCAGCAGGTTGAGGCAGGCCAATGCCGCCGCACCCGCGCCCGAAGTGACGATCTTGATGTCGGCAATGGTTTTGCCGGCGAATTCCAGGCCGTTGAGCACTGCGGCGGCGACGATGATGGCGGTGCCGTGCTGGTCGTCATGGAAAACCGGTATGCCCATCCGGGCCTTCAGTCGCTCTTCGACCTCGAAGCATTCCGGCGCCTTGATGTCCTCGAGGTTGATGCCGCCGAATGTCGGTTCCAGCGCCGCCACCGTTTCGACCATGCGCTCGATCTCGGGCGCGTCGATCTCGATGTCGAAGACGTCGATGCCGGCGAATTTCTTGAACAGGACCGCCTTGCCTTCCATGACCGGCTTGGAAGCGAGCGGGCCGATATTGCCCAGGCCGAGCACGGCCGAGCCGTTGGAAACGACGCCGACCAGATTGGCGCGCGCCGTGTAGTCGGCCGCGGTCGCCGGATCGTCGCGGATTTCGAGGCAAGGGGCCGCCACGCCGGGCGAATAGGCGAGCGCCAGGTCGCGCTGGTTGCCAAGCGGCTTGGTGGCCTGGATTTCGAGCTTGCCCGGCGTCGGGTGCTTGTGGAAGTAGAGCGCGGCTTCGTCGAGGTCCGAACGTGCCGTTTTCTTGCTCTCGCCGTTCATTCCGGGCCTCCCTGCGATCCTGCGTGCCGCCTTCTTAGCATGCGGCCGAGATTTTTCGCGACGCCAAATGACGCAATCGCCATTCACATCGACGAAGCCGGGATAAGCGATCTATTTCAACGGTTTGAGCGGAATTTCTTCGGCGCCGGCGCTACCGGGTCTCAGAAGGCGCTGACATAGAGGCCGCCGTCCACCGGTATGTTCTGGCCGGTCAGGTAGCCGGCATGGACCGAGCACAGGAAGGCACAGATCTGGCCGAACTCCTCCGGCGTGCCGAGCCGCTTGGCCGGCACGTCGGCACTGATGCGCGCCTTGCGGGCGGCTGCCGCGGCCGGGTCTTCAACGCTGCCGGCCTCGTGCGGACCGCGCAGCCGGTCGGTATCCAGCTTGCCGGGCAGCAGGCTGTTGATGGTCACGTTGCGGTCGATCACCGTGCGCGCCACGCCGGCAAGAAAGGAGGTCAGGCCGGCGCGCGCGCCGGACGACAGATCAAGGCCGGGGATGGGGACATAGACCGATAGCGAAGTGATGTTGACGATGCGGCCAAAACCGCGCACGGCCATGCCGTCGATCACCGCCTGCACCAGCTCGATCGGCGTCACCATGTTCTGGGTCACGCCTTCGAGCATCTTGGCACGATCGAGCTCGCGGAAATCGCGCAGCGGCGGGCCGCCATTATTGTTGACCAGTATGTCGGGTTCGGGGCAAGCGGCGAGAAGCGCCTTCTGCACCTCGGGCTTCGATACATCGCCGACGACTTCCGTGACGGTCACGCCGTAACGCTCGCGCAGCTCCGCAGCGGTTTTGGCCACCAGCTCGGCGTTGCGCCCGTTGACGACGACGTCGCAACCAGCCGCGGCCAGCGCCATGGCGCAGCCTTTTCCGAGCCCCTTGCTCGAAGCGCAGACGATGGCCTTCTTTCCGCGGATGCCGAGATCCATGACGATTTCTCCTGTGATTCGCCGGCAGGCTAGCTCTTGGGCTGGACCAATCGCAACCGTCATACGGTTGTTGCATGAATCGGGGCATAGGCTCGCGAAAGCAACGGTGAATTCGCGATGTCCGGCCAAGAGCCCCGCACGTTCCGCAGCATGTTCATCTCCGACGTCCATCTCGGGTCGAAGGCGGCAAAGGCCGATTTCCTGATCGATTTCCTTAGATATCACGATGCCGACATCATTTATCTCGTCGGCGATATCGTCGATGGGTGGCGCCTGAGACGCAGCTGGCACTGGCCGCAGAGCCACAATGACGTCGTGCAGAAATTGCTGCGCAAGGCGCGAAAGGGCGCCACCATCACCTACATCGCCGGCAACCACGACGAATTCGCCCGCCAGTTCCAGGGCGTGCATTTCGGCGGCATCGTCGTAGCCGACCGCGCCATTCACGAAACCGCCGACGGCAGGCGGCTGCTCGTTATTCATGGCGACCAGTTCGACACGGTCGTGCACAATCAGCGCTGGCTCGCCTATCTCGGCGACCACGCCTACGACGCCGCCATGCAGGTCAACCGTGTGATCACCCGGCTGCGCCAGCTGCTCGGCCTGCCTTACTGGTCGTTTTCGTCCTGGGCCAAGGTCAAGGTCAAGAAGGCGGTGAACTTCATCGGCTCGTTCCAGATGGTACTCAGCGACGAGGCGCGGCGCTCCCATGTCGACGGCGTCATATGCGGCCATATCCATCATGCCGCGATCGAAAACTATGGCGACGTCCAGTACATCAACACCGGCGACTGGGTGGAAAGCTGCACGGCGGTGGTCGAACATTTCGACGGCCGGATGGAAATCCTGACCTGGGCGCATGTCTTGCCCGACGCGCCGGACGAACCCTTCATCCCGATGCTGATCGAGGACCGGGTGGTGCAGGCCGCCTGACTGCGGGTGCCAGGCACAGATTCCGGTGTTAATCGATTAGGCCAATCGGTTTCGTCCGGTTTTTCCTCATGTTAAGGGTCAATCCACACTGCTCGCCGTTCGTGGACGGCAGCGTTATTGGATCGATTCATGCCGCTGCCGCCGCTTTCACCCGAACAGCTCGTCAAGCCTCGCCATTTCGAACTGCGCATGAGCCTGATCTTCGCGACATTGTTCGTGTCGCAGGGCACGCATCTGCCTTACTTCCCGCTGTGGCTGCAGGCGAAAGGTTTTCACGCCGAGCAGATCGCCGTCATCCTGGCGGCTCCGATGTTCCTGCGCGTCGTGACGACGCCGCTGCTCACCGCGCTCGCGGACCGGGCGAGGGACCGCGCCGACGTCTATATCGCGCTCGTCGCGGCATCGATGATCATTTCCGCCGGCTATTTTCTGCCGGCCTCCTACGCCGTCGTGCTTGCGGTGTCGCTGGCGCTGACGATCGTATGGACACCGCATTCGCCGATGGCCGATTCGCTCGCGCTTTCGGGCGTGCGCCGCTTCGGCTCCAACTACACCAGCATGCGCAAGTGGGGTTCGATCTCCTATCTCTGCGCCAACGTGGCCGGTGGTTTCATCCTGACCGCGGCAGGGGCGCAAGCCGTCCCGGCGATCATTTTCGCGGCACTGGGTGCCGCGCTCGTTGCCGCGCTGCTTGCGCCGCGCCTTGGGCGGCCGCGCCTTGCCTCACCGCTTTCGGCCGCGGAGATCCAGCACTCGGCACCAAGTCTCTTCAATGCCTATTTCGTCTATTTCACCCTGGGTGTCGGCATCCTCACCGCCAGCCACGCCTTCCTTTACGGCTTCGTGTCGATCTACTGGAAGTCGATCGGCATCGGCGACACCGTCGTCGGGCTTCTGTGGGCGTGGGGCGTGGTGGCCGAAGTCTGCATGTTCGTGTTTTTCAACCGCATATTCGCCTCCGTGTCGGTCGTCAGGGTGATGGTGATTGCCGGCATCGGCGCGGTCGTGCGCTGGATCGCCTTTCCGCTGATCTGGCCGCTTGGCCTCGGCGTCGCGGGGTTTTTCGGCGTCCAGACCCTGCATTCGGTGTCGGTGGCCATGGTGCTGATCGGCCTGCAGAAAATGATCGGCGAAACGGTCTCGGAAGAGCGCACCGGTGCCGCACAGGGCATCGCCTATTTCTTCAACGGCTTCTTCATGGCCGCCGTGACGCTCGCCTCCGGCCCGCTCTACGACCGTTTCGGGGTCGACGGCTTCCTGGCCATGATCCCGATCGCGATCATCGGCCTGGTGCTGGTCGGACTCGCGGCGCGCTCAGCCCCAAAGCGCCGGATCGGGCGGTGAAACCAAGGATCCCTCATAGGCGAGGCCGGGCACACGATCCCGCGCAAGCAGCAGCGGTCCGTCGAGGTCTACGAAATCGGCGTCCTGGGCGAGCAGCACCGCCGGCGCCATCGCCAGCGACGTGCCGACCATGCAGCCGACCATGACGCCGAAACCCAGTTCGCGGGCGCGGTCGCGCAGCACGAGCGCCGCCGTCAGCCCGCCCGACTTGTCGAGCTTGATGTTGACGGCATCGTAGAGACCGGCGAGCGCGGCCAGATCCCCCGCCTCATGCACGCTCTCGTCCGCGCAGATCGGCACCGGATGCGCGATGTGGCGCAGGATGCCGTCATGGCCCGCCGGCAGCGGCTGTTCGATAAGCGCGATGCCTTGCTCGGCGGCAAAGGCGAGGTTCGCGGCGATGGTGTCATCGTTCCAGCCCTCGTTGGCGTCGAGGATGATGCGGCTGTCGGGCGCGGCCTGCCGGACGGCGCGGATGCGCGCGATGTCGTTGTCGCCGCCGATCTTGACCTTGAGCAGCGGCCGCGCCGCATTGGCACGGGCCTGCGCCGCCATCGCCTCGGGTTCGCCCAGCGACAGCGTGTAGGCCGTCTCGAGCTGATGCAAAGGAGCCGGCCAGACTACGTCCGCCACCGCCTTGCCGCTGATCTTGGCTTCCAGGTCCCACAAGGCGCAATCGATGGCGTTGCGCGCCGCGCCCGCCGGCATGGCGCCGAGCAGGGCTGTCCGGTCCATGCCAGCAGAGATTTGCCCGCGCATGGCCTCTACCGCGGCGCGAACCCCATCCATGGTCTCGCCATAGCGTTTGTACGGCACGCATTCGCCACGGCCCGTGTAATCGCCTTCGCTGATCGTGCAGGTGATCACTTCGGCTTCGGTCTTCGAACCACGCGAAATGGTGAAGGTGCCGGCGATCGGAAAACGCTCGGCCTCGACCGAAATGACACGCGCCATAATTTTCTGCTCCGGCTGTGCGAGAAGGGTCGTCGGCAAATCGACAAGGCCGGACCCGTCAGGCTAAACAGGACGCCATGTTGACCATCGGCAAGCGCGACGCAAGCGGCAAGACCGCCTCGGAGGCTGACCACGAACCGCGCGTGTCGGTCGGTGAGGAAGCAGGCGTTCTCGGGTGCGCCTTCTCGGGAATCTGGACGACGCGCACCGTGGCCGCGGTCGACGCAGAGATGCGCAAAATCGAGAAACGGAGCGGTTTCAAGACTTTGGCGCTCGATCTTTCGCACATCGAGAAGATCGACACCGCCGGCGCGTGGCTGATCGACCGCCTGGTCAGCGCTTTCGAGAAGAAGGGCGTCGAGGTCAGGCTGCAGGGCCAAAGCGACGTTGCCTCGATCCTGCTTGGCGCGGTCGGCGACGCGGTGCGGCGCGAGCCCGAATCGGGGCCGGTCGGGCCGCCCAACATCGTCATTCGCGCGCTGGAGGCGGTTGGCCGCCGCGTCTACGAAATGCGCGACGATTTTCTCGCCTCGATGAACATACTGGGCGCCACGATCCGTGGCGCGCAGATGAAGCTCGGCCGCGGCCATGCCGTCAATCCGGCGGCGATCTTCAACCAGATCGACCGCATGGGCGTCGGAGCCATTCCGGTGGTGGTGCTGATGTCGGCGATCGTCGGCGCCATCGTTGCCCAGCAGGGCGCCTACCAGCTCAGCTATTTCGGCGCCGACATCTTCGTCGTCGACCTCGTCGGCGTGCTGATCCTGCGCGAACTCGGCGTGCTGATGACGGCAATCATGATCGCCGGCCGCTCGGGCAGCGCCATCACCGCCGAAATTGGCTCGATGAAGATGCGCGAGGAAGTGGATGCGCTGAAGGTCATCGGGCTCAACCCCATCGGCGTGCTGGTCTTTCCGCGCCTGGTTGCGCTGGTGATCGCCCTGCCTTGCCTGACCATCATCGCCAATTTTGCCGCACTCGGTGGCGGTATCCTCGCGGCTTGGCTCTATTCCGACATCGCACCCGCCGCCTTCATCGACCGGCTGCGCGTCGCCATCGACCTCAGCACCATTTTCGCCGGCCTGATCAAGGCGCCGTTCATGGCTATGATCATCGGCACCATCGCCTCGGTCGAGGGCATGAAGGTCGGCGGCAGCGCCGAATCGCTTGGTCAGCACGTGACCGCCTCGGTGGTGAAATCGATCTTCGTCGTCATCATCCTCGACGGGCTTTTCGCCATGTTCTATGCAGCGATCGAGTTCTGAAATGGCGATGGGAAACGGCATCGAGACCAGGGCCAAGGAGGGCGCGGATGACAGCGAGATCGTGCTTTCGGCGCATGACATCACCGTTTCCTTCGGCGACAATCTGATCCTCGACAAACTGTCGCTCGATATCTGGCGCGGCGAGATCCTCGGTTTCGTCGGCGCTTCGGGCGCCGGCAAATCAGTTCTGCTGCGCACCATCCTTGGTTTGACGCGCAAGCAGTCCGGCACGATCAAGCTGTTCGGCGTGGATATCGAAAAGGCCGACGATGCCGAACGGCTGCGCATCGACATGCGCCTTGGGGTGCTGTTCCAGCACGGCGCGCTGTTCTCGGCGCTGACGGTGCTGGAAAACGTCCAGGTGCCGATGCGCGAATATCTCGACCTGCCGCGCAAGCTGATGGACGAACTGGCGATGCTCAAGGTCGAACTGGTCGGGCTGCCGCCGGACGCGGCGCAGAAATTCCCGTCCGAGCTGTCGGGCGGCATGATCAAGCGCGCGGCACTCGCTCGCGCGCTGGCGCTCGATCCCGACATCGTCTTCCTCGACGAGCCGACCTCGGGCCTCGATCCGATCAGCGCGGCGGAATTCGACGAGCTGGTGGTCAAGCTGCGCGATACGATGGACCTGACCGTCTACATGGTGACCCACGATCTCGACACGCTTTTCACCGCCTGCGACCGCGTCGCCGTGCTCGGCAAGAAGAAAGTGCTGGTCGAAGGCACCATAGACGACATGCTGAAGAGTGAAGAACCGTGGGTAAAATCGTATTTCCGCGGAAAACGAGCCCGGCAACTTGATCTTGCCGCGCGCGCATAGCCATAAGTGAAGCAATGGAAACCAGAGCCAACTACGTTATTGTCGGCATCTTCACGCTGGTGGCGATCCTGGCGGCGTTCGGCTTCGTCTATTGGACGGCGGCGATCGGCGACAAAGGCGAGACCACATTGTTGCGCGTGCGCATCCCTGGCTCGGCTTCCGGACTTGGCCGCGGCAGCTTCGTGCTGTTCAACGGCGTCAAGGTCGGCGACGTCAGGCGCGTCTATATCGATGTCGACAATCCGACGGTCGCCATCGCCGACACCGAGATCGATCGCATGACGCCGATCACCAAATCGACGCAGGCCGATATCGGCCTGGCGGGCCTGACCGGACAGGCCAATATCGAACTCAAGGGCGCCGACCCCAAGGAAGTAAAACTTCTCGACCAGGCCGAGAAGGAAGGCAAGGTCGCCGAGATCGTGGCCAACCCGTCGGCGGTGACCAATCTTTTGCAGACGGCGCAGAACATCTTCACGCGCGCCGACACGGTACTGACGCAGCTGGAGGGGTTCACCAAGGATGTGCGCGGGCCGCTGACGCAGACCGTGCAGAATGTGCAGACGTTCTCCGACGCGCTGGCCAGGAATTCCGACGGCGTCGACAAGTTCCTGTCCGCGGTCAGCGCGCTGTCCGATGAGCTGAAGGGCGTCTCGGGCAAGCTCGACGGCACGCTGAAGGCGGCCGAAGGGCTGCTCAATGCGGTCGACAAGGACAAGATCAAGAGCATCGTCGCCAATGTCGATACGGTGACCGGCAACCTCAAGGAAACGTCCAAACAGCTCAATGGCGTGATCAGGAATGTCGATACGGCCGTGGGATCGGTCAATGATTTCGCCAAGCAGACGCAAGGTACGCTGGCCAAGGTCGACAGCGTGCTCGACGGCATCGATCCGGCGCAAGTGCGCACGGCTCTGGCCAACATCCAGAAGGCAAGCGAAAGCGCCGACAAGGCGGCCTCGGACATCGCCAAGGTGACCGGCAAATTCGCGAACAGGGCGGACGACATCGACGAGACGATCAAGGATGCGAGGCAGCTCGCGCAGCGGCTCAACGACGCCTCGGTGCGCGTCGACGGCATCCTGGCCAAGGTCGACAAGCTGCTCGGCTCGGGCCAGGCGGACGGCGTGATGGCGGACGCCAGGGACACGCTGAGGTCGTTCAAGCAGGTTGCCGATACGCTGAATTCGCGGCTTGGCGTCATCACAGACAATATAGCCCGGTTTTCCGGCCAGGGCCTTTCGAATGTCGAGGCGCTGGTTCAGGACAGCCGCCGTTCGATCAGCCGCATCGAGGAGGCGGTTACCGACCTCAGCCGCAATCCGCAGCGCATCCTGTCGGGCGGCGAGGGCGAGGTTCGGCAGTACGATGGCAGGGCGCGGCGTTGACTTCGGTCTCGGCTCGCCCCAGAAACAGTGTCTGCATCCGCGGGTTGTTGTTACAATCCAGGGATAGTGAGGCCGGGGACAGCAGGGATCGCGCGTGAAGTCGACGATTGTGTTCAGATCGGGCGTGGCCTTGCTTGCCTTGACCCTTGCCGGTTGTGCCGCGCTGCCGGGCGGCGGGCCTGCGCCGCTTGACACATTCGAACTGTCGGCGCCGTCGGTCGAGGCGCATGGCCACAGCCGTCGCCAGATCCTGATCGCCCAGCCATCCGCGCTCAAGGCGCTGGACAGCCAGAACATCGTCATAAAGCCGTCCCCACGCTCGATCCAGTACCTCAAGGGCGCGCAATGGGCGGACCGGCTGCCGCTGATCGTGCAGGCTCGGCTGGCCGAGACGTTCCAGCGCTCGGGCAGCTTCGCCGGCGTGGGCAAGCCGGGCGAGGGACTGGCGATCGATTACCAGGTCATCGTCGAGATCCGTTCGTTCGAAGTCCGTGTCGACGGCGGCGATCATGCCGAGGTCGACCTGTTCGTGCGCATCCTCAACGACCGCAACGGCGAGGTGCGTGCGTCCAAGAGCTTTACGGCGACCGCGCCCGTCTCGGGCAGCGGCAACCAAGGCTATGTCGGCGCGCTCGATGCTGCTTTCGGCGACGCGGCCAAACAGATCGTGCGCTGGACCGATTCGGCGGTCTGAGCGGCGATCCCGGGCGGGCGCCAGCCACCAGGCTACAAGCGGTCGAAGGCGTCCGGCCGCAGCTTTCCGGCCTTCATCAGGTGCTGCAGGGTGTAGGTTACGGACAGCGCGTCATCGAGCGCATCGTGTCCCTGCAATGGCGGGTGTTGAACGCCATAATAGTCGGCAAGCTTGTTGCTCGGCGTCCTTGCCAGGTCCTCGATCGGCATCCCGGCCGAGATCAGCAGCTTTACGGCATTGTCAAAGCGGGCCGCCGGGAAGGGAGCAGGAATGCCTGCGATATAGCAGCTGATGGCTATCATGTTCAGTTCGTCCTTGCCCCAGGACCAGAATCGCGCCCCACCCGAGAAACGATCGATGTCAACAAGGGCTTCTCCTAGCGCGACCCCCTCGATCTCCAGCTTTTCTTCTGTGATGCCAGTCAGTTCGGTGAAGAAAGGGTCGAGCGCGTATCTCCTGCCAAACCGGTCGATCGGTCTGACATAGGCCTTGTGCGTGCCCAGGACGGGAAAGTCGTCTTCGAGCCCAAGCCTGACCGCGCCGATCTGCGCGATGACCGGGTCGGGATCGTGGGCCGCGCACCAGAATCTGCGTTGCGAGCCCTCAAGGCAAAGAAACTCGCAGTCGAATATGATCGCCGTCTTCACAAGTCAGAGATCCAGTTCCGGATGCGACGTCCACCCTTCCAAGCCAAAAGGCGGGAGACAAGTCCCCCGCCTTTTTTCATTGGCTGTCTGCCGCTGCCTAGTGCAGGCGGCCGCTGGCGTGGGCCAGCATGGTGTAGACCTTGCCTGTATCCGAGGTCAGGTAGGTCTGCGCCATGATGTTGTCGCGGTCGTTGCGCGACACGTCCTTCAGCAGCTTCTCGAAATCATCGCAATAGCGGTCGACGGCGGCGCGGAACTCTGCCTCCGTCTGATACTTGCGACGGATCTCGTCGAACGTCTGCTGGCCCTTCAGCGTATAGAGCCGCCGCGTGAACACGTCACGCTCGCCGCGCCGGTACCGGTTCCACAGTTCGATCGACGCATCGTGATCGATGGCCCGTGCGATGTCGACGGACAGCGAGTTCAGCGACTCCACGACGTGGAGCGGCGAACGCTGGGCAGGGGCGGCGCGCGGTGCTTCGGCGGGTGTTGCAGGCTTGGCTTCGTCCTCGCGTGACGCCCCGCTCAGGAGATCGCGCACCCAGCCGCCCTGTTGCGTGCGGGCGCCGGCGTCGGAACGCTGGCGCGGCGCCGTGTCGGCGGGGCGCTCCAGGTCAAGCGTGCCGCGTAGCGCCGTGCCGCCCGACGGCGCCTGCGGCGCGCGAAGTTCCGGCTGTGGCGCGGGAGCGCGGCGCGGCGGCTCTGCCGCGCGGGGCGCTGCCGGGGCTTGCGGCGCCGGGCGCAAATTGCGCGATTCCGAGGGCTCTCCACCACTGCGGCCGGACTTCGCAACGATGTCCGAAAGCTCCTTCAGGGCGTTGATCTGCTCGGAAACCGCGCGGCGGATGGCCGATGTCGATTCCTTGGCCTCTTCCGGCATCTCGATGACGCCCTTCTTGAGCTCGGCGCGGGTGAGGTCGAGCTCGCTCTTGATGGCGCCGGCGGTGCGGCGCATCTCCTCGGTCGCGTCGGAGAAGCGCTTGGTCGCCGAATCGACGACGTCGGTGATGGCGTTGCGGATCTTGTCGGCCGATTCCAGCGTCCTGCCTTCCGCATTTTGCAGCGTCTGGCCGACCAGATTCTCGAACGAGCGCATGACCCTTTCGAGATCTTCCGACTTCTTGACCAGGCCGACAGCGAGATCCTCGAGCGAAGACTGCCTTTCGAGCGTGTGTTCGAGGTTGCTCTGGGCCGAGCTCAGGAGGTCCGAAGCACCGGCGAGCAGGCGGCTGTGTTCATCGAACTTGGTGGCGATCGACGCGACCTCGCGCAAGGTCGACGACGACAGTTCCGTCAGCCTTGTCGTGTTCGAATCGACCAGCCTTGCCGAGCTGGCGAAGGTCTGCGCCGCTTTCTCGGTGGTTGCCGCGAAGCTTTGCGTGCTGCCGGTCAGGCGTTCGTCGACCTGGCCGAGATTGGCCGCGGCCTGTTCGATCAGCTGACCGAGCTGCGCGCTCGACGTGGTCATGCGGCCGATCAGGTCGGCGACACTGTCGGATAGCGACGAGCGGGCACCTTCGACCGCCGACAGGGTCTCTGCGGTGCGGCTGGCGAGCGCGTTGACGAGGGCTGCGTTTTCGCTGCGCAGCTTCTCGGCGGCACGTTCGGTGACCTCTTCCATGCTCTTTTGCAGTTCCGAGCCGCCCTGGGCGAAACGCTCGACCAGCGGCCGCGCGGTCTCGTCGAGGATCTTCGACATCTCCGCCGACCGTGCCGCAAGCATGGTGTTGAGCTCGCGGGTGTTGGCGCCGATCGTCTTGGCGGCGTCGTTGGTGCTCTGGCCGATATGCTGGCCGACCGCGGTAAAGGTCTCCGCGATGACATTGGCGCGCGACACGAGTTGCGCCTCGGCGCTCGACACCTGCTCGTTGAGCTTCTGGCCCATCGTCTCGGCGGTATGGGCGAGCCGGTTCTCGACGCTGGCGATCTGCTCTTCGACGCGGGCAGCAGCCGTTGCCGCGGTCGATGCGAGCCGCTCGTCGGCGCCGGCGAGCGCCTGCTCGATTTCACGGGCATGCGCGGCCAGCTCCTGGCCGGTCTGGCGCGCACGGTCGGCGACCCTCTGCTCTGTGCTGGTGAAGGCGCCGACGATGCTCTCAGCATGTTCGCCGATGGTCGAGGTGCTGGCGGCGATGCGGGAAACCAGTCGGTTGTCCGCATCATCGAAGATGCGGGCGATTTCGGAGGCGCGGCCTGACAGCGCTTCCGAACCTTCGGCGATGCGCGAGACCAGGTGCTGGTCGGCGGCATCGAAGATGCGGCCGAGATCCGCTGCACGCGCGGCAAGAGCTTCGGCCGATTCGCCGATGCGCATGCCGAGCCGCTGATCGGCGCCTTCGAAATTGCGCAGGATATCGCCGGCGCGCGCGGCCAGCGACTGTGCCGTTTCGACGGCCCGGGCAACCAGCTTCTGGTCGGCCGCGTCGAAGGTGCCGGCAATCTCGCTCACCCGAGCCGCCAACTGGTCGGCGGTCTCCTGGGCGCGGGCGGCCAGCTTCTGGTCGGCCGCGTCGAACGTGCCGGCGATTTCGCTCGCACGGGCGGCAAGCTGATCGGCGGTTTCATGGGCTCGCGCCAGCAAGGAACTGGACGCATCGTCCGCGCGGGCAAGCAAGGCGCTCGACGTGTCTTCCGCACGGGCGTGGAGACGGCGATCCGCCTCCTCGAAGGTGCGGGCGATGTCTTCGGCCCGGGCCAGCAGGGCAGCCGAGGTCTGCTCGGCGCGCTCGGCGATCTTGCGATCCGCATCGGAGAAGGCTTGGCCCGCCTGCTCATGCAGGACGCTGGTGACTTCCAGGACCTTCTCGCGCAAGGCGCCGGCCACGAAGACGGCGCTCTTCTCGAGCACGTTGCGCACATTGTCGACGCCTGTCGACAGCGCACGCTCCATGGTGCCCGCACGCTCCTCGATGATGCCGGTCTGGTGACTGAACGCCTGCTCGATCTTGTCCACGTCGGCGGCGATCGCAGCGGAGATGTCGGTGCTCCTGGCCGCGATCTGGTCGATGTGACCCGACAGCGAACGATCGATGTCCTTGCGGGTCTCGGCGAGCCTGCCGAGATCGTCTTCCAGCGCGCGGCTCAGCACGTCGCGGCCTTCGGCCAGCTTGCCGACATGTCCGGCGATGATGCCGTCGAGATCGCCACGGCTCTCCGACAGCCTCTGCAGATCGGCCTCCAGCGCGCGCTTGAGGATGTCGCGGCCTTCGGCCAGCTTCTCGACCTGGCCGGCGACAAGGCCGTCGATGCTCGAGCGGCTTTCGGCCAGCTTGGCGAGATCGTCTTCGAGTGCCTTCGACAGCACCGAACGCTCCTGGACAAGCCGCTCGGAGTGGCTATTGACCAGTCCGTTGACGTTTTCCAGATCGTCTTCGAGTGCCTTCGACAGCGCCGAACGATCCTGGACAAGCCTTTCGGAGTGGCTGTTGACGAGACTGTTGACGTTTTCGAGGTCGGCTTCGAGCGCCCGGGCGAATTGTCCCCGATCTTCGACCAGTTTCTGGGACTGATCGGCGACGGTGCTCTTGATCGTGTTGAGATCGGCTTCCAGCGCACGGCGCAGGATGTCGCGGCCTTCGGCCAGCTTCTCGACCTGGCCGGCCACCAGCCCGTCGATGCTCGAACGGCTTTCGGCCAGCTTGGCGAGATCCTCCTCAAGCGCTTTCGACAAGGTCGAACGGTCCTGGACCAGCTTGTTCATGTGGTCGGCAATGACGCTGTTCACGTTCTGCAAGTCCGCCTCGAGAACCCGCGACAGCTGCCCGCGGTCCTCGGCCAGCCTCTCGGACTGGCTCGATATGACGCCCTTGATCGCGTTGAGGTCGGATTCCAGCGCCCGCCTGAGAATATCGCGGCCTTCGGCCAGTTTCTCGACCTGACCGGCGACCAGGCCGTCGATGCTCGAGCGGCTCTCGGCGAGCTTGGCAAGGTCGGCTTCAAGGGTCTGCGACAGCAGGCTGCGATCCTCGGCCAGGCGGCCCGAATGGTCTTCGATCAGCCCGCGTATGCTGGACAGATCGTCCTCCAGCGAACGGCCGAGCTGCGAGCGGTCTTCCGCCAGTTTGGCCGAATGCGCCTCGATGAGGTCCTTGATGCCGGCGATGTCGTTCTCCAGCGCCTTGGCGAGTACCGCGCGGCCCTCGGCGATCTTCTCGACCTGACCGGCGACAAGGCCATCAATGTCGGCGCGCGTGTCCACGAGCTTGCCGAGGTCGGTTTCGAGCGCGCGCGAGAGAATGTTGCGGCCCTCGGCCAGCTTGCCAACATGTCCAGCAACCATTTCGTCAATGATTGTACGGGCTTGCACCAGCTTTCCGGAGTCTTCGTTGAGAGCCTGGGAGAGCCGGTTGCGGCCTTCTTCCAGCCTTTCGAGGTGGCTGCCGAGCGAAGCGTCGATGGCAGCGCGCGATTCGTTGACCTTGCGCAGATCTTCTTCGAGAGCGCGCGCGATCAGGCTGCGGCCTTCGGCCAGCTTCTGCACCTGGTCGGTTACCGCAGCATCGATGCCGGCACGGCTCTCGGCGAACTTGGCCAGATCGGCCTGCATCGCGGCCGCCATGCGCTCGCGGCTCTCGGAAAGGCTGCGGCTGTGATTTTCGACCGCTTCCTCTATGCCCACGCGGGCATCGGCAAGCCGCTGGATATCGGCATCGAACGAGCGCGAGACGACGTGGCGCGCCGCTTCCATGCGTCCGGCGAAATCGCTGGCGCGCGCTTCGAGCATGGACGAGGTCGATGTGACGATATCGGCCATGTCGGCGCCGATCTGGGTCTTGCCCTGGTCGATCATCGCCGTCAGCGTGTCCTTGCTCTCGGCGAAGGTGTGGGCGATTTCGCGCGCGCGTTCGACCAGCGTTTCGTTGATCTGCCGGGCACGGGCTTCGAGTGCTGCGTTGAGCTTCTGCGTGCCGGTGTCGAGAGCCTCGGCGCGGGTCTGGAACTCGCTGATCAGCGCCTGGCCGCGCTCGGCGAGCGTGCGCTCGATGCCGTTGAGGCTGGCCTCGAATTCCGAATTGAGTGTGCGCGCGGCGCCACCAAGCAGCGACACCATGCCGTTGGTGCGATCGTCGAGCAGGTCGGTCAACGACCGGGTCAGGCCGTCTGTCGTGTCCGTCAGCTTGGCGATGCGCGTGTCGAGCAGGCTGGCGAAAGCCTCGCCGGAAGTCGAAAGCTTGTCGGTTATGGTGTCGAGCCGTCCTTCCACCGAATCGAAGATCGACAGCGAACTTTCGTTGATGCGGTCGATAAGCGTGTCGCCGGAATTGGTGATGGTCATCGACAGTTTGGTCGATGCATTGAGAATGCTGTCGCGGATGAGGTCGCTGGCAGCGCCGATTTCGTCCTTGAGGGTGTCGTGCGCGCCGGCGATCGAAGCGCGAACCCGCTCCGCATGGCTGACGACCGCCTCGCGCTCGCTGCCGAGCCCGTCGACGAGCGAGCGGATGCGGGTTTCGTTTTCCGAATAGGAGCGCTCGATCTGGTTGACCTCGCTGTGGACCAGCGTTTCCAGTTCGACGGCGCGGGCCAGCGTGCGTTCGATGCCTTCGCCCATGGCGGCCACCTCGCGGCGGACGGCCTGGCCGATCATCATGACGCGATCCTGGGCCATGTTTTCCGGCTCGGTGAGGCGGAAGGCCACTTCCGTCATCGACTGGGCGGCGATGCGCATGTCCTGCGCGCGGCGAATCATGGCGGCGAAGGCCCAGAACAGGATGACCGGCACGATGGCCGCGACAGCAAGGCCGATCAGTTCGGGACGGGCGAAGAACTGGTCGAGCGTGCGGATCCTCCAGATGCTCGGCCCGAAGAGGAGGTTGGCCAATCCGCCCGCGCCGGCGATCCAGGCCAGCGAAACGAAGGCGATAACCCAGTAGATCGTGTTCGAGGCGCGCCGGTTGAGGCTGTGCAGAAGCGTCTTGTAATCCTTCTGACGATCGTCATTGGCCGGCGAGAAGCCGGCGGGCTGACCGCCATTGCGTGTTTCGACGGGGCGCAGTTCGGCGGGTCTGGTCTTTGGCGCGGGATTCGCGGCCTGGGCTTGGTTGACGACGGGTGCCTGCGTCTGATTGCGTCCCTCGCGCGCCAATTCGTCGGCGGCCTGGGATATCTGCGCTTCCAGATCTTCCATCGAGGCCGCTATATCGAGGTCGCCGCTGCCGGTGTCGCCGCTGAGGTCGAGATCGAGTGCCTTCTCGAGTTCCCTGGCCACATCGTTGTCCAGAGATCTGGTCGTCGTTGTTTTCTTCGCCATGCCTTCGCTACCCTGTACTAGCTGCCGCGGGCTTATGATTTTGGTTGTCGCACCCACGCGCAGGAGGCTGAAAATGGACCCCTCGTATCGTAATGACACAGGGGGGTAAAGAAAACATGCATTCCGCGGGATACGTAAAACTTTAAATATAAGGTTAACGGAAGCGTGATTCCGGCGCCGCTTTCGCAACATTTTTTCCGGCCATCCATTAACCCGTTGTCCATTGGATTCGCCTAGTTTTTCAGGCGGCCGAAGAAGCGGAGTTCGAGTTCATGCGTGGCGAAAGCGGCATTGCCTTTTCAATGCCCGGGGGCGATGTATCGGGAACGAGGCGGTCCCGACCGATCGATTTGGCACACCTTGCGCGGCAGACGATGGGCGACCGCGGCCTCGAACAGGAGGTGCTGGCGCTCTTTGTACAACAGGCGCTGTCGGTGCGCGACAGGATAGTCGATGCGGACATCAAGGACCGGCTGCTCCTGGCGCACGGCCTGAAGGGTTCGGCGCGTGGTGTCGGGGCCTTTGCCATTGCCGATTGCGCCACCGAGATAGAACGGCAGCCGGAAGACAGCCAGACGCTTACGCGGCTCGGCAAACTGATCGACGAAGTGCGCGATTTCATCGCCGCCATCAACCGCTAGACCCGTTTGCGGAAAAACGTCACCGAGCGGCGCTTTCTCGCCGCAGTTGACTTGTGTGCCCGAGTGATTATCTCGGCGGAAACTCCCTCAGGTGACAAATGACCAAACTGACCTTCATTGCCCATGACGGCACACATTTCGACGTGGATGCCGAGAACGGCTCGACGGTCATGGAAAACGCCATCCGCAATGCCGTGCCGGGTATCGAAGCGGAGTGCGGCGGCGCCTGCGCCTGTGCAACCTGCCACGTCTATGTCGACGAGGCCTGGACGGCGGAAGTCGGCGAGCCGGAAGCAATGGAAGAGGACATGCTGGACTTTGCCTACGACGTCCAGCCGAATTCGCGGCTATCGTGCCAGATCAAGGTGCGCGACGCGCTCGACGGACTGGTGGTGCGGGTGCCCGAGCGCCAAGGCTAAAAGCCGATTTTTGCCCGAGGCAATGAATCCGGGCAGGGGGTTCCTTGGGGGCCGGCTGTTGACGTCGCCTTGAATGGAAAACCCGCCTGTGCGGCGGGCCTCCGGCGCAACTCAGCACCACAACCAAATATCTACCATAGTTGCGGGCACCCCGTCAAGAAAAAATTCCTATCGTGAGAAGCTGCCCTGCCATGAAAAGGTGGCGGGGCAGCCGGACTGGCAGTCGTCCATCCCTTGCAACCCGAGTTCGCAGCTCTGATTTTTGCGGCTGCCGCTTGGCAGCAAGCCGGAGGTCATGCAGTCTCACGCCAATCCAGCAGCGAGGCGCGCACCATGACCGGCATCACCAGGACAGACGTACTCATTGTCGGGGCAGGGCCGGTCGGCCTGTTCGCCGTGTTCGAGCTCGGCCTGTTCGACATGAAGTGCCACCTGATCGACATCCTCGACCGGCCCGGCGGCCAATGCGCGGAACTCTATCCGGAAAAGCCGATCTATGACATTCCCGGCTGGCCGTCGATCTCGGCGCAAGGGCTGGTCGACAAGCTGCTCGAGCAGATCGCGCCGTTCAAGCCTGATTTCACCTACAATCGCATGGTCTCCAGCCTGGAGAGGTTGGAGGACGGCGGCTTTCGCGTCACCACCGACGAGAACGAGGTGTTCGAGGCCAAGGTGGTGGTGATCGCCGCCGGCGGCGGCTCGTTCCAGCCGAAACGCCCGCCCATCCCGGGCATCGAACCCTATGAGGGCAAGAGCGTCTTCTATTCGGTGCGCCGGATGGAAGACTTTCGCGGCCACGACCTCGTTATCGTTGGCGGCGGCGATTCGGCGCTGGACTGGACGCTCAATTTGCAGCCGGTGGCAAAAAGCGTGACCCTGGTCCACCGGCGCCCGGAGTTCCGCGCCGCCCCCGACAGCGTCAACAAGATGTACGCCATGCAGGAGATGAAGCAGCTGGATTTCCAGGTCGGGCAAGTGACCGGCTTGACCGGCGCCGCCGGCCAACTGTCGTCCGCCCTGATCAAGGGGACGGAGGGCGACATCGAAATTCCTTGCACGCGGATGCTGCCCTTCTTCGGCCTGACCATGAAGCTCGGACCGATTGCGGAATGGGGGATCAACCTTCACGAGAACCTGATTCCGGTCGACACCGAGAAGTTCCAGACGTCGGTCCCGGGCATCTTCGCGGTCGGCGACATCAATTGGTATCCCGGCAAGCTGAAGCTCATCCTGTCGGGCTTTCACGAGGTCGCGCTGATGGCCCAGGCCGCCAAGCGCATCGTCAGCCCGGGCGAACGCATCGTCTTCCAATACACGACCTCGTCGACCAGCCTGCAGAAGAAGCTCGGTGTGGCGGAGGCCTCCTGACGCGTATCGCTTCAGTCCGCCAGCACGGGGGCCTCGGGATGGCCGCGCAGCGGTTTTTCGGGCATCAGGCTGAGCGTCAGCAGCGCCATGATCAACATCACCACGGCGGCGACGAAGATCAGCCCGAAGGCGGCAGCTTCGGCACCGGCGCCGGTCGCCTGCGCGCCTTCGCCCGCCAGCGGCAGCCCGTTGCCCAGGGCGACCGCACCGAGGATAGCAACGCCGAGCGCGCTGCCCAGCGAGCGCAGGAACGTCAGAACGCCGGTGGCGACGCCAAGGTGCCTGGGGTCGACTGCGTTCTGGACAGACACCGTGGCCACCGGAAAGGTGGTTCCGCTGCCGAGCCCGACGCATGTCGTCAGGATCTCGACAACCAGCAGCGAGGCGTGCCCCGCCACCAGGCTGAGGACGCCGAGGCATAGAACGGCGAAGGCCAATCCGAAGATGGCGATCCGCTTGTAATGGACGAAACGCGGAATGGTGCGCCCGCTGAATGTCGCGCCGGCCACCGTGCCAAGCATCAGCCCCAGGAGGGCGGTGCCGGATTCGCTTGCCGACAGGCCGATGACCGACTGGAGATAGACCGGCAAGTAGACAGACAGGCCGATATTGGCCGCCTGCAGAAGGAACATGGAGAGCGTGCCGGCAAGGACGATCGGGTTGCTCAGCACCTCGAGCGAAATCAGCGGCTCGGTTGCGCGCAGCAGCCGCAGCGCAAAGGCGCCCCACAGGACCAAGGAACTGGCGACGAGCCCCAGGATCTCCGTCGATAGCCAGGGGTATTCGCTGCCACCCCAGTTCAGCGCCAGAAGCAGCAGGGCCGTGGCGGCGACGAGAAGCAGCGCGCCGAGCCCGTCGATGCGATGCCGTCTTGCCGCGACCGGCAGCTTGCGCAGCGGCTTGTTGATGATGGCCATGGCCAGGATGCCGAGCGGAATGTTGATCCAGAAGATCAGCGACCAATGGAGATGTTCGGCGAACGTGCCGCCGAGCAAGGGCCCGGCGATGCTGGCGACTGCCCAGGTGCCCGAGATCCAGGCCGCATAGCGTGCCCGCTCGCGTGGCGGCACGAGGTCGCCGATGACGGTCTGCGCCAGGGCGAAAAGCCCGCCGCCGCCGGCGCCCTGGATCGCGCGGCCGATCACCAGCACGAACATGTTGGGCGCCATCGCACTGACCAGCGAGCCGGCGAGGAAGATGAGGATCGCGCCATAGACGGTCGGCCGGCGGCCGTAGACGTCGGAGATCTTGCCGTAGAGCGGCGCCATGGCGGTTGCGGTCAGGAGATATCCGGTCACGATCCAGGGCAGGTACTCGGCGTGGCCGAGCGCTCGCGCGATGGTCGGCATGGCCGGTGCCACAATGGTCTGGTCAAGTGCTGCCAGCAGCATCGACAGGAGAACGCCGCCGATAATGGCGTTCTTTTCGCTTTCCGTCAGCGGCGCGCTCGCGGCCGCCACGGCCTGATTGTCGACAGCCTGGTCCATAATCTTTCGTCCATATGCTTGCGCGCGCCGTCCGGTGCGTCGGCTGGGCTAGCCGGGTTGCATCCGCGGCGCGATCGGTCGTGATGCTCGTGTTTGAAAGGTCGTGCCCTTGCCAACCCCTGATATGTCGTCCCGTATAGGCCGATTTCGACCGTTGCCCGGAAATTTTTCGAAGCTGGCACTACGCTTCGGCCCGGTTGGCTCGCACCGCCGCCCCTTAGGCGACATACATCAGGACGTTCACGTCGGCGGCAACCGGCCGTTGCCGATGCGCTCGACGCGATAGCGCAGGAGCCGCAGGATGCGGCTTTCGAAATTGACGCTTTCGACGCGATCGAACTGCACCTGGGCACGGTCGTGTCTGGCGAGAATGGCGGCGGTGATCTGGGCGGCCTTGGCCTTCGCCGCATCGCAGTCCTTCTGCGGGTAAGCGGCTTTCAGCGCGTCTTCCAGTTCGCGGGCGTGATTCTTGGCGATCTCGACATGGCGTTCCTCATGGCGCTTGATGTCGGCCGACAGCGTGTCCCAGAACAGCCGCACATCCGCGTCGGCCTTGCGTGGGCGGCTCCATTCGGGAAGGATAACCTTGACCTTGACGGTCACGGCGGCGTCGGCGATCCGGCAGGAGCCGGACTGCCCGGCATAGCTGATGCGCGTGGTGAAGGCCATCTGTGTGGCGCCGGGATGCCGCGAGCCCGTGCTCTTCACCTGCGGACCACGTTTGGAAAGCTGTGCCTCGATGTCTTCTAGCGTCCTGCCGCCGACGGCGAAGTAGCTATATGTCTTGACGAGATTGGCCGCGCCCGCCGGAACGGCGGTGGCGGCAAGCAGCAATGCGCAAAGCAGGGTTCGTTTCATCAGGTTGCCTCTCGTCCTACCTTGCTTTACGGCCATTGCCGGCGCAACGGAATTGATCTGGTGCGGATCACACATGGTTGATGAGCCCCACGGTTGATGAGCCACACGGTTGATGAGCCCCATGGTTGATGAGCAATGACGGCGAGGCGATGGCAGTTGGCGCACGGGCGTCATCTCGACCTTGGCGACAAGGCCGTGGTGGTCGGCATTCTCAATGTCACGCCCGACAGTTTTTCCGACGGCGGTCTGTTCGATGCCGCCGAAACCGCGCTGGTCCAGGCGCGCCGCATGCTGGGCGAAGGGGCCCTGGTCGTCGATGTCGGCGGTGAATCGACCAGGCCGGGCGCGTCCGCGATCACGGCGGGCGAGGAGCAGGCGCGCATCCTGCCGGTGATCGAGGCGCTGGCGCGTTCCGGCGAGGTGCTGATTTCGGTCGACACCTATCGTGCGGAGACCGCGCGGCTGGCCGTCGCGGCCGGGGCGCATATCGTCAACGACGTCTGGGGCTTGCAGCGCGAGCCGGACATTGCGCGTGTCGCAGCCGAAACCGGCGCGGGGCTCATCATCATGCATACCGGGCGGGATCGCCGGAAACTGCCCGACGTCATCGCCGACCAGTTCGCGTTCCTCGAAAAATCGCTTGAAATCGCCCGCCGACACGGCATCGCCGACGATCATATCGTTCTCGATGCCGGCTTCGGCTTCGCCAAGGAGACGGCCGAGGATAACCTCGACCTGATGGCGCGGTTTTCCGAGCTCAACGCCCTCGGATTTCCGCTGATGGCCGGAACCTCGCGAAAACGCTTCATCGGCACCGTCACTGGCCGCGATGCCGCCGAAAGAGGGGCTGGGACTGCGGCGACAAGCGTCATACTTAGATTGAAGGGCGCCGACCTGTTTCGCGTCCACGATGTCGCAATCAACGTGGACGCGCTGGCCGTGGCGGATGCTATGCTGGCGCGCGAAACCGCCGCCGCTTCGGGACGCTGAACCATGTATGTCATCCGCCTGAAGAACTGCGCCTTCTTTGCCCGGCACGGCGTGCTGGACGAGGAGGAGGCGCTCGGCCAGCGCTTCTATGTCGACGCCTCGCTCACCGTGGAGCCCGGGCGCGCGCTGGTCGACGATGCCATCGGGGAAACCGTCAATTACGGTGTTGCCTTCACGGTGATCGAGGAGATCATCACCGGACACAGGCGCTTCCTGATCGAGGCGCTGGCCCTGGAAGTCGCAAAAGCCCTGACGGAACGC
The DNA here is from genome assembly GCF_006440835.1 of Mesorhizobium sp. B2-5-11. NCBI lineage: Bacteria > Pseudomonadati > Pseudomonadota > Alphaproteobacteria > Hyphomicrobiales > Phyllobacteriaceae > Mesorhizobium > Mesorhizobium sp. B2-5-11. Next base: position 81,678 of record NZ_VFUK01000011.1, read on the forward strand.
TTCCCGCAGATCAGGAAAGCCGAAATCACGGTCCGCAAGCCGAATGCGCCGGTGCCCGGCGTGCTCGATTACGTCGAGGTGACAGTTGTCTGGCCGCAGTAACACCGTCTATCTCAGCCTTGGCGGCAATCTTGGCGATCCGGCGAGTTCGATGGCGGCGGCGCTGCGCCTGCTCGACGCCGATCCCGCCGCTCGCGTGGCCGCGGTGTCCTCGCTCTACCGCACGCCGCCCTGGGGCAAGCTCGACCAGCCCGACTTCCTGAACGCCGCCGCCGAACTCTCGACACGGCTCTCGCCGCGGGCATTGCTCGACCTGTGCCTCGATGCAGAGCGCAAGCTGAAGCGCGTGCGTGAGGAGCGCTGGGGGCCGCGCCTCATCGATATCGACATCCTGGTTTTCGGCGACCGCGTCATCCACGAAACCGGCCTGGAAGTGCCGCATCCGCGCATGCTTGAACGTGCCTTCGTGCTGGCGCCGCTGGCCGAGATCGCGCCCGATCTTGCGGTAAGCGGGCGAAGCGTCTCGGAGCGGCTGGCCGCCGTCGATGCGGCCGGTATCGAACGCCTGCCGTCGGGCCGCGACTGGTGGCTGGATAGACCAGCGTCAGCCTGAGAACCCGCCATCGTCCAGAAAGGTTTTTTCCTCCGGCGTGGTTTCGCGGCCGAGCATCTTGTTGCGGTGCGGAAAACGGCCGAAGCGCCGGATGATGTCGAGGTGTTCTTCGGCGTATTTGAGGTAGTCCGGCGCATTGGCCGCGGTGAGCTCGACCGACCGTTCCTGGTCGGCGAGCAATTCCGAATGTTCGAACGGCAGATACAGGAACACCCGCAATTCCGGTTCGAGCACCAGGTCCTGGCCGGCCGTTACAGCTTTTTGGGCGAAATGCTTCGCCAGCGGGTCCGTGGCGTACATGTGGCCGGTGCCGCGAAAGCAGTTGCGCGGAAACTGATCGAGCAGGATCATCAACGCCAGCGAGCCTTCGGCATGCTCCGACCAGCCGTCGCATTCGCGCCGTGCGGCCGCGTAATGCAGCTCAAGAAAGCGGTTGCGGAAATCGCCGTCGAAAACATCGCTTTTCTCGAACCATGCGTCCGCTCCGGCATCACGCCAGAATCTGGTGACCGACAGGGCTCCGCTGTCCAAATCCATGCTTTTCTCCTATCAATCCGCCGGCTCGGACTTGTGCAGAACGCCGGCCGTTTCCTCGTTGAGCGCCTGGCCGGGGCGGCGCGGCGTGGAGAGCGGCGTCGGGATCGGCGTGCCGATATTGCCCTTCAGGAAGCGCTGTCCGGAGCGGATGCCTTCGGCGAGTTGCGTCTCGAAGCGGGCGGTGTCGCGGCGGCGGACGTCTTCGACCACCTCGGCGACGTCTTCCGGGTCGACGCCCAGGGCCTCCAGCGTCGAACCGCCAAAAACCAGCGCCGATTCGAATGTTTCACGCAGCTGATAGTCGACGCCTGTACGGATGAGCTGCAGCGCGGTGCCTCGGTCGAAGGCGCGCGCCAGCACGGTAAGCAAGGGAAACTCGGCTTTGACGAGCTCGGCGATGCGCACGGCGGCATCGGGTTTGTCGACGCAGATGAGCACGGCGCGTGCGCGCCCGGCGCCGGCGGCGTGCAGGATGTCCAGCCGCGTGCCGTCGCCGTAATAGACCTTGAAGCCGAAATCGGCCGCTGCCTGGATCATCTCGACATCGTTGTCGATGATCGACACGTCGATGCCGCGCAGCAGCAATGGCTGGCTGGCGATCTGGCCGAAGCGACCGAATCCGATGATCAGCACGCTGCCGGTCAGCCCTTCGGCGACGTCGACGCCATCCAGCGACAGCTCGTCGCGCGGCGTCAGATACCGCAACGCGACGATCGCCAGCGGCGTCAGCACCATGGAGATGATGACGATGGCCGTCAGCGTCGCGTTGGCCTGGCCGTCGATGATGCCGACGGAAGCGGCAGCCGAATAGAGGACGAAGGCGAATTCGCCGCCTTGCGCCATGAAAACGGCGCGTTCCAGCGCCTCGCGATGGCCCGACTTCAGGATGCGGGCGACGATGTAGATGCCGAGCGCCTTCATGACCATGTAGGCAACGACATAGACGGCGATCAGCCGCCAGTTCTGAACCACCACATGCAGGTCGAGCGACATACCCACGGCGAGAAAGAACAGGCCGAGCAGGATGCCGCGAAACGGTTCGATGTCGGCTTCGAGCTGGTGGCGAAAGGTCGATTCGGATAGCAGCACGCCAGCCAGGAACGCGCCCATCGCCATCGACAGGCCGCTGAGCTGCATGGCAAGGGCGGATCCGAGAACGACCAGAAGGGCAGCCGCCGTCATCACCTCGCGGGCGCGGGCATCCGCCAGGATACGGAAGAAAGGGTTGAGCAGAAAACGTCCGGCCAGCACTAGGCCAATGATCGCGGCAAGGCCGATGCCGACCTCGGCCAGCCGCTCCGACAGGCTGGTGTCGGTGCCGCCTGGCGCCAGGAACGCGATCAGGGCCAGCAGCGGCACGATCGCCAGATCCTCCAGCAGCAGGATGGAGACGATGCGCTGGCCCTTGGGCGAGGCGATTTCGCCGCGCTCTTCCAGAAGCTGCATGACGATCGCCGTCGAGGTCAGCACGAAGCCGGCTCCGGCGACGAAGGATTGCGCGATGGAAAAGCCTCCGGCTATTCCCACACCGGTCAGCAAGACCGCGCAGACCCCGACCTGAAGCGCGCCCAGGCCGAAGATCTCGCGGCGCAAGCCCCAGAGCCGCGACGGCTGCATCTCCAGCCCGATAATGAACAGGAACATCACGACGCCGAGCTCGGCGACGTGGAGGATGGCTCCCGATTCGGAAAACACACCGATGCCGAACGGGCCGATCACCACGCCCGCGGCCAGATAGCCGAGAATCGAACCCAGGCCCATACGTTTGAAGATCGGAACGGCGACAACACCCGCGGCGAGCAGCGCCACCACCTGAACAAGCTCGCTGCCCGCTGCCTCTGCCGCCATTCCCGCCATTCCGCTCGTTTGAGGACCGCAGCCTGTGCGATCGGGTCAAGACGCCTCGGATCAGGCGCCAGCGCCCCAAGGATAGGGGCTTCGGCGGGCATGTAACAGCCCGAATCCTGCGGCGGGCAATGTTGCAGGCATGTTACACAAGTTGAGCGCGAGGCCGCGTTGCGTCTGGCTGCAATCGGAGGTTAAGCACGCTCGGCTTCGGCCAGTGGAGGGTGTGGCGATCAAGTCGCGCCCTTTTTGAGGAGATGACTGACATGAAGAAGTTTTTGCTCGTTGCCGTCGGCCTGGCGGTGCTCGCCGGCTCGGCTTGCTCCAAGGTGCCTGAGTGCACGGCCGAGGTCGCCACCAAGAAGGCGCAGGACATGGCCGCCGCGCTGCAGGAGGCGATTACCAAGGATCCGTCCAAGGCGGCCGATCTGACGGCCAAGGTGCAAGAGGTGACGACCAAATATCAGGGCACCACGACCCTGGCCGACGCCTGCAAGGCCTATGATGAGGTGACGGCGGCGATCAAGGGCTGATCGTTCCTATCGACGTCTTCAAAAGGAGGCGGTGGCGATGGGCCGCCGTCTCTTTTTGTGTTTGGTTACAGGCGGTTGATACGCGCTCAGTTCGGCGCGATGGAGCCGACTTCGATCGCGTCGACCCGCTTCAGGCTCATGCCGATCACCGGCACCAGCTGGTCCGCGACGCGCACGGCAACCGTCACCGTCATCGAATTGTCGTCGGGGATGCGTGCCTGCATGACGCCGCGCAGCTGGTTGCGGTTGATGGTGAACACCACCTTGCGGGCATCGACCACATTGCCGCCGATGATATCGAGGCCGGCACCGGCCGCGCCGCCCATGAAGGAGCCCTTGTAATCGCGCCCCTTGCGCTCGATCTTGGCCGACATCGGCTGGGTGAACATGCCCACACGGCAGCCGCCGTCGAGCGTCATGCCCATCTTGCCGTCGGGCGTCGAGCCGGTGAAGCTGCAATTGAACTTCGTGCCCTTGTATTTGCCGGCAACGATCTCGCCCGGGCCCACCCACTTGCCTTCGGCGGACCGGAAGAACTGCTTGTCCGGCTCCGCCGCGGACGCCTGTGCGGCAATGCCGGCGACAGTGGTGATCGCAACCGCCAGGGGCAACAGGCTGGACAGAATTACGCTTTTCATCGACGACACCCGGCAACAAAGAGGCTGTTTTGGAACCAGTGCGACCATGAACAAGATTGGTTAATGCTTCGTCACTGCCAAGGTCGTCGTTCACTTGCCAGGCGGGGTGTTCTCGCTTTCCTTCCTGCTTGCGAACGATGTCAGCGCGGAGAGGAAATCACCCAGTCCCGGCCGTTTTGCCGCACTGAAGGGCAGGGGGCGCGCCGTCTCCATCGCGGCGATGCCGATGCGCGCCGTCATCATGCCGTTGACGACGCCTTCGCCGAGCTTGGCGGAGAGGCGCGCAGCCAGGCCGTGGCCGACGATCTGCTGGACGAAACTGTCGCCGACGGCGATCGAACCGGTGACCGCCAGATGCGCCAGCACGCTGCGCGCCAGGCGAAAGAAACCCAGTGTTCCCGGCCGCCCGCCATAGAGTTCCGAAAGGCGCCGGATGAGGCGCCCGGCCTCGAACACGACATAGGCTACGTCGACGAGCGCACGCGGACTGACGGCCGTCACCAGCGACACGCGTTTGGCGGCTTCCAGGATCATGATCTTGGCCCTGGCGTCGAGAGGGCCAAGGATCTCCGCCTCAGCGAGACGCACCAGATTGGCGCCATCGATGATCTCGTCGCGCAGATCGGCCAGCGCGCGCCTGCCCGCAGCCGTTTCGGGTTTGGCCGCGACGAAGGCCGACAGCTCGTCGACCACCAATCGCGCCGCCTTGGGATCGTCGCGTGCAATCGCATCGAGCGCACGTTTCTGCAGCTTTTCGACCTCGGCAAGCCGGGCGATCGCCAGGAACTCGCGAATCAGGATCACCACCAGCGCCAGCACGGCGACGGCAGCCATGCCGGCGGCCAGCCAACCCAGCCACTCGGCGCGCGCGAACAGATCGCGAATGAGCCGATCGGTCCACAGGCCGATGGCCAGCGAAATCAGCACCCCGAACGCGCCGAAGAAGATGGAGCCAAGCAATGAACGTTTCCTGCGAGCGACCGCCGGCGGCGGTTCGGCAGCGACGATGTCCGGCTCGTCGAACACGTCGATCTCCGACGGGATGACCAGCGCGACATCGCTCTTCACCGCGCGGGGCTTGCGCTGTGTGTCGGTCTGGACACGGCGCGCCTCCGGCGCCCCGGCCTGGGCACGGCGCGCCTGCGCCGCGTCCTGCTGCGATGTGGCCTCCGGTTCGATGCGGAATGCCGCCGGCTTGCGGGGCGCGGTCATGCCAGATGGTCTCCGATCAGGAACTGCAAGGCACGGTCGAGCCGGATATGCGGCAGTGACAGCATGACGCCCTCGGCCGTGCGCTCGAGTTTTGGCGGGCGAAAACGCACGAAGCGGATCGCCGGGTCGGTATTGTCCTGCCTGTGCGCTCCCCCGGGAGCTTCGAAGACAGCATCAATTTTCTCCGGTAAATCACCGGGAAATATAGCTGTTTCAGCTTTCCCGTCAAAGGCGTCGCCATTGATCGTCTCGCCCGCGAGCGGTGTGCCGATGATGACCGGCAATGTCTCGCGGCCCTGTTTGACGGTGCCTTCCCGTGTTGCGCGCACCGCCGCCATGGCGACGACGTCGACGCCGGCGCCGGTGAAATTCGCCCGCGCCACGGCGCGGTCTGCCAGCCGCCGCACGATCGCCTGCAAGCGGTCATGGCTGTCGTGATGCAGGTGGTCGGCCTTGGTGGCGGCGATCAGGATACGATCGATGCGCCGCGAGAAAAGATCGGTGAGGAAGCTGCCGCGTCCAGGACGGAAACAGGCGAGGATCTCGGTCACCGCGCGCTCCAGGTCGGCCATGGCGCCGGGGCCGGCGTTCAGCGCCTGCATGGCGTCGATCAGCACGATCTGGCGGTCGAGCCGGGTGACGTGTTCGCGGAAGAAGGGTTTGACGACACGGGTCTTGTAGGCCTCGTAGCGCCTTTCCATCATCGCGTGCAGCGAGCCGCTGCGCGGGCGCTTGTCGCCCAGGCTGGCCAGAGGCGCGAAGGTCAATGCGGGCGAGCCTTCGAGATCGCCAGGCATCAAGAAACGGCCCGGCGGCAAAGTCGAAAGCGCCCGCTCGTCGAGCTTGCAGGCTTTGAGATAGGCGGCGAAATCCTCGGCCAGGCGGCGCGCCGTCATCTCCTCGGCATCGGCGTTCGGGTCGATCTCGGCCGATAGCGCCCGCCAGGCCCGCGACAGGTCCTCGCGCACCGGCAACGCAGCCATTTCAAGGGCTTCGCGCGAAAAATCGGCGAAGGATTTTCCGAGCAGCGGCAGGTCGAGCAGCCATTCGCCGGGATAGTCGACGATGTCGACCGACAGTTTTCCGGAGGAAAACATCCTGTTCCAGCCGGAAGCCGATTCATATTCGATGGTCAGCCGCAATTCGGAGATGGCGCGTGTCGAATCGGGCCAGACGCGGTCGTTCACCAAGGCGGCGATATGGTCCTCGTACTGGAATCGCGGCACCGCGTCGTCGGGCTGCTCTTCGAGGAAAGCGCGCGCGATGCGCCCGGATTTCTGCGCCTCGAACAGCGGCAGGCGCCCGCCATGAATAAGGTTGTGGACCAGCGCCGAGATGAAAACCGTCTTGCCCGCCCTGGAAAGGCCCGTGACGCCCAGCCGCAGCGACGGCGAAAATAGCCCGCTGGCGCGGCCCGAAAGCGTGTCGAGCGCAATTCTCGCCTCGTCGGTGAAAGTGGTCAGCGATGACGCCAAAATTGTCTCTCGATGCTGCGACAGGTCCGATATAGGCGTTGCCGTGCTGGTTTGAAATGCGTCAGAGGTCAGCCGGCGTCAGGAATGCCTCGAGATAGCCGGCACCCTGGGCGGCCCCGGCAAGATCGCCGCTGAAGCGCACGACCGCCAGGCCCGAGGTCGGGAAACCATGATTGAGCATGGCGCGGGCGCTTTCCTCGCCATCGCCGGACACCGCCATGGCGAGATCCTCCGTCATCGGATTGTGGCCGACGAGCAGCATCGAACCCACCCCACCATTGTCCCGGATGAGGCTGAGGTACGCGGCCGCGTCCTCGCTGTAGAGCGCGTCGACGAACAGAACCCGGCCGGTGTCGGCCCGACCGGCCACGCCTTCCAGCGTCTCCTTCGCGCGCCGGGCTGTGGAGCAAAGCGTCAGATCGGGCACATAGGAGCGCGACCGCATGGCGATGCCCATCGCCTCCGCATCAGCGCGGCCGGACGCATCGAGCGGGCGATCGAAATCACGCATGCCGGGCAGCGCCCATCCGGCTTTGGCGTGCCTCAACAGATAAAGCCTGCTCACCCAACCTCCACCGTGCCAACAGCCCGAACCTTGCCGTGATTAGCCATAAGAACGGCGTGGCGCACAATGGCAGTCGTTTTTCGGACATGACGAATCGTCAGCCGGCGGCTGCCAGTTCGAAGGATCCGGTACCTAAGACCAGCCCGAATCACCTCAATCGCGCTCCTCGAGGCAGATTAACAATTGCGTGAATCGGTAATCGATTGCGCTTGTGCAGGCGTTTGACCGCGAATATATAGGCGCCAAATTTGGGGCTGTTTGGGTGAGTCGAATGAACGATGCCGTTACCGCCGATTACGTACCCTCCGAAGACGAGCCGTTCATGAACGAGCGGCAGAAATCCTACTTCCGCTCAAAGCTCGTCACCTGGAAGAACGACATATTGCGCGAAGCGCGCGAAACCCTCGAAATCCTACAGCAGGAAAACGCCAATCATCCCGATCTAGCCGACCGCGCCTCTTCGGAAACCGACCGCGCCATCGAACTCAGGGCGCGCGACCGCCAGCGGAAACTCATCGCAAAGATCGATTCGGCCTTGCAGCGCATCGAGGAAGGCACTTACGGCTATTGCGAGGAGACCGGCGAACCGATCGCGCTGAAGCGGCTGGATGCCCGCCCGATCGCAACCTTGTCCATCGAAGCGCAAGAGCGCCACGAGCGCCGCGAGAAGGTCTATCGCGACGATTAGCCTGCGGTCTGCATTCAAGAAGATTTCAGCGATATCGCTCTCGAAATGGCCGGTTTTCCGGCCATTTCTTTTTTCAGAACCGGGCGATGCGCGCAAAACCCCGATCGGTTTTTCGGACCGGGCACAAGCGCTGCTCATCTTTTCTGGCTGGAGAGTTCGCCCAGAAGCCTGGTCATCTCGTCGTCGAGCGACGGCGGTGTTTTTGCCACCGGCTTATTCGCCGGACTGCTCGAGCGGGGCTGGTCGAGCGAAACCTCGAGTTCCTTCATCAGCGTTTCATCGATGCTTTCCTGCCCCGGCGGTGGTGAAGCCGGCGGCGGGGCATGCCGGACGGCATTGACGTTTGCGGAGCCGTAGGAAGGCAGCGGCGTGACATTGGTCGGCTGATAACCCTGCGCCGCCGGCTTCGGCACCGGCTCCGGAGCGCGCTGGCGGGCGGGTGGCGCTGCACTCACCGGCTGCGGAGCAGGTGCCTGTCTCGCCGGCGCCGGGGTGGGCTGATGCGGACGCGGCTTTGCCACCGCGACAGGCTGCTGCGAACCGCCATCTCCGGTCAGCGCGGGACGGCGTGGCGCAGAAAGGCGGATGTCACGCTCGACGACGACATCGGTGGGGCCGCCGATCAAAAGCAGATGCTCGATGTCGTCGCGGCGCACCAGCACTAGGCGGCGATGGCTGTCGACGGCGGTGGCGTCCATGACCGCAAGCCGCGTCTTGCGGTTCCGGCCGCCCGCGACAAAGGTGCCGAAGGTCAGGTTGCGAACGAGTTTGACGATGATGAGGACGATAACCAGCAGGACCAGCGCCGCGAAGGTCCACAGCAGTGCCGCTACATAGCCGGGGCCCGCTACGCTATCCAGCCATTGCAGCATTGGTTCCCCCTGATCGGTTTGGAAGTGACGCGACACTAGACCGTTGCGGCGGGCTACCGCAAGTTGCCTTTCACGCTTCATGAACAGCTTGAAACACTGGAGGGCTGGCCGACGTCATTTTTATCTGACATTTGCCGCCCGGGCCTTTTCGGGACCAGGAGAATGTGATTCAACCCGACAGGGGCGGGCGTCGGCACACATTGCGGCGAGTATCGGAACACCGGACTTCAAGAGCAGGGGGCACATGGCCAAGGAAACGCGCGGCGATTTCTATCCGGTACCGATCGTCGATCAGAACACGCGGCCGGGCGCCGTTACCCGGCTCGTCATCTTCATTGCCGTCCTGACGGGGGCCGCGATCGTTTTTGGCCTGTTTCGCGAGCGGCTCGGCGACCCTTTCCTGCTGGGCATGCTCGGCGTGCTGGCGATGATCGGCGTCGGCTTCCTGTTCGCCACGGCGATTGGCTTTGTGCAGATCACGCCACGCTCGACGGGCGACGAACTGTCGAAGGCATTCGTCGATTCGATGTCGCAGGGTCTTCTGGTCACGGACACCAAGGGCCGCGTGGTCTATGCCAACCGCGCCTATGCCGACATGACCGGAGCCTCTTCCGCGGCCGACCTGAAGACGGTCGAAGGGCTGCTTTCGGACGTTCCGGAAGCTTCGGTCACCATCTACCGACTGGCCTCCGGTCTGCGTGACGGCCAGCCGGGCGACGGCGAGTTCCGGCTCGCGCAGTCGATCAAGCCTGGCGCTGAGCCAGGCGCGCGCTGGTATCGCGCCCGCGCCCGCGCTTTCAGCGTGCCGGGCCAGCGGCCGCCGATGCTCGCCTGGCAACTTGCCGACATTTCGCAGGAACGCGCCGAGCAGGAGCGTTTCTTCCTGGACCTGCAGAAGGCGATCGATCATCTCGACCACGCGCCCGCCGGCTTCTTTTCCGCCGACCAGGAAGGCCGCGTCACCTATATCAACGCCACGCTCGCCGAATGGCTGGGCATCGACCTTGCCAGCTTCACGCCCGGCGCCGTCTCCCTGCCGGAGATCGTCGCCGGCGACGGCATGGCGCTGGTGCGCTCGGTCAAGGCCGACCCCGGTACGACGCGCAACGCGGTCATCGATCTCGACCTCACGACAATGACGGGCGAGGCGCTGCCGGTGCGCTTCATGCATCGCGTTTCAGCCAGCCGCGAAGGCCTCAACGGTCCGACGCGCACGATCGTGCTCAACCGCACGCAAGGCGAGGACGCCTCGGCGGACCTGCGCGCTTCGGAAGTGCGGTTCACCCGCTTCTTCAACTCGACGCCGATGGCGATCGCCGGCGTCGACGCCAGCGGGCGCATCCTGCGCACCAATGCGCCATTCCTTTCGCTGTTTTCATCGGTCGTCGACCGGGACGCCGTCGACCGCCGCATGCGGCTCGACACGGTCATCCACGAACGTGACCGCCCGGCCTTTGCCGCGGCCTTCGAAAAGGCACGGCAGCGGCAGGCCGATATCGAGCCGATCGACACGCTCCTGCCCGGCAATGAGGAGCGCCACATCCGTTTTTACGTCAATGCGGTCGCCGACGGCACAGGCGGCGAGGGGGCCGAGGAGTCGGCCATCGTCTACGCCGTCGAGACGACGGAGCAGAAGGCGCTCGAAGGGCAGATGGCGCAAAGCCAGAAGATGCAGGCCGTCGGCCAGCTTGCCGGCGGCATCGCACACGACTTCAACAATGTGCTGACCGCCATCATCATGGCGTCGGACCTGCTTCTGACCAATCATCGGCCGTCGGACCCATCCTTCCCCGACATCATGAACATCAAGCAGAATGCCAACCGGGCAGCCTCGCTGGTGCGGCAGTTGCTGGCCTTTTCGCGCAAGCAGACGCTGCGGCCGGAAGTGCTGAACCTTACCGACGTGCTCGCCGATCTCAGGATGTTGCTCGCCCGTCTGGTCGGCAACGACATCAAGCTGAAGATCGACCACGGTCGCGATCTCTGGCCGGTCAAGGTCGATATCGGCCAGTTCGAGCAGGTGGTGGTCAACCTGGCGGTCAACGCGCGCGATGCAATGCCGGCGGGCGGCGACCTCACGGTGCGCACCCGCAATGTGACCGCCGAGGAGTGCAAGACCTTTCCCTACCGGGAACTCACTCCGGCGGACTATGTGGTGGCCGAGGTCGAGGACACCGGCAGCGGCATCGCGCCCGACGTGCTGAAGAAGATATTCGAACCGTTCTTCACCACCAAGGAGGTCGGCAAGGGCACCGGCCTTGGCCTGTCCATGGTCTACGGCATCATCAAACAGACCGGCGGCTTTATCTTCTGCGATTCCGAGGTCGGCAAGGGTTCGGTCTTCCGCATCTTCCTGCCGCGCCACATCGCCGAGGCAAAGAAGGCAGGCGAACCCGGGGAAGCACCGGCAGCGGTGCCTGCCAAGTCGGCAGAGACAGGCAAGGATTTGTCCGGGTCGGCCACGGTGCTGCTGGTCGAGGACGAGGATGCGGTGCGCATGGGCGGCATGCGGGCTCTGACCTCGCGCGGCTATACCGTGCACGAGGCGTCCTCCGGGGTCGAGGCGCTGGAAGTGTTCGAAGCGCTCGGCGGCAAGGTCGACATTGTGGTTTCGGATGTGGTGATGCCGGAGATGGACGGGCCGACGCTGCTCGGCGAGTTGCGCAAGCGCCAGCCGGACATCAAGTTCGTCTTCGTGTCCGGCTATGCCGAGGATGCATTCGCCAGGAACCTGCCGGCGGACGCGCATTTCGGATTCCTGCCGAAACCGTTTTCGCTCAAGCAGTTGGCAACGATCGTCAAGGACATGCTGGAGTCTTAGGCCGTGAACCCATAAATCGGGAAATGGCCGAGATTGGTGGTTCCCGGAGGGCAGCTTAGGAGGCGGAATCGCCGAATAGCGGCCGTTCAGCAAATCCGAGCAGCAAGGTTTTTGCGATCTCTCGCGCCTTCGAGGCAAGCGCCTCATCCGGCAGTTCGCCGGCGGTCCAGAATGACAGGACCCCACGAAAGGCAAATGCGAGCTGTTCCGGCAGACTGCGCAGCGCCTTCTGCCTGCCGGCCGCGATCAAGCCTTCGCCCGCTCCAAGGGCCAGCGACCACAAGGTTGTGGAGTGCGCCAGGACCTTTCCGGGGGACGGGCCGGCCGTGCCGATCCATCCCATCACGGCCCGGTTTATCTCCGGCTCCTCCAACATTACCTCGACCGCGGTATCGATGGCCAACAGCACGCGGCCTGCGGCATCGGCAGGCGGTGACATCCCGGCAAAGCGCTGGGCCATCGTATCGATCCGCCGCCGCGAAAGGGCATGCATGATCGCGGCCTTGCTCCCGAACTGATTGAACGGCGTCGCGAAACTGACTCCGGCTTCGGTGGCGAGGTCGCGCATCGAGAAACCGGCCTTACCCTGTCGGAGCAGTCGCTCCGCCGCATCGATCACACGCCGGCGAAGCGGCTCACCCCGCGTGGCGGTCGGAGCAACCTTGGTCTTGTTTGGTGTCATGCTGTTATCTATATCATGATATAGTTTTCAATCATAGCCCGGAGTGAACCATGACTTCCACCCCTAAGACATTCCTCATCACCGGTGTCAGCTCCGGGCTGGGGCGAGCATTTGCAAGAGGCGCGCTTGAAGCGGGCCATCGGGTGATCGGCACCGTGCGGCGGGAAGCCGACGCCGAGATCTTCGCCGCGCTCGCGCCCGATCGCGCCCACCCGCTCTTGCTGGACGTGACCGATTTCGAGACGGTCCCGGCGGCTGTCACCGCGGCGGAACGGCAGGCGGGTCCAATCGACGTGCTGGTGAACAACGCCGGTTACGGCCATGAGGGCGTGCTGGAGGAGTCGTCCCTGGACGATCTCCAGCGCCAGTTCGCCGCCAACGTCTTCGGGCCCGTCGCGATGATCAAGGCGGTGCTGCCGGGCATGCGCGAGCGGCGTCGCGGCCATATCATCAACGTCACGTCCATGGGCGGCTTCATCACCATGCCCGGGATCACCTTCTATTGCGGAAGCAAATTCGCGCTCGAAGGCATTTCCGAAGCGCTCGGCAAGGAAGTGGCAGGCTTTGGAATTCGGGTGACGGCGCTCGCTCCCGGCCAATTCCGCACGGATTGGGCCGGACGCTCGATGGATCGCACGCCGCGCAGCATTGCCGACTATGACGCGGTCATGGACCCGATCCGCGCCGCGCGACAGGCCAAGAGCGGCAACCAACCGGGCGATCCGGCCAAGGCCGCGCAGGCGTTGCTCGTGCTGGTCGATGCCGCGAACCCGCCGGTACGGCTGTTCCTGGGCGACGATGCGCTGGGGCTGGTCGACCAGAAGCTCGACGCGATGCGGAGCGAAATCAGCGCGTGGGAGGAGCTTTCGCGATCAACCAGCTTCGCATCATGAGCGCTTGGAGTGCGTCGGCTGATGAAGACGCGCCGCGCGTTTTCATCAGCCTGCAATTGGGGCGGCTCGGCCTGACTGCCGGCCGAACATCCCGCCGAAGAGCAACCAAGTGAAGCCTTGCTTCAGCGGGCGGCTCTATCGCGAGCGCAACCTGATCGAGCGGTTCTCCTCCAAGCTGAAGCACTTCCGGCGTGTCGCCACCGCTACGACTTTGATAGAGTCGCCGACCGGTTTAACTCTTTGTTTTCGTGATATTGTCGTCCTGAAACGAAGTTTCCGTGTATTAGCGTTCCCGAATGCCTCTTGCGCAATACTGCGACAAGGCCATGATTGTGGATGAAACGGCAGGGACGAGCTGTTGACGCCACACATCGAAGCCAGCGAGGGTGACTACGCCGACATTGTGCTGTTGCCGGGCGACCCCCAGCGCGCCGAATGGATGGCCATGACATTCCTGGAGGCCCCACGCTGCATCAACCGCCGGCGCGGTGCCCTTGGCTTCACTGGCCTGTTTCGTGGTCAGCCGGTCAGCATCCAGGCGACCGGCATCGGCGTATCCTCCTTTCTGATCTATGCGCATGAGCTGCTGGACGGCTACGGTGTGCGGACTTTGATCCGTACCGGCACCTGCGGCGGGCTGACCGCTGAGGTAAAACTACGCAGCCTCGTCATCTCGCAATCGGTGCGGCCCGAAAGCGCCCGAAGCGGTCAGGTTTTCGGCCTCTATGACGCTGCAGCCGGGCCGGACCCGGCGCTGTTTGCTCGCGCATTGGCGAAGGCGGCCGAACTCGGCATCGACCATCGTGCCGGGCTGACGGCATGCAGCGACGTCTTCCACCATCCGCAGGGACGCGCCCGTTTTGCCGATGCGCAGGCAGCCGGCGCGCTGGCCGTGGACATGGAGACCAGTGCGCTCTATCGCATTTCCAGGCATTTCGGGGCCCGTGCGCTATCGATCTGCACGGTGGTCGACGATATCGACAGCGGCGAACAGACCCAATATGCAGAGCGCCAGGATCTTTTTACCGACATGACGCGGCTGGCGCTGGAAATCGCCGCCGCCGATCGGCCCGGTGCGTGATAGGCCCGCCGAGCCGCCCCAGTTCCTGATGCATTCCGAACACAAAGCCGGGGGGCACTTTTCTGGATTCTTCAGGCGGCTTCCCATTTCGGCGGCATCTGGTCTTCCATACCCGGCCGGTGGCTGCGCAGATAGAGCGCGCAGGTGGTGCGCAGCATGGAGGCGAAGTTGGGAATCTCGCCATTGATCTCGATGGCCTCGTCATAGAGTTTCGAGATGAATTTCGGCGTCGTCAGGTCCTGGCTTTCGGCGATTTCGTCGAGCAGTGCCCAAAACGTCGCCTCAAGCTGGATGCTGGTCGAATATCCGTCGATGCGGATCGACCGGTTGATCTGACGATAACCTTCGGGATCCTGGGCCGCAAATACCCTGCACATCCGACAACCTCCCACGTTCGTTGATTTTTGGCGTTGATTTTGGGTGGACAGATGCTTTTGCCGCCAGAGGCGACGCGGCCTTTGTCCCCAACAGCATTCTCCGGCAAAATCGGCTGAACAGCAATCGGACTTTCGTCCTTGCGATTGTCAGGCGAGTCGATCTTCGGAGCGTGGTAACCGGCTGCCACCATCTTTTGCCGTCGCCGCGCATAATCATCTTCGAAGCATCGAGTGGCGAGGACTGATTTGGCGAAGGCAATCCACACCATGATCCGGGTTCTCGACGAGACCCGCTCCGTCGATTTCTACAGAAATGCCTTCGGCCTCGATGTCGCCGAAAGGCTGGATTTCGACACGTTCACGCTCATCTACCTCAGCAATGCCGAGACGCAATTCGAAGTCGAACTGACCGTGAACAAGGGTCGGCAGGAGCCTTATGCGCTTGGCGATGGCTACGGCCATCTCGCGGTTTCGGTCGTCGATCTCGACGGCGAGCACGACCGGCTCGGCGCGCTCGGCCTCAACCCGAAGAAGATCGTCGAATTCAACCGTGACGGTTCGCTGATCGCACGCTTCTTCTTCATCGAGGATCCGGACGGCTACAGGATCGAGGTTCTGCAACGAGGAGGCAGGTTCCAGTAGAGATCGCGGCCGCGTGTGCGCGGCGCCAGCCAAGGCATCCCATGGATGCAACCAGCAAGCAGGGAGGAAAATATGGTCACGATCTATGAAAGCAGGCCCGGGCTTTCGCGGCGCGAGCTTCTGAAGCGCGGCGGCGTCGGAGCCTTGCTCGTCATTTCCGGCAGCGCGGTCATCAGCCCGGAACATGCCTGGGGCCTCGAAACGTCGGCGCTGAAGCCGGAGACGATGGCGACGCTGATCCAAATGGGGCGGGACGTCTACCCGCACGATCAGCTTCCCGACAAATATTACGCCATCGCGGTCAAGAGCCATGACGATCAGGCCGGCAAGGATGCCGCACATAGGGATCTCATCGAGAACGGCATCGCCGATCTCGACAAGAGGTCCGGCAAGGGCGGCTACCGGAACCTTGGTTGGGAGGATCAGCGTGTCGCAGTGCTGAAGCAGGTCGAAGCCACGCCTTTCTTCCAGGCGGTGCGCGGGGGCCTCGTCGTCAGCCTCTACAACCAGAAGGAGGTCTGGCCGGTCTTTGGCTATGAGGGCGAATCCTATTCCAAGGGCGGCTATATCGCGCGCGGCTTCGACGACATCGAGTGGCTCTGAGCCGCTCCTCTCGTCACCCAGCAAAATCGAAATCATGGGAGGAAACCATGGCAGCAGCATTTGATCTGAAAAACGACAATTTGGTCGTCATCATCGGCTCGGGAGCCGGCGGCGGCACACTCGGCAATGAACTCGCCCAGAAGGGCATCGACGTCGTGATCCTGGAGGCCGGCGCTCGCCACGAATTCGACGACTTCATCAATGACGAGTGGGACTCCTTTGCCCAACTCGCCTGGAAAGACAAGCGCACCACTTCGGGCGACTGGCGCGTAGCCAGGGATTTTCCGAACCTGCCGGCCTGGATCGTGAAATCGGTCGGCGGCTCGACCACGCACTGGGCCGGCGCTTCGCTGCGCTTCCAGGAGCATGAGTTCAAGACCGCCTCGACCTACGGCAAGGTGGAGGGCGCGAACCTGCTCGATTGGCCGGTGACACTGGCCGAGATGGAGCCTTATTACGCCAAGGCCGAAGCCAAGATGGGCGTCACCGGCACCAATGACTGGCCGAGGCTGCCGGGCAACAATAATTTCAAGCTGTTGAAGGCTGGCGCCGACAAGCTCGGCTACAAGGAATGCCACACCGGCAACATGGCGATCAATTCGGTCGAGCGTGACGACCGGATGTCCTGCCAGCAGACCGGCTTCTGCTTCCAGGGCTGCAAATGGGGCGCCAAATGGTCGACGCTCTACACCGAGATCCCGAAAGGCGAAGCGACAGGCCATCTCGAGGTGAGGCCGAACGCCATGGCCGTCAAGATCAACCATGACGCCTCGGGAAAGGTGACCGGCGTCGTCTATGCCGACAAGGACGGCAAGCTGCAGGAGCAGAAGGCCCGCATCGTCGCCGTCGCCGGCAATTCGATTGAAAGCCCGCGCCTGCTGCTCAATTCGGCTTCGAGCAAGTTCCCTGACGGCCTCGCCAATTCATCGGGGCAGGTGGGCAAGAACTACATGCGCCACACCACCGGCTCGGTTTATGCCATCTTCGACAAACCGGTGCACATGTATCGCGGCACCACGATGGCCGGCATCATCCGCGACGAGGCGCGGCATGATCCATCGCGCGGTTTCGTCGGCGGCTACGAATTCGAGACGCTTTCGCTCGGCCTGCCGTTTATGGCGGCCTTCCTCGATCCCGGCGCTTGGGGCCGCTCCTTCACCACCGCGCTCGACCACTACGACCACATGGCAGGGCTGTGGATCGTCGGCGAGGACATGCCGCGCGAAGAAAACCGCATCACGCTGCATGCCGACGAAAAGGACGAGCACGGCATGCCAATCGCCGATGTGCATTTCGACGATCATCCCAACGATACGGCGATGCGCGATCATGCCTACAAACAGGCCATGGCGCTCTACGACGCGGTTGGAGCGACGCGGACTTTCCCGACGCCGCCCTATCCTTCCACCCATAATCTCGGCACCAACCGGATGAGCGAGAAGGCGGCCGACGGTGTCGTCAACAAGCACGGCCAGACGCACGACATCAAGAACCTGTTCGTTTCCGACGGCAGCCAGTTCACGACAGGCGCGGCCGAGAACCCGACGCTGACGATCGTCTCGCTGGCGATCCGGCAGGCCGATTACATCGCCAGCCAAATGTCAGCGAGAAGCATCTAGTTCCACCTCCCGACTGCCTGCTGGCGCGGAGCCCCGACCGGGGTTCCGCGCCATTTTTCTCGACTTTCAGCCCTTGGTGCAGGTCGAGGCGGTGAAGGCGCCGTCGGGCTGTCTCATGATGATGTCGAATGAGGGCGGGCCCTGGCCATCCAGAGTCGCCTGAGTGAGGGACAACGAGTTGCCGCCGGCGGTGTAGCCGCCGAGTGGTCCCAGCCAGGAGATCACCCCATTTGCGTCCATCTGGTAATTGTAGCCCTGCTGGGCGGTCCCGAAGGTGACTGGGCCGGTATAGACGTTTCCCTTGATGGTGATGTCGCCGAGGTTGAGGAACATGCCGAGCAGGTAGACCTCGCAATGATAAATGCCGTCGGGCATCTTGCCGTCGCTGAAGTCGGCTCGCGCCGCCCCGGTCGCCGCCGCCAGAAACAATAGGCCGGTAGAGATGCGTGAAATTCCGGATGCCATGACGTCGCTCGGTTGAGGGGCGAGCTTGCCCCATTTGTGTGCCGTACCGCAATATTTGTCGCGTGCGGCCCGCGTCCGGAGATCAAAATCTAGGCATTTGGAGAAATTGGACGAAAATTAGGCAAAAACTGTGTGCGCTGCGCAAATTTCTCTCAACCAATTTTTAACCGGGCGCTCACGATTTCTCTAAGTACGATACATCAAGCCGCTGATAACATTGAGCATTAACTCCTCCCGCGAGACCGCCTCGGCGGTTGGCATGGGGGTTGCTTCGTAGTGTTGCGTTGCAATCAATCAGCTTGGGAGTGTCAGGCATGAGGGGTAATTTCTCGACAATAACAAAAATGTTTTCGGCGGGCGTGGTCGCTGCCGGCCTGTCGATGTCGGCGCCCGCGAAAGCGGCCGACGACACGATCAAGGTCGGCATCCTCCATTCGCTGTCCGGCACTATGGCGATTTCGGAGACGACGCTGAAGGATGCCATGCTGATGCTCATCGACGAGCAGAATGCCAAGGGCGGCCTGCTCGGCAGGAAGCTCGAAGCGGTCGTCGTCGATCCGGCGTCCAACTGGCCGCTCTTCGCCGAGAAAGCGCGCGAGCTGATCTCCAAAGACAAGGTCGCGGCGGTGTTCGGCTGCTGGACCTCGGTGTCGCGCAAATCGGTGCTGCCGGTGTTCTCGGAACTCGACAACATCCTGTTCTATCCCGTCCAGTATGAGGGCGAGGAGAGCGAGCGCAACGTGTTCTATACGGGCGCGGCGCCGAACCAGCAGGCCATTCCGGCCGTCGACTATCTGATGAGCGAGGATGGCGGCTCGGTGAAGCGATGGGTGCTGGAAGGCACCGACTATGTCTATCCCCGCACCACCAACAAGATCCTCGAGGCCTATCTGAAGGCCAAGGGCGTCGCGGCGGAAGACATCATGGTCAACTACACGCCGTTCGGTTTCTCGGACTGGCAGACCGAAGTCTCGGCAATCAAGAAGTTCGGTTCGGCCGGCAAGAAGACCGCCGTCGTCTCCACCGTCAACGGCGACGCCAACGTGCCGTTCTACAAGGAACTGGGCAACCAGGGCATCAAGGCCGAGGACATCCCGGTCATGGCCTTCTCGGTCGGCGAGGAGGAGCTTGCCGGTCTCGACACGGCGCCGCTGGTCGGCCATCTCGCCGCCTGGAACTACTTCGAGAGCGTCGACACGCCCGAGAACAAGAAGTTCATCGCCGACTGGCACAAGTTCATCAAGAACGACAAGCGCACCACCAACGACCCGATGGAGGCCCACTATATCGGCTTCAACATGTGGGTGAAGGCGGTCGAGAAGGCCGGCACCACCGATCCGGACAAGGTGATTGACGCCATGGTCGGCGTCTCGGTGCCGAACCTGACCGGCGGCTATTCGACGATGATGCCGAACCATCACATCACCAAGCCGGTGCTGATCGGTGAAATCCAGGCCGACGGCCAGTTCGAGACGGTCTCGCGCACGCCGGGGCTGGTGATGGGCGACGAGTGGTCGGATTACCTGCCCGACTCCAAGGACTTGATCTCCGATTGGCGGGCGCCTCTGTCCTGCGGCAACTTCAATGTCGCCACCGGCAAATGCGGCGGCAAGGGCACAAACTGATCCTCCCGGGCTGGACCTTCAGGTCCATGCCCATGACCGCGAGCGTCCGGACGGTTCCTTCGCCGTCCGGACGTCCAACTCAACCCTGAAGAGTCGCCTGACGCCGATGAACCTTTTCCGCGCACTTGGCCTGACACTGCTGTTCTTGCTGGCGACGCTGTCGTCATCGGGCGCCGGCGAAGCCGATCTGCGTGGCATCATCGCCAAGTTCGCCGCCGCCAAGGGTTTTTCGGAGACGGGAGCTGTCGTTCACGACCTGGCGGCGACCGGCGATCCGGCAGTGGAGCGGCCTCTTGCGGCACTCGCCGATGGCAATCTTTACATCCGCAAGATCGATTCCCTGGTCTTCGTCGGCAAGGAAGGCGGCGAACGGGTCCAGCTTTTCGACCCGCTGAGCGGTGAGCCATCCGGTGAAGCAGCCAAGGACGACATCACCAAGATCAAGGTCAACAACACGCTGCGCCGCACCATCCGCGATGCGCTGGGCACGCTGACGCTTGGCGCCAAGGATCCGGCCGTGCGGCTCGCCGCCGCCGACACCATGTTCAAGACGCCCGATTCCGCAAACATCGAGCCGCTCGACGCTGCGATCGCCAATGAGACGGTCGCCAGTGTCAAGACCTTGCTGGAACAGGCTCGTGCCGCGTCGATCCTGAGCTCGGATCGGCCGGATGCCGACAAGCTCGCGGCAATCGCCTTGATCGGCGCGCGCGGCGACCGCGATGCGGTATCGCTGCTCACCTCGGCAGAGGCCAATGCGTCGGGCGCAGTGAAGGAAGCGGCGACAGCGGCAATCGCCAACATCAATTCGACGCTGGCCCTGTGGGACGCCGGACAGAACATCTGGTACGGCATTTCGCTGGGCTCGGTGCTGCTGCTGGCGGCGATCGGGCTTGCCATCACCTTCGGCGTCATGGGCGTCATCAACATGGCGCATGGCGAGATGGTGATGCTCGGCGCGTACACGACCTTCGTCGTCCAGCAGGTGATCCGTACATCCTTTCCCGGCCTGTTCGACTGGTCGCTGGTGATCGCGCTGCCGCTCGCCTTCCTGGTCGCGGGGCTTGTCGGCCTTGCCATCGAGCGCGGCGTTATCCGCTTCCTCTACGGGCGGCCGCTGGAGACGCTGCTGGCGACATGGGGCGTTTCGCTGATCCTGCAGCAGGCAGTGCGCTCGATCTTCGGGCCAACCAACCAGGAGGTCGGCAATCCCTCCTGGATGTCGGGTTCGTTCGATGTCGGCCAGCTTGCCATCACCTGGAACCGGCTCTGGATCCTGGTCTTCGCGCTTAGCGTCTTTGCCGTGCTGCTCTATGTGATGAAGCGCACCCCCTGGGGCCTACAGATGCGCGCCGTCACCGCCAACCGCCGCATGGCCGCCTCTATGGGCATCAGGACGCCATGGGTCGACGCGCTGACCTTCGCGCTCGGCTCCGGCATTGCCGGCATTGCCGGCGTGGCGCTCAGCCAGATCGACAATGTCTCGCCCAATCTCGGCCGCGGCTACATCATCGACAGTTTCATGGTCGTCGTCTTCGGCGGCGTCGGCAATCTGTGGGGCACGCTGGTCGGCGCCTTTTCGCTGGGCATCGTCAACAAGTTCCTCGAACCCTATGCCGGCGCCGTGCTCGGCAAGATCGTCGTGCTGGTGCTGATCATCCTGTTCATCCAGAAGCGCCCGCGCGGCCTGTTCGCGCTCAAGGGCAGGGCGGTGGAAGCATGATGTCGGGACGCTTCTTCGCCGCGGGCGCGGACCGCCGCATCGCCATCACCATCCTCATTCTGCTGGCGGCGGCCATCATCGTGCCGCTGCTCAACCTGGTTGTTTCGCCTACGAGCGCATTCTACGTTCCACCCTATATCGTGGCGCTGACCGGCAAATATCTCTGCTACGCGCTGCTGGCACTCGCGCTTGATCTTGTCTGGGGCTATTGCGGCATACTCTCGCTCGGCCACGGCGCCTTCTTCGCGCTCGGCGGCTACGCGATGGGCATGTATCTGATGCGCCAGATCGGCTCGCGCGGCGTCTATGGCAACCCGGTCCTGCCTGATTTCATGGTGTTCCTGAACTACAAGGAACTGCCCTGGTTCTGGACCGGCTTCGACCATTTCTGGTTCGCCGGCCTCATGGTGCTTGCGGTACCCGGCCTGCTTGCCTTCGTCTTCGGCTGGTTCGCCTTCCGCAGCCGCGTCACAGGCGTCTATCTCTCCATCATCACACAGGCGATGACCTATGCGCTGCTGCTCGCCTTCTTCCGCAACGACATGGGCTTCGGCGGCAACAACGGCCTGACCGATTTCAAGGACATTCTGGGCTTCAACATCCAGGCCGACGTGACCCGCTCGGCGCTGTTCGCGGCCAGCGCGGTGATGCTTGCGCTCGGCGTCTTCGTCACCTGGGCGATCGTCGGCTCCAAATACGGCAAGCTGCTGATGGCGGTGCGCGATGCCGAAAGCCGCACCCGCTTCCTCGGCTGGCGGGCTGAGAATGTGAAGTTGTTCGCCTTCACGGTTTCAGCTGTCATGGCCGGCGTCGCGGGCGCGCTTTACGTGCCGCAGGTCGGCATCATCAATCCGGGCGAATTCGAACCCTCCAATTCGATCGAGGTGGTGATCTGGGCCGCGGTCGGCGGGCGCGGCACCATCATCGGGCCGATCATCGGTGCGCTGCTGGTCAACACCGGAAAATCCTGGTTCACCGGCGTGCTGCCTGAACTGTGGCTGTTCGCACTCGGCGGCGTGTTCGTCGCCGTGACGCTGCTCTTGCCGAAAGGCATCATCGGCATGTGGGATAGCCGGCGCGGCAACGCCAAGGCGCTGCGTGCGGCATCGTTGGCCGAGGAGGCCGGCGCCGATGGTGAAATCGCGCCATCCAAAGTCGTGCAGTCGGCGGCCAGAACACCCGGCGAATGGTCCTCGTCCAGCCTCGAACCACAGCCGGCGGAGTAACGAGCGATGCCGAAGTCGAACACCATTCTCTATCTCGACGGCGTTTCGGTTTCCTTCGACGGCTTTCGCGCCATCAACAATCTGTCGCTGGTGCTCGACAAGGGCGAGATGCGCGCCATCATCGGCCCCAACGGCGCCGGCAAGACCACGATGATGGACATCGTCACCGGCAAGACACGGCCCGACGAGGGCGAGGTGTTCTTCGACGGCCAGGTCGATCTCACCTGCCATGACGAGGCCGAGATCGCCATGATGGGCATCGGCCGCAAATTCCAGAAGCCGACGGTTTTCGAAAGCCATACGATCGAGGAAAATTTGATGCTGGCGCTGAAGGGGCCGCGCTCGATCTTTCCGGCGCTGTTCCATCGACGCTCGCCCGCCGAGACGCGGCGGATCGATGACATCCTCGGGACCATCCGGCTCGGCGACAAACGCGACGAGCTCGCCGCCAATCTCAGCCATGGGCAGAAGCAGTGGCTGGAGATCGGCATGCTCCTGGCGCAGGACCCGAAGCTGCTGCTGGTCGACGAGCCGGTCGCCGGCATGACCGACGCCGAAACCGAGGAAACCGCGCGCCTGCTCAAGGAGATCGCCCGCGACCATTCAGTGATCGTCGTCGAGCACGACATGCATTTCGTGCGCGAGCTCGGCGTCAAGGTCACCTGCCTGCATGAGGGCTCGGTGCTTTCCGAAGGCACACTCGATTTCGTATCCGCCGATGAACGCGTCGTCGAAGTCTATCTGGGGAGATGAGCATGGTTTGGCGGGTGCAATTCCATCGCTTCGATCTTGCCTTCCTTCGGTTCTGGAGAAGGCGCTGACATGCTCGAAGTTTCCGATGCCACGCTCCACTACGGCGCCGCCCAGGCGCTGCGCGGCGTGTCGCTGAAGGCGGGCGCCGGCAAGATCACTTGCGTGCTCGGCCGCAATGGCGTCGGCAAGACCAGTTTGATGAGATCGATCGTCGGCCACCACAGGCTGACGAGCGGAAGCGTTGCCTTCGAGGGGAAGGCGCTCGACCGGAGCGCGGCGTATGACCGCGCCCGGTCGGGCATCGCATTCGTGCCGCAGGGCAGGGAGATCTTTCCGCTGCTCAGCGTGCGGGAAAACCTTGAATCGGGATTCTCGCCCCTGAAACGGGCCGACCGCAACGTGCCGGCGCATGTTTTCGAATTGTTTCCGGTGCTCAAGCAGATGCTTGGCCGCCGCGGCGGCGATCTCTCCGGCGGCCAGCAGCAGCAGCTCGCCATCGGCAGGGCGCTGGTGATGCGGCCCAAGCTTCTGGTGCTCGATGAGCCGACGGAAGGTATCCAGCCGTCCGTTATCAAGGACATCGGCCGCGCCATCCGCTATTTGCGCGACCAGGCCGGCATTGCGGTTCTTCTCGTGGAGCAATATCTCGACTTCTGCCGCGAACTCGCCGACGAGGTCAACATCATGGACCGCGGCCAGATCGTCCATACTGGTCCTGCGGAAGATCTCGACCGGGCGGATGTCAGGAAGTTCCTGACGGTGTAAATCCATCTCCTGATGAAAGATTGCTCAATCTTTCTTCAACACCCGCTGGCACGCTCAATACTACATGCTAGTCTTCTGATGGCTTTGTGAGTCGGCCGCTTCCGTATCAGTCTGGTTTGTCGCAGATCGAGGTGGGCGACGGGCAAGTTCCGCGCAAGCATGCGTTCCTAGCATCCTCCCTGCGATCTCTGTCGTTCAACGCGTTTGGGCATACAGGCCAAGGGGCAGCCATGGAACGTTACGTCGAGGACTACCAGAAGCGGCGGCTCACAGAGCGCGTCGACATCATCACAGCCATCAACATTCTGAAGTCCCAGGGCTATGACCACGACGAGCTGATCGAGGAGATCACCAAGGTCTTCTATGTCGACCTCGATGCCTTCAATGAAATTGTCATGGCGGCGTAAAAGCCGCATTCGGCCATTCAACAATGATGGGCACGGCATTGATGCGCTTGGTCAGCTAGCGCGCCGGAATGGAGAGGCGGTGACGCGGTTGCGGCCGCCGCGCTTGGCGGCATAGAGCGCCTTGTCGGCGGCGCTAAGCACCTTGTCGAAGCTCAGGCCCT
Source organism: Mesorhizobium sp. B2-5-11 (assembly GCF_006440835.1). NCBI lineage: Bacteria > Pseudomonadati > Pseudomonadota > Alphaproteobacteria > Hyphomicrobiales > Phyllobacteriaceae > Mesorhizobium > Mesorhizobium sp. B2-5-11. The sequence continues at coordinate 106,499 of NZ_VFUK01000011.1, forward strand.
CTTTGGTGCCGAAAGCAAAGCCGGCGCTGACGGTGCACGTCAGGGGACCGTTCTCGGTGTCGATGCGGCGCGCGGCGAACGAGGTCCGTATCGTCTCGGCCGTGTTTTCCACTGTTTCGGGCAAAGTCCGCTTTAGCACCACCGCGAACTCCTCGCCGCCCATGCGCGCGGCGACATCGGTCGGGCGAAGGTTGCCGGCAAGCTCCTTGGCGAACACTTTCAGCACCTCATCGCCCGTCGCGTGGCCGAACTCGTCATTGATGGCCTTGAAGCTATCGAGGTCGAACACGACCACGGCGGTAAAGGCGCCGACGGGAGAATCGCCAAAGAGGTCGAACAGCGCGCGGCGGTTGAGCAGGCCGGTCAGCTGATCCGTCAGCGCGTTGCGGCGGTGATGCCCCGCCAGACGCCCCTGGTTGAGGGCCAGCGACAAGGCGCCGATGCCGGTCATGCTGGCGATGACGACGATGAGGCTGAGATCCTCGGCCCAGTTCCTTGGCGCATGGCTCATGATCAGCTTGCCGTCCCATGCCAAAACCGTCGCGCAGAGCAGGAAGGACATGGCGGTCGCTGAATAGAGTGCGGCGGCGCCGATGGTAAGCGCTGGGGCCTCGGCGCGGCCCTTCCAGTATTCGGCGGCGGTTGCGAACAGGAGCAGGGCCGCGAACAGGTTCTCGAACATGAAGCCGAGCCCGTCATAGCCGAGAGCCATGGGCGGCAGCGCCACCGCCAGCGAAATGCCGCTGCCGATTAAAATCCTGGAGACCGGCGAGCCGCCGCTTCTGAATTGGTAGGCGGCGCCCAGCATCATGGAGAAGCCGACCAGCAGCAAGGTGAAGGTGGCGATGCCGAGGCCGCGCCTGGGCGCGTCGATATAGGCGTCATAGGTGAAGACCTCGCCCACCACCAGCAAGGCGCTGAGCGCCCAGGTGAGCAGGAACTTGTCGGTGCGGGCGGTGAGCCATGTGCCGAACAGCGTCAGGCTCAGGCAGGCAGCGGAGAAACCGACCGCCAGCAGAAGTGAGTTGTAGTCGAGCGACATGCCCCTCGTTCCTTGCCCGCGACGACCCTGCAGCCTGACGTTGCTGGAGTCATGACGCAAGGAAGTGTCGATAAGGTTACGATCGCGGCGAAAAAGCCAAGCTTGCACGGCGTTAGAGGACTACCGCCGACAGGAGCAGAACCGCACCGACCGCCATCATCAGCAGACCCGGCCAATTCTGTGACACGCCTAGGAAACCGAGGCCGCGCCGGCGTGGCTCAAGCGTCGGGGCCTGCGTTGCGAGATTGGGCATCCGTCGATCCGAAGCTGCAGGTGCCGGATCGCTGAGCCGTCCACGCCTGAGAGCTGCGCCCGCCATATACACAACGCCGGCGACGATGAGAAACGCACCGATAAGGATGACAGCCATCCTTCCTCGCTTTTCTGCTGGTTTTCCCGCGCGGGAACCCGCCACCAAGGCAAAACGACGATGACGCCTTGAGGTTCCGACAGAGGCTGTTGACGCCGGCAATTCATGCAAATGGAAATAGCCGCAGAGGCTTGCCGCTTAGCTGGTTTCTGTCACTCGCTTCATCAGCGCCATGGCGCCGAAGGGCGCGCGCACCTTGCCCTCGGTGATGAAGTAGACGAACACGTCGCGCGGTTGCACCGGCGCGTCGGTAGCAGGGTCGGCGCGCCGCAAATCGGCCGGCTGCTTGCCTTCCGCCCAGACCTTGGCCCGCGCCGCCCATTCATCGAGGCCTTTTGGCGTGTAGCAGTCGGGATTGTCATCCGAGCCGGTCTGCAGCCGCGCATAGATGAAATCGCCGGTGATATCGGCGATATCAGGATATTTTGCGTGATCGGCATAGACGATGGCCGCCTTGTATTTGCGCGCGAGCGCCGGGAATTCCGGCACGATGAAACTGTCGTTGCGAACTTCAAGCGCGTGGCGCAACGCGACACCGTCTTGGCTTTCCGGCAACAACTTCAGAAAAGCCTCGAAATCGTCGGGATCGAATTTCTTTGTCGGCGCGAACTGCCAAAGGATCGGCCCAAGCTTATCGCCGAGCGCGGCGACGCCGGAGCCAAGGAAGCGCATCATCGATTCACCGGCTTCGCCCAGCACGCGGCGGTTGGTGACGAAGCGGTTGCCCTTCAGCGAATAGACGAAACCGTCGGGTGCCTCATTGGCCCATTTGACGAAGGTCGGTTCCTTGAAGCTGGAATAGTAGGTGCCGTTGACCTCGATGCTCGGTACCTGCCGGCTGGCGTATTGCAACTGCTTGGCCTTGGGGAGTTTTTCCGGGTAGAAGGACGTGTCCCACGGCTCGAAGGTCCAGCCGCCCATGCCGGCGCGGATTGTTCCCGATTTGCTCATTGTCGTCCTCCCGTTTCAGAAATCTGGCCGCGTTCAGAAAAATCAGGCCGCCGTGACCTCGTCGACCGGCTTGGCCATGTCGACGAGCACCCATCCTGGCCGGTAGGGATTGGGCCGGCGACCCGTTTCGCGATAGCCGTAGGCCAAATAGAGCGCGATGTTGCGCTCCATTTTCGCATTGGTGTAGAGCCGCACCTCCGGCACGCCCCACAGGCGCGCCTGCTGATCCGCATGTTTCAACAATGCGATGCCGAAGCCCTTGCCCTGAAATCCTGGCGCCACCGCGACGGAGAAGATCATCGCGTGGTCTTCGTGCCGCTCCAGGACGATCAGCCCGGCCAGGTCGCCGCCGCTCTCCAGCAGCCAGGCCTGGCCGCGTTCGATGCGCGGCGCATAGTCTTCGGTGACCGGGATCGGCGGCGCGCCCAACAGCGCGGTGTAGGGCGCGTAGGCATCCGTGGTCAGAGTCATGACGGCGGTGACATCCGGGGCGAGGGCTTTCCTGATCTTCATTCCGGAGATTCCCAACGCCAGCCCGCCATCACTCCGCTGCTTCGCGCTTGCCTCCGGGGCGTCGCTCCAGCAATTCCTTGAGGAATTGGCCGGTGTAGCTGCGTTTTTCGCGCACGATCGCTTCCGGCGTGCCGGAGGCGACCAGCTCGCCGCCGCCATCGCCACCCTCGGGGCCGAGGTCGAGCACCCAGTCGGCGGTCTTGATCACTTCGAGATTGTGCTCGATCACCACCACCGTGTTGCCCTGGTCGACCAGTTCGTGCAGCACTTCCAGCAGCTTGGCGACATCGTGAAAGTGCAGGCCAGTGGTCGGCTCGTCCAGGATATAGAGCGTCTTGCCGGTCGCCTTGCGCGACAGCTCCTTGGCGAGTTTTATCCGCTGCGCCTCGCCGCCCGACAGTGTCGTCGCCTGCTGGCCGATATGGATGTAGCCGAGGCCGACCTGCTTCAGCGTGTCGAGCTTGTCGCGCACGCCGGGCACGGCGGCGAAAAAATCGACGCCTTCCTCGACCGTCATGTCGAGCACGTCGGCGATCGACTTGCCCTTGAACAGCACGTCGAGCGTCTCTCTGTTATAGCGCTTGCCGTGGCAGACGTCGCAGGTGACGTAGACGTCGGGCAGGAAGTGCATCTCGATCTTGATAACGCCGTCGCCCTGGCAGGCCTCGCAGCGGCCGCCCTTGACGTTGAAGGAGAAGCGGCCCGGCTGGTAGCCGCGCGCCTTGGCTTCCGGCAGGCCCGCGAACCAATCGCGGATCGGCGTGAAGGCGCCGGTATAGGTGGCGGGGTTGGAGCGCGGGGTCCGTCCGATCGGCGACTGGTCGATGTCGATGACCTTGTCGAGGAACTCCAGGCCCTCGATGCGGTCGTGCTCGGCCGGATGCTCGCGCGAGCCCATGATGCGGCGCGAGGCCGCCTTGAAAAGCGTTTCGATCAGGAAGGTCGATTTGCCGCCGCCCGATACGCCGGTGACGGCGGTGAAGGTGCCGAGCGGAATTTCGGCGGTGACGTTCTTCAGATTGTTGCCGCGCGCGCCGACGATTTTCAGGCGGCGGTTCTTCTTCGCCTCGCGGCGAACCGCTGGTGTCGCCACTTCGAGCTCGCCCGAAAGGTATTTGCCGGTGATCGAATTCGGGTTGGCCATCACCTGCTGAGGCGTGCCCTGGGCAATGATTTCGCCGCCATGGATGCCGGCGGCCGGGCCGATGTCGACGACGTAGTCGGCATGCAGGATGGCGTCCTCGTCATGCTCGACCACGATGACCGTGTTGCCGATGTCGCGCAGGTGCTTCAGCGTGTCGAGCAGGCGCGCATTATCGCGCTGGTGCAGGCCGATCGACGGTTCGTCCAGCACGTAGAGCACGCCGGTGAGGCCGGAGCCGATCTGCGATGCCAGCCGGATGCGCTGGCTCTCGCCGCCCGACAGCGTGCCGGAATTGCGCGACAGGGTGAGATAATCGAGGCCGACGTCGTTGAGGAAGCGCAGCCGCTCGCGGATTTCCTTGAGCACGCGCACGGCGATCTCGTTCTGCTTGTCGTTGAGCTGCGCCGGCAGGTCGGTGAACCACTGGTCGGCCTTGCGGATCGACTGTTCGGTCACTTCGCCGATGTGCTTGCCGGCGATCTTCACCGCCAGCGCTTCCGGCTTCAGCCTGTAGCCACGACAGGCCGGGCAGGGGGTGGCCGACATGAAGCGCTCGATCTCCTCGCGCATCCAGGCGGATTCGGTCTCTTTCCAGCGCCGCTCGAGGTTGGGGATGACGCCCTCGAAGGTCTTGGTCGTCTTGTAGGAGCGCAGGCCGTCATCATACTGGAAGGTGATCTCGCGCTCGCCGGTGCCGCGCAGGATGGCTTCCTGGGCTTCCCTGCTCAAATCCTTGAACTTGTCGCCGAGCTTGAAGCCGTAAGCCTTGCCGAGCGCCTCCAGCGTCTGCACGTAGTAGGGCGAAGTCGATTTCGCCCATGGGCTGACGGCGCCGTCGCGCAGCGAGACGTTCTCGTCGGGGACGACCAGATTGGGATCGATGGCGCGCTGGCTGCCCAGCCCGTCGCAGGTCGGGCAGGCGCCGAACGGGTTGTTGAACGAGAACAGCCTGGGCTCGATCTCGGGAATGGTGAAGCCGGAGACCGGACAGGCGAATTTTTCCGAGAACAGGATGCGCTCATGCGTCTCGTTCTTCGACTTGTTGACCGAATCCTCGCCCGTCTGACTGGCATCGAGCGGCTTGTCGGCGAACTCCGCTACCGCCAGCCCCTCCGCGAGCTTCAGCGCGGTCTCCATGGAATCGGCAAGGCGCGTTGCGAGGTCGCCGCGCACGACGATGCGGTCCACGACCACGTCGATGTCGTGCTTGTATTTCTTGTCGAGTGGCGGCACATCAGCGATCTCATAGAAGACGCCGTCGACCTTGACGCGCTGAAATCCCTTTTTCTGCAGCTCGAGCAATTCCTTGCGGTACTCGCCTTTGCGGCCGCGCACGATCGGCGCCAGGATGAACAGGCGCGTGCCTTCCTCGACCGCCAGCACGCGATCGACCATCTGCGACACCGTCTGGCTCTCGATCGGCAGTCCGGTGGCGGGCGAATAGGGTACGCCGACACGCGCGAACAGAAGCCGCATGTAGTCGTATATCTCGGTGACGGTGCCGACCGTCGAGCGCGGGTTCTTCGAAGTGGTCTTCTGCTCGATGGAGATGGCCGGCGAAAGGCCGTCGATCTGGTCGACATCCGGCTTCTGCATCATTTCGAGGAATTGCCGCGCATAGGCCGACAGGCTCTCGACATAGCGGCGCTGGCCTTCGGCATAGATGGTGTCGAAGGCAAGCGACGATTTGCCGGAGCCCGACAGGCCCGTCATGACGATCAGGCTGTCACGCGGCAGGTCGAGATCGACATTCTTCAGATTGTGTTCGCGCGCCCCGCGAATGGAAAGATATTTATGGTCGGCCATTGCCGGTCGCCGCCTCAGATCTGGAATTTGTGGGATCGGCGGGTTTTCCCCGGCCGTCCCCTATGTAGGTATTTTTGCCGCCGCGTCGAGAGACGCCACAATTCTCGACCAAGTCGTTTAACCGTCTTTCGCACGAACGGGCAAGCGGAAAGAACAAAGACCGAACACGCTCCTGACAAAAGCGGTGGAGCAGGCGGCGTGGTTCCCATCAGGGGATATGTCGCTCGATCACATTTTTTCCGATCGGACATCGAGCGGTTGACGTCCCCGGCTGAGGGGAGCAGACTCCACAGGTCAATGAAGCCGGCTGTCTTTCGATGGCCTCGTCGCCCAAAGGCGGCCTGCGAGACGCCGCGGGCTATTGCGATCAGTGCTTCTGACGACGATTGTCGCAATGGACACAGGAGTGGAGCATGACGCCACCGGACAGTCCCTTGAGGCTCCAGCAGTGACTGGAGCCGCGGCAGGCATGAATGCCAGGGAGACGCGAGCGCCTTCCGACGTGACCCTGCCGGATGCACCAAAATCAGAGACTACTGGTCGGATCGTCGGCTGAACGCCGCGAAGCATCCGAAATCGAAAGCCGGTAAAACATTCCCGGCGAAAGATTGGATTATAGATCCAGAAAAGCCCCGTCCGTTTGCTAAAAGCACGGCGGGGCTGCTCTTTTGGGGGAACGCGGAGGTAATGACGGCCCCGACATGTCAGCTACCGCGGCGGTTTGATCCCGCCGGCGCCGACATCGACCGTGATGCTGCCGGAAATCCTGACATCGGTATCGCCGATCTTGAACCGGCCGTTGCCGTTGGCGGGGAAGGCGTCATCGGGTTCGGGCTGCGGGGCCGGCTTGGCGATGCGATAATCGCCGGCCACACCGGGCAGGCTGCCTTTCTGGCTGTCGTTGGCAAAGGCGCCGCCGGCCAGCATGAGCGCACCGGCGAAAATAGTGACGGCAAGACGCCAAGGTTGGAATAAGCGGCTGTCGATCATCGGCCGGTTATAGCGCCGCCCCGCCGAGGTGGCCAGACCGGCGGTCATCAAATCGCCGGACGGCGGGGCCGTCGCAATTCATCGTGCTTGTGCCGGTCACGCCGCCTTTTTGCGGGTGTCGTAGACATGATCGACGAGACCCCATGCCTTCGCTTCCTCGGCGGTCATGAAATAGTCCCGGTCGAGCGTGCGCTCGACCTCTTCATAGGTGCGGCCGCAATGGCGCGCATAGAGCTCGGTCATCTGCCGCTTGGTGCGCAGGATGCCTTCGGCGTGACGCTGGATGTCCGATGCCTGACCCTGGAAGCCGCCCAGCGGCTGGTGCAGGACGAGGCTGGCGTTGGGCAGCGCGATGCGCCGTCCCGGCGTGCCAGCCATCAGCAGGAACGAAGCCATCGAGGCGGCAAAGCCCATGCACACCGTCGACACCGGACAACTGACATATTGCATCGTGTCGTAGATGGCGAAGCCGCTGGTCACCACGCCGCCAGGCGAGTTGATGTAAAGCGAGATCTCTTTGTCGGGATTATCCGATTCCAGCGACAGAAGCTGGGCGCAGACCAGCGCCGACATGCCGTCGTTGATCTCGCCGTTGATAAAGACGATGCGCTCGCGCAGCAGCCGCGAGAAAATGTCGAAGGCGCGCTCGCCGCGGCTCGACTGCTCGATCACCATCGGCACCAGATTGGCAAAACCGGTCATCGTCTCTCTCCGTTTTTCATGTGTCGGCCACTCAAGCGGCGCGCTGCAGAAGGCAAAATGAATTGGCTGCGGGGCGGCGGCCGGAGGCACGCGCAGTGAATGAAAGCCGGCAGCCGGCGCCTGCCATGGTCACCATGGGCCTGGCGGCGGATGTCGCCACACGGGCAAAGCCTTCATGGATAATATGCAGATGCGTGCCGCCCGAAACGGTGCGGGCGAGCGTGAAGGTGACGATGCTGTCGAGCGGGTTCCGTTCCTCGTCGGGCCGCGGCTGTTCCCGCCAGGAATAGCGAAGCCTTTTTCCGGGCTCGGCATCGAGGATCTCGCATTCGATCGGCGCATCCGGCCCGGCAAAGGCGAAATTGCTGCCGATCTCAGGATTGATGTCGTTGGGCATCATCCAGGCCGCAAGCAATTCGGGCACGGTCAGCGCCCGCCATACCTTTTCCGGCGGCTCGGGGAGATCGCACTCGAACTCGATCGCGTCGGGGGCGGTCCGCGCATGGCTTTCGCCGGTCACTGGTGCGTGCGTCATTGGTCCATGTCCTTGAGAACCGTCTTCAGTTTTTCGATGCGCTCGGGCCAGAAGGTCCGGTAGCGTTCGATCCAGCCGAGCAGCGGGTCGAGCCCTTGCGGATCGGCGCGGTAATAGGCATTGCGGCCCGCCCGCCGTTCGACCACCAAGCCTGCGCCGCGCAGCACAGCCAGGTGCTGCGACACAGCCGGCTGCGACACCGTCATGCCGGTGCGCAGTTGCGACACCGTCATCTCGCTGGTGGCGAGGCGTTCATAGACGGCGCGTCGGGTGGGGTCGGCCAGCGCCCGGAAAATTTCCGCTTCGATCATGGTGAAAGCATAAGTCGATACTTATTGGTTTGGCAAGCGGTCTTTTGCGGCCCATATAAAAGGAAGCTGGCGGCTCGGGCATTGCTGCCAATCCTTGACAATGAGCGGCGATGCATATAGGAACGAAAAGAGAACAAAAACCTTGTGGGAAAAGGCAGCCACAGCAGGCAACGGGTGTGCGCAACCTGTAAGGTGCTGCGACAAAAATTTGTTTCGGACGAGCGCGGAGAAGTATCATGGCGGGTAGCGTCAATAAGGTCATTCTGGTCGGCAATCTCGGAGCGGACCCGGAGATCCGCCGCCTGAATTCTGGCGAGCCGGTCGTCAACATCCGCATCGCAACATCGGAAAGCTGGCGCGACAAGAATTCCGGCGAGCGCAAGGAAAAGACCGAGTGGCACAATGTCGTCATCTTCAATGAGGGCATCGCCAAGGTTGCCGAGCAGTATCTGAAGAAGGGCATGAAGGTTTATGTCGAGGGCCAGTTGCAGACACGCAAATGGCAAGACCAGACCGGTGCCGACAAATACACGACGGAAGTCGTGCTGCAGAGGTTCCGCGGCGAGCTGCAGATGCTCGACGCGCGCGGCCAGGGCGAGGGCGGCCAGGTCGGCGGTTATTCCGGCGGCGGCAGCCGTGGTTCCGATTTTGGCCAGTCCGGCCCGAACGAAGGCTTCAATCGTGGCGGCGGTGCTCCCAAGGGCGGCGGCGGTTCGTCGCGCGAGCTGGACGACGAAATTCCGTTCTGAGCATCGACACGGCGTGACGGGCATTTGAGGAGAGGGCGCGATGTCGCTCGGACCGCTCCTATCGGCACGTCCTCCGATCCCATGGCATGCGCTCGCGGCCTTTGCCGCGCTGGCGATAGGCGGCGTGCAGCTGGCGCTGCCGAAAGGCACGCTGCGCCACCGCGCGATGGGCTATCTCTGGGCGGCGCTGATGCTGGCCGTCGCCATCTCGAGTTTCTGGATCCAGCAGATACGGCTCATTGGCCCTTTCAGCCCGATCCATCTCTTGTCGATCCTGGTGCTGGTCACGGTGCCGCTGGCGGTCTGGCATGCACGCAATCACCGCGTCGCCAAGCACCGCAAGGCGATGATTGCGTTGTATATCTTTGCACTGGTGGGTGCCGGTGTCTTTACGCTGGTGCCCGGCAGAATCATGCACGACGTGGTCTTCGGCGTCGCGCAAGCCAGACCGTGATCCCGAGTGGAAGGAATATCAGTTGAAAGCACGCATCAAATGGGTCGAGGAACGCACCTTCGTCGGCGAGTCCGGCACGGGGCACAAGGTCGTGCTGGGGACCGCGTTCGGCCCTGAAGGGAGAACGCCGGGGCCGAGCCCGATGGAACTGGTGCTGATCGGCACCGGCGGCTGCTCCGCCTACGATGTCGTCCATATCCTCGAAAAGGGGCGCGAAGCGGTCGAAGATTGTATTGTTGAACTCGACGCCGACCGGGCCGAGACGGACCCCCGGGTATTCACCCGCATCCATATGCACTTCGTGGTCAAGGGCAGGGCGCTGTCGTCCGACAAGGTGAAGCGGGCGATCGATCTCTCGATCGAAAAATACTGTTCGGCTTCGGCCATGATGGCCAAGACTGCCACCATCACCCACGATTTCGAAATTATCGACACGACGGCAAAATAAGCGGCCTACGAGGCCATCAGCGCCTTGATGCCGTCCGCCACGAACTGCACGGCAAGTGCCGCCAGGATGACGCCGAGCAGGCGAGTCAGGATCGAGCGGCCGGTCTGGCCGAGGATGCGGTCGATGCGCTCCGACAGCACGAATACCAGATAGGTGATGGCGAGGCAGACGAAGATGATGCCGACCAGTGCCGCCTGGGCGCCAAAACCCTGAAACGAGCCGGAGAGCAACACAGTCGCCGAAATCGCGCCGGGGCCGGCGATCAGCGGGATCGCCAGCGGGAAAGCGGCGATGTTGTGGATCATGTCCTTGGTGATGGCGACGTCGCCGATCTTCTCCTTGCGGTCTTGCCGGCGCTCGAACACCATTTCGAAAGCGATGAAGAACAGAAGGAACCCGCCGGCGACGCGGAATGCCGGCAGCGTGATGCCGAACACCGACAGGATCGACGCGCCGGCAACCGCGAACAGCGCCATCACAAGGAAGCCAATGACCGAGGCGCGGACCGAGACCTGCTGGCGCTCCTCGCGGTTCATGCCGCGCGTTATCGCCAGAAACAGCGGCGCAAGCCCGGGCGGGTCGATGGTCACCAGAATGGTGACGAAGGCGTTGAACAGGCTGTCGAAACTCGGCATCTCTCACCCCTCCCGCCGGGCCGAGCCCGCATCCCGACATTGGTAGAGCAAAGCAGGGACGGAGGAAACCGGCTGGGGAGAGGCGGCTCGCGAACTCTGCGAAAGCCGGCTGGGCCGAGGGAGACGCGAAAGAACGCAGGGAATGCCTGAGTTTGCGTCGCGGGCTTGCTTGATCAGGTACGGCCAGAGCGCCGCGCCAGGAACTCCACTTCGAGCCGCCATGTCGCGCCATTGTCGTGCGAGCGCTCGCCGAGCCAGCGGAAGGAATTTTCGGTTATTCGTGAAAAGCTCCAACGTACGGAGGAACCGGTGCCGTCGGCGCCCACTTGGACAATCGTGTCGCCTTCGGCGCGACCGAGTTGGCGGCTGTAATACTGGTTGCGCGGATCGCTCCAGAAAATATGCCAGGCATTTGCGCCGGGATCGTAGACGCGCAAGGTCGTGCCATAAAAGGTCCATTTGCCGAGAGAAGGTGAGGGGCCTGCATCGCGCGCGGGCAGGATCCAGACGTCCTGAATCGCGCGGCCTTCCAGCACCCAGCCGAAATGCACCTCGCCGCGTCCGGTCAGCACGGTGCCGTCCTCGAGATGACGGCTGGCATCGAAAGTCCAGGCGCCGACGAAGCGGCCGTAGAGATCCAAATTCTCGGCAAAGCCGGGGGCTGGCCCGTCGCTGTGCAGGGCTTCGGTAAAAGTGGGCTGGTTGGTCATGGCTGGTGCCTTCATGCTGTCAGGAGGCCGCAAGCGATAGGCCGGGGCAGGGTTCTGCGCTTGGGAAAAATTGCTATCTTTCAGGCTATGACGACGAGCGACAGGATCATTGCCTCGGGGCCAGGCTGGCAGGTGTCGGACGTGGTGTGCACGGCCGGCGCCGGCGACCGGCCGTTCGAGGAGGAGCACCGGACATTCTGCGTCGCCGCGGTGACCAGCGGCACCTTCCGCTATCGCGCCAGCCAGGGTACCGCGATGCTCGCGCCAGGCGCGGTGCTGCTCGGTAATCCCGGCACATGGTACGAATGCGGCCACGAGCACGGCGCCGGTGACCGCTGCCTCTCCTTCCATTTTGCTCCGGCCTATATGGAACGGATCGTGGAGGACGTACCGGGCGCCAGAATGCTGGCCTTCGAGGCGCCGCGCTTGCCGCCCCTGCCGGCGCTGATGCCGCTGCTGGCCGAAGCGGAGGCCGCGCGCGATGTGGGCGAAACCGCTGCTTTCGAGGAACTCGGCTTGCGCATTGCCAGCGCAGCAGTCGCCGCAAGCTCAGGGCGCACCAAGATGGCGCGGACACCCAGCGGCCGCGACCAGAAACGGGTCGCGGAGGCGGTTCGGCGTATCGAGATCGATGCCGATCAGCCGCTTTCGCTGGCCGTGCTGGCCCGGGAGACGGCGACCAGTCCGTATCATTTCCTGCGCACATTCCGGCAGATTGCCGGAATGACCCCCTACCGGTTTCTGCTGAGGACCAGGCTGCACCGGGCAGCAGTGCGGCTCCACGCTTCGGACAAGGCGATCTCGACGATCGCCTTCGAGGCGGGCTTCAACGACCTGTCAACTTTCAATCGCCGCTTCCGGCGCGAAATGGGCGAGACGCCCGGCGGCTATCGCGCCCGCCGCGCGGGCCGCCGCTAACACGAGATGGCGGGCCTTTGCGTCGACGGCTCCGAAAAGCATCTTGGCCATATCGTCGCAATCACCGGTATCCTTTTGAAATCACCGCCAAAATCGACACTGGAAAAGTGCCGTCGACATTGGAGTTTCGGCCGCGCTTCCTATATATACGGCAAGTGATTCCTGTTTAGATTGTGATCCGATTTGACCGACCAAAAAACACCGCGCGGCGCCGACGGCGGCCCCACCGGCATCGAGCCGATTTCGATTATCGAGGAGATGCAGCGCTCCTATCTCGATTACGCCATGAGCGTGATCGTCAGCCGCGCGCTGCCCGACGTGCGCGACGGCCTGAAGCCGGTGCATCGCCGCATTCTCTTCGCCGCGCATGAGAGCGGCTATCACTGGAATCGCAAATATGTGAAGTCGGCGCGCCCGGTCGCCGACGTGATGGGTAAATACCATCCGCATGGCGACGCCTCTATCTATGACGCCCTGGTGCGCATGGCGCAGGACTGGTCGCTGCGCGTGCCGCTCATCGACGGGCAAGGCAATTTCGGCTCGATCGACGGCGATCCGCCGGCGGCCATGCGCTACACCGAGTCGCGGCTGACCAAGGTCGCGCATGAACTGCTGGAGGATATCGACAAGGATACGGTCGATTTCCAGGACACTTACGATGCTTCCGGCAGCGAGCCGAAGGTCCTGCCGGCGCGCTTTCCCAATCTGCTGGTCAATGGCTCGGGCGGCATCGCCGTCGGCATGGCCACCAACATCCCGCCGCACAATCTGGGCGAAGTCTGCAACGCCGCGATCGCGATCATCGACAATCCGGCCATCGACCTGCCGGCGCTGATGGAAATCATTCCGGGGCCGGATTTCCCGACCGGCGGCATCGTGCTCGGGCGCTCCGGCATCTACAGCGCCTATTCGACCGGCCGCGGCTCCATCGTCATGCGCGGCAAGGTCAACATCGAGGCGCGCGGCAATGACCGCGAATCGATCATCATCACCGAGGTTCCCTACCAGGTGAACAAATCGTCGATGATCGAGAAGATGGCCGAACTGGTACGCGACAAGCGCATCGAGGGCATTTCCGACATTCGCGACGAGAGCGACCGCCAGGGCTATCGGGTCGTCGTCGAGCTGAAGCGCGACGCCGTCGCCGACGTCATCCTCAACCAGCTCTATCGCTTCACGCCGCTGCAAACCTCTTTCGGCGCCAACATGGTGGCGCTGAATGGCGGCAAGCCCGAACTGCTGACGCTGACCGATATGCTGAGGGCATTCGTGTCCTTCCGCGAGGAGGTGGTTACCCGGCGCACGAAGTTCCTGCTGCGCAAGGCGCGCGACCGGGCCCACGTGCTGGTCGGCCTCGCAATCGCCGTCGCCAACATCGATGAAGTGATAAAGCTGATCCGCACCGCGCCGGACCCGCAGACGGCGCGCGAGCAGTTGATGGAGCGGCGCTGGCCGTCCGGCGACGTCGAATCTCTGATCCTCCTGATCGACGACCCGCGCCACCGCATCAACGAGGACGGCACCTACAATCTGTCCGAGGAACAGGCGCGCGCGATCCTGGAGTTGCGCCTGCAGCGCCTGACGGCTCTCGGCCGCGACGAAATCGCCGACGAGTTGAACACGATCGGCGCCGAGATCGTCGACTATCTCGATATCCTTTCGTCCCGCGCCCGCGTCCAGCAGATCGTCAAGGACGAGCTCGCGGCCGTGCGCGACGAATTCGGCACGCCGCGCCGCACCGAGCTGAGCGAGGGCGGCGCGGATATGGAAGACGAGGACCTGATCCAGCGCGAGGACATGGTCGTGACGGTGAGCCATTCCGGCTACATCAAGCGCGTGCCATTGTCGCTCTACCGGGCGCAACGCCGCGGCGGCAAGGGTCGCTCGGGCATGTCGACCAAGGAAGAGGATTTCGTCACCCGCCTGTTCGTGGCCAATACGCACACGCCGGTGCTGTTCTTCTCCTCGCGCGGCATCGTCTATAAGGAGAAGGTCTGGCGCCTGCCGATCGGCAATCCGCAGTCACGCGGCAAGGCGCTGATCAACATGCTGCCGCTGGAGCAGGGCGAGCGCATCACCACAATCATGCCGTTGCCGGAGGACGAGACAAGCTGGGGCGAGCTCGACGTGATGTTCGCCACCACGCGCGGCACGGTGCGCCGCAACAAGCTCTCTGACTTCGTCCAGGTCAACCGTAATGGCAAGATCGCCATGAAGCTGGAGGAGGAGGGCGACGAGATCCTCGGCGTCGAGACCTGCACCGACAATGACGACGTGCTTCTGACCGCCAGCTCCGGCCAGTGCATCCGCTTTTCCGTCGGCGACGTGCGCGTCTTCCAGAGCCGCAACTCGGTCGGCGTGCGCGGCATCGCCATGGCCGAAACCGATCGCGTCATTTCGATGGCTGTCATCGAGCATGTCGATGCGCCGCCGGCCGAACGCGCCGCCTATCTGAAGCGCGTGGTGGCCGAACGGCGCCTGGCCGCTGGCATCCCGGCAGGTGAGGAGGAAGAGATCGCGTTGACCAACGAAGAGGTCGGCGAGGAGGCGGAGCTGTCGGACGAGCGCTATGAGTTCCTCAAGGCGCATGAGCAGTTCGTGCTGACGGTGACGGAATACGGCTACGGCAAGCGCTCATCGTCCTATGATTTCCGTCTGACCGGACGCGGCGGCAAGGGCATTCGGGCCACCGACGTGTCGAAGACGGCCGAGATCGGCAGGCTGGTGGCGACCTTCCCGGTCGGCAATGACGACCAGATCATGCTGGTGTCCGACGGCGGTACCGTCATCCGAGTGCCGGTCAATGGCATCCGCTTCGCCAGCCGCGCCACCAAGGGCGTGACCATTTTCAACACGGCGGAAGGCGAGAAGGTGGTTTCGGTCGAGCGGATTTCCGAGCCGCAATCGGACGAGGAAGAAATCGTCGAGGTTGGTGCCGAGATCGATCCGGCGGCGGATGCCGGCCCGGATGATACGCAATAAGTCTGGCTTGCCGCGGACATGGCAACGCCGGCCAATCGGCCGGCGCGTCGCAACAAATTCAGGCTAGTTCAATAGTGACGGTGAGGCTTGCGGGGGCCGAACCCTTCGAAGCGTTTGGCGTTGGTCTTGATGCGGACGCGCTGGGCCTCCTGATGCAGCCCGAATACAGTGGCGATCAGCATGGCGACGGTCATTGCAGTGGCGAGCATGTAGATCAGCATGTGCGTGTTCTCCTGCGCTCTACAACGCTTAGATGGGACTTTGGTTTCATCTTCTTAAAGGGGCAAGGTAGTGAACGCTGCGTGAAGCGTTCGTGATCGGCGCATTCATCTGTCGTTCATCCCTGCAAAAAGGTTCAAGGGGATCGCATCAATGAGATTTGCCTTCCGTCCGCGCGCCCGTTAGAAGCACCGGCATGAACGAACGAATTGCCCTTTATGCCGGCTCCTTCGACCCGTTGACCAACGGCCATCTCGACGTGCTGAAGGCGTCGCTGGCCGTGGCGGACATCGTCTATGCGGCGATCGGTATCCATCCCGGCAAGAAGCCGCTATTTTCCTTCGAGGAACGGGTCGAACTGATCGAGGCCGCGACCAAGGCCGAATTTGGCCGCGACGGCACACGCATCAAGGTGGTCGCCTTCGACGGGCTGGTCATCGATGCGGCCAGGAAACAGGGGGCCTCGATCATGATCCGCGGCCTGCGCGACGGCACCGATCTCGACTACGAGATGCAGATGGCCGGCATGAACGAAACCATGGCGCCTGAGCTGCAGACGGTTTTTCTGCCCGCCAGCCCCTCGGTGCGCACCATTACCGCCACACTTGTGCGCCAGATTGCCTCGATGGGCGGCGACATCCGCCCCTTCGTGCCGGCCGCGGTCGCCGGTGCACTCGCCGCCAAATTCACAAAATAGGGTTCTCGGAGAAGACCATGCAGCTGAAAAAGCTCGCCTCGTTCCTCGTCGTGCTTGCCGGTCTCGTGACAGCATCGGCCTCGGCCTATGCCGCCGACCCGGAAAACACCATGATCATCACCCTGAAGGACGGCGATGTAACCATCGCGCTGCGTCCCGATCTCGCGCCCAAGCATGTCGCGCAGATCAAGAAGCTGGTGCGTGAGCATGCCTATGACAACGTCGCCTTCCACCGCGTCATCGACGGCTTCATGGCGCAGACCGGCGACGTCAAATTCGGCAACATGAACAAAGGCTTCAACGCCCAGGCTGTCGGTACCGGCGGCTCCGACCTGCCGGACTTGCCGGCGGAATTCTCGCAGACCGAGCACTACAAGCGCGGCGTGGTCGGCATGGCACGCTCGCAGGATCCGAATTCGGCAAACTCGCAGTTCTTTATCATGTTCGCGCCGGCACCGCCGCTCGACGGCCAGTACACGATCGTGGGCAATGTCGTCAGCGGCATGGAACTGGTGGACCACATCAAGAAGGGCGACGAGGCCGACAACGGCACGGTCACCGATCCCGACCGGATGATCAAGGTGCGCATCGCCGCCGACAAATAGTTCTGTTTTTTGAAAAGGATATCAGACATGGCCGACATCAAGGATCGCGAAAACGCGCTCATCATGGAAACGACCAAGGGCAAGGTCGTCATCGAAATGCTTCCCGACCTGGCGCCCGGCCATGTCGCCCGCATCAAGGAACTGGCCCGCGAAGGTGCCTATGACGGCGTGGTCTTCCACCGCGTCATCGAGGGCTTCATGGCGCAGACCGGCGACGTCAAGTTCGGCAATTCGAGCAAGCCCTCTTTCGCGCCTTCTCGCGCTGGCATGGGCGGTTCCGACAAGCCGGATCTCAAGGCCGAATTCTCCAATGCCAACCACGGCCGCGGCACCTGCTCGATGGCGCGCTCGCAGAATCCGAACTCGGCCAATTCGCAGTTCTTCATCTGCTTCGACGATGCAGCCTTCCTCAATCGCCAGTACACGGTCTGGGGCCAGGTCATCGAAGGCATGGACAATGTCGACAAGATCAAGCGCGGCGAGCCGGTGCAGGATCCCGACAAGATCGTGTCGCTGAAGGTCGCGGCCGACGTCAAGTAAGGCGACAGGACAATGATGGGCGTCGTCTGGTCGCTTCTCGGCATCTTGTCCGGCGCCTTCATTGCCATTCAGGCGCCGATCAATTCGCAGTTGGCGCGCGGCCTGGGGCTCCCGGTCGCGGCTGCCGCGTTTTCGTTCCTGTCGGGCGCCATCGTGCTCGGCATCATTGCCGTCGCGGTGGTGAGGCTGCAAGGCATCTCGCTCGACTGGAAGGCGCCCGCGCCGTGGCTGTTCATCGCCGGCGGCATGCTGGGCGGCTTCTACGTCACACTGTCCACCATCCTGACGCCACGCATAGGCGCCGCCGCCCTGATGGCGTTCCTGGTGGCGGGCCAGTTGCTGGCCGGCATGCTGATCGACCGCGTCGGGTTCCTCGGCGTCGCGGTTCGCGAAATCTCGCTCGGCCGCGTGACCGGCGCGGTGCTGCTTCTGGCCGGGGCGCTGCTTATCAGGCTCTTCTGATGCGTGTCGATCTGTTCGATTTCGACCTGCCGGAAGAGCGTATCGCGCTGCGCCCGGCAGAGCCGCGCGACAGCGCAAAGATGCTGGTGGTCAGGCCGGGCGAGGGGTTTTCGGACCGGGCGGTCCGCGAGCTGCCTTCCCTGCTCCAGGCTGGTGACGTGCTGGTCTTCAACGATACCAAGGTCATCCCGGCGCAACTCAAAGGTATCAGGCGGCGCGGCGAGGCGGCGGCGCAGGTCGAAGCCACATTGCACATGCGGATGGCGCCGGACCGTTGGCTGGCCTTCATGCGGCCGGGCAAGCGCGTTGCCGTCGGCGACCGCATCCATTTCGGCCATGACGGCAATTCCTGCTTCCTCGGCCAGCTTGACGCCACGGTGATCGAAAAGGGCGAGGCGGGCGAGGCGCTGCTCGGCTTCGACCTGTCGGGCCCTTTCCTCGACGAGGCGCTGCATGCGGTCGGCCACATCCCACTGCCGCCCTATATCGCCTCGAAGCGCGACGACGACGAGCGCGACCGGGCCGACTACCAGACCATCTATGCCCGGGAGGAAGGCGCCGTCGCAGCACCCACGGCGGGCCTGCATTTCACGCCGGAGCTGTTTGCCGCGCTCGACGCCAAGGGCATCGAGCGCCGCTTCGTCACCTTGCATGTCGGCGCCGGCACGTTCCTGCCGGTGAAGGCGGACGACACCGCCGACCACAAGATGCATGCGGAGATGGGCTCGGTCAGCGAGGCAACTGCCGACGCGTTGAATGCGGCAAAGGCGAGGGGAGGGCGCGTCATTGCCGTCGGTACGACCTCGCTGCGCCTGCTGGAAAGTGCCGCGCGAGAGGATGGCGTGCTGGCTGCATGGTCCGGCCCGACCGACATCTTTATCACGCCCGGCTACCGTTTTCGCACCGCCGACATGCTGATGACCAATTTCCATCTGCCGCGTTCGACGCTGTTCATGCTGGTTTCGGCCTTCAGCGGCCTCGATACGATGCGCGCCGCCTATGCACACGCCATTGAGCACGATTACAGATTTTACTCCTACGGAGATGCAAGCCTGCTGTATCGAGCGGAGATGAGCGATGGACGATGACCTCGACAGGCTGGACCGGAGCAGTTTGATCGCCGAAGTCAAAAAATTGCGCGCCGGCATTCGCCAGCATCGCGATGCATCGGGGCACGATCTTTGCTGGCATCATCCCGATTTGTGGGACCTGCTGCCCGAGAAGATCGATCCGGCAATCGCCGTGCCGCCCTGGCCAAAATTCATGCGCGGCTGCATCCATTATCGCCAGTCGCTGGACGAACAGGCTCCGGGCGCACCGGCACACGACAAGGAATTCAATGGCTGAGACGTTCACCTTCAAGGTGCTGGCGACCGAAGGTAAGGCGCGGCGCGGTTTGATCAGCATGCCGCGCGGCGAAATCCGCACGCCGGCCTTCATGCCGGTCGGCACCGGCGGCACGGTCAAGACGATGTACATGGATCAGGTGCGCGGCGTCGGCGCCGATATCATCCTGGGCAATACCTACCATTTGATGCTGCGGCCCGGCGCCGAACGCGTGGCGAAGCTTGGCGGCCTGCACGAATTCGCCCGCTGGCCGCATCCGATCCTGACCGACAGCGGTGGCTTCCAGGTGATGTCGCTGTCAAAGCTTCGGAAATTGACCGAGAAGGGCGTCACATTTCGCTCCCATATCGATGGCGCTGCATACGAAATGTCGCCGGAACGTTCGATCGAGATCCAGGGCCTGCTCGATTCAGACATCCAGATGCAACTCGACGAATGCACGGCGCTACCGGCCGCGCTCAAGGAGATCGAGCGCGCCATGGAATTGTCGTTGCGCTGGGCTGAGCGCTGCAAGACGGCGTTCGGCGACCAGCCCGGCAAGGCGATGTTCGGCATCGTGCAAGGCGGCGACAATGCGGATTTGCGCGTGCGTTCGGCGCAAGCGCTGAGCGCGATGGATCTGAAAGGCTATGCGGTTGGCGGTCTTGCCGTCGGTGAACCGCAGGCGGTCATGCTCGACATGCTCGACATCACCTGCCCGGAACTGCCTGATGACAAACCCCGCTATCTCATGGGGGTCGGCACGCCGGACGATATCTTGAAATCGGTGGCGCGCGGCATCGACATGTTCGACTGCGTGATGCCGACGCGGGCCGGCCGGCATGGGCTTGCCTATACAAGGCGCGGCAAGGTCAATCTGCGCAACGCCCGCCATGCCGACGATCCGCGACCCCTCGATGAGGAAAGCGACTGCCCGGCGGCACGCGATTATTCCCGCGCCTATCTGCACCATCTCGTGCGCTCGCAAGAGGCACTCGGTGCGATGCTTCTGACCTGGAACAATCTGTCCTATTATCAGAAGCTGATGCAGGACATACGCGCCGCGATAGAGACCGGCACTTTCGAGGCACTCGCTGCCGAAATTACCGAGGGCTGGGCGAGGGGCGATATCCCGGCGCTGTGACGGTTCAGGTGCTCAGCGAATTCGACGCGCGCAGGCTGCAGCCGGTGATTTGGAACGTGCCGTCGGGCTGTCGCTCCAACGTGTAGACAACTTCATAGTCCTTGCCGTCAGGGCCGACGATCAGCACCTGCTGGATGATCGAGGTCGGACCCGTCTCCTCGACCTTGCCGAACGAGTAGCTCCGTGGGTTGCGCACCGGCGCGTAGCCGTTGGTCACCATGTTCATGAAGGTGTCGACGGTCGGGAAGATCCGCTTCACGTTCGGTGCGGCGAAGCTGTAGGCCGTGACGCCGTCATCGGCCAGGAACGCTCTCAGCTGGCCGTCAATGGCCGCTTGCGCCGCCTTGATCTCGGCCTCGCCGGCAAACGCCGACAAGGGCAGGAGGAGAGGAAGGAATGCGAATGCGAAAAGCGTGCGGCGCATAGCCTGTTTCCCTTGTCTTTCGAGAACTTGCCTTTCGAAAAATCCTGCCCGTGCAGGCATCCTAACATACGTTTGGTGGCGCTTCAGGGTTTCACCGGCGGCGAATATTCAGTGTTGTCGCGCGACGAAGTCCAGGCAGCCTTGGCGGAATTGCGGGAGGCGTGGCCAACGCCCGAACCGGCTAAGTACCGTTCCAGCGCTTGAAAGCCCGCCTCCAGTCTGCCAGAAGGGCCGCTTGGATTGGACGTTTAGCAGGGCGGAGCCATGAAGGCGTTTTTCGTGCAGATCAAATGCGAACTGGGCAAGTCGTATGAGGTTGCCAGCGCGCTCGCCGACGCCGAGATCGCCTCGGAAATCTACTCCACTGCCGGCAATTACGATCTGCTCGCCAAGTTCTATGTCGACGACGAGGAGGATGTCGGCCACTTCGTCAACGAGAAGGTGCAGATTCTCCCCGGCATCAAGGACACGTTCACCGTCGTCACCTTTCGCGCCTTCTAGCGTCGGAGCCCATTGCCCGAGCATGAGGCAAAGCGTGACCAAGCTCATATTTCCGCTGCCTCAATTTTAGGCAGGGGCGACATACTGATCGCCCGCATCCCTCAAATCACCGATTGCGCTTGATTTTCTCCGGCGGCGCCAGTGAAATGGCGTCACAGGGGAGTATGCGATTGGCAGCGTTCGATGAAATGCTTCCGGAGGTCTCCGGACTTAGAAGACCGTATTCGGCTTACGATCGCTGGCTGAAAGAGCAGGACCCGGCCAGGCTTACCGAGAAAATGCAGGATGCCGAACGCGTCTTCCGCAAGA
Organism: Mesorhizobium sp. B2-5-11; assembly: GCF_006440835.1. Taxonomy (NCBI): domain Bacteria; kingdom Pseudomonadati; phylum Pseudomonadota; class Alphaproteobacteria; order Hyphomicrobiales; family Phyllobacteriaceae; genus Mesorhizobium; species Mesorhizobium sp. B2-5-11. Next base: position 127,986 of record NZ_VFUK01000011.1, read on the forward strand.
CCGGCATCACCTTCGCCGTCTATGGCGAACAGGAAGCCTCCGAGCGGCTTATCCCCTTCGACATCGTTCCGCGCATCATTTCTGGCAATGAGTGGCGCCGCCTCACGCAAGGCATCGAGCAGCGCGTGCAGGCGCTGAACGCCTTTCTCGACGATATCTATCACCGCCAGGAAATCCTGCGGGCCGGACGCGTTCCCCGCGACCTGATCGCCAGGAACGAAGCTTTCCTGCCCGAGATGATCGGGGTCAGGCCACCCGCCGGCGTCTACACCCACATCATCGGCGTCGATATCGTGCGCATCAGCGAAAACGAGTTCTACGTGCTGGAGGACAATGCGCGCACCCCATCGGGCGTTTCCTACATGCTGGAAAACCGCGAGACGATGATGCAGCTCTTCCCCGAGTTGTTCCAACAAATCAAGGTGCGGCCGGTGGAGAACTATCCGCAGCTTTTGCGCCAGTCGCTGGCGGCGGTGCGGCCGCAGAACGCCAAGGGCACGCCGACCATCGCCGTGCTGACGCCCGGCAGCTACAACTCCGCCTATTTCGAACATGCCTTCCTGGCCGATCAGATGGGGGTGCAACTGGTCGAGGGGCAGGATTTGCGCGTGGTGGACGGTCATGTCGCGATGCGCACGACCGAAGGCTACAAGCAGATCGACGTGCTCTATCGCCGGGTGGACGATGCCTTCCTCGATCCGCTGACTTTCCGGCCGGACTCCGCGCTCGGCGTGCCTGGCATCATGGATGTCTACCGGGCCGGCAACATCACGATCGCCAATGCGCCGGGAACCGGTATCGCCGACGACAAGGCGATCTATTCCTACATGCCCGAGATCGTCGAATTCTACACCGGCCGCAAGGCGATCCTCGGCAATATTCCGACCTGGCGCTGTTCGGAGCCGGACAGCCTGAAATATGTACTCGAACACATCGATGAGCTGGTGATCAAGGAAGTGCACGGTTCAGGCGGCTATGGCATGCTGGTCGGACCGGCGGCGACCAAGAACGAATGCCAGGATTTCGCCAAGAAGCTGCAGGCCAAGCCGTCCAATTACATCGCCCAGCCGACGTTGGCGCTCTCGACCTGTCCGATCCTGACCGAAAAGGGCCTGTCGCCGCGCCATGTCGATCTGAGACCCTATGTGCTGGTCTCCGACCGCATCCAGATCGTGCCGGGCGGGCTCACGCGCGTCGCGCTTAAGGAGGGCTCTCTGGTGGTCAATTCCTCGCAAGGCGGCGGCACGAAGGATACCTGGGTGCTGGATGATTGAGATGAGTAGTCAGTAGGCAGTAGGCAGTAGGCAGTAGTTGGTATCAGAGGGGACAGAACGATGCCGTATCCAATCGAAATTCGAACATTCCCTACTCGCTACTCACTATTCCCTGCTCACTAGCCCGAAGGGCCACTCCATGCTTCTCGGCCGCACCGCCAACGGGCTCTACTGGATGAACCGCTATATCGAGCGGGCGGAAAACATGGCGCGTCTGGTCGATGCGGGCCTGCGCATGGCGCTGACGCGCACGCAGAGCGCGTCGGAAGAGTGGAATTCGGTGCTGCTCAGCGCCGGCTCCGACGTCGCCTACACGCAGAAGTATCAGGACTATACGGCGGCCGATGTAGCCGACTTCTTGTTGCGCGACACGTCGAACCCGTCGAGCACGATGTCGTCGATCGAGACGGCACGCAACAATGCCCGCATGGTGCGTACCGCGCTGACGCGGGAGACCTGGGAAAGCATCAACGAGGCCTGGATGGCGCTGAAGCGCATGCTGGCAAGGCCGATCGACGAGCGTGACCTGCCAAACGTGCTCGATGCGATCAAGCGCGAAACGGCGCTGATCCGCGGCTCGTTCTACGGCACCATGCTGCGCAACGAGATCTTCGATTTTTCGCAGCTCGGCACCTATGTCGAGCGCGCCGACAATACGGCGCGCATCCTCGACGTGAAGTACTACGTGCTCTTGCCGTCGATCTCCTGGGTCGGCTCGACGCTCGACAATTACCAGTGGGAATCGATCCTGCGCTCAGTATCGGCGCACCGCTCCTACCGCTGGGTCTACGACGCCGACTACAAGCCGACCAACATCGCCGACTATCTGATCCTCAATGTGCGCATGCCGCGATCGCTGACCTTCTGCTATCGCTTCCTGGCCGAGCACCTGAAGTTCCTCGGCGACGACTATGGCGGGCGCCATCCCTGCCATGCGACGGCGGAAAAGACCCAGGCCATGCTGCAGGCAGGCTCGATCAAGGATATTTTCGACGCCGGCCTGCATGAATTCCTTGCCGGCTTCATTCGCGACAACACCAGGCTCGGCGACGAGATCGCGCAGGATTACAGGTTCTATTGAGGAGGCCATGCGGCTCAAGATCACCCATCGGACCGAATACCGTTACGACGCACCGGTGCAGTACCTGCTGCAGCGGCTGCGGCTGCTTCCGGTGAGCGGGCGCACGCAGACCGTGCTGTCCTGGGCCCTGAAGGTAGAAGGCGCGCGCGAGGAAGTGCGATTTGCCGACCACTACGGCAATGACACCCGATTGTTGAGCGTCGAGGGTGACCATGATTTCATTACGGTCGAGGCGTCAGGCGAGGTGGTGACGCGCGATACATCGGGGGTTTGTGGGCCGCATCAGGGATTCGCGCCGCTCTGGCTGTTCGCACAGGAGACGCCTTTGACCATGATCGGCGATGGCATTCGCGCACTCGCCGAGGCAGCCGGCAAGGGCACCGATATCGAAAGACTGCACCGTCTGATGGCTATCATCTCCGAGCGGGTCGCCTATGCGCCGGGCACCACCAATGCGACGACCCCGGCTGAAGAGGCTCTCGCGCTGAAAACCGGGGTCTGCCAGGATCATAGCCATATCTTTGCCGCCACCGCCCGCGCCATGGGTTTCCCGGCACGCTATGTCAGCGGCTATCTGATGATGGACGCGGCCATCGAGCAGGCGGCAAGCCATGCCTGGGCCGAAGCGCATGTTCAGGGCCTCGGCTGGGTTGCCTTCGACCCCTCCAACGGTATCTCTCCTGATGAGCGCTATGTGAGAGTGGCGACGGGGCGCGACTATCGCGATGCGTCGCCGGTTTCGGGGATTCTGCTGGGAGAGGCGCAAGAGCGGCTTGCCGTCACCGTCACGGTGGAGCAGTAGTCACCCGATGCAGGTCGTCCAACGCCACCTTGGTTTGGGTGACGACATGCATGAAAACAAGGACCTGAGCGCGCCGCATGGATCCGTTCCGACGCGACGCGGTTTTTACGGTTCGCTGCCGGAAGAGTAAACCATGACCTATTGCGTCGGCCTCAAGATCGATCGCGGGCTCGTGTTCATGTCGGACACGCGCACCAATGCCGGCATGGACTCGATCTCCACCTTCAAGAAGATGCATGTCTGGGAAGATCCCGGTGAGCGCGTCATCGTGCTGATGTCGGCCGGCAATCTGGCGACGACGCAAGCCGTGATCAGCGTGCTCGACGAGCGCACCAAGGCGGTTGGCGACCGGCACGCGGCAGTGCTCGAAACGCCGTCCATGTACCAGACGGTGCGGCTGGTCGGCGAAACCGTCAAGGACGTCATCGCCCATTCCTCGCCCGCCGGCGACAAGGCCGATTCCTACTTCAACGCCTCCTTCATCCTGGGCGGCCAGATAAAGGGCAGCGCACCGCGCCTGTTCATGATCTATCCCGAGGGCAATTTCATCGAATCGACCGATGACACGCCCTTTTTCCAGATCGGCGAGACCAAATACGGCAAGCCGATCATCATTCGCGCTTATGACCGGTCGATGAGTCTCGCGGAGACCGTGAAGCTGCTTCTGGTATCGTTCGATTCCACGCTGAAGTCGAACCTGTCGGTCGGGCTGCCGCTGGATCTGCTTTTCCTGGAAAAGGATGCCTTCCAGGTCGGGTTGAAGAAACGGATCGGTCATGACGACCCGTACTACCGCACGATCTCCGAGGGATGGTCGAGCGCCTTGAAGACGGCGTTTGCCAGTCTGCCGGATTTTCCGGGATAAGGACGCGCCGGATTTCTCCGGTGGTTGCAAATGTTTAACAGTGGTTTTTGACAACCGGGGCGAAGGGCGCCGGTGAAGCGATCATGTCGGGAGGACAGGATGAACAGTGACGATTTCCGGCAATGGTCGCGGCGGGCCGCCGACTGGGGCGCCGACTACCGTGAAACGCTGCGCCAGCGCCCGGTGCGGCCGCGGATCGAGTCCGGCGACATATTCAGGAGCATAGAAGCGTCGCCGCCCGAAGACGCGGAGCCGATGGACAGGATCTTCGCCGACTTCGAGGAGAAGATCGTGCCGGGCATGACGCATTGGCAGCATCCTCGCTTCTTCGCCTATTTTCCGGCCAACGCGGCACCAGTTTCTGTGGTGGCTGAGTATCTGGTCTCGGCAATGGCCGCGCAGTGCATGCTGTGGCAGACCTCGCCGGCGGCGACAGAACTCGAAACTCGGACTGTCGATTGGATGCGCCAGGCGCTCGGCCTGCCGGAAGGTTTTTCCGGCGTCATCCAGGATTCTGCCTCCTCGGCGACGCTGGCGGCGGTGCTGACGATGCGCGAACGCGCGCTCGACTGGCAAGGCAACAAAAAGGGCCTGGCGGGGCAGGCGCGGTTGCGCATCTATTCGTCGGATCAGGTGCATACCTCGATCGACCGGGCGATCTGGGTGGCCGGCATCGGCGAGGACAATCTCGTGCGCATTCCAGTCGCCGGTCGCTTTCGCGCCATGGACATAGCGGCCCTCGAGGCGGCGATCGTCGCCGACAAGAAGGCAGGCCTGCTGCCCGCGGGTATCATCGCCTGCGTCGGCGGCACCAGCACCGGTGGCACTGACGATATCGCCAGCGTCGCCGCGATCGCCAAACGCCACGGGGTCTATCTTCACGTGGATGCCGCCTGGGCGGGATCGGCGATGATCTGCCCGGAATACCGGCATTTCTGGGCCGGTGTGGAGCAGGCGGATTCTATCGTCTTCAACCCGCACAAATGGCTGGGCGCGCAGTTCGACTGCTCGATCCAGTTCCTGCGCGACCCCGAAAGCCATGTCAGAACGCTCGCCATCAAGCCGGATTATCTGAAGACGCACGGTCATGACGGCATCGTCAACTATTCCGAATGGTCGGTGCCGCTCGGCCGCCGCTTCCGCGCGCTGAAACTGTGGTTCCTGCTGCGTGCCTATGGACTGGAAGGCCTGCGCACGATGATCCGCAACCACGTCGCCTGGAGCGAAGGCCTGGCAGCGCGCCTGGCCGACGAGCCGGACTTCGAGATCGTCACCGAGCCGATGCTGTCGCTGTTTTCGTTCCGGCACAAGGCGGAGGGAGCCGATGCCGACGAGCACAATCTCCGGCTGGTCAATGCGATCAATGATGACGGACGCATCTACCTGACACAGACCAGGGTGAACGGGCGCGTCGCCATCCGCTTCCAGGTCGGCCAGTTCGAGGCGACCGCGGCGGATGTCGATTCGGCTTTTGCCGCCATCACCGAAATCGCGCGCGGATTAACCTGAGGCTGCTGAGTCGGAACTGCGTCCAAGTTTGCCTTTGCTATCATGCGGTTTCCATTAGCCGGCTTACGCCTTTTCATTGCTTTCGTTTTCGTCTATGATCAAGAAAAACGAAAGCAAAAGGTCTTCAGATGTATCTGTCGCCGCGCCATGCCGAAATCGTCCAAATGGCCAAGGATCACGGCCGCGTTCTGGTCGACGATCTGGCCACCCACTTCAACGTCACGCCGCAGACCATCCGCAAGGACCTCAACGATCTTTGCGACCAGCGGTTGCTGTCGCGCATCCATGGCGGCGCCTTGTTTCCTTCCGGCATCGAGAACATGGAATACGAAGCCAGGCGCAAGATCGCCGCCGAGGAGAAGGAGGCGATCGGCAGCGCGGCCGCCAGGCTGATTCCGGACAACGCCTCGTTGTTCATCAATATCGGCACCACGACGGAGTCGGTCAGCAAGGCGCTGCTGGATCACAGCGGCCTCATGGTCATCACCAATAACATCAATGTTGCCAACAGGATGCGCATCTATCCTTCGATCGAGGTGGTGATCGCGGGCGGGGTGGTTCGCGGCTCGGATGGCGGCGTCGTCGGCGAGGCGGCGGTGGATTTCATCAGGCAGTTCAAAGTCGACTACGCCGTCATCGGCGCCTCGGCGATCGACCATGACGGCGCCTTGCTCGATTTCGATTTCCGCGAGGTCAAGGTCGCGCAAGCCATTATCGCCAATGCCAGGCACGTCATCCTAGTGTCCGACCGGACCAAATTCGAGCGCACGGCGCCGGTTCGCATCGGCCATCTGTCGCAGGTCAACACCTTCATCACCGACCGCTGCGATATCCCCTCGGTGCGCAAGATCTGCCAGGAGGCCGAGGTTCAACTGATCGAAACCTCGCTCGATTGAGGACGTTGCAGCGCTTTCACGAGCTTGTGATATTTCGTTTGACATTCGTTATGAGTTCGAAATAATTCCGCCACGGTTTCGCAAAAGAGCCAAATGGTGCAATGCGAAATCGCTGGAGGAATTGGTGGACGCATCTTCGATCCGTGACATTTTCGTCATAGGCGGTGGCATCAATGGCTGCGGCATTGCCCGTGATGCCGCCGGCCGCGGGTTTTCGGTATTTCTGGCCGAGATGGACGATCTCGCCAGCGGAACCTCCTCAGGCTCGACCAAGCTGATCCATGGTGGCCTGCGTTATCTCGAATTCTACGAATTCCGCCTGGTGCGCGAAGCGCTGATGGAACGGGAGGTACTGTGGAAGAACGCGCCGCACATCATCTGGCCGATGCGCTTCGTGCTGCCCTATGCCAAGGGCCTGCGTCCGGCCTGGCTGATCAGGCTCGGCCTTTTCCTTTACGATCATATTGGCGGGCGCAAATTGCTGCCGGCGACCAGGACCCTGGACATGGCCACCGACCCTGCCGGCAAGCCATTGAAACCATTGTTCAAGAAGGCCTTCGAATATTCCGACGGCTGGGTCAACGATGCGCGGCTGGTGACGCTGAACGCGCGTGACGCCGCCGACCGGGGCGCGACCATCCGCACCCGCACCAAGGTGGTCGGGGCGCGCCGCGAAGGCGGGCTGTGGACGATCAGGATCGAAAATCTGCGGACCGGCGAGACCGAAGAGGTCAAGGCGCGGCTGCTGGTCAATGCCGCCGGCCCCTGGGTCGATCATGTGCTTTCCGGCGTCGTCGGCCTCAACGATGTGCACAATGTCCGTCTCGTGCAGGGCAGTCACATCGTCATCGCGAAGAAATTCGACGATCCACGCGCCTATTTCTTCCAGAACAAGGATGGCCGCATCATCTTCGCCATTCCTTACGAGGACGAGTTCACGCTGATCGGCACCACCGACCAGGACTACCCCGGCGATCCGCACGACGTGAAGATCAGCGACACCGAGATCGACTATCTCTGCGCGGCGGCAAGCGAGTATTTCGCCCAACCCGTCAAGCGCTCGGATATCGTCTGGACCTATTCGGCCGTGCGTCCGCTCTATGACGATGGCGCTTCCAAGGCGCAGGAGGCGACACGCGACTATGTGCTGAAGGCCGATGGCGGCGAGGGCACAGCCCCGATCGTCAACACGTTCGGCGGCAAGATCACCACTTATCGCCGGCTGTCGGAATCTATGCTGGAGAAGATCGAAGGCTTTCTCGGCAGGCGCGGCAAGCCGTGGACGGCAAATGCGCCGCTGCCGGGCGGCGATTTCGCGGCGACCGGTTTTGATGCGCAAGTGGCGAGGCTGAAGAGCGCCTATCCCTTTCTCGACCAGCGTTTGGCACGTCGGCTCACGCGGCTCTACGGCACGCGCGCGCAGATGTTGCTTGGCCTTGCCAAATCAAATGCCGATCTCGGCCGCAATTTCGGCGCCGACCTTTACGAGGCCGAGGTGCGCTACCTCGTCGAGAACGAATGGGCCGTCACATCGCAAGATGTGCTGTGGCGCCGGACCAAGCGCGGCCTGCATTTCAGCCGCGAGCAGACGGCGGCGTTGGATGAATTCATGCGCGGCATAAGCCGCCGCCACGTCGCGGCCGCGGAATGAAGGGCTGCTGATGCACACGGCCTGGGAGGAGGCATCATGCTGGAACTGAGGAACGTCACCAAGACGGTCGGCGCGGTGGAGCATATCCGCGACGTGTCGCTGACGCTCCAGCATGGCTCGCTGAACGTGCTGCTCGGGCCGACGCTGTCCGGCAAGACCAGCCTGATGCGGCTGATGGCGGGCCTCGACGCGCCGACTTCCGGCTCGGTCTGGTTCGACGGCAAGGACGTCACCGGCCAGCCTGTTCAAAAGCGCAAGATCGCCATGGTCTACCAGCAGTTCATCAACTACCCCGCGATGAGCGTCTACGAAAACATCGCTTCGCCACTGCGGGTGGCGGGAGTCGAGAAGGCCAAGATCGACAGCCAGGTACGTGAAGCCGCTGCCCTGCTCAAGCTGACGCCCTATCTCGACCGCACGCCGCTCAGCCTGTCCGGTGGCCAGCAACAGCGCACCGCACTGGCGCGCGCCATCGTCAAGAACGCAAGCCTGGTGCTGCTCGACGAGCCGCTCGCCAATCTCGACTACAAGCTGCGCGAGGAACTGCGCGCCGAACTGCCGAGGATTTTCGCCGCCGCCGGCACCATCTTCGTCTATGCCACGACCGAACCGCACGAGGCGCTGCTGCTCGGTGGCAATACGGCGACGCTGTCGCAAGGCCGCATCACCCAGTTCGGCCCGACCATCGAGGTGTTCCGCAAACCGGTCGACCTGGTGACGGCCAGGACCTTCGCCGATCCGCCGCTCAACACGATCGTGCTGGCCAAGAACGGGCCCGATTTCCTCCTGGAGGGCGGCGTCAAGCTGCCGGTGCCGCCTGAACTTGTCGGCATCGCCGACGGCAATTACACGATCGGCTTCCAGCCGCACCATCTGTCGCTCGAGCGGCCGGATGCGAGTGCCGTGCCGGTGCGGGCAAAGGTCACCATCACCGAGATCACCGGCTCGGAAAGTTTCATCCATCTTGATTTCGCCGACGCGCGCTGGGTGATGCTGACCCATGGCATCCGCGATTTCGAGACCGACGAAGTGGTCGAAGTGTTCATCGACCCGCGTCACATCATGGTTTTCGACCAACACGGCGTCGCCGTGGCCGCGGCAAAGCTGGCGGCCTGAGGAGAAAACGATGGCGCGCATCGACGTCAACCATGTCAGGCACTCATATCTGCCGAACCCGCGTACCGATGCGGATTTCGCACTGCGGGAGGTGCACCACACTTTCGAGGACGGTGGCGCCTATGCGCTGCTAGGCCCATCCGGCTGCGGCAAGACCACGCTGCTCAACATCATTTCCGGCCTGCTCCACCCCTCGCACGGCCAATTGCTGTTCAACGGCAGGGATGTCACGAGACTGTCGACGCAGGAGCGCAACATCGCGCAGGTGTTCCAGTTCCCTGTCATCTACGACACGATGACCGTCTACGACAACCTGGCTTTCCCGCTGCGCAACCGCGGCGTTCCGGAGGCCGACGTCGACCGCAAGGTGCGCGAGACGCTCGACATGATCGACCTGGCAGACTGGGCCAGGAAGAAGGCGAGGGGCCTGACCGCCGACCAGAAGCAGAAGATCTCGCTCGGCCGCGGACTGGTGCGCTCGGATGTCAATGCGATCCTGTTCGACGAGCCGCTGACCGTCATCGACCCGCACATGAAGTGGGTGCTGCGCTCGCAGTTGAAGCAGCTTCACCGCCGCTTCGGCTACACCATGGTCTATGTTACGCATGACCAGACAGAGGCGCTGACCTTCGCCGACCAGGTGGTGGTCATGTATGATGGCGGCATCGTGCAGATCGGCACGCCGGCCGAGCTGTTCGAGCGGCCGCGCCACACCTTCGTCGGCTACTTCATCGGCTCGCCCGGCATGAACGTCATGCCGGTAGCGATCGATGGCAAGACAGCGACGCTTGGTTCCCAGCGCATCCAATTGCCAGGCGCGCCGAAGGCCGGAAGCGGCGTCGTCGAACTCGGCATCCGTCCCGAATATGTCAGGCTCGGCCGCGATGGCATGGCCGTCCACGTCAGCAAGGTCGAGGATGTGGGCCGCCACAAGGTCGTGCGCGCCAGTCTGGAAGGCCGCGAGATCGCCGCCGTCGTCGGCGAGGACGAAACCGTTCCCGCCGATCCAAAAGTGCGGTTCGATCCAGCCGGCATCAACATCTATGCCGATTCCTGGCGTGTCGAGATGGGGGCGTAAATGGAAAAGCCCTGGAACAACAAGGCCTGGTTCCTCGTGCTGCCGATGCTCGTGCTGGTGGCGTTCTCGGCCGTTATCCCGCTGATGACCGTCGTCAACTACTCGGTACAGGACACGTTCGGCAATAACGTCTTCTTCTGGGCGGGGACCGAATGGTTCGAGGAGTTGCTGCATTCCGATCGCTTCTGGGAAGCCATGGTGCGCAACCTGATCTTCTCCTTCATCATCCTGGCGATCGAAGTGCCGCTCGGCATCTTCATTGCCCTCAACATGCCCAAAAAGGGCTGGGGCGTGCCGGTCTGCCTGGTGCTGATGGCGCTGCCGCTCTTGATCCCGTGGAATGTCGTCGGCACGATCTGGCAGGTGTTCGGCCGCAACGATATCGGCCTGCTCGGCTATTACGTCAACGCGCTCGGCATCGACTACAATTACGTGCAGGATCCGTTCGACGCCTGGGTCACCGTCATCATCATGGACGTCTGGCACTGGACCAGCCTCGTCGTGCTGCTCTGCTATGCCGGCCTGGTCTCGATCCCCGACGCCTTCTACCAGGCGGCCAAGATCGATGGCGCCTCGCGCTGGGCGGTGTTCCGCTACATCCAGTTGCCGAAGATGAAGCGCGTGCTTCTGATCGCGGTGCTGCTGCGTTTCATGGACAGTTTCATGATCTACACCGAGCCCTTCGTCGTCACCGGCGGCGGTCCGGGCAATTCGACGACCTTCCTGTCGATCGACCTCGTCAAGACCGCGCTCGGACAGTTCGACCTCGGTCCGGCGGCGGCGATGTCGCTGGTCTACTTCCTGATCATCCTGTTGTTGTCGTGGGTGTTCTACACCGTGATGACCAACTACGACGCGGAACGCTGATATGGCCGGCGCCAACGAACGTACCGAGCGCAACCTGGTGAACGGGACCGCCGCTTCGGAAAGACTCGCCAGTTCGCTGTCGCAGAGCGAGCTGGACAGGCGCATGCGCCGCCGTGGCGAGGAATCGCGCTGGTGGTGGATCGTGCCGACGCTCTACATCATCGTCCTGCTGCTGCCGATCTACTGGCTCATCAATATGAGCTTCAAGACCAATGCGGAGATCGTCAATTCGCTGACGCTCTATCCGCATGCGCCGACGCTGCGCAACTACACCATCATCTTCACCGATGCGTCGTGGTATTCGGGCTACATCAATTCGATCACCTATGTGGTGATGAACATGGTGATCTCGGTCGCCGTGGCGCTTCCGGCGGCTTACGCCTTCTCACGCTACCGCTTCCTCGGCGACAAGCATCTGTTCTTCTGGTTGTTGACCAACCGCATGGCGCCGCCGGCGGTATTCGCGCTGCCGTTCTTCCAGCTTTATTCGGCATTCGGCCTCATCGATACGCATATCGCGGTGGCGCTGGCGCACTGCCTGTTCAACGTGCCGCTGGCGGTGTGGATCCTTGAGGGCTTCATGTCCGGAGTGCCGAAGGAGATCGACGAAACGGCCTACATAGACGGCTATTCGTTTCCGCGTTTCTTCGTGAAGATATTCATGCCGCTGATCGCCAGCGGCATCGGCGTCGCCTGCTTCTTCTGCTTCATGTTCTCATGGGTGGAACTGCTCATCGCCCGCACGCTGACCACCACCGATGCCAAGCCGATCGCCGCTACCATGACCCGCACCGTGTCGGCGTCGGGAATGGACTGGGGGCTGCTGGCAGCCGCCGGGGTGCTGACGCTGATCCCCGGGGCGCTCGTCATCTGGTTCGTTCGCAACTACATCGCCAAGGGCTTCGCCCTGGGGAGGGTGTGACCATGAACCTCGACTTCTCCTGGATGGCGTGGACCTGGCCGACGGCCGCCTTCTTCGCCGTCATAGCGCTGCTGCTGGTCGGCATGGGTGTCTGGGAATATGCCTCGCCCGGCGGCGATCCGCGCATCGGCGTGCTGCGTTTCAAGACGACGCGCGGCGATCGTCTCTTCGTTTCGCTGCTTGGCAGCGCCTTCATCCATCTCGCTTGGCTGGGTCTTGTCGGACCCAGCCTGTGGTGGGCTCTCGCTCTCTCCGTGGTCTACGCCATCGGCGTCTTCCGCTACGTATAGAGGGGGAAACTGTTGGAGCGGCCGCTTGTTGGCGGCCTCTCCAGATCGCACTTGAAGTCTTTTCAAACGTGGAGGAAACACAATGCGACGGCAATTATTGACATCTACGACCGCCCTTGTCCTCTTGCTCGGCGTGGGCAACGCCTATGCCGGCATGGACGAGGCAAAAGCCTTTCTTGACAAGGAGATAGGCGATCTGTCGACGCTTTCGCGCGCCGATCAGGAAAAGGAAATGCAGTGGTTCGTCGACGCCGCCAAGCCGTTCGCCGGCATGGATATCAAGGTCGTGTCGGAAACGCTGACGACGCATCAATACGAGTCGCAGGTTCTGGCTCCGGCCTTCACCGCCATCACCGGCATCAAGGTCACGCACGACGTCATCCAGGAAGGCGACGTCGTTGAAAAGATCCAGACCCAGATGCAGACTGGCCAGAACCTCTATGACGGCTGGGTCAACGATTCCGACCTGATCGGCACCCACTGGCGTTACCAGCAGGTGCGCAACCTGACCGACTGGATGGCGGGCGAAGGCAAGGATGTCACCAATCCGAACCTCGATGTGAAGGATTTCATCGGCACCTCCTTCACCACCGCTCCGGACAAGAAGCTCTATCAGCTTCCCGACCAGCAGTTCGCCAACCTCTACTGGTTCCGCTACGACTGGTTCAACGACGAGAAGAACAAGGCCGACTTCAAGGCCAAGTACGGCTACGATCTCGGCGTTCCCGTCAATTGGTCGGCCTATGAGGACATTGCCGAGTTCTTCACCGGCCGCGACGTCGACGGCAAGAAGGTCTACGGCCATATGGACTATGGCAAGAAGGACCCGTCGCTCGGCTGGCGCTTTACCGATGCCTGGCTATCGATGGCCGGCAATGGCGACAAGGGTATCCCGAACGGCCTGCCGGTCGACGAATGGGGCATCAAGGTCAACGAGAAATCGCAGCCGGTCGGCTCCTGCACGGCGCGGGGCGGCGACACCAACGGCCCGGCCGCCGTCTACTCGATCCAGAAATATCTCGATTGGCTGAAGGCCTACGCACCACAGGAAGCGCAGGGCATGACCTTCTCGGAATCCGGTCCGGTTCCCGCGCAGGGCAATGTTGCCCAGCAGATCTTCTGGTACACGGCCTTCACCGCCGACATGGTCAAGCCCGGCCTGCCCGTCATGAACGACGACGGCACGCCGAAATGGCGCATGGCTCCGTCGCCGCACGGTGTCTACTGGAAGGACGGCATGAAGCTCGGCTACCAGGATGTCGGTTCGTGGACGCTGATGAAGTCGACCCCGACCGACCGTGCCAAGGCCGCCTGGCTCTACGCCCAGTTCGTCACCTCGAAGACGGTGGACGTGAAGAAGAGCCATGTCGGCCTCACCTTCATCCGCGACTCCACCATTCACGACAAGAGCTTCACGGAGCGCGCGCCGAAGCTCGGCGGCCTGATCGAGTTCTATCGCTCGCCGGCCCGCGTGCAATGGTCGCCGACCGGCACAAACGTGCCGGACTATCCGAAGCTGGCACAGCTGTGGTGGCAGGCGATCGGCGATGCCTCGTCGGGCGCAAAGAGTGCGCAGGAAGCGATGGATTCGCTTTGCGCCGAGCAGGAGAAGGTCATGGGCCGCATCGAGAGGTCCGGCGTCCAGGGCGATATCGGGCCGAAGCTCGCCGAGGAACATGATCTCGCCTACTGGAATGCCGACGCGGTCAAGGCCGGCAATCTCGCTCCCCAGCTCAAGATCGAGAACGAGAAGGAGAAGCCCCAGACCATCAACTATGACGAGCTGGTCAAGAGCTGGCAGAAGTAGGACTGACCTATGCGGGCGTTCGCGCCCGTGTAAAATTCAGGGAGGCGGCACGTTGCCGTCTCCCTTCTTTGTGTCGTGACGGAGGAAGTGCGAATGAATGGCTTTGTCCTGGCAATCGACCAAGGCACCACGTCGAGCCGGTCGATTCTGTTCGACGGCGACATGAAAGTCGTCGGCAGCAGCCAGCAAGAATTCACCCAGCACTATCCTGCTTCCGGCTGGGTCGAGCATGACCCGGAAGATATCTGGGCCAGCGTCGTGGCGACCGTGAAGGGCGCATTGAAGAATGCCGGGCGGGAGGCATCGGACGTCGCCGCGGTCGGCATAACCAACCAGCGCGAGACCGTCGTCATTTGGGACAGGGCGACCGGCAAGCCGATCCACAACGCCATCGTCTGGCAGGACCGGCGCACCGCGCCGCTATGCCGGAAGCTGAAGAAGCAGGGATTGGAAAAGACCTTCACCAGGAAGACCGGCCTGCTGCTCGATCCGTATTTCTCCGGCACGAAGATAGCCTGGATGCTGGACAAGGTGAAAGGCGCCAGGAGACGCGCCGAGAAAGGCGAATTGCTGGCCGGCACCATCGACAGTTTCCTGATCTGGCGCCTGACCGGCGGCAGGGTGCATGCCACCGACGCCACAAACGCCTCCCGCACGCTAGTCTACAACATCGAGAAGAATGCCTGGGACGACGAGCTGCTGGCCATCCTGAACATTCCGGCAAGGATGCTCCCCGAGGTGAAGGACTGCGCCGATGATTTTGGAATCACGCAGAAAAATCTCTTTGGCGCCGAGATAAGGATCCTCGGCGTTGCCGGCGATCAGCATGCCGCGACCATCGGCCAGGCCTGTTTCGAGCCCGGCATGATGAAATCGACCTACGGCACCGGCTGTTTCGCGCTGCTCAACACCGGCACCGACCTGGTGCGCTCGAAGAACCGGCTGTTGACCACGATTGCCTATCGGCTGAACGGCAAGACCACCTATGCGCTGGAAGGATCGATCTTCATCGCCGGCGCCGCCGTGCAGTGGTTGCGCGACGGCATCAAGGTGATCGGCAAGGCCGAACAGAGCGGCAAGCTGGCGGCCGAGGCCGATCCGACCCAGGACGTGTATCTGGTGCCGGCCTTTGTCGGGCTCGGCGCGCCCCACTGGGATGCCGAGGCGCGGGGCGCGATCTTTGGCCTGACCCGCAATTCGGGGCCGGCGGAGTTTGCCCGCGCCGCGCTCGAATCCGTGGCCTACCAGACGCGCGACCTGCTCGATGCCATGCGCAAGGATTGGAAAGGTACGGCGGCCAAGACGGTGCTTCGGGTCGACGGCGGCATGGTGGCGTCCGACTGGACCATGCAACGGCTGGCCGACATTCTCGACGCCCCGGTCGACCGTCCGACCATTCTTGAGACGACCGCGCTTGGTGCCGCCTGGCTCGCCGGCTCGAAGGCGGGCGTGTGGCCTAAGGCGCGGGAGTTCGCCAAGACATGGGCGCTCGACCGCCGCTTCAGACCAGACATGGAGCCTGCGGCGCGCTCGGCCAAGCTGGCGGGGTGGCGCGATGCTGTTCGCAGGACGCTGAGCGTATCATAATCAACAGTCAGATTGGGCGAGGGGGAAATGAAGCCAAACTGGTACTCTGCTTGGCGCGCCGAGGCTATCAAACAACTGAAGGCCAAGAATAAGCGCTTGGAGGAAGAATTCCGCATCGGCCACTGGTCGCGCTATGACTTGAGCAACGGAAAGCTCTTGTTTTCCAAGGACGGGGCGATCGAGGTGATCACCGAAATCCAGATCGCCGGTTCCACGAATGCCAAGGCACAGAACTGGCTCTGGGCGTGGGCAAATTCAAATTTGCCCGATAGTCTTCTCAGAGACGCAAAGCTGGTTCGGTCCTTCGGCGAGAAGAACGGCATTGACGAACTGGCTCAGGCTTACGTGATAGATGGGGATCAGCTGGAAGTGCTGGGTTGGGAATTGGCGGCCGTCACGGTCCGAATTTGCGATGCCGTCGGAGCGTACCGATCACCCCGTGGTGAAGGTGGCGCGCTTTATTATATCTTCAAGACCATTAATTGGGCCAGCTGATCACAGCCTGCCCGGGGACCGTCCTCGCACGACAGAAAGCCCGCGCCATTTCCGGCACGGGCTTTGACTTTCTATCCCTCTGACGAACACTGTCGCCCATCAGTAGGGTGAAATGCACTGCTGGCGCGGGCCGTTATACGGCTGGAACGTGTTGTCGGATGCGCGGTAGGAACGGTAACGGTCATAGCACCACTGCACATGCGAATTGCCTTCATAGACGCGGTTCCGGTTGTTGGCGATCGCGCCGGTTATCAGCGCGCCAGTGGCGAAAGCAGCAAGCGGGAACCAGAAATCGCCGTGACGGCGATAGCCCGGGCGATATTCACGGTAGCCGCGATGGCCGTTCCAGTAGGCTCCGCGGTTGTCGCGGTAGAAGTTGCGGTTGCCGCGAAACTCGCCGCGGAAGTTACGGCGCCGCTCCCAGGGCCTGTACTGCACGGTCTGGACATCGGACGAGACCGATGCAGGCTGCGGTACATAGGCCGGTGCGGCTTCGACCGGCATGGCAGCCGCCACTGCGAAGGAAGCTGACAGTGTGGTCGCCAGCAAACCCGACAGGACTTTGTTCATGATCTTCTCCTTGAGAGGTTGACGTCCCTTGTGGCGGAGGAAACGGGCACGCTCGCGAATTGTTCCTGGAAAAAAAGGCAAGTTGCTGATTTGTAATGTTTCTCCGGTTTGGGATCGACGGAGGCCACAGGGTCTTTCGCCTGCCTGGCAAAGGTTCGGCATGTCCTTGCGGAAACGGCCGGCCGGGAGAGCCGGCACGGCGGGAACGCATGGCTTGGTGGCCCGTTTTTTCCGGTTGACCGGTCGAGGCACTCTCCCTATGTTCCGCGCAATTTCGAGGGCGCCGTTTCCAGCCCACGGGAGCGCGTAGCTCAGCCGGTAGAGCAACTGACTTTTAATCAGTAGGTCTCGGGTTCGAACCCCGACGCGCTCACCACTCAGTCCCGTGACAAATGCACGTTCAGGACAGCGGCTTTTTTGGCGATCAGTCCTTCCAGATCCGCGTCCGATCGGGTGGTGCCGGTGCGTTGGCGCAGCAGGGAGATCATCGCGCTCATCGAAAGCGGGGCGGTTTTTTGCTGAATCAGGATCGCGTCCACCGCGCCGGCAACGTCGGGGCCTTCCGCTGGTGCTCTCATGGTCGGATCCTTTCTGTCCAGCTCCGCCTCGGTGCCGCCGACCGATCCTCTGATGCCGCGGTCAAAGACGACGGCCAACCCGTTCTTGACGGCGAGGGCCGCGACCATGTCGTCGAGTTCGTGGTCCGAAAAGCTGGGGTCGGAAGGCGTGGGTTTCAGGATTCTGTGAATCACCCTGGCGGCCTGGTCCGTCGAAACATAGCCGAAGCGCTGTTTTCTAGCTTCGACATATTGTTCGATGATCATGTCAAGCCGGCGGGCTGCAATGTCCTTTGATTGCTGCATCGGAACCTCCTCGGGTCGTCATGGCGCGCAGGAGCAGCACCTAAAGAGATAGGGCCGCCCGGAAGAACATCAAACATGAGAAATGACGCATCTGCCGATAGCGGAGGAACGATCGCGCCGCTGATGCATTTTTGCCTTTGACCAGCTTATTGAGGGAACGCAGGCCAATGAAGATCGCCCATATCGCGCCGCTGTATGAATCCGTGCCGCCAAGGCTCTATGGAGGCACCGAACGCATCATCTCCTATCTCACCGAAGCTCTGGTCGGGCTCGGCCACGATGTAACGTTGTTTGCCAGCGGCGATACCAGGACCTCCGCCCGGCTGGTCGCGTGCCGGGAACGGGCGCTGCGCCTCGATCCCCGGCCGTTGAAGTCGGAGATCGCGGCGCATCTTTCGATGCTCGAGGAAGTCAGGAGACAGGCCGACGATTTCGACATTCTTCACTTCCATCTCAGCCACTTCCTGCATTTCCCGTTTTTCCGCCATATGCCGGAGCGCACGGTGACGACGCCGCATGGCAGGCTGGACTATGTGGATCTGGCACAGGCCTATGAGCGGTTCCCGCGTTTTCCGATGATTTCCATTTCACGCAGCCAGAGGACGAGGCTCGCGTCCGCCAACTGGTTGGCGACCATCCATCATGGGCTGCCGCTCGATCTCTATAGGCCGGATTTTGAAGCCGGCTCCGACGGCACATATCTGGCGTTCCTCGGCAGGATGTCGCGCGACAAGCGGCCGGACCGGGCGATCGAGATTGCCAGGCGCACGGGCCTGAGGCTCAAGCTCGCGGCCAAGGTGGGCGACGGCGACCGGGCCTATTTCGAGGAGGTCGTCCAGCCGCTGATCGATGGCGATCGCGTCGAATATGTCGGCGAGATCAGCGAGGACCAGAAGAGCAGGTTTCTCGGCAATGCCGCTGCCTTGCTGTTCCCCATCGACTGGCCCGAGCCTTTTGGTCTGGCGGTAATCGAGGCGATGGCCTGCGGAACCCCTGTCATGGCTTGGAGCTGCGGCGCCATGCCCGAGATCATCGATCACGGTGTGACCGGCTTCGTCGTCGAAACCCTCGAGGATGCCGTCGCCACCATGCCGGCCCTGCTTCAGCTCGACAGGCGCCGGATAAGGGCCGTTTTCGAAGGACGGTTCTCGGCCGACCGCATGGCGCGCGACTATGTCGCCACCTATTCACAGGCGATCGACACTCAACAAATCAGGGCTTCCTAGTACAGTGCCCCGTTCAGAAACAAGCACGGGACAGTCTTCTTGACCATCACCCAACTTGACGAGCGCAAGCTTGATCCCGCAATAGCCCTGGCCTCCCTGGACGAAACCGCGCCGAGGGAACCGCACCGGCTCTTCGCACTCAAGCATGGCGACTGCTTCGCCGTCGCCGATTCCTATGGCGACATACGCGGTGTGGGCGACGGCTTCTTCCGCGACGACACGCGCGTGCTTTCCGAATTCCGCCTCGCGGTGGGCGGTCGTTCGACGTCGTTGCTGGGCGCATCGCTGAGCCAGGACAATGTCCTGTTCACCTCCAACCTGACCAATCTGCCTATAGAGAGTGCCGGCGGCCGTCCCATCCCGCAAGGAGCGATCCACATCGAGCGTGTCAGGCTGCTGTGGGAGGACCGGCTGTATGAGCGCCTGACCCTTTCCAACTACAGCCAGGAACATTCGACCGTCCTGCTTTCGCTGCGCTTCGCCGCCGATTTCCGCGACATGTTCGAAGTTCGTGGCTCGACACGCGCCAAACGAGGCACCGCCCATACCGCCGAGATGGACCAGAACTCGGTTCTGCTTCGCTATGAAGGCCTGGACAAGGTGGTGCGTACGTCGACGATATCGTTTTCGCAGAAACCCGACGAATTGACCTCCGACCGGGCGGATTTCTTCATTGCAGTCACCAAACGCAGCCGCAAGACACTGTATGTCGAGGTCGGCAGCGAGATGGCCGATGTGCCCGACCGCGACCGGTTTCGCGCCGCAGCGGCGCGCGCGCGTTTCGGCATGCGCGCCAAGCGCCGCCATGGCGCGACGCTGCACAGTTCGGGCAGGGTGTTCAACGACTGGATGGAGCGCGCCCGTGCCGATGTGGCGCTGCTCACCACCGAACTTGCGACCGGCCCTTATCCCTATGCCGGCATTCCGTGGTTCTCGACGGCCTTCGGCAGAGACGGCGTGATCTCGGCGTTGCAGATGCTCTGGCTCAATCCCGGCCTGGCGCGCGGCGTGCTTGCCTTTCTCGCGCAACATCAGGCGACCGAAACCTCGCCCTTCAGCGACTCTCAGCCCGGCAAGATCATGCATGAAACGCGCAAAGGTGAAATGACGGCGCTGAGCGAGTTGCCGTTCGGCCGCTACTATGGCGGCGTCGACACCACCCCGCTCTACGTTCATCTCGCCTGCGCTTACGCGGACCGCACCGGCGACATGGTCTTTATCGACGGCCTGTGGCAGTCGCTATGTGCAGCCGCCGAATGGATCGAGGCGGCAAGCGCTTCGACCGGATTCGTCACCTACCGGCGTGCGGCGGAGTCAGGCCTCGCCAACCAGGGATGGAAGGACAGCTTTGATTCGGTCTTTCATGCAGACGGTCGTATCCCGAAGGGGCCGATCGCGCTGGTCGAGGTGCAGGGCTACGTCTTCGCGGCGTTCCAGGGGCTGGCGAGACTGGCTCGCCGGCGAGGCGAGACAGAAAAGGCGGAAGGCTGGGAAAGGCGGGCCGAAGAGATCCGCCGGCGGGTTGAAAGTCATTTCTGGATCGAAGAGCTGGGTTACTACGCGCTGGCGCTCGATGGCGACGGCCGACCATGCGAGGTGCGCACGTCCAATGCTGGACATCTGCTCTATGTGGGGCTTCCGGATCCGGATCGGGCGCGGATCGTCGCCGATCAGTTGCTGTCGGCTTCTTTTCACTCCGGCTGGGGATTGAGGACGCTCGCCGACGACGCAATATTCTTCAATCCCATGTCGTATCACAATGGCTCCATCTGGCCGCACGACACGGCGATATGCGCGGCAGGCCTTGCGCGGTACGGCATTCGCGACAATGTGGTGCGGCTGATGAGCGGGACGTTCGAATCCGCCGTCCATTTCAACATGCGCCTGCCCGAACTCTTCTGCGGCTTCACCCGCGCACCGGGCGAGGCGCCGATCGCGTATCCAGTCGCTTGCCTGCCGCAGGCCTGGTCGGCAGGTTCCGCCTTCATGCTGATGCAGGCCTGTCTGGGCCTCCATATCGACGGCTGGGCCGGCGAAATCCATGTCACAAGGCCACGCCTGCCAATCGGCATCGACAGCTTGGTGATCCGCCATCTCGCGGTGGCGGGCACGGCAGTCGACCTGACGTTCCAGCGGGTAGGAGACCGTGTGGGCGCGTTTCTGGCCGACCGCCATGAAGGGTTGGCGCCTTTGATCGTGCGCAGCTAAAAACCGGAACCATCACCGGCGACGTGCGTTGCACCATCTCCCCCGCGGAGAGGCGCGACCTAGGCCGGAGCAATTCACATCGATGCCAGACAACAATTTTGACTTCCTCCACTCTGCCTCCGCTCTATGGTTCGTCATTCTTGCCAGCCTCTGCGTTTCCCTTGTTGCCTTGGTGATTTCCGCGCTGCGATCCCGCCGGACCCCGCCGGAACCGGCGAATGTCGAGCCTCCACCGGCTCGTGTCGTATTGCGGGAGTTCGAAAAGAATGGCCATTCCGCCGACGCGGCGCTCGTCAACTGGTCGCCCTCGACACTGCGCGAAATCCTGGCGAAGGAACTGCCGGATGCGCAAGTGATCGTCGTCTCCAACCGCGAGCCCTACATTCACAATCTCAGGGATGACAATGTCGACCTGGTTGTGCCGGCCAGTGGACTTGTCTCGGCGCTGGAGCCGATCACCCGTGCCTGCGCGGGAACCTGGATAGCCTATGGCGGCGGTTCGGCGGATCATCTCGTCGTCGACCAGAACGACCGCATCGAGGTCCCACCTGAGAACCCATCCTACACGTTGCGCCGTGTCTGGCTGACCGACGAGGAACAGCAAGGCTATTATCTGGGCTTTGCCAATGAGGGTCTCTGGCCCCTGTGCCACATAGCCTTTACGCGGCCCGTCTTCCGCACGTCCGACTGGGAAACGTACGAAGCCGTCAATCGCAAATTCGCCGATACCGTCGTTGCCGAAGCGCGGAACGAACGCCCGATCGTCCTCGTCCAGGATTATCATTTCGCGCTGCTGCCGCGAATGATCCGGGAACGCCTGCCCGATGCGATCGTCATCACCTTCTGGCACATTCCGTGGCCGAATTCGGAAGTCTTCAGCATCTGCCCCTGGCGGGAAAAAATCCTGGACGGCCTGCTGGGGAGCTCGATCATCGGCTTTCATACGCAGTTCCACTGCAACAACTTCATCGAGAGCGTCGACCGCTTCCTGGAAAGCAGGATCGAGCGCGAGGATTCGGCCATCTCCTATGGCGGCCAGACGAGCCTGGTCCACGCCTATCCGATCTCGATAGAGTGGCCGCCGGCTCAACTCGGGAAATTGCCCGCTATCGCGCAGTGCCGCGCGCGCATTCGCGAAAAATTCGGGCTGGCGGACAATGTCAGCCTCTGTGTCGGCGTCGAGCGCCTCGATTATACGAAAGGCATTCTCGACCGGTTTCACGCATTGGACGAACTGTTCAAGCAACACCCGGAGTGGATCGGCAAGGTGGCCTTCCTGCAGATCGCGGCGCCAAGCCGTGGAACCTTGCCGGCCTACCAGCAACTGCACGAGGAATGCCTGCGTTGCGCGGCGGAGCTCAACGAGCGTTATGGCCGGGACGGCTACACGCCTGTCTTGATGGTGGCTGAACACCATTCCCAGGAGCAGGTCTACGAAATCTACCGGGCCGCCGATGTCTGCATGGTGACCAGCCTGCACGACGGAATGAACCTGGTCGCCAAGGAATTTGTCGCCGCACGCGACGACGAGCAGGGCGTGCTGATGCTCAGCATGTTTGCCGGCGCTTCCAAGGAGCTTCTCGAGGCGCTGATCGTCAATCCTTACGACGCGACGATGATGGCCGAGGCGTTGCTGCAGGCATTGACCATGGTGCCCGCCGAGCAGCGCCAGCGCATGCAGCGCATGCGCGAGATCGTCCGCGACAACAATGTCTATCGCTGGGCGGGCAGCATGCTTCTCGACGCCGCCCGCTTGCGCAAGCGAATCGCGATCGACCCCGCCGGGCCGGGCTCCGTTGCCGCGGCCAATGTGATATCGCTGCTTGATCGCAAACGGGTCGCGGCGCTGTGATGTCGGGATCGGCAAATCTGTCCGTGCCGACCGTCCCGCAAGGCCGATGGGCACTCTTCCTGGACATTGACGGTACGCTTCTGGAACATGCCGCGCATCCCGACGCGGTGGTCGTCGGTGATGCGTTGCGAAGCATGCTGACAAGGCTGGACGGGCGTCTGGCTGGCGCTCTGGCTTTCATTACAGGAAGATCCGTTTCCGCCGTCGACCGGCTCTTCCAGCCGCTGCGCCTGCCGGCTGCGGGTCTATACGGCCTGGAGCACCGGCTTGTCCGTGACGGGCCTGTCGAGGCGGCCGACGAGCCCGCCGACATTGCCGCGCTTGCCGAGGAAATCGAGGCGGAACTGGACAATGTGGACGTCTATATCGAGCGCAAGGGCCCGATCCTGGCCATTCATACGCGTGCGGCGCCGCAGTTGCTGCAACGGGCGACGCAACTGGTCGAACAGGCCCTGGAGCGGCTTCCGCGGGGATATCGGGTTCTTGCCGGCAATGCCGGGGTGGAACTGATGCCGCTCGAGGCGGCCAAGGGAGCGGCAATCAGGCGTTTCTGCGAGTTGCCGGCTTTCCGGGGGCGGATTCCCGTATTCCTCGGAGACGACACGTCGGATGAGAACGGCTTCGAAGCCGTCAATGAAATGGATGGCATTTCGGTCCGCATCAAACCGCAAGGGAAAACCGTGGCGCGCCACGCGCTGGCCGATGTCGGCGAGACCCTGGCCTGGCTTGAATCCCTATGTCACGACCAATCGGGCACTGGCCGGTTTGAGGAGGCGGTCCAGCCCACTGTCCGGCAGAGTTGAGGCCGCAAAACGCATTTTGCGCCTTTGAAGAACGGGTTTCAGGAGTTGATCAATGATCCAATTCACCAGCCTCATCCACGAGATCATGCCCGCGTGGCTCCGGCGGCGTTCGCGCCGGCGCATGCAGGACACGGAGACAACTTTCGATCCATCGCGTCCTGAAGACGCCGATGCCGTCTGGCGAAAGGCCGTCGAGAGGGACCTGTTCGGCGCAAACACGCCCGACTATACCGAGACCGAACAGAAGAAGCGCGATCACCACTGACGGAGGCTGTCAGCCTTCCGCGAAGACCAGCGAGACATTGCCGCCGGCATGCCGTTCGAGCCGGCCGGCGAGGTCGAGCTCCAGGAGCACCATGAACACCTGGGCCGGATGCAGGCCGGTGTGGCGGATGATCTCGTCGATCGCCACCGGCGTCGGGCCGAGCGCTTCGGTCACCCTGGCGCGGTCGTTTTCGCCGGGTGGCGGCGTGGCCGAGAAATCGGGGGGATCTTCAAAGGGCGGCAGTTCGGGGGCCCGCAAACCGGTCAGCGGCGCGATTGCCCTGTGAATGTCGGCGGCTTCGGTGACCAAGGTGGCACCGTCCTTGAGCAGGCCATTGGTGCCGGCGGCGCGTGGATCAAGCGGCGAGCCGGGTACGGCGAAGACCAGCCGGCCCATTTCGCCTGCGAGCCTGGCGCTGATCAGGGACCCGGAACGCTGCGCCGCCTCGACCACCACCAGACCGACTGCCGCGCCCGCGACGAGGCGGTTGCGGCGCGGAAAATCCTGGGCACGCGGCTGCCAGCCGAACGGCATCTCCGAAATGATGGCGCCGCCGCGCTCGACGATCTCGTCGCACAGGCCGGCATTCTCAGGCGGGTAGGGCAGATCGAGGCCTCCGGCCAGCACGCCGATCGTGCCGGTCGAGAGGCTGCCCTGATGTGCTGAAGTGTCGATGCCGCGCGCGAGGCCGGAGATGATGGCGTAACCGTCGCGGCCAAGGTCGGTCGCCAGCATGCGCGCCATCTTGATGCCGGCGAGCGAGGCGTTGCGGGCGCCGACGATAGCCACCGCGGGCAGCCGAAACACCGCGCCTTCGCCTTTCACCGCCAGCAGCGGCGGCGGATGGTCCATGTTTTTCAACAGGGCGGGATAGTCCGGCTCGCCGATACCGACAAAGCGGGCGCCTGCCAGCCTTGCGGCCTCCAGTTCCGCTTCGGCCTCGGCGATCGAGGGAATGCGGGCGATCCTGCTGGCGCCGCCCGAAATCATCAGTTCCGGCAGCATTTCCAGCGCGACTTCGGCCGAACCGAAGCGGTTGATCAGGTCGCGAAAGGAGGCAGGACCTACATTCTGGGTGCGGATCAGCCGCAGCCAGCTCAACCGCTGCCGGTCGCTGAGGCGCGGTCCGGCGAGCGGCTTGCTCACTCCTTCGCCCCGATTTTGCCCTCGGTGCCGGCAAGCAGGCGTGAAATGTTGGCCCGGTGCTTGATGAAGACGATCAGGCTCATCACGACGAACAATGCGGCAATCTGCGGTGTGCTCAGGAAATAGAGGGCGATCGGCACGGCGACCGCGGCCGTCAGCGCTGCAAGCGAGGAGTAGCGGAACAGGAATGCCATGGCCAGCCAGACGATGGCGAAGATCAGCGCCACCTGCCAGGCAAGGCCGATCAGCACGCCGAGATAGGTGGCGACGCCCTTGCCTCCCTTGAATCCGAGCCAGATCGGGAAGAGATGGCCGAGGAAGGCGCCAAGGCCGGCCCAAGCGCCGAGTTCGGGCGCGAAATGGCCCGCGATCAGCACCGCGGCCGTGCCCTTCAGCGCGTCGAGCAGCAGCGTGGCCGCGGCAAGGCCCTTGTTGCCGGTGCGGAGCACATTTGTCGCGCCGATGTTGCCGGAGCCGATCTGGCGCACGTCGCCAAGCCCTGCCGCACGGGTCAGCAGAAGCCCGAACGGAATCGAGCCCAAGAAATAGCCGAGCACCAGCGCCGGGATCAGGTTGTAAGTCATTGTTCCCCCCGCATTTCCCCCTGACGGGCTGAATTCGGCGCGATGCGCCGCCGCCAGCTCAGACCGAGAACACTGTGCGGCCCGCCACCAGCGTTTGCAAGACCTTGCCCTGCAGGCGCGCGCCTTCGAAACAGGTGTTCTTCGAGCGCGAGCGAATGCCGCTTTCGCTGACGATCCAGGGTTCATCCAGATCGACAAGCGCAAGGTCCGCGACAGCGCCGGGCTTGAGCGTGCCGCCAGGCAGGCCGAACAGCCTTGCCGGCGCCGTGGACAAGGTCTCGATCAGCCGCGGCAGCGGCACGTCGCCATTGTGGTAGAGCCGCAAGGCCGCGCCCAGCAACGTTTCGAGCCCAATGGCGCCGGCTGCGGCGTCGGCGAAGGGCAGGCGCTTGGTGTCGACGTCCTGCGGATCGTGCGAGGAGACGATGATGTCGACCGTGCCGTCCCTGATCGCTTCGATCATCGCCAGGCGGTCTTCCTCGGCGCGCAGCGGCGGGGTCAACCGGAAGAAGGTGCGATATTCGCCGACATCGTTTTCGTTGAGTGACAGATTGTGGATCGACACGCCCGATGTGACGGTCGCGCCGTCGGTCTTCGCGCGCGCCACCGATGCCGCCGCCATCGCCGTCGATATCTTTGCCGCATGGTAGGAGCCGCGCGTCAGGCGCGCCAGGGCAAGGTCGCGCTCCAGCGGGATGGTTTCGGCTTCACGCGGAATGCCGGAAAGCCCCAGCCAGCTGGCGCAGAGTCCCTCGTTCATCACGCCCGACGACGCGAGGTCGGCATCCTGGGTTTCGTGCACGATGGTTGCGCCGAAATCGCGGGCATAAGTCAGCGCCCGGCGCATCACCAGCGCGCTTGATATGGTGTGGCGGCCGTCGGTGAAGGCGGCGGCGCCGGCCTCGCGCAGCAGCCCGAATTCGGTCATCTCGCGGCCGTCGAGGCCCTTGGTGATGGCTGCGGCCGGGAAAATATTCACGATTGCCGTGTCCTTGGCGGTGCGCAGCACGAATTCGACCAGGGCCACATTGTCGATGACCGGATCGGTATCGGGCATCATGACGATCGAGGTGACGCCGCCGGCAGCCGCGGCGACACTTGCCGACGCGATCGTTTCGCGATGTTCTCCGCCCGGTTCGCCGATGAAGACGCGGCCGTCGATCAGGCCTGGAATGACCGCCTTGCCGGCGCAGTCGATGATGGTGGCGCCCTCGGGCGCCCCCTGGTTCAGCGCAGCCTTGCCGGCGGCGGCTATCTTCTTCCCGTCGACGATGACCGTCCCGGTCTCGTCTACGCCGCGCGAGGGGTCGATGATGCGGGCGCGCTCGAACACCGTAATGGTCATGCGCCGCGGCCCTCATGGTTGCGGCGCGGATCGAGCAGCGCTTCCATCACCGCCATGCGCACGGCGACGCCCATCTCGACCTGTTCCTGGATGACGCTCTGCGGGCCGTCGGCGATTTCCGAAGCGATCTCGACGCCACGGTTCATCGGGCCCGGATGCATCACCAGCGCATCGTCTTTCGCGGCCTTCAGCTTCTCGGCGTCGAGGCCGAAATAGCGGAAATATTCGCGCACCGAAGGCACGAAGGCGCCTTCCATTCGCTCGCGCTGCAGGCGCAGCATCATCACCACGTCGGCATCTTTCAGGCCCTCGGCCATTGAGCCGGTGACGATCACACCCATCCTGTCGATGCCCGCAGGCAGCAGCGTCGAGGGTGCGACGACGCGCACCTGCGCGCCGAGCGCATTGAGCAGCATGATGTTGGAGCGGGCGACGCGCGAATGCAGGATGTCGCCGCAGATCGCCACGATCAGTTTCGACAGCGGACCCTTGGCGCGACGGATGGTCAGCGCGTCAAGCAGCGCCTGTGTGGGGTGCTCGTGCGCGCCGTCCCCCGCATTGACCACGGAGCAGCCGACCTTCTGCGCCAGGAGGGCGGCCGCACCGGCCGACTGGTGGCGGATGATCAATATGTCGGGCCGCATGGCGTTCAGCGTCATGGCCGTGTCGATGAGCGTCTCGCCCTTCTTCACCGAGGAACTCGCCACCGACATGTTCATGACGTCGGCGCCGAGACGCTTTCCGGCCAGTTCGAACGACGACTGCGTCCGCGTTGAGGCTTCGTAGAAAAGGTTGATCTGGGTGCGGCCGCGCAGTGTCGAGGTTTTCTTCTCGGATTGCCGCGAGATCGCGACAGCCCGGTCCGCCCTGTCGAGCAGAAGCTCGATGTCGGCGGGGGAAAGATCGCGGATGCCCAGAAGATGGCGGTGGGGATAGAGTGGCAGGGACGAAGCGTCGGTCATCTCAAGGGGCTGCTATAGGGTGGACGTTCCATGGCTGCAAGCGCCAGCTTTGGATTGCGGCTGTTCTCCCCGGTATTTTCGTCGCGAGCCTTGGGCTATATCTAGCCGATGGCTCCGGATTCGTAGCCGCCTGGCAGTAAGGATGAAGCGTGACCGACGACGTGACGAACCAGCCGCCGCCGCTGACAGGCGGCAACGCCTGGCGGGGCGATCCGTTGCTGATCCAGCTTGCCGAGCGCTTTTCCGATCCGGTGCGCAAGGATCTCGACGGGCTCGGCCGCTTCGTGCTGACGCAGGAGGCCCAGGAACTGGCCCGCCTCGCCAATGTCGAAACGCCGAGGCTCAGGACGCATGATCGCCAGGGCCGGCGCATCGATCTGGTCGAGTTTCACCCCGCCTATCACGCTTTGATGCGCCGTTCCGTAGCCAACGGGCTGCACTCCTCGGTCTGGGAGAATGGCGATGCCGAGATCGGCCGCCGCCATCAGGTGCGCGCGGCCCGGTTCTACCTGACGGCCGAACTCGAGACCGGACATCTGTGTCCCATCACCATGACCAGCGCTTCGCTGGCAGCGCTGATGGCGAGCCCGAAACTGTTCCGCGAGTGGGCGCCGCGCGTGACGACGCGCAAATACGACCAGAGCCAAAAGCCGCCGGTCGAGAAGACCGGGCTTACGCTTGGCATGGGCATGACAGAGAAACAGGGCGGCACGGACGTGCGCGCCAATGTAACGAGGGCCGAGCGCGTCGGCAGCGGCTTCTATCGCCTGACCGGCCATAAATGGTTCATGTCGGCGCCGATGTCGGATGCCTTCCTGGTGCTGGCGCAGGCGCCGGAGGGATTGTCGTGCTTCCTCGTGCCGCGCGTCCTTGGCGACGGCTCGGGCAACGGCTTCCGTTTCCAGCGCCTGAAGGACAAGCTCGGCAACCGGTCGAATGCGTCTTCCGAGGTGGAGTTCGTCAACGCGATCGGTGAGATGGTCGGCGAGCCGGGCGCCGGCGTGAAGACGATCATGGACATGGTGACCTTGACCCGGCTCGACTGCGCCGTGGCGTCTTCGGCGATCATGCGGGCGGGTCTGGCCGAAGCCGTTCATCACGCCCGCCATCGCCAGGTGTTCGGCACCAACCTGATCGAGCAGCCGCTGATGCAGCGCGTGCTGGCGGACATGGCGCTCGACGTCGCCGCTGCCACGGCGCTGTCGTTCCGTCTGGCGCGTTCCTTCGACGAGGCGGCGAGCGATCGCGGCGAGGCGGCCTTTGCCCGTGCCATGACGCCGGTCGTCAAATATTGGGTCTGCAAAATTGCGCCGCCGCTGCTCTACGAGGCGATGGAATGCCTCGGCGGCAACGGCTATGTCGAGGAGGCGCCGCTCGCTCGCTACTATCGCGAAGCTCCGGTCAACGCTATCTGGGAAGGATCGGGCAATGTCATGGCGCTGGATGTGCTGCGCGTGCTTGGCCGCGCGCCGGGCCTGTTCGAGGAGGTGCTTGCCGGCATCGATCGCGACCTGGGCGCGGGCGGACGCGGCACCATCGGTGTGCTGAAGGCGGCGATGCAAGTCGCCGCGACCGACGAAGGCTCGGCCCGCCTGCTGACGGAGCAACTGGCGCTGTCGGCGGCGGCGGCGGAATTGCGCCGGTTGGGGGCAGGGCGGATCGCCGATGCCTTCGTCGAGACGCGGCTGGCGGGCCAGTGGCGCAACACCTACGGCATGCTCGATTCGCGCCATGATGCGCGCATGATCATCGACACGCTCTATCCGCCAACCACCTGAGCAGCAGCCATGGACCACGCCTTGGTCATTCCCCCGCGCCGTTAACCTTAACAAATGGTTTCCGTTGCGAGGGCTGGCGGCAAAGCCCACTGTCATTCCTGTCGAAGCAGGAATCACGATGCGACAGGTATTGACCTCTTTTCTCGCCTTGCACTGGACGATCGTTTTCGCCCTGCTGGCGATCATCTGCATCGATGGAAACCGCGGCGTGGCCGGGGCGCTTGGGGTGCTGGGCGTGACGATCGAGAGCGCCCGCTTCGTCGATCTCGAAAATGTCGTCGTGGTTGCGCCTCTGGCAACGGCCCTGCTTGTCGTGGCGGTGCTGTTCTTCTGGGCTTTTGTCGAGGCGCTGATCAACAATGCCAGCAATCCGGGCGCCGACAGCGTTGCCCGCATCGCCTTCATCAGCGCTTCCGGCGTGCTGTCGCTGATCTTGGTCGGAGGCGCGGCGCAAGGCATCAACGGGCTGTTCCTGGGCGTCGCCGTGCAATTGGCCGCACTTCTGGCCTCCTATGTCGCCATGCTTGCCGAGCGCCGCACCCTGGCCACATCGGATGAGGTTGAAATCCACGCCACGGCGCACAGCATGGCCAGGGCCGCAGCCCACAATTCGCTGCTTTCGCTGATATCGGGCCGACCCCAGCCGACCCGGAAGGGAGGCCGCTGATGCGTTACATCTTCGCATTGTGGGCGGCTCCGATGGCGCTTTTCTGGGGCTGGTTCTACCTGTCGCTCAACGACATGAATTTCGGCTACGTCATGCTGAGCCGGCAGTTGCATGATTTCGTCTTCCAACTCTACGGCCAGATGCTCGGCATCGACCCGGCAATCATTCCCGGTATGGTGGGAAGAGCCTGTATATTCGACGGCCTGCTGCTGCTGGCGATCTGGGCGTTTCGCCGCCGTCGTGAAATCATCGGCTGGATCAGGAGGCGGCCGGCGGTTCCGGTGCAGTTCGA
The DNA here is from genome assembly GCF_006440835.1 of Mesorhizobium sp. B2-5-11. NCBI lineage: Bacteria > Pseudomonadati > Pseudomonadota > Alphaproteobacteria > Hyphomicrobiales > Phyllobacteriaceae > Mesorhizobium > Mesorhizobium sp. B2-5-11. The sequence continues at coordinate 158,787 of NZ_VFUK01000011.1, forward strand.
GCGGCTGCACCGAGCGAGCGAAGCCGGTCCAAAACTCCCTGCAGAATAAAGGCGGCGGCGGCCGAATCGATCTTGCCGGCGCGTTTGGCGCGCGAAAAATCCATCTCGATCAGCGTCCGTTCAGCGGCTACCGTCGACAGCCTCTCGTCCCATAGCAGGAAGGGAAGGTCGCTCAAGGCGGCCATGTTGCGTACGAAGGCGCGCGATTTCTGCGCGCGCGGACCTTCCGAGCCGTCCATGTTGACCGGCAGTCCAATCACCACCGCGCCGGCATTCTCCTTTTGCAGCAGATCCAGCAGCACGGCCGCGTCGAGCGAGAATTTCCGTCGGATGATGACCGGGCGCGGATGCGCGAAGGAAAAGCCACGGTCCGAAACGGCGACGCCGATGGTCTTGTCGCCGAGATCGAGCCCGGCAAGCGTCCTGCCGCCAGCCAGCCGTGCCGGCAATTCCTCGATGGTAATGATAGCCAACGGTTTTCCTTTGACCCGACAGCGCCGTCGCGGCGTTTTGAACACGCGAGAACGCCGTAACACTTTGCTCTTGAGCTGACGCCGTTCTATCCTCCGGCGGAGCAAAAATCGAGGAACTCGCTGATGAAACTCACTTGGTACGGACAATCCGCCTTCAAGATCGAGGTGGCGGGCGCAAGCATCCTGATGGACCCGTTCCTGAGCGGCAATCCGCTTTGGAAGAAAAGCTGGGAAGGCCCGGCCGAAGGTGTCACCCATGTGCTTTTGACGCATGGTCACGGAGACCATGTCGGCGATGCGCTCGAGATCCTCAAAAAGACCGGAGCGATGCTGGTCGCCAACCCCGAGGTCTGCGGCTATCTCGGCGGCCAGGGCGTCGACCAGAACAATGTCAACCAGGGCAACACCGGTGGCACGGTGGACTGCGGCCCGTTCACGACGACTTTTGTCCAGGCATTGCATTCCTCGTCCTATGGGGACGGCATCTATATGGGCAATCCCTGCGGGCTGGTCCTGCATTTCCAGGACGACAAGACGCTCTATCACATGGGCGATACCGACATCTTCTCGGACATGGCGCTGGTCAACGAGCTGCATGAGCCGAAGATCGGCCTGGTGCCGGTCGGCGACCGCTTTACCATGGGAGGTGCTGTCGCGGCTCTCGCCTGCCGCCGCTATTTCAAGTTCGATGTCGCCGTGCCATGCCACTATGCGACTTTCGGCCTGCTCGACCAGACGCCCGACAAATTCGTCGCCGGAATGGAGGGTTCGGGCGTGAATGTCGTCGTGCCTGGGATCGGCGAGGCGGTCACACTATAAATTGAAAACGGAATTAAACCATGGGCTTGAGGAACTCTCTTTGCGTTTCGATGCTGTTTGCGGCGTCGCCGGCGCTTGCCGCGGACGATTTCATTGAAGGAGTATACCTCAAGTCCGAGGAGCTCTGCGCACAGGCCAGGAAAGATACCCTGCAGACGCTGATCGATGCCGGCAACATCGTGCTGTCGGCCCATGGCCTGCAAGGGGTCGAATACAATTGCGAGTTCTTGCAGATCAGCAAGGCGACACGCTCGCCGAGCTGGGCGGTGACGGCCATTTGCCAGGAGCCGGGCTACGTTTTTCCCGACGTGCTCTCGGTGACGCAGATGAGCCCGACTCAGATCGATCTCGTCTCCGTCCGGCCCATCGAAGACGAGAGCGAGGCGAGCGGCAACAGCGGCAGCTACTATCTGTGCGAGGGCATGGCCCCGCCGTGAGGTCATTTGCCCGATTGTGGGCATGCACATGTGTCGGTAGCTAATCAAGTTGTCCGGTTTGGTAGCACATGATCTGTCCGCTTCTGTTTTGGCGTCGAAGCGGTTC
>NZ_VFUK01000012.1:0-149305 GCF_006440835.1 Mesorhizobium sp. B2-5-11
GGAGTAGGGGAGTAGGGGAGTAGGGGAGTAGGGTAGGCTATTCCGGGGACAATTTGCGGATCAAAAGCCGCAAGAGCTTCCCCACACTTTCGGTGCTGGCCAACAACGACGCTGTCGCCGCCTGCGAGGCGATGCCAGTCCGCTCAGCGATCAGAAGTTGAGTTTCCAGCTCCTTCAATGATCCCTGGGCGATGCGAAGAAACTGTTGGTAGGATCCTCGAATTTCTCTACCATACCCCTCAGCTATATTTGCCGGCACCGAGCTTGCGGAACGGCGGACTTGGCTGGTCAATCCATAAAGTTCCTCCTTGGGCCATGATTTTGTGGAGCTGTAAACTGCCACAGCAAGATCCATTGCCTGCTGCCAAACAAGCAAGTCCTTGTAAGAGCCTGTCTTTTCGGCCATTCATCCCTACTCCCCTACTCCCCTACTCCCCTACACATTGAGCAACAAATACTCCCTCTCCCAAGGACTGATCACTTCCATGAACGTCTCGAATTCCGCCCGCTTGATCGCCGCATAGGTCGCGGCGAAGGACTTGCCCAAAAGCGCGCAGAGTTCCTCGTCGCCCTCGAACAGGTCGACGGCTTCGAGCAGGCTGCGCGGCAGGTCGATCTCGTCGGCATTGGCGGTGGTCAGCACCGGAGGTTCGGCCTTGATCTTGTTGGTGATGCCGATCAGCCCGCAGGCGAGCGAAGCGGCCATTGCCAGATAGGGATTGGCGTCGGAGGAGGGGATGCGGTTTTCGACGCGGCGCGCCGCCGGATCCGAGCGCGGCACGCGGAATGCCGTTGTGCGATTATCGTAGCCCCATTTGTTGTTGACCGGAGCCGAGGCGGACTGCGTCAGCCGGCGGTAGGAATTGACGTAGGGCGCAAACATGACCAGCGCGTTCGGCACATGCTTCTGCATGCCCCCGATGAAATGGAAGAAGTCCTCGGTTTCCGAGCCGTCCTCGGCCGAGAAGATGTTCTTGCCCGTCTTCTTGTCGATGATCGACTGATGGATGTGCATGGCGGAGCCCGGCTGACCCTGGATCGGCTTGGCCATGAAGGTGGCGTAGATTTCGTGTTTCAGCGCCGCCTCGCGAATAGTGCGCTTGAACATGAACACCTGGTCGGCGAGTTCGACGGGATCGCCGTGGCGCAAATTGATCTCGAGCTGGCCGGCGCCCTCTTCATGGATGAGCGTGTCGATCTCCAGGCCCTGGCTTTCGGAAAAATGATAGATGTCGTCGATCAGCTCGTCGAACTCGTTGACGCCGGCGATCGAATAACCGGCGCCGCCGCCGATCGCCCGCCCCGAACGGCCGACGGGCGGCGTCAGCGGGTAATCCGGATCCGGGTTTTTGCGCACCAGATAGAATTCGATCTCGGGCGCCACCACCGGTTTCAGCCCGCGCCTGTCATAGGCGGCCAGAACACGCTTCAACACGTTGCGCGGCGTGAATTCCACCGAACGGCCGTCCTGGTGGACGAGGTCGCAGATGACGGCCGCCGTCGGGTCTTCCTCCCAAGGCACCACCGTCAGCGTCGACAGGTCCGGCATGAGCTTGAGGTCGCCGTCGTCCTCCGGATAATGGAAGCCGTTGCCGTCTTCGGGATAGCCGCCTGAGATGGTGGTCATGAATACGGCTGAAGGCAGCGCCAGCGAGGTGTTGGAGGTGAATTTCTTTGACGGCATCATCTTGCCGCGGGCAACGCCGGCCTGGTCAGGTGTAATGCATTCGATGTCTTCGATGCCGCGCCATTCCAGCCATTCGCTGACTTCCTTCCAGTTCTTCACACCACGCAGGTTTTTCACGAAGGCAGGCGTGCGGGCGCGCCCTCCGCGGTTCGACGGACGGACTTCCTTTTTTGCAGGCGGCATCATTCACCAGATTGGGTTGCGGATTTAGGAGTATAGCTGTGCCCGGCGACCGAAGGGAAGGGGAGCAGCCGGCATTGGCCGTTGCGGTTGAAAATCGCGGCTGCGAGATTAGGTTCAGCCTCGTTCACATATGAGATGCGTCGATGCAGAAGACCGGCGAACTGACCACCATAGGCTTCGATGCCGACGATACGCTGTGGCAGAACGAACAGTTCTTCCGCATAACCGAGAAGCGCTTTGCCGCCATGCTTGCCGATCACGGCGAAGAGGAACATATCTCGGCACGGCTGCTGGAGGCGGAGAGACGCAATCTTGCCGTCTACGGTTTCGGCATCAAGGGATTCACGCTGTCGATGATCGAGACGGCGATCGAGGTCACGCAAGCTCGCGTGCCGGCTTCAGTCATATCGGAGATCCTCGGCGCCGGCCGCGAGATGCTGAGCCACCCGATCGAGGTCTTGCCGCATGCGCGCGAGACGGTGGAACGGCTCGCCGGCGCCTATCGCCTCGTGCTGATCACCAAGGGTGATCTGTTCGACCAGGAACGCAAGCTGGCCGGGTCCGGCCTTGGCGATCTGTTCGACGCGATCGAGATCGTCAGCGACAAGAACGCGGCTACCTATGCGCGCGTTTTCAGTCGCCATGGCGACGGCCCGGCCAGGAGCATGATGGTCGGCAATTCGCTGAAATCCGATGTGGTGCCGGCCATCGAAGCCGGCGGCTGGGGCGTTCATGTGCCGCACGAATTGACCTGGGTGCTTGAACATATCGAAGCGCCGATTGCCGAACCGCGCTTCCGGCAGATCTCCGATCTCGGACAACTGCCCGAACTGATCGAAAGCCTCGCCGGATAGGGCTTGCTTGCCGCTCTCAGCGGTTGACCAGCCGATCAATCACCGGCTGCAAGCGCTCGGGCGTAATCGGTTTGGCCACCACCGCGTCGACGACGTTTGAAAGGCCAAGGCTCTCCGGCGTGCCGTTCTTGGTTGAAAGCAGTACCACGGGAGGGAGCGATTTACCCGAAGCCCGCCGCAACATCTCGATGCCGGGCATCAGAGTGTCGCAGTCCCTGTTATCGGCGCCGCCGTCCAGGACAATCACGGCCAGGGCCAGCAAGCGCAAAGTCTTCGCCGCCATGTCGGGTGATTCCGAGATCGGCTTGAGCCCGGACCGCTCGACGATCTTGGAAATCACCACCCGATTGATCGGCGACTTGCCGACAACGAGCACCTGCGAGGTCTGACGGATCGTCTCCGTGGCTGAATCGCGGGTCACCAGATTCGGATGTCTCGCGCTTTCGTCGTCACGCTTCACTGGGCACCCAAGTCAGCCAAGAAACTCGTCCCATTTCAATGCAGAGTTGAAATCAGGCGACAATTGGCGTGAGATCGCGGTCCCTGTCAAGCCGAAATAAAAAGCTGGGGAAAGCATTCCCGCAGCAGTCAATTCAAGCAACAGTACTGTACTGCTCTGTCCATTCCTTGGTTGCATGAAAATAAAATTCACCTGCGCATACACGGCGCAGGTGAGAGGCGGGCCTGCGCGATCTTCGATCAGCCATGGCTTTGCTGCGTGACGATGACCGGGATCAACAGGTCCCCCCAATTGCCGTCGCCGCTATGGTGTCGTGCCGAGCGCACCAGCTCGACCGAGACGCCAGCTTCCACCGCCTTCATCACCGACTGGTTGAGCCGGTGCAGATCGTTGGCCAGCATGCGGATCGTCGCTTGCTGGTCGATGCTCATCGTGGTCGACTGCTCTTCGGCCCGTTCCTTGACGCGGCTTATCGATGCCATTGGTCTTCTCCTTGCTGTATGCCCTTGGGCGTTTGCCGAGATCCCTGGTTTGCTATTCCGCAGCCGGTTTGAACTGGGCGTGCTCGGTCGATTCATGCATGGCCGTGGTCGATGACCGTCCGCCGGTGATCGCCATCGACACGGCATCGAAATAGCCGGTGCCGACCTCGCGCTGGTGCTTGGTCGCGGTGTAGCCGTTGGCCTCCGCCGCGAACTCGGCTTCCTGCAACTCGGAATAGGCTGCCATCTGCCGCTCCTTGTAGCCGCGGGCGAGTTCGAACATGCCGTAATTGAGCTGGTGGAAACCGGCCAGCGTGATGAACTGGAACTTGTAGCCCATGGCGCCGAGCTCTTTCTGGAACCTGGCGATCGTGGCGTCGTCGAGGTTCTTCTTCCAGTTGAACGAAGGCGAGCAATTATAGGCCAGCAGCTTGCCGGGGTGATGCCTGTGCACGCCCTCGGCAAATCTCCTCGCCTGCGCCAGGTCGGGCTTCGAGGTTTCGCACCAGATCAGGTCGGCGTGGGGAGCGTAGGCGACGGCGCGCGCGATGCAGGGCTCGATACCGTTCCTCACCTGGTAGAAGCCTTCCACCGTGCGGCCGGCGTCGTAGTCGACGAAGGGCTGGTCGCGCTCGTCGATGTCGGAGGTGAGCAGCTTCGCCGCTTCCGCGTCCGTGCGCGCCACGACCAGGGTGGGCGTGCCCATCACGTCGGCTGCCAGGCGTGCGGCATTGAGGTTGCGGATGTGGGCCGCGGTAGGGATCAGCACCTTGCCGCCGAGATGGCCGCACTTCTTTTCCGATGCCAATTGATCCTCGTAATGGACGCCGGCGGCACCTGCCTCGATGAACGCCTTCATGATCTCGAAAGCGTTGAGGGGCCCACCGAAACCGGCTTCGGCATCGGCGACAACAGGCGCGAACCAGGTATCGACCGAAAGCCCCTTGCCTTCGGAGGTTTCGATCTGGTCGGCGCGCTGCAAGGTGCGGTTGATGCGCTTGACGAGTTCGGGGGCAGCGTTGGCCGGGTAGAGCGACTGGTCCGGATACATGGCCGAGGCGGTGTTGGCGTCGGCGGCGACCTGCCAGCCAGACAGGTAGATCGCCTTCAGCCCGGCGCGCACCTGCTGCATCGCCTGGTTGCCGGACATGGCGCCGAGCGCGTTGACGAAGTCCTCCTCGTGGATGAGCTTCCACAGCCGGTTGGCGCCCATTTCCGCCAGGCTCTGGCGGATCTGCACCGAACCGCGCAGTCGCGTCACATCCTCCGGCGAATAGGGACGTTCGATGCCATCGAAGCGGCCCTCGGGGGCCGAGGGGACGAGGTTGTAAAAATCAGTCATGCTCTACTCCGGAGGATTGTTTCTTTGCGGCTCGGCGGCATTCCTCGCCGCGTTTGGATGTGACTGAATTTACAGTGCGAGGCGAAAAGAGCCATGCAAATCGAAGAATCAGGCCTTGAATAAGGGAAAATCTGTATTGTGTTTGACAGACGGGCGAGGTAAATTTGTAATTATTGTAAAAAGTCGCATGGAAGCGTAGCAGCGACTGCAATGTAAATTCCTGTCAAGGAGCCGTATGGCCGACCAGAAGATATTTGCCGGGCCGCGTATCCGCCGCATCCGCAACGCCAAGGGCCTGACCCAGACGGCAATGGCCGAAGGCCTCGGCATCTCGCCATCCTATCTCAACCTGATCGAGCGCAACCAGCGGCCGCTGACGGTGCAGTTGATCCTGAAGCTGGCGTCCGTCTACAAGGTCGATCCGCATGAGCTGCAGGGCGAAGCGGGCGGCTCTGTCGCGGCCTTGAGGGAAGTGTTTGCCGATCCGCTGCTGGCTGGCGAATTGCCGGGAGACCAGGAACTGATCGAGCTTGCCGAAGCCGCGCCCAATGCCTCCGCGGCCGTGATAAAACTGTTCCGTGCCTATCGCGAACAGGCCGAGCGCCTGTCCGATCTCAACGAGCTTCTTGCGCGCGAGGGGCGGGTGACGGCGCTTTCCAGCGCCCGCCTGCCGATCGACGAGGTGCATGAGATTTTCGAGCGTCGGCCGAACCATTTTGCGCATATCGAGGAAGAGGCGGAAGCATTCACTTCGGTGCTCGATCCCGGCGATGATTTGTCTGCTGCGCTGAAGGGCTGGCTGAAGCGCGAATACGGCATCGTCGTCAAGGTGCTGCCGGTCGCCACCATGCCGAACTGGCGCCGCCGCTACGATCGCCATTCGCAGCGCCTGTTCCTGTCCGAGCGCCTGTCGCCGTTCGACCAGTTACGCGAAATGGCGATGGAGGCATGCCTGATCCGCATGACCGTCGCGATAGCCGGCGAGATCCAGGCGTTGAAACTGTCCACAGATGAGGCCCGCCGCCTCGCGCGGTTCGAACTCGGGCGCTACGCGGCGCATGCGCTGATGATGCCTTACCAGGCTTTCCACGCGGCGGCCGTTCGTGCCCGCTACGATATCGACGTGCTGCGCTCGCGCTTCGGCGTTTCCTTCGAGCAGGCGGCCAACCGGCTGACCACGCTGCAGCGGCAAGGCGCCTCGGCCGTGCCGTTCTTCATGCTGGAGATCGACAATGCCGGCAATCGCTTCCGCAAAGCCGGCAGCCTGGGCTTTCCGCAAAGCCGCTTCGGTGGCGCTTGTCCCAAGCTTCCCGTGCACGTCGCCTTCAGCCAGCCCGGCCAGATTTTCGTGGAAGCGGTGGAAATGCCCGACGGCGCCGAGTTCCTCTGCATCGCCCGCACGCTGGAGGGGCCGCAAGGCGCGTTCTCCGAGCGGCCGCGCCGTACTGCGCTGCTGCTGGGGTGCGACATCGGCTTTCGCGACGACATCGTCTACGGTGCGGCACTTCCCGGCCCGACGGCCGGAAAAGGCGGAGCTGGCGCGGTAGCGGCGACGCCGGTCGGGCCCGCCTGCCGGCTTTGCGAGCGCGTCGGCTGCCTGACGCGCGCCGAGCCGCCGGTGACGCGCCCGCTTGGCCTCGACGAGATGGTGACAGGCCTGAGCGCCTTCGATTTCCAGTGACGCTTCGCAAGGCGGACTTGCCACAATCGCCGGCGGTCTCTGGATCACGCCGGGCACGCGCCTTTGCGTTACGCGAATGAGGTACGTTTTTGTCGTCCCTTGCGCATTGTGCCGTTCTCAAACATCGACAGTCGTACCCATGACCGACACAGCATCATCGCCGATCGCTCGTTCATCGACCGTCCCGCAGCGGGAGGAGCGCATCGGCTTCCTGCTCGTGTTCCTGTCGGCATTGATGTGGAGTTTCGGCGGCACGATCGCCCGCTTCATCACCGCCGGCGACAGCTGGACGGTGGTGTTCTGGCGTTCCGTGTGGGCGGCCGCCTTCCTGCTCTGCTTCATGGTCTGGCGTGACGGCTGGCGCGGCATGCTGAGGTCGTTTCGCGGCATGGGCCTGCCTGGCCTTGCCGTGGGCTTCTGCTTCGCCACCGCGTCGACCTCTTTTGTCGTGGCGCTTGCCTACACCACCGTCGCCAACATCCTGTTGATGCAGGCCGGCGTGCCGCTGCTTGCGGCGCTGTTTGCCTGGGCGCTCTTTCGCGAAAGAGTGGCGGTCGCGACCTGGCTGGCGATTGCCGCCGTCATCGCCGGTGTCGCCATCATGGTGTCGGAATCGCTCGATGGCGCCGTTTCGCCCATGGGCGACGGGCTGGCGCTGCTGATCGCCGTCATGTTCTCGATCGCCACGGTCATCACCCGGCGCTTTTCCAGCGTGCGCATGACGCCGGCGACCTGCCTCGGCACGATCCTGGCGGCGGGTTTTGCCGCCTCGCAGGCTTCGACCTTCGCCGTATCGGGCATCGACATGGGTTTTCTCTTCGTGTTCGGGGTGGTCAATCTGGGTCTTGGCCTCGCCTTCTTCGCCACCGGCGCGCGGCTGATCCCGGCCGCCGTTGCCGCGCTGTTGGGTACGTTCGAGCCGATCCTCGGGCCGATATGGGTGTGGCTGATCCACTCCGAGGTGCCGTCGGGCCGCACCATCGTCGGCGGCGCGGTGGTGGTCACGGCGCTGCTCGTCCATATCGGACTGGAGTTCAAGCGACAGACGCGGCCAGTCAGGGCAGGGGTCACCGGCGTGCCGTCGCCGAATTGATGCGGCGCCCTAGCTTTGCCATTGACAAGTTCGCTGCCGCGCGGGCAGGCTGGGACCACGGCAACAACAAGACAGGCTTATCTTGCCAAGTCTCCCCGGCGACCCGATCGAGACCGGATCACATCCCAGTATTTCTGCCTGCGCGGCGGCGAAAGCTTCTGACGATGCGGCGACTCCTTCCAGCCCAGGACAGTGGCGCGCGAGCATCGCTTGCGACAGCCGGCGGCGCGGCAATTGGCGCTTGTCGCCTCCTGGAAAGCTCAATAGTCTGAAGCAAATGCCCGGCCGCGCGGATACCGCGACGCGCCGGCGATGGAACACTCACCAAAGGAGAATAGCATGATCCGCAAAGCGCTCTGGCTTTCGGCGACTTCGGCATTTCTGGCGCTCTTTACGCTCGGCGGCCACGCCGAGGACCGCGTCGTCAATGTCTTCAACTGGTCGGACTATATCGACCCCACGGTCATCGATGATTTCACCAAGCAGACAGGCATCAAGGTGGTCTACGACACGTTCGATTCCAATGAGATCCTGGAAACCAAATTGCTTGCCGGCGGCAGCGGTTATGACGTCGTCGTGCCGAGCGGCAATTTCCTTGCCCGCCAGATCCAGGCCGGCGTGTTCCAGAAGCTCGACAAGTCGAAACTGCCGAACCTCTCCAACATGTGGGACACGGTTTCGCAACGGACCGCGAAATACGATCCGGGCAACGAATATTCAATCAATTACATGTGGGGCACGGTCGGCCTCGGCTACAACGTCAAGAAGGTGCAGGCAGCGCTCGGCACTGACAAAATCGACAGCTGGGACGTGTTCTTCAATCCGGAAAAGCTGGCTAAGCTGAAGGATTGCGGCGTCTATGTGCTGGATTCGCCGACCGACATCTTCCCGACCGCCTTCAAGTATCTCGGCATCAATCCTGAGACCACGTCGCCGGACGATTTTGCCAAGGCCGAGGAATTGATGATGAAGATCAGGCCCTACATCAGGAAGTTCCATTCCTCCGAATACATCAACGCTCTGGCCAATGGCGATATCTGCCTGGCGGTTGGCTGGTCGGGCGACGTGTTCCAGGCGCGCAACCGCGCCGAGGAGGCCAAGCAGGGCGTCGAGATCGGCTACGCCGTGCCGAAGGAAGGCGCCGAAATGTGGTTCGACCAGATGGCAATCCCTGCCGATGCGCCGCATGTCGCCGAGGCGCATGAGTTCCTGAACTATATGATGAAGCCGGAGGTGATCGCCAAATCGTCGAACGCCGTGCTCTATGCCAACGGCAACAAGGCTTCCCAGCAATTCGTCGACAAGGCGCTTCTGGAGGATCCCGCTGTCTACCCGGACGCCGCGACCTTGCAGAAGCTCTTTACGATCTCGCCCTACGATCCCAAGACCCAGCGCGTCATCACGCGCACCTGGACCAAAATCGTCACCGGTCAGTAGTCAGTCCGAGGAGGCCCGGCAGTCACCCTGCCGGGTCTCCTTCTTTTCGATGGGGCAAAACAGCAGCGGAGTGGGCACATGAAATCGCTTGGCAGCATCCGCAGGGATTTCGCGCCTTGGAACGATCCGAACGCCAAGCCATACATTCAGTTCGACAATGTCTCCAAGAAGTTCGGCGACTTCACCGCCGTGAACAATCTCTCGCTGACCATATTCGAGCGCGAGTTCTTCGCCCTGCTCGGCGCCTCCGGTTGCGGAAAATCGACGCTGCTCAGGATGCTCGCCGGCTTCGAGGAGCCGACGGCCGGCCGCATCCTGCTCGACGGCCAGGATCTGCGCGGCATCCCGCCTTATCGCCGGCCGGTCAACATGATGTTCCAGTCCTATGCCCTGTTTCCGCATATGACTGTGGAGAACAACATCGCCTTCGGCCTCAAGCAGGAAGGGATGGCCAAGCCAGACGTCGAAAAGCGCGTCGCCGAGATGCTCAAGCTGGTCAAGCTCGAGCAGTTCGCCAAGCGCAAGCCGCACCAGCTCTCCGGCGGCCAGCGCCAACGTGTCGCGCTCGCCCGTTCGGTCGCCAAGCGGCCGAAGGTGCTGCTGCTCGACGAGCCGCTCGGCGCGCTCGACAAGAAGCTGCGCGAGGAGACGCAGTTCGAACTGATGGACCTTCAGCAGGAACTCGGCCTCACCTTCGTCGTTGTCACCCACGACCAGGAAGAGGCCATGACCATGGCCGACCGTATCGCCATCATGGACAAGGGCGAGGTCATGCAGGTCGCGACGCCGGCGGAAGTCTACGAGGCCCCGGCGTCGCGCTTCGTCGCGCATTTCGTCGGCAACGTGAACATGTTCGAGGGCAAGGTTGCCGAACGGACGGACAAGACGGCGCGCATCACCGGAGCGACCGGCGCCCAGATCCTCGTCGAGAATGCCGGCAATGCCGCCGCCGCGGGCGCCGATATCGTCTTCGCGATCAGGCCGGAGAAGATCAAGGTGTCGTCCAAGAAGCCGGCCGATGGCGTCAATGCGCTGGAGGGCGAAGTTTACGACATCGCCTATCTCGGCGACATGACCGTCTATCACGTCCGGCTGGACGACGGGCAGCTCGTGCGGGCAAGCGCCTTGAACGCGGCGCGCATCACCGAGGACCCGCTGACCTGGAACGACCGCGCCTGGGTCTCTTTTCGGCCGGATGCCGGCGTCGTACTGACGCGGTAGGGGGCTGACATGTCCGACATCGCCGCCACCGACGCCGCCCTACCGGCCGCGGCAAAACCGTTACTGGCGCGGCTGGGCGCCGGCTTCGTCAACCGTCTCGTCATCTTCATTCCCTATCTCTGGCTGCTGTTCTTCTTCCTCGTCCCCTTCATCATCGTCTTCAAGATCTCGTTGTCGCAGACGGCGATCGCCATGCCGCCCTATACGCCGGTGCTTGATTTCAGCGATGGCGTCTCCGGCTTCTTCGCGGGCTTTCGCGATCTCAACTTCGACAACTATGCCTGGCTGACGCAGGACGCGCTCTATTTCAACGCCTATGTCACCAGCCTGATCATCGCGGCGATCTCGACCGTGCTGACGCTGATCGTCGGCTATCCCATAGCCTACGGCATGGCCCGCGCGCCGGCGACGATCCGCCCGACCTTGCTGATGCTGGTCATCCTGCCGTTCTGGACCTCGTTCCTGATCCGGGTCTATGCCTGGATCGGCATCCTGAAGCCCGAGGGGCTGCTCAATCAGTTGCTTCTGTCGCTGCATCTGATCAACCAGCCGCTGGTCATCCTCAACACCTATACGGCGATTTTCATCGGCATCGTCTACTCCTACCTGCCGTTCATGGTGCTGCCGCTCTATTCGTCGCTGGAAAAAATGGATTATTCGCTGATCGAGGCGGCCAAGGACCTTGGTTGTCCGCCGACCAGTGCATTCTGGAAGATCACGTTCCCGCTGTCATTGCCCGGCGTCATCGCCGGCTGCCTGCTGGTGTTCATTCCGGCGGTCGGCGAATTCGTCATTCCCGATCTGCTTGGCGGTTCGCAGACGCTGATGATCGGCAAGACGTTGTGGAACGAGTTCTTCGCCAACCGCGACTGGCCGGTCTCTTCAGCCGTCGCCGTCATCCTGCTGCTGTTGCTGACGGTCCCGATCATGATCTTCCAGCAAGCCCAGGCGAAGGCGCAGGAGCAGGACAAATGAACAGCAGCTGGAGCCGCTTCAACATCACCTCGATCGTGCTCGGTTTCGCCTTCCTCTATCTGCCGATCGTGCTGCTCATCGTGTTCTCCTTCAACGAATCCAAGCTGGTCACCGTCTGGGGCGGCTTTTCGACCAAATGGTACGTGTCGCTGTTCCACAATCAGGGCCTCATGGACGCCACCTGGGTGACGGCGCGCGTCGGCGTCATTTCGGCCACGGCGGCGACCGTGCTCGGCACGTTGGCGGCGCTGACGCTGACACGCTACACGCGTTTCCGGGGCAGGGTGCTGTTCTCCGGCATGGTGTTCGCGCCTTTGGTCATGCCCGAAGTCATCACCGGCCTGTCGCTGTTGCTGCTCTTCGTCGCGGTCGGCCTCGACCGGGGCTTCCTCACCGTCACACTCGCACACACCACCTTGACGATGTGCTTCGTCGCCGTGGTCGTGCAGTCGCGCCTTGTGTCCTTCGACCGCTCGCTGGAGGAGGCGGCGATGGATCTCGGCGCGCCGCCGGTCAAGACGTTCTTCCAGATCACGCTGCCCGTCATCCTGCCTGCGATCGTGTCGGGGTGGATGCTTGCCTTCACGCTCTCGCTCGATGACCTGGTCATCGCCAGCTTCACCTCGGGGCCGGGTGCGACCACGCTGCCGATGAAGATCTACAGCCAGGTTCGTCTCGGCGTGACGCCGGAGATCAACGCCGCCTGCACCATTCTGATCGCGGTCGTCGCGGTCGGCGTCATCGTCGCTTCGCTTGCCAATAAGCGTCGCGAGGTCCAGCGCCAGCGCGACGAGCAGGCCGCCCAACGCGGCTGAGCATGATCCCGAAAAGTGGGCACCGGTTTTCGGGCGAGATCATGCCCGAATAGGCTGAGCATGATCCCGAAAAGTGGGCACCGGTTTTCGCGGACAAACGGTTCCGTTTGTCGAGATCATCTTTGAACAAGAGGCCGAAAGACTGCTTATTCGCCCGACACGCCGCGGTTGATCGGCGAAATGAACGGCGTGCTCCATGTCCCCCCAACGAAGAAGGACGATTGCTTGGGGCCTTGCTGGCCGTTTGCCTGCGTGGCGACCTGGTCCGGCTGGATGACACCGCCGGACAGCGCCAGCCCCCGTCCCGCATAGGAGGCGATGCCGGAAAGCCAGATCTTGTACTTCGCCGAATTGGCCTCGGCCTTGTCCAGCCTCGCCACGCCTTTCGAGATGGTGGCCTTCAGTTCGGCGCCATCGATCGGCAGTGTCCCGTCCGAGACGTCATCGAGCGCGAAGAAGCCGCCCTGTTCGGTACGCTTGAGAAAGGCCGGCAGGTTGAACTTGCTGAGCGCGCCTGGCCCGAACGTCGCCGAAACCGAGCCGTCGGCGGTTTCAAAGATCGAGTCCCAGGTCCTGCCGGGCCCTTTGAGGATGACGGACACGGTCCCCGTGCCGACCGGCACCAGCCGCGTCATCCCGGCCGCCGTGCCGAAAGCGCCGCCATCGATATCGGAAGCCAGCAGCCGGATCTCGACCTGGCTGCCCTCGGGCTTGCGGTCGAAGCGAAGGCTGCTCTGGATGTTGCCGCCAAAGGCCGAGGCATCGGAAATGTCGAAAACGGACAGGCCATCCTTGACCTGCGCCGTGGCGGCGACGTCGGCAAGCTGGATGGAGCCTGCCGTGGCGTGCGCCGCCGACAGCCTGAGGTCGAGATTGACCCGGTCGGCGAAATTCGTGTCGACTTCGCTTGGACCTGCCCCGCTTGCCGGCCCGAGCGGCGTGAAGGCGGACAGGAACGACCTCAGATCGAGCGTGTCGAAGGCGAGCGTGCCGGAGATCACCGGCTGTGCGTCGCCAAGCGACAGGTCCAGCGCACCCATGCCTGGGTTATTGTCGAGGGAGAGTGCGGTGTTCTCGAATTTGACGCGCCCCGCCGTCGCGGTCACCTTGCTGGAGATGCTGACGGAGCCGATCGCGGCGCCCGGCGCGATATCGGCCTGCGACCATTCGAGCACACGGCGCAACGAGGGCGCTGAAAACTTGGCCTGGCCGTCGAAATAGGCGTTTTCGGACATGCTGGCCGTGCCGTCGAAGGAGAAGGTGGCGGGCGCCGCCTTGAACGACAGGGTGAGCGGCGCCATGCCGCCGGCAAACAACACCAGCGGCTTCGGCGATGCGGCATCCACGGCGACGCTTTCGCCGCGCCAGATGCCGGTCGCCGAGAGCGTCGCATTGCTGTTCATCGCCGCCCATGTCGCCTGGCCGCTCAGGCTACTCAGCACCTCTTCGTCCTTGCCGTTGACGGACGCCACCATGCGGCCGTCCCTGAACTCCACCGTGCCGAAAGTGTCGGCCGGTAGCTTGTCAAGATCGGGTTTGGCGGGGTCCGCACCGACCACGCCGCGCGCCACGTCGATGGCGCGTGCGATGCGGCCGCCGGTCGGAGCGGTGGGCAGGAACAGGCCGCTCGCCGTGCGCTGGACCCTGATCGTCGGCCGCACCAGCCGCGCCGTGGAAAACACCACGTCGCCGCGCAGCGCCGCCATGGCCGAGAGGTCGACCTCGACCCGTTCGGCCTCGACGACCGGCGGTGCGTCGACGTCGGTCCACTTCGAAAGCGTCACATCCGTCAGGATCGCCCGGAAGTTCGGCCAGACCTCGATGCGCGGCGAGCCTTCGATGGCAACCCGGAAACCGCTCCAGGCGCTCAATTCCCAGGCGATACGATCGCGCACGATACGCGTCGAAGCGATCAGCGGCAGGGCGGCGACCACCAGCGCGATGACGATCACGGCAGCGCCGATCGCCCATGTTCCGCGTCGGATCAAAGATGATGGCATATCGCCCCGTATGCTTTCGTTCCGACAAAAATCGTCCGGCGGGTGTAAACCCGGTCGTCACCACGACTTCCAGTCGTCACTACGACTTCCAGTCGTCACTACGACTTCTAGTCGTCACTACGACTTAGGGTCGAGGCATTTCAAGTCTTTATGGCCCGGCGATGGCATTTGCGCACATCTGGACGCCTCGGCCGAACAAAATCTTGCTCTGCTGCGGCGCAATATGCATAAGCGGTGGCGATCCTGGGAGGACCCATCATGGCTGCCGAAGTACCACTCTGGACCCCGACGCAGGACCAGATTGACGCTGCGCCGCTGACCGCCTTCATGAAGGCCGCCGCTGCAAAAAGCGGCATATCCGTGACTTCCTATGCCGACCTTCACCGTTGGTCGGTGGCGGACCGCGAAGCGTTCTGGAGCCTGGTCTGGGATTTTTGCGGCATCGTCGGCGACAAGGGCAGCGCCGAAAGCGAGCGTGTGCTCGTCGCTGGCGAGAAGATGCCGGGAGCGGCCTTCTTTCCCGACGCGATGGTGAATTTCGCCGAGAACCTCCTGAAGAAGACCGGAGCAGGAGAGGCGATCGTGTTTCGCGGCGAGGACAAGGTCGAGCGCCGGCTGTCCTGGAACGAACTGCATGCGCTCACCTCGCGCTTCCAGCAACTCTTCTTGTCGCTCAAGGTCAAGAAAGGCGACCGTATCGCTGCGATGATGCCCAACATGCCGGAAACAGTCGCCGCCATGCTCGCGACCGCCTCTATCGGCGCGGTGTGGTCGTCCTGCTCACCGGATTTCGGCGAGCAGGGCGTTCTCGACCGGTTCGGGCAGATCGAACCCGTCGTCTTCATCGTCCCCGATGGTTACTGGTACAACGGCAAGGCGATCGAGGTCGCCGACAAGATCGCCGCGGTGGCCGCAAAGCTGGGCACTGTCCGCAAGGTGGTGGTCGTTGACTATCTCGGCACCTCGGCCGATGTCGCTGATACGATCGAAAAGGCCGTGGCGATGGAAGAGGCGCTGTCGCCCTTCGCGGTCAGGCAGGTCACCTTCGAGCGGCTGCCGTTCGCGCATCCGCTCTACATCCTGTTCTCGTCCGGAACGACCGGTATTCCCAAATGCATTGTCCATTCGGCCGGCGGAACGCTGATCCAGCACCTCAAGGAACATCGCCTGCACGCAGGCCTGCTCGACGGCGACCGCTTCTTCTATTTCACCACCTGCGGCTGGATGATGTGGAACTGGCTGGTGTCGGGCCTCGCTTCGGGCGCGACGCTGCTGCTCTATGACGGCTCGCCCTTCTACCCCAACGGCAATGCGCTGTTCGACTTCGCCGACGCCGAGAAGATGACCTTCTTCGGCACCTCGGCGAAATTCATCGATTCGGTACGCAAGGCCGGCCTCAAGCCGATCCAAAGCCATGATCTGTCAACCGTGCGCGCCATCTCCTCGACGGGCTCGCCGCTGTCGCCCGAGGATTTCCGCTTCGTCTACGACGGGATCAAGAAGAATGTGCATCTGGCATCGGTCTCCGGCGGCACCGACATCGTTTCCTGCTTCGTCCTCGGCGTCCCGACTGAACCGGTATGGACCGGCGAGATCCAGGGACCAGGCCTCGGCCTTGCTGTCGACGTCTGGGACGACGACGGCAAGCCGGTCAGGCAGGAGAAAGGCGAACTGGTCTGCACCAAGGCGTTCCCGGCAATGCCGATCGGCTTCTGGAACGACCCCGAGGGCAAGAAATACCGGGCTGCCTATTTCGAGCGCTTCGACAATGTCTGGTGCCATGGCGACTTCGCCGAGTGGACCGCTCATGGCGGCATGATCATCCATGGCCGCTCCGACGCGACGCTCAATCCGGGTGGTGTGCGCATCGGCACGGCGGAGATCTACAATCAGGTCGAGCAGATGCCGGAAATCCTGGAGGCGCTCTGTATCGGTCAGGATTTCGACAATGACGTGCGCGTGGTGCTGTTCGTGCGGCTGGCCGCCGGCGTTCAGCTCGACGAGGATCTGGAGAAGCGCATCCGGGCGAAAATCCGCGCCGGCGCCAGCCCGCGCCACGTGCCGGCCAGGATCATCGCCGTGTCAGACATTCCTCGCACCAAATCGGGCAAGATCACCGAGCTTGCGGTGCGCGACGTCGTGCATGGCCGCGCCATCAAGAACAAGGAGGCGCTCGCCAATCCCGAGGCGCTCGAGCTGTTCAGAAACCTGCCGCAATTGGCCGAGTGACCGCCCGCCCGGCATGGTTAATCAAATCTGCCGCGCGAATTTACCTAGATTTCACGAGTGGTACACATTCGTAAATTTTTTCGGGACCTGGTAAGGACTTGTTAAGGCCCGGCGTCGATAGTCGCACGTAACTTGAGGGAGAAATCCCGTTCCTCAGCCCCCGGAGGATCTGAATTCGCTCAAGCCCCCGTTGTGACAGCAAATCCCATCTTTCAAGGCGTCCTGTTGGGCGCCTTTTCTTTTCCAGGCGGCTGGATGGACGGGAGCTTGCCTATTCCGCAAGCACGCGCGTCGACGGGAACGCGATCTCGACCAGGGTTCCTTCGCCGGGCGTCGAGGTGATGATAAAACGGGCGCGGTTCGCTTCAACCATCGCCTTGGTCAACGGCAGGCCGAGACCGGTGCCGTCGCCGCGCCCCCGTTTCAATGCATTGATCTGTTTGAACGGCTTCAACGCCTGCTCGATCTCGGCTTGGCTCATACCGATGCCGGTGTCGCGCACGCGCATGACGACATCGCCTGATGTCTCATAGGCGGTCGAGACGATCACCTGGCCGCCGGCCTGGGTATAACGGATGGCGTTCGACAGGATGTTGAGGGCAATCTGGCGCACGCTGCGCAGGTCCGCCACCACTTCCGGCAGTCGCGACGCGAAGCTGGAGCGAATGATGACGCGCTCGCGGTTGGCCTGCGGCTGCATCATCGCCACCGTCTCGGCCAGTGTGTCGTTGAGCGACACCGCTTCATAGGCCATTTCCTGCTGGCCGGCCTCGATCTTGGAGATATCGAGAAGGTCGTTGACGAGATCGAGCACATGATTGCCCGATCGGTTGATATCGCGCAGGTAATCGCGGTAGCGGTCATTGGCCACCGGCCCGAATTTCTCGTCCACCATCAGTTCGGAAAAGCCGATGATGGCATTGAGCGGCGTACGGATCTCGTGGCTGATGCGGGCGAGGAAATCCGTCTTCTGCGAGGAGGCGCGCTCGGCCACCGCACGCGCCTGGGTCAGGTCCTCCTCGGCCCTCTTCCACTGCGTGATGTCGCGCACCACCGCGCAAAACCCGCTGTCGTTGGGCAGCCGGCCGATGGTCATGAACAGCGGAATGAAGCGGCCCTGCGCCTCGCGGCCGATGACTTCGCGGCCGTCGTTCAGGACGCTCGCCACGCCGGGCTCGGACAGGCCGTCGAGATAATCGCGCGCCGCGCGCTGGCTTTCGATGGCAAACAGCGAGGCGAACGGTTTGCCGGTCACGTCGTCGCTATCGAAGCCGAACAGCGCCTCGGCTGGACGGCTTATGGAACGGATCGCGCCGTCACGGCCGATCAGCACGACGCCGTCGGTGGCGGTATCGATGATGGTGCGCATCTCGGCGATGCGCGCCTTGAGCTCGGAAATATCGGGCTGCGTCTGCTCGTCGCCGGCCGCATGCAGTGCCGCCGGTGCCTCATCCTCGCCCGAACGGCGCACCACCAGCATCAGCGCCTTGCCGTCGCGCCACGGAACCGAACGCAGGATAGCCTCGATTGGAAATTCCTGCCCGCCATGCGTCTTCAGCCGCAACGCCCGGTCCGCGCCCTCGGCGGCGCCATCATGGCCATAGGGATCGGCAAACAGCGCGCCCAGCCCGCCGGCGTCCGCCAGTTCATCGAGCGTCTCATAGCCTGTCAGGACGAGAAACTCCTCGTTGGCGTAATGAAGTTCATCCCCGGAATGGATGAGCAGCGGCACGGGCAGCTTGCTCAGGAGCGAGGTGTCGGGAGCCTTGCTCTCGTCTCCGACCGCAAAGGCCGACGGCACGAACCCTTCGAGCTTGAGCGGAGGCACTTTGAGGCGTGGCCGCTCGACCGGAGCCTCCACCGCGTCGCTGGTGCCGGCGGCCCCCTCGGCGGTCGCGGCCTGCTCATCGGACGCGGACGCTTCCTCGTCCTCGACCCAGTCCTCACTGTCCTCGGCATCGCGAAAATCGGCTGATGTCATGCTCTCGTCGTGGGCAATGTCATCGTTGGTGCCGGCGACGGCCGGTTCGCCTGCCGCCGCGACGGGCTCTTCGCTCTCCCGTTCCGTCCGCGCCGCCGCCGGTTCGGAAGCCGGGGTCTCGTCATTGTTGTCGGCGATCGGCGCTGGTTCCTCGCTCCGCTCGGCATAGTCGAGCAGCGAACCCGTCACTCCGGCCACCGTGTCGGCGGGCTCCTCATCAGCCGTTTTGTCCGGCCGTTCGCCATCAAGCCGGGCGAGATCCTCTGCATCCTCGGCATCGACATCGGTTTCGGACGGCTCAGCCGGTGCGGCTTCGCCCTTTGGCGCAAGGTTTTTGCGGGCGTCCGCTGGTTTCTCGGACGGCCCCGCCGGCGTTGCCGCCTCCGGTTGGCCGGCATCGTCCGGACCCGGTCTTTCAGCCTCCGGCTCGGCCGGGCTGCTTTCCTTCTTCAGCCGCTCGCCGATCTCGCGGAAGGCGCTGCGTTCCAGGGTCGACAGACCCTTGTCGTTAGCCGGCTGGCGATGTTCGGCCAGACGGATCACCTTGTCGGCAAAGCGGCGTTCAGGCTTCGGCACGATGGTCAGCGCCGGCACCTCGCCCCGGAACGGGTCCGATGGCTTCAACTCCTCGGTCTTCGGTTCCTCGGGTGCGGGTTCGACCGGTTCCGACGCCGGGGGTGCCTCGCTGTTGGGCACCAGCGCCATGCCGATCGCTTCCGGATCGACAACGGCGTCGCCGGCGCGGGCGACGCCGAAACCGCGGAAACCCTCGAAGGCACGGCTGCGGCCATAGACGGGCAGGGCCGCCAGGTCGACGGGGATCTTCAGGTCCGTGCCGACGACCGGCCACAACACGGAACGGCCGGACCA
This sequence comes from Mesorhizobium sp. B2-5-11, assembly GCF_006440835.1. Lineage (NCBI taxonomy): Bacteria > Pseudomonadati > Pseudomonadota > Alphaproteobacteria > Hyphomicrobiales > Phyllobacteriaceae > Mesorhizobium > Mesorhizobium sp. B2-5-11. Next base: position 19,311 of record NZ_VFUK01000012.1, read on the forward strand.
GGTGTCGCGCCGCTCCAGGAGACCGGCGATCTCGCCGGACGCATCCAGCCCGAAGGCCGCCGCGACGTCCCTGAAGCGCCTGCCGATGACGTCCGCGGCCGGTTTGCCGACGACGTCGGCGAATTCCGGCGACAGCGCGCTGAACCTGCCCTCGGCGTCGGTTCGCCAGACGAAACGCAGCGGCGCCGCCGTGCGGTCCACGGTCCTGGCGGCCGGGGCTGCCGGAACAGATGGAGCCTGGGCATCGTGCTTCGCGTCCTCGGCTGGACCTTCGGCGGCAGCCGGCGAAGGTGCAGCTTCGGCGTCCGGCGCGGCTGGGCCGCGCGCATGCCTCCCGTCCTCGCCGGCATTGAAATACCAATGGTCGTGCTGTGCCGGCGTGCCGCTTGTCGCCGGTTGTCCGGGTTCTGCCGCCGCCGGTTCCTGCACGGCCGCTTCGGCAGCGGCTTGTGCCTTCGGTTCCGAGATATCCTTGGCGACGGCCTGTGAGCGGTTACGTCCTTCGGAACGCTCGGCCGCTGGAGTCCCCTCCGCCAGCGCACGGTCGTCGAGCCTGTTTTCGTCGATCACCACCAGCAAATGTCGCTCAGGCGTCAGTCGGGCGAGGCCCGCCGGATAGGATGTGCCGCCGCCCGGAACCAGGCGCTTGACGATGCGGTCGCTCTCATTCGCGACGTCGGCCACCAGCGCGGCCAGCGTCGCGGGCTCGATGCCGAGCTGCGAAAAGCTCTCCGATGCCGCTTCGACATTGCCGCTGGCGTCGATGAAGGCGATGAAATGACCATCTTCCGTGAAGCCGCTGATGGCCCTGCCGGCGATTTCGGCCGCACTGCGCGAGCCGGTCTGGGCCGCCGGCACCGCCAGCATGATGGCGTTCTCGCCGTCGGGCAGCGTCACAGCGCTTGCAAGGAAGCCGATGGCGCGGCTGGTCATGCCGGTCGCCAGCCTGACCGTGATGCTTCGGTCGCTGCCGATGTCGGGAAATCCACTAGTTGCCATGATCTGGCGGCGGGCGATCAGCGGCAGCCGTGCCTCGGCGCCGATGATGCTTTCGATGTCGGGATAGCCGAACACCGCGGCACCCGGTCCATTGGCCCAGATCACCTGCTCCAGATTCGCCGACAGGATCGCGATCGCGTCGCCGGCGGCGAAGCGCTGGCGGACCGCGTCGAGCACGGCGACGTCGAGAAAGGAATATTCGGACGGCATGCGCTGGCGAAATCCTCATGCAGCGGGCGTTTTTGCAGTTAACGCTTTGTTAATAAAAGCCGGCGGTGCGAAGGTCCACAAGCCAGAACGTGCATAGGCCTGAATTTCGGCTCTTGGTTAACGGCCGAGACGGAATTTATGGTGCAGTGCAACAAAGATATTGCAATGCACAAAAATTGCCTTTATATTGCCATCATACATGAACGAGACGGCTTTCCGTCAAAGCCGCTACCGCTGAAAGGATGGAAAATGTCCAGGACCAAGACTGCCGAGACCATCGAAAACGTTGAATTCCCGAGCTTTGACGCTTCCAAGGCCACCGACCAGATCCGCGCTTTCGCCGAGAAGGGCGTCGAGCAGTCGAAGGAGGCTTACGCCAAGCTCAAGACTGGCGCCGAGGAGACCCAGAAGGCCCTGGAATCCACATACGAGTCCGCCAAGACCGTTTCCAGCGACCTGTCGCTCAAGACCGTTGCCGCACTGCGCGCCAATGCCGAAGCGGGCTTTTCGCATCTCGAGGCGCTGATCGGCGCCAAATCGCTGTCGGAAGTCGTGGAGCTGCAGACCGCGTTCCTGCGCAAGCGCGTCGAAATGACCGTCGAGCAAGCCAAGGAGTTCCAGACCGTCGCCTCCAAGGCGGCCGAGGATGTCTCCAAGCCGATCAAGACCGTTTTCGAGAAGGCGATGAAGGACATCAAGGCCGCCTAATATTTGCGCATGATCGGAAGATGTAACAAAAGGTCGCATTTTCTTCGAAATGATCGTGTGTATGATGGCAGCCATCAACGAATACCCGGTCGGCGGAACCTCCTCCCTCCGCCTCCGGGGTGACCAGCCAGCACCTCCTCCCGCTGGCTCGTAACAGGAAAAGGCCGGCACCTCCTCCCGCCGGCCTTTTTCTTGTCCGCAGATCCGCTTCCATGTGGGCAAGTGACCTTTGCTTTGCAAAAGCCTTGAATTAAAATCCATAAGCCCGTAAGGACGCATCGCCGAACGACAGAGCGCTCGAGGGGACTATGTTCCGCCGATCCCGCTCAGGCAGACGTGCCGTTGTAGCTCAGCTGGTTAGAGCGCCGGATTGTGGATCCGGAGGTCGCTGGTTCGATCCCAGCCAACGGTACCATCGGCTTTCCTCTAAACAACTGGTTTGCTAATAAAATTTTGACCGTGGACTTCCGGGCTTGCTCTGTAAAGTGACAGCCTGCTCAGGCTGTCGAAACCGCCGAAGTGATCCATATGCATGTGCGTCACGAAGACGTGCGAGATCCGCAGGAATTCGGGCGGCGAAAGCCTCGAAAGATCTCCGAGATCGAACAGCATGGCCCTGTTGCGGAAGCGGAAATCCAGTAGCAGGCCCGGATCGGAAAAGGTTCGTTCACCAAGCGCGGCTGGACAAAAAGCGTGACTGGGAGAAGACCGCCGCGAGCGATGCTGGCTTCCTCCGTTCAGCTTCTCTTTGCCCGACCGGCATATTGGTCGACCGCGCCGGCCATCTGGAGCATGAGTGTGTCCATGGAGATGGAATTCCCGCCATAGGGATAGAAGTCGGATTTATCGCCTTTCTTCCATTTCTCCCGCAGCTCGGGTTCGGTGATGTCCCAGTCGCGATAGGTCCTTTGCGCCAGTTCGCGCAGTTCTGCGTGCAATTCGGCGGTGGAGGGGCGGCCCCAGTAATAGTAACCGTTGTAGACCTTGAAGACTTCGAGGTCCCGCCCGAGCACGATCGTGTGCGGGATCATCACGTCGTGCGTGGTGTCGGTGTATTCCTTGATGTCCAGGTCCTTCTGCACGAGCCGTTCCTCGTCATAAAGAAAGGGCCAGGGCGCGGAGGTCTGCTGGCGGTAATTGTTGGTCGTATGCCAATCATCCGTGGTGATCGTGACGAGCTGTGTGTAGCCGACGACCAATTGCGAGTGAAACCGCACCAGTTCGAGCATTTGCTGCCGGTCTTTCGGACAGAAGAACCCACGCGTCAGCATCACGATCATCAGCTGGTCGCCCTGCAGGTCCGACAGCCGCCGTGGTGTCTTGGTGTGGTCGGGAAGAACGTAGTCGGGGAACTTCGCGCCAGCCACAATGTCTTGTCTCATTTTCAGTCGCTCCCATCGATCCGGTTCTGTAACTCCCGAACAAAAGACTCCCCCCCCATGTTCCTTGATTCCAGGCAAGCCGATATGACGGCCGTCTGCCGTCGAACCGGCGACCCCATCGAGAGCGCATCCAAGTCGAGTTCGCCATCGACGATCGGCTTGCCGCCCTTTTCCAAACTCGAGCTTCGACCGGTTTTCGGTGCCTGCTTTTGAGTTCGTCAATCACTCCCTTGATCATCGCTAAACGGATTTCCGCGTAACCGCCGTGTAGCGCGTGATGGCACCCTCGTCGGGATCCTCTCGCTGAAAATGCACGGTAGCGTCGGCTGCGGCCGACAATCCGCCGCTTTCAAAGTGTCGGCTCGGGAGAACGTGTTGTAGCCCGGCAAAACCGCAGCGCTGATCCGTTCAGCGAATTCCGCTGGCCAGTCACCAGGCCGAAATACGGACGCGCCGGTCACGCCATGCGTGATGACCTTGGTCATTGCCAGCCGGGTAGGAAGCACGCCGCCAAACAAATCTTTTGGGCCTGCGAGGGACGCTGCGGATGTTCCGATGATCCACACCTTTGGGCTACATGCCCTGCAAAAGTTCGAGATCATCACACATGCGGTGTAACGAACCAGGTCATTGGCCAGAAGCTGAGGAGGTGCCAGTATATGGACCAGCGCACGCTTTGCGCGGTTAGGCCATGGCCGTCCTCTAAATCGCGAGATTGCAGATAGGTCCCATCATGCCCCCTGCTTTTATGACATCGAAGTTGGCAACCGTCGTGGCGATGATTGCTACCGTCGCCATTCTTTACGTCGCCAAGGAGGTCCTGCTGCCATTGGCAATAGCGGTCCTTCTCACATTTGCGTTGGCGCCGATTGTTTCTTTGCTCCGAAAGTTGAAGCTGCCGCGAATGATCGCTGTGCTTGGCGCGGTTGCATCGGCCTTCGTCCTCGTGTCGCTGTTCAGCCTGATCGTTGCCACGCAGGTGAGCCAGGTCGCGCAGGACATTCCGACATACCAATCCAACATCCTCGAGAAGATTCGGACTTTGAAAGAAACAGGATCCGAAGACGGCCTTATCAGCCGGCTCGGCAAGGTGTTCGAGCGCGTCAACACTGAGATAAACAAATCCCAATCCAGCGGGCAGGCAGATGTGGAGCAAACCACGAAGCAGCAGGATCCGCTTCTGGTTCAGATATTCTCGCCCCAGCGTCCGATAGAGACGCTGAGGAACATTATCGAGCCGCTGATCGGACCACTCGCCACGACCGGCCTTGTCATCATCGTGGTGATTTTCATGCTGCTCGAGCGTGAAGAATTGCGGGATCGATTCATCCGCCTTGTGGGCTACAGCGATCTCCATCGCACGACCCAGGCATTGCAGGATGCAGGCAGTCGCGTCGGACAATATCTGCTCATGCAATTGGTCGTGAACATCGTCTACGGCGTGCCCCTTGCGATAGGTCTTTGGTTTCTTGGCATTCCCAATGCCCTGCTATGGGGCATGTTGGCCGTTGTCTTGCGTTTCGTACCCTTTATCGGTCCGGTTATCGCGGCGGTGATACCTTTGTTTCTTGCCTTCGCAGTGGCTCCCGGCTGGAGCTTACTGGTATGGACTGGCGCTCTCTTCATCTTGGCAGAGCTCGTAATCAGCAACATCGTCGAGCCCTGGCTTTACGGCTCGCACACGGGCCTCTCGCCGCTGGCGATCATCGTAGCCGCCGTTTTCTGGGCCTGGCTATGGGGCCCGGTCGGCTTGGTGCTGTCGACGCCGTTGACCGTCTGCCTTGTCGTGCTTGGACGGCACGTGCCCCAATTCGAATTCCTGCAGATCCTGTTTGGCGATGAGCCGGTGCTTGACCCGAAGGAGCGTCTGTACCAGCGGCTTCTTGCCGACGATATCGACGAAGCCACCGACAACGCGGAAGAAATGCTCGAGGAGAAATACCTGATCGAGTTCCACAGCACGGTTGCCATTCCGGCGTTGCTGCTTGGTGAACAGGACCGGGCTCGGGGCGCACTGACGGCAAGTCAGTTGGCGAACCTTGCCGAAAACGCCCGCACCCTGGTGGCCAATCTCAACGAGATCGCCGCGGAGGAAGAAGAAGAGGAAGAAGAAGAGCACGCGGAAAAAGAAGGCGCGAGCGCAGATCCGGGCGAAGAGGATGAGGATCAAGCCGAGTTTGCGCCTGATCTCCCGGATGGTGCTGGGAAGTCAGTGCTGTGTATCGGCGGGCGCGGAGACCTCGACGATGTGGCCGCTGCGATGCTCGCGCAGGTCATTTCGATCGAGGGTGCGGATTGCGCGGCCGCGAGCCACCGTGACCTCCTCCCCGCGAGGATCCGGAAACTTCCGCTTGAAGCTCGCGACGCAGTCGTCGTGGGCTTCCTCAACCGCGATTCGTTCAAACACGCGGTGTTCGTAGTGAGGCGCTTGAGGCGACTCGCACCGCGTGCACGCATCGGAATCGCGCTCTGGCACGACACCCATGACAAGCCCAGGGAGGATGCGGCGGGCCTCGCCGAGCAATTGGAAGCGGACTTTGTTGCGTTCAACGTGGTCGACTGCGTGACGGGTGCGCTTTCAAACGAAGAACCGCGTCAAGTGAAAAAGAGAAAGCAAAGAAATCTAAGGCGGCCTCGCGCTCGTCAGGGCGTGGCGGCGACGGTGCAATTGGACGATTCGTTGGCTCAGCCGGTGCGGTGATCGTCAACGGCACGGCCTCTTTTTGGACCAACTTCGGCTACCTGATAATGATCATGTGAGCGGTACCTCTGGCACCGGCAGGTAGTTTCGAAAGTTCGCTAGCAATCGCGCATCCACAGCGAACATCCGGGTGTTCGCTCTCCGTTCGACCTTAAGCAGATTCTGAAACAGCTCTTGTTCCGGCCCCAATTACGGAATCCTACCTATCTGTTACATTCGACGACGCGCGCTTTCGACGGTGTTCGAGCAGGAAGGGCGGTGCCGGATTATCTGCTGCCCGGCTTTCGCTGGGCCTGAAATCTAAACGGAGACGGGTGCGATCAACTCCAGAGAAACGAGTTCGCGCGCGACTTCGTCCCAGTCGGCGCAGATGGTTCGGGCGCCGGCCACGCGCAGTTTCTCGGCATGCCCCGGATAGGTGTGGCCGCCGCCGATGAAGCCGATCGCCGTCATGCCGGCGGCGACTGCGCCCTGCACGCCGAAAGGCGAGTCCTCGACAACCGCGCAGTGCTTCGGTTCGATGCTCATCTGATCCGCGGCGAACAGGAAGATGTCGGGGGCGGGCTTCCCGCGCGCGACCATTGACGATGAGAATATGTTCTCGCCGAAGAATCTCGCGAGCCCTGTGACCGAAAGGCTGTGATGTATCCGCTCCAGCGAGGAGGATGAGGCGACGCAGCGGGGATTGGACAGCCGTTCAAGGAAGGGCTTCAGGCCCGCCATCGGCTGCAGACTTTCGGTGAAGAGCGCTTTCACCTCGTCCCACAAATCCGCGGTCTGGTGCTCCTCAAGGCGATGGCCGGTCGTGAGCCTGATGCGCTCCAGGATATCGGTCTGCTTCATGCCGACGCATTGCAGGACCGCCTGCGGGTCGAGTTCCATGCCGTGTTTCGAATAGACACGCCCGTAGGCAAGCGCCGCCAGCGGTTCGCTGTCGACCAGCACGCCGTCGCAGTCGAATATGATCAATGTGTCTTGCATGCTCGCTCCGGTTTGCGCGCCAGGTGTCACAGGCCGCGTAGCGCTTCAAGAAGTTCGTCGTGAATGAGCCCGTTCGAGCCGACCTTCTGCGTGTCCTCGTCTGTGGAGTCGACACCTGAAAGCGTGGTGACCTTGCCTCCTGCTGCGCGTAGCAGCGGCATGGCAGCCGCGTAGGACACGACGTCGGCCTTGATCGAAACCGCCGCATCGAGCTGGCCGGCGGCGACCATCGAATATTCAAAGGCCCCTGAGACGATAACGCGCACGCCGCGCGCGCCGACGCCGAGCCGCCGCACGATCTCTGCGGTGCGCGCCACCTCCTCGGCCGAAAAGTGCGACGTCAGCACGACGGCAATGACCGCATCGGCCAGTCTTGCAGTTGTCGACACATTGGCCGTCTTGCCGTTGACGGTCGCGATCCCCTCGCAGGTGTAGTGCGCCTCGAAGCCGGCGGCGGGCGCGACGGTCAGGCCGACCTTCGTCGCACCCTGCTCCTGATAGGCCATGGTGACGGAGAACCACGGCAGGCCGGACGCGTAGTTTATCGTGCCGTCGAGCGGGTCGACGATCCAGCGGCTTTCGCCCAAGATTCCCGTCGTGCCGGCTTCTTCCGACAGGATGGAAGCTTGCGGCGTAAGCGCGCGCAGCCCGTCGATGACAATGCGCTCCGAAGCGAGATCGGCGGCGGTGACAATGTCCAGCCCTTCCTTGCGAGTGACGTCGAGGCGCTCCTCGCGCATCGACATCAACGTCGCGGCTGCCTTGCGTGCGACGGCATCGGCGTCTTTCAGGATTTGACGGTAGTCGCTCATGTTTCGTTTTTCCCGGGGTAGTCGACATCGGTGATGAAATCGTGGGCGGGGCCAAAATCGCCGATCGGGACGACGTGCGAAACGATACCGGTCTGCGGCGACCAGGCGTGCAGGGCGAAAGCCGGCGGTTCGAAGATGAAGCGATTGGGCTCGCCCGGACGAAGATCGAGCGCGACCTGGTGCGCGACGCCCGGCGCGACGAAGCCGACCGTGCCGGCAAAGCGCGTGGTGATGGGCCGGTGATAGTGCCCGCAGGCCACCCGCTCAATTTCGGCGTGGGACCTGATCATGTCGCGGAAGCCGTCGCCGACGACGCACATCATGATGTCCATGCCGTGCACGCCGACGGGAAAGGGCGGATGGTGCATGAAGACGAAGGTCGGGCGGCCGTCGCCCTCGGCGAGACGCTCACCGAGCCAGGCTTCGCGCCGCTCGCAGATCGCACCACCGTCCTCGCCCGGCTGCACCGTGTCCAGCCCGATAAGGCGGACCGGAAGGTCCTCGATCGTATAATGCAGGAAATCCGGCGACTGGCTCAGATAGGGGAATTTCGGCGCCATCACCTCGCGCATTGTCTCACGCCGGTCGTGGTTGCCAGGAATGACGAAGACGGGCATGGGCAGGGCCGACAGCATGTCGGCGACCAGCGCATACTCTTCCGGGCGACCGCAATCGGCGAGATCGCCGGTGACGAGGACGCAATCGGGCGCCGGATCGAGCGCGGCGACGGTCGCGATGGCGCGACGAGTCATGGTGTTGGTCTGGAGACCCTCATAGGCCATCTGGCCGTCGGGTCGGATATGAAAATCGCTGATCTGTGCAATGAGCATCGGGAGGTCCGGCAGTGTGAAGGGAGGGCTGACACAAGAAGGGCGCCACATCGGCGCCACCTTAAAAAGGGCGCGCCAGCCGAAGCCGGCCGGCGCGCGTGGCATGGCGACTTATTTCATGAGTGCCTGTGTTTCGGAGACGAGGCTGTCGAGCCCGTCCTTGATGGATACGTCGCCGCTCATGACCTTGCTGATGATCTCGCGCTGGGTGCGCCAGATGCGGACCGTGTTGCCCGCCGAATAGCCGGGCCACGGGCGCGACAGTGCCATCTGCTTGGCAACGGTGGCGTAATTCGGGTTCGCTTCGTAGAACGGGCCGAGATAGTCGGTCCCGGTGGCGGCCTTGTTGGTCGGGAGGTAGCCGCTCATCTTCACGACCTGCTCCTGCGCCTTGGGGCCGGTGACGAATTTAAGGAATTCCCAGGCCGCCTTCTGCTTTGCCGGGTCGGAGGCAGTGATCACCGCCGCGTTGCCGCCTGTGGGCAGGCCACCCTTTTCCTTGTCGTCGACCGGGAAGACCGCGGTACGCAGCTTGAATCGGTCGCCGATCAGTTCGGTATCCTGGCTGAGACGGGCAGGCGTATCGAAGAAGATGCCAATCTGGCCGGCGATAAAGGCCTGGCGCGACTGATCCCAGTCGATCAACGGCATGCCGGCATCGGTGACGAAGCTGCGGAAATATTCCAGCGCCTTCAGGCCGTGCTCGTCGCCGAAGGCCACTTTGCCGTCCTTGGTCAGCTCGCCCCCACCTTGCATCAACATGGCGTCCCAGAGCCATTCGTCGGGCCAGTCATGAATATTGTAGGCGAGGCCGGCGATGCCGGAACCGGTGGCCTTGATCTTCTTGGCGAGTTCCATAATGCCCGGCCAGTCGGTAGGCATGTTGTCGGGATCGCCGCCGGCCTTTTTAACCAGGTCGGCATTGTAGAACATGATCGGCATGGAAGCGTTGAAGGCCAGTCCGTAGAGCTTGCCGTCCACCCGGCCGAGGTCGAGAATGTTGCCGGCGTAGTTGGCGTCGCGCCATTCCTTCGACTCAGCGTCCATCATCGTGCCGAGGTCCAATATCTGGTTGCGCGCCTTCAGCTTGCCGACCAATTCATGCAGGACGTGATAGCCCGAATAATAGACGTCGGGCAGGTTGTTGGTGATGGAGGCCCGCAGCATGGCTTGGTGGCCTTCGTCGTAGCTGGCCGCCGGCGCGCGGAACTGGATCTTGATGTCGGGATGTTCCTTCATGAATTCCGCGGCCAGCGGCTCATGGAACTTCGCGAAGGCCGGGAATGCGTAGTAGACGTCGAGCGTCACGGGAGACTGGGCCAGCGCTGTCGACGCCGCTCCCAGCAATACGGCCGAGGCCGCGATGATCTTTGACAGGAATTTCATTAAGACTTCCTCCGGTTATGCGATTTGCCCGATGCTCTTGAGGCGATGATGCCGCCTTGCCCCGCGAAAGGTGTGGGGGAACGGCGCGACCGGGCTTCTAGCCGCGCCAGTTGTCAGTTTTATTTCACGCCGGTCATCGTGACGCCCTCGATGAAGCGGCGGCGTGCGAACAGGAACGCGAGCAGCAGAGGCGCGGTCAGGATGGTCGCGGCGGCCGTCAGTGCGCCGTAATTGGTGCCGGCTTCGGCGTCCGAGAAGAACATCATGCCGAGCGGCGGCGGCGCCAGGTTGACGTCGGATATGACGATTAGCGGCCAGTAGAGGTCGTTCCAGTGCGCGACGAAGGAAAACACCGCGAAGGCGGCGATCGCCGGCATGGCGCTGGGCGTGACGATGCGCCACACGATCTCGAACTCGCTCATCCCGTCGAGCCGCGCGGCATGAATGATGTCGTCGGGGAAGGAACGGAAAAACTGCCTGAACAGGAAGATCGCGAAGACTGAGAGGAAGAAGGGCACCATCATGGCGAAATAGGTATTCAGCAGGTCCATCTTCGCCAGCGCGATGTAGATCGGCAGCGCCGGCACCTGTTCGGGCACGCATAGGCCGAGCAGGACGAGGACGAAAAGCAGGTTGCGGCCCGGGAACTTCAGCTTGGCCAACGCGTAGGCGCATGGGATGGCGACCAGAAGCTGGATGATGAGGATGCCGCCGCACACTATGACGCCGTTGAGAGCGAAGCGCAGCAGCGGCGCGGTGGTCAGCGCCATCGCATAATTCTCGAAGCCGTAGAAATGCTTCGGCCAGATCCTGAGCTGGGCGTTGAACACCTCTTCCGGCGGCTTGGTCGAGGTCACCAGCATCCACAGGAAAGGCAGGAGAATGAAGGCCGCGCCGGTGATCAGGATGCCGTGAGTGATGAACAGAGAGGCGAAGCGCCGGCCGGCGGAGCCAGCTGGTGTGGTTGTTGTGCCCGTCATCGCGGGAGCAGTGATGGTTGTGTCGGTCATCAGTAATGCACCCTGCGGTCCATGACGACGGTCTGGAGGATCGAGAAGACCAGAATGAAAATGAGGAAGATGAAGGTGAGGACCGACGCATACGCCATGCGGAAGTACTGGAAGCCTTCGAGGTAGACTTTGTAGAGCAGGACCTCGGTCGATCCCACCGGACCGCCATGGGTCAGCACCGCCACCGTGTCGAACACCTTGAAGGCGGTGATCGAACTGGTGACGATGACGAACATGGTCGTCGGTCCCAGCAGCGGCCACGTGATCGTCAGGAAGCGGTCGATTTCGCCGCCGCAGCCGTCGATCTCGGCGGCTTCGTAGAGGTCCTTTGGAATGGTCGAGAGGCCGGCCAGGAACAGGATCATATTGAAGCCGACCAGTTGCCAGATGCCGATCACGGCAAGCGTCGGCAGCGCCAGCGAGGGATTGCTCAGGAAGGCGACCTCGCCGATGCCGAGCCAGCGCAGCACCGCGCTCACCGGGCCGAGGCTGGGGTGCAGCAGGAACTGCCACACGGTCGCCATGGCGATGAAGGTCGAGGTCACAGGCAGGAAGTAGATGATTTCGTAGAGTGAGCGGGTGCGCTTGCGGCGGTGAACGAGGACGGCGACGAGCAGCGACAGGATCACCGAGCCGGGCAGGACGATCGCGACGTAGACGAGCGTGTTCTTGAGTGCGCGGCGGAATTCCGGATCGGTCAGCGCGTCGGTGATGTTTTGCAGGCCGACATAATGGACATCGACCTCGCCGAGCTCGTAGTCGGTGAAACTGAGATAACCGAGCACGCCGAGCGGCACGAGAATCGTCAGCACCAGCAAAAGCAGGGCAGGCAGCGCGAAGCCGCCGGCGACCAGCCTCTCGATGAAGGCCTGCCGGGCACCGGGCCGGGCGGGCGGAGCGGGTACCGCGGTCAGGCTCATGATGCGCGCGCTCCCTCTGCGAGGCGCAGCTTTCCCTTGGCGGCGGTGGCCGCGTCTTGGGAAACTTGGGGTTCCACGCGGTTTCCGGCGGCATCGAAGACATGGCAGGCCGAGGGATGGAACAAGAGTTCGGTGTTCTCGACCTCACCGTCCGGCACGCCCGCGCCTATGCGCGAGGTCACCAAGATCCCAGGGAGCGAGGGAACATCGAAATGCAGGATCTTCTCGGAGCCGAGATGCTCGCTGCGCCGCAGCTTCGCCGGAAGCGGGACCTGGTCCGCCGACTGGCCCGAGACCGCGCCGGGCAGGATCATTTCCGGGCGGACGCCGATCGTCGCTTTCTCTCCGGCGGGGAGGGCGGTGCCGATCGGCAGAGGCTTTCCGAGCAATTCCAGCCGCCCACCGACCCCCACCGTCACGGGAATCAGGTTGATCGTCGGGCTGCCGATGAACTGGGCGACCTGGACGTTGGCCGGCCTGTCGTAGAGTTCGTCGGGCGTGCCGAGTTGAAGGATGTCTCCGCCTTCCATCATGGCGACCCGGCTTGACATGGTCATCGCCTCGACCTGGTCGTGCGTGACGTAGACGAATGTCGCGCCGAGTCTCTGGTGAAGCTCGGCCAGCTCGCTACGCATGTGGACGCGCAGCTTGGCGTCGAGGTTAGAAAGTGGCTCGTCCATCAGGAAAGCGGCGGGCTGGCGCACCATGGCGCGACCGAGCGCGACGCGCTGACGCTGGCCGCCGGAGAGCTGGGCGGGCTTGCGCTCTAAAAGAGGTTCAATCTGAAGTTGCGCCGCGATGCCCCTGACCTGCTTGCCGATCTCCTGCATCACCTTGCGGCGCCGGGACGAGAGTAGGCGGACGAGCGGCAGGCGCTCGTAGAGGCTAAGCCCGGTCATCGTCAGGGGCAGCGCCATGTTGTTGAAGACGGACATGTGCGGGTAGAGCGCGTAGCTCTGGAACACCATGGCGATGCGCCGCTCATGCGGCCTCAGATGATCGATCGGCGCGCCATCGACGAGGATCGAGCCCGAGGTTTGCGGCTCGAGGCCGGCGATGATGCGGATGAGCGTCGATTTTCCGCAGCCGGAGGGGCCGACAAGCGTCAGGAACTCGCCATCGTTGATGGACAGGTTGATGTCTTTGAGAACCCGGTGGGGCCCGAAGGACTTCGAAAGGTTCTTTATTTCCACTGCAGCCACTGGGGTTGCTCCGTTTCGCGAACAATTGGGTAGAGGCGCTATCTCGGTGGATAGACCTCATGCACGACATCACCGATGAAAAAGGGTGTGAGGCCCGGAATTTCATGAGGCCGCACGGTGAAATCGGACCCGGAAAAGTCGTAGACGAGCACGCCCAAGGTGGCTTCTCCGGCCATCCCTTCCGGCTGCAAGTGCGCCTCGACGAGGAAGCCGGACGACGGCCCCCACAGGTACCGGACGCCGCCGAGTTGACGATCGTAGAGTTTGTGCAGGTGGCCGCTGGCCACGAAGGCCACGTCGTAGCGGCGCACCATGTCGAGCAGTTGCGCGCGAGGCTCGGGAGTGGGCGCCCAGTATCCAACGTCGCCTTCGGTCGGCTCGCCGATGAAGAGCGGGCGATGGGTGAACCAGCCGATCCGGCGCCCGGACGCTTCGCGCATGGCGTTTTCCAGCCACGCGATCTGCTCCGTTTCGGCCGGCTCGTCGCTGCCGAACAGCATCGAATCGAGTCCGATCAGGCGCCAGCCCTCGATGTCGCGATGCCACCAGTCCGGCCCGAAATGACGTCGCCAGCGGGCCAGGCGTTCTGCGTTGACTGGCTGATAGAGATGCTTGGGCTCGCCCACGTCGTGATTGCCCGGCACGGCGAGATAGGGCAGTCCGATGGAGTCCATCATCTCGGCGCAATAGCGCATGTCCTCCTCGACATCGGCGCCATCCACGGTGACGTCGCCTGTATGGATAACGAGGTCGGCATCGCTTTCCTTCAGCCAGTCGAGGAGCGGCTGGCTGTTGGCAAGGAAATGCCGCTTACCAGGGCTGAGATGGGTATCGGAAATCTGCACTATTCGCGTCATCGGACGTTCTGGAACCTTTGCCGCGTCTTGCGGTGTTGATCTCGTCGTGTCGAAAGAAGCGCCTGAAGGCGGACGCATTCTTTCCCCTGCCTGTGAAGGTGTGACGACGACGTCGGATTTTTAGGTCCAGGACGCGGCGTCTCCCGCAGGAAAGGCTCACTCGGTTGAAACGGCTTGGACCGGCATATTGAACCTCCCATCGTGTTCTCCGTCCGATGCCCATTGTCAGGGCATTCTGAGGTGCGGAAAACTTCCTCCAGCATTTAATTGAAAAAAATTTCACAGCTTGATAAAAATATCAAGATAAAAATCGCGACCGTAGCCGCACCTCTAATTGCCGCGCCTATGAGGGTGCTGCCGAAGCGGTGCAGATCGACCAGACCGAGATCGAGTATTTGAGCGCGGCCGTGAACCGCTACTTCAAAAGAGAAGCTGCGCCCCAGGACTTGCTGTATGCGTTCTGGGGCGTGCGGCTGTTGTTCGACGACGGCAATGGGACCCTTCGGCGGTTACGCGCGACTACGTCTTCGACGTTGACGAGACCGGGGGCGCGCCACTGTTCAATGTCTTCGGCGGCAAGATCACGACCTTCCGGAAATTGGCCTAGCGCGGCCTCCATCGCCTCGAACATATCTTTCCGCAGATGGGGGGCGACTGGACCGCGAGTGTGCCGCTGCCGGGCGGCAACATGCCGAACGCGGACTTTGAGCCTTCCGTCAACGGATTATGCGAAACATGGCCGTGGATGCCGTGCGCGCTCGTTCATCATTACGGGTGGCTCTACGGCACGCGGCCAGGAGGTGGTGGGCGCCACGGCTGGCATGTCCGACCTCGGGCAGCATTATGGCGGGCTGCTCTACGACTCGGAAGCGCGTTACCTGGTGGCGAGGGAGTGAGGGCGCACGCCCGAGGACATCCTCCCGCGGCATGGCGGCCCTCTTGGGACGACTTGCTGTGGGTCATAAGCTGGACGGTTTTTTGACCGGCGCTAGCTGCCAAGCCAGTCCCGGACAACTCCATTGAATTCGCGTGGGCGATCGATCATGACCATGTGAGCGGCATTGGCGAAAATGTGCATGTCGGCTTGCGGCGCGCGTTCCAGCAGCTTGATGCCGCGCGCCACCGGCACGGTTTCGTCGCAACCTGACCAGGCTATGAACAGCTTGGCGTGCATGGTGGGCAAATGCGGAAGGAGATGGTCCTCCTGGATCTGGGTATATTCGGTGTCGTCCTTTTTCCGGGCAGCCTGCTTGAAGCGCTCCAACTGACCGGACTCGCAGGCCAGGCGATAGTTCTTTTTTAGCAGCTCCACGAACTCCGGCGGATTCTTCGTGCTTAGCCTCGCATTGGTTCGCAGAAAGTCTTCCTCGGTGTCGCATCCCTCGAGCACATTATACGCTGCTGCCGCTGCTGCCTGCCAAGCGTGGTCCTCATTTCCGCCGAGGCGCGGGGAGGTCGCACCGCTGCTCACGACGACCACCTTATCGACCAGACCCGGCTTTTCAACGGCGAGCATTGCCGCGATGAAACCGCCTTCGGAATGGCCGACGAGCGCGCATCGGGTGACGCCGAGCGCTTCGATGAAGGCTGAAACGTGATGCCGCCTTTCGAGGCGGGGAACGTGTTTCCCGTCCACCGGCGCATCCGAGAGACCGAAGCCGACCAGATCGGGCGCCAGCACCCGGAAGTCATGCGCGAGTGCCGGGATGGTGTTGTGCCAGGTGGACCAGGCATCGATCGCCAGTGACGAGCCGTGCAGAAGGATCACGGCCGGTCCGCTGCCAGCTTCGAAATAGCGCGTACGGATGCCGCCCGCCACGACATAATTCTCCTTCACCGTCGCCGCGGGTAGCGGCGGACGGGCGGCGTCTCGCGCTTTCAAGCGCCGCCGATCAGCTGACGGATTGGTTTTCAAGCTGTTCGATCATCCCGAGCGCGAACTGGGCGGCTTTGCGTACATGCTTTTTTGCAAGCCGCTCGGCATCCGATGCCCTGCGGTTCACCAGGGCGTCGAGCAGGGCTGCCAGCTCTTCCTGAGATGCCTTTCGCCGCTCTGCATCGGAAAGAGAAATCATGCGCAACTGTGAGGCCCGCATATGGATGCTGCGAAGCATCCGTTCCGCCTCGGAATTGTTCGCGCCCGCTATCAAGACGTCGTAGAATCTAGTCTTTGCAGCTATCATTTCGCGCGCCACACCGACGCGATAGGTTTCCATCAGCTCGTCATACACGCCCCGACAACGCGTGATATGATCGTCAGTCGCATTCTCGCAAAACAACCTGCATACAAGCGCCTCCAGCGCCTCGCGAAGGTCAAAAATGTCCTTCGCGATCTTGGGATCGACGACAGAGACGATAAGCCCCCGGTTGGGCAGGTTCGTGACCAGGCCCTCGTTCTCGAGCTCGCGCATCGCTTCCCTGAGCGACGTCCGCGAAACGCCCATGCGCTCGCAAAGCGTGCGCTCCACCAGCCGCTCTCCCGGCGCCAGTTCTCCGACGACGATGGCGTTGCGGATGGTATCGGCCACCTGCGTGTACAGGCGCGGCGGAGCATGGACTCGCAGATCATACACGGCGGATTTGCTCCCTTGAAACGTGCGCGAACGAGTGCAATTTCACAAGCATATCAGCTTACCGCAAGCATTGTGCTTCATTCAGTGGCCTGAGGCGTTCAGCGGCCGTGGCTCGTAAGCCCCGTCGATGCGGTCGATATGTTCGGGCGTAAGCACTATGTCCAATGCCGCG
Source organism: Mesorhizobium sp. B2-5-11 (assembly GCF_006440835.1). Taxonomy (NCBI): domain Bacteria; kingdom Pseudomonadati; phylum Pseudomonadota; class Alphaproteobacteria; order Hyphomicrobiales; family Phyllobacteriaceae; genus Mesorhizobium; species Mesorhizobium sp. B2-5-11. The sequence goes on from NZ_VFUK01000012.1 coordinate 36,054, forward strand.
ACTGCCTCGTCGACATGGTCTGTCGAGGTCGCTCCGAAGATGGGCGCGGTAATGCCGGGGCGCGCCAATGTCCAGGCGAGAGCCACCTGCGCCGGTGTCTTTCCGATGTCGGCGGCAACGGCAGCGACGGCTTCGCGCACGGCGTGGTCGCCGTCGCGGTGGTAATATCTCTGCGTATAGTCGTCGCTTTTCGTGCGCGCCGTCTGCTGGCCGGGATTGCGGCGGTCCGCGGCAAGGAAGCCGCGCGCGATCGGGCTGAACGGTATCAGGGCAACATCATCGTGGCGGCAGTAGGCAAGCAGTTCCCGCTCGCACTCCCGGTGAGCGGGATTGTATTCGCATTGCATCGAGATGAATGCCGGAAGGTCGCGTGCGCTGGCAGCCGCACGGCATTTTGCGAGTGTCCAGCCGGGCATCGTCGTGACGCCTACATAGAGCGCCTTTCCGGCGCGCACGATATCCGCCATGGCATCGACCAGTTCGTCGAGGTCGGTGTCCTTGTCCCAGATATGCGTCTGGAAGAGGTCCACGTGATCGGTTCCAAGGCGGACCAACGAATCGTCGATTGCCTTGAACAGGTGCTTTCTGGAGTAGCCGCGGCCGTTGCAATGCGCGGCCATCGGGTTTCCCGCCTTGGTGGCGATGACGAAGCTGTCGCGCGGCTGCTTGAGAACGAGTATCTGGCCGAGAATGCGTTCACTCTCGCCAGCCGAATAGAAGTCGCAGGTGTCGAAGAAGTTGATGCCGTGGTCGAGGGCGCGCGCAACGATCGGCGCCGACGCCTTCTCATCGAGCACCCAGGCCCGCCATCCCGCGGATCCGAATCCCATCGCGCCGAGGCATAGCCGGGATACCTTCAGATTGCTCTTGCCGAGCCTGACATAGTTCATGTGTCGATCCGTTGCTTGCGTGATGAGGATTTGGCGTTCTGCCCAGAGTCCCGCAGCAGCGACAGCGCGAAAGCCGCGGATCTTTCGACATACCCGCGCGTGAGCTTTTCGGCGAGGTCGGCATCGCGCGCGCGCAGCGCGTCGAAAATGCCGTGGAGCAAGGCCATCGTATTCCTGCGCCGTTCAGCCGAGGCGACGCGGGTGGTGACGGTGCGCAGATAGGTGACGCGGCCATGCAGGAGAAAGGTCATTTGCCTGGTGATGTCGTTGCCTGCGCCTTGCATGATGATGTCCCACACCGCGTCGAGCTTCTCGGCATGCTGCCTGGCAAGCTCGGAGGTGTCGGTTTCGCCTGCTTCCGAAATACGCCGCGCCAATTCGTCCATTTGTTCCTGGCTGGCCCGTTCGACAAACAGGCGCGCCATGGCCGATTCCAGGATTGCGCGGGCCTCGTAGATCTGCCGGACTTCCCGTTCCGACAAGCGGGTCACGAACATGCCCTTGCCGGCTACCCGAGTCACAAGCCCTTCGGACTCAAGCTGGCTCAGCGCTTCCCGAATGCTTGTGCGGCTTACGCCGGTCTGCTCGGCAAGCTTCCGTTCCACCAGCTTGTCACCCGGCTTGAACACTTCGTTGAACAACGCCTCGCGCAGCGTGACAACGGTCTGCTCGCGCAATGTCGGCGAATCCGCAATCGACCAGTCCGTCCATTCATGCATCGCGGCGTCCTCTCCCGTCGTTCCTTCCATGACAGCTACGCGTTCGACTCTTTCATCACAAGTAGCCGATTCAAATACGGTTGACCATATGCCTGTCTGTCGGTATACCAAAAAAATCGAGTTCGAACGAGGGACCTGGGATGGCGCCGATGCGCACCAAAGACGATCTCATCGCCTATGAGAGAAGCGGTAAGGGCCATCCTCTCGTGCTGGTGCACGGTGTCGGCGCCAACCTGCAAAGCTGGGAGGACGTCAGCCTCCAATTGGAGGGCAGCTTCGACATTATTCGCTCCGACCTGCGCGGTCATGGTCAGTCCGCGCACATCGATTCGGAATATTCCGTCGAGAAGTTTGCCGCCGATATCGTTCGGGTGATGGACGACGCCGGCGTGCGCAAAGCCCATCTGGTCGGCTTTTCATTGGGGGGCTTGATCGCGCAAGAACTGGCCTGTTCCTATTCGGACCGGTTTGAGCGCGTCGTGCTTCTTTCCGCAGTTGCGGGGCGCACCCCCGCCGAACGTGAGAAGGTTGTGGCGCGCCTGCAGATGATCCGCGACGGCGGTATGGACGCAGTCGTTGGTGCTGCGCACGACCGCTGGTTCACCAAGGAATTCGCCGAGCGCCATCCCGATGTAATCGAGCGGCGAATTGCCGAGCTCAAGGCTGTCCACGTGCCGTCTTACCTGGAGGCGTATCGGGTGTTCGGCCTTACCGAATTGGTGGATCGGCTTCCCGAGATCAGACAGCCAACGCTGGTGATGACGGGCGAATTCGATCAGGGGTCGAATGTCCGGATGGCCGAGACGATGCACCGGCTGATCCCCGATTCGGAATTACGCATTCTGGCCGGCCTGAAGCACAGCGTCCTGGTCGAGGCATCCAAGCTGGTGTCCGACCATGTCCGCGAGTTCCTTTTGCGTCCACGCTGAAAATGAAGGGAAGACGAATGAACGAGACGCTATTTGAGCGTGGGCTGGAGCGGCGCAAGGCGACGCTCGGCAGCGAATATGTTGAAAATTCGCTGAGCAAGGCAACCGAGTTTTCCAAGGGTTTTCAGTCATTTATCACAGAATATTGCTGGGGAACGGCCTGGGGTGACGACAGGCTGGATGCCAGGACCCGCAGCATGCTGAACATCGTCATGATTGCCGCGCTCAACCGCATGCATGAGTGGGAACTGCATTTTCGCGGCGCCCTTCGCAACGGGGTCACCCGTGACGAGCTGGACGCGTTGATAACCCATCTCACGATTTATTGCGGCGTTCCTGTCGGCGTCGAATGCCATCGCATTGCCAACCGCGTGCTTGCCGAACTCGCAGCCGGCGGAGTGGAAAAATGACTGGGGTCCTGATCCGCAAGATCGTCGATTTCGTCGAGGACACGCTTATCGAAGGGGGGCGCGTCGCGCCGGTTCCGCTTCGCATGGCCGCCTGCGCGGCGGTAATCCGCAATCCCTGGGCAGGATCGGCATTCGTCGAGGACCTGCAGCCGCACATCATTGAGCACGCCAAGGCTCTCACGGATGCCCTCGTGCCTCGCCTGGTGGCGATCATGGGCGGTCCGGACAGGATAGAAGCGTTTGGAAAGTGCGCGGTGACCGGGACGGACGGCGAAGTCGAACACGCGGCCGGCCTGATCCACACGCTGCATTTCGGCAATGTCTTCCGCATCGCCGCTGGTGGCGATTCCTTTCTCCCGTTCACGAACAAGCGTGCCGGCGCCGGCACCGCGCTCACCGTTCCCTTGACCCACAAGGACGCTGAGAAGAAGGGAAGCCGCGCTCATTTTCTGACCGTGGAATTCACCATTCCCGACGCGCCCGCGCATGACGAGATCGTCATCGCCTTGGGCGCCGCGAGCGGCGGGCGTCCGCACCATCGCATCGGCGATCGGTTCAACGACATGCGGATCATGGGAGTCGATCAGGCCGGCCGGCCGCTGCCAGCCGAGAGCAAATAACGCGCAAGCCTCCGGGTCCTTGCCCGGAGGCCAATAACGGCAATGCCGATAATATCGGGAACTGAACCAACGGAGGATTTGTCATGGATAGAAGGCAATTTATGGCCGCCGTCAGCGGCTTCGCAATCGTGGCCTCTTTGCCGGCGGTAGCGCTGGCTCAAGATACCCAGCCGGTCACCGGCGGCATGCTCAACGTCGGCTTCATCAGCGACGTCCGCACGCTCGACCCGCTTCAGTCGTCGCAATGGACCGAGCGGCAGATCCTTTTCCTGATATTCGATACGCTTCTCGAGACCGAGGCGGACTTCTCCCTGAAGCCTGCCCTGGCGAAAAGCTGGGAGTTTTCGGACGACGGCAAGCGCGTGGTCCTGAAGCTGCAGGAAGGCGTGAAGTTCCATGACGGCACACCGTTCAACGCCGAGGCCGTGAAATGGAACCTTGATGCACGTCTCGATCCGAAAGGCAACTCATCGCAGCTCAAGTTGCTGGAAGGCGTCAAGAATGTCGAAGTGCTGGATGAATTCACCGTCGCCATCGACATGAAGGAACCTTATCCGCCGCTGCTGGCGCTGTTTGCCGACCGCGCAGGGCTGATGGCTTCGCCAACTGCGGCCAAGAAATACGGCAGCGACGTCGGTTCCAATCCTGTCGGGACCGGTCCGTTCGTTTTCGGCGAATGGGTCCGCGGGTCGCGCATCGCGCTCACCAAGAACGACAGCTATTGGCAGAAGGGAATGCCATATCTCGACGGCATTACCTTCCATGACATTCCGACGAACGTCGTCGGCATTCAGCGCATGGCCATCGGTGAACTGGATTTCATAAGCCAGCTTGATCCGTTGGATACGCGCCTTTCCAAGGCCAGCCCGGACATCGAGCTTGTGCCGTCGAAGGGTGGCGTCTGGTATTCCTACCAGTGGCGGTGGGACGCCGAGCCATATAACAAGCCGGAACTACGCCAGGCCATCGCGCATGGCCTCAACCGCGACCGCATCAACCAGATCATATGGGCGGGGCAAGGCAAGATTTCCGACAGCTTCACGCCAGACGGCCTGTGGTGGACCCCAACCGATCTGGTGCACTACGAATACGATCCGGAAAAGGCGCGCAAGATCGTGGCTGATTCCGGCCTGAAGGGCACCACCATCAAGCTTGCGGCGCCAAGCGGCGATACGCTGCGACGCTTTGCCGAACTTGCCAAGGAAGACCTCGACGCGATCGGCCTCAACATTGAGCTCGAGCCGGTCCCCCAAAGCGACTACTACGCAAAGGCGGTCTCAGGCGAGATACGCTTCACGCCGATGCGCTGGACGCAACGGGCGGATCCCGACGGCCTGATCCACTATCTCTTCTCCAGCAAAGGCACCGCGAACTCCACGGGCTACAAGAATGACCAAGTGGACAAATGGATCGATGAAGCGCGGGTAATTTCCGATCAGGCGCGCCGCAAGGAATTGTACGAAAAGATCCAGCGTCAGATTTCTGCCGATCTGCCTTACATGCCCGTCGGGTTCAGCATCGAATTCAACGCCATGCGCAACACCGTCAAAGGGTTCGCTCCGATGCCGGACGAGATCCCGCGGTTCCGTTACGTCTGGAAAACGCAGGCCTGATCTTCATGCTTTGCCGCGGCGCGCCGCGCCGCGGCGTCTGGCGCGGGTAGACCCGGTCCCGCCTGCAACCGGTAGAGGAACTTGATCGCCATTATGACCGCCGCCCATCGGATGTGCCCCAACCGCCCGCTTTGCGAGACGGGCTCCCCGGAGACGTTTCTTCAATCCTTCGCGATGAACTGAGGCCGGCATGCTTGCGCTTGTACTTTCCCGCATAGCGATCATGGTTCCGAACGTTATCGTTCTGACGTTTCTGCTGTTCACGTCGGTGACGTCCTTTCTGGGGACGCCGGCGGCGATCATGCTGGGGGAGAACGCATCCCCTCAATCGATCGCCGAACTCAACGCGAAGCTAGGCTTCGACCAGCCCATCCTGTCGCGTTACTGGAACTGGATCAGCGCCGCATTGTCGGGCGACCTGGGCCGGTCTTATTCCACCCAACAGCCTGTCGCGCAAATGATCGCGGATGCCCTTCCTCTAACGCTTGAGCTGGCATCCTGGGCGATCCTCATCGCATTCCTGGGGGCCACGCTGATCAATTCGGCGACGTTCATGAAAAAGCTGGTGGAGCGGCTCACCGCCGCCGTCAGCATCGTCGGCATCACCGTGCCCAATTTCTTTCTCGGACTGCTGCTGATCTACCTTTTTTCGGTTCAGCTCCGCTGGCTGCCGACGACCGGATGGTCGCCGTGGTCACGGGGCGCCGGGCAGCATCTCATCCACATGATCCTGCCCGTCATCACGCTTACGACCTTTTATTTCAGCTCCTTCACGCTCGTCTATAAAGCCGAATACCAGTCGGTGAAAGGCAGCCTCTACATCCAGGCCGCGCGTTCGAAGGGGCTGTCCGAGGCGCGCATTTCCTACCGGCACATTCTGCCCAACAGCATATTGCCCTTGATCACCTATGCCGGTCTTTCGCTTGGACAACTGGTTGGCGGCGCGGTCGTCACCGAAACCGTCTTTTCGATGCCGGGCATGGGCCGGCTTCTGGTGGAAGCGATCTCGTCCCGGGATTTTCCTGTCATGCTGTCGGTTGGAATGGTGATCATCGTCGGCGTGATGATCCTCAACCTTGTGGCGGACGTGACCTACAGCCTCGTCAATCCGCTCGTGCGAACATCGGCTTAGCATCCAATGAGAAAACTTCCATTCCGATTGGTCCTTGGCCTGACGCTTCTGGTGATCATCACTTTGATCGCGGTGTTCGCGCCCTTGATCGCGCCCCTGCACCCGACCGCCACGACGGTAAACGTCCTCGGCCCGCCTTCGGCTGAAAACATCCTTGGCACGGATCAACTTGGCCGGGACGTGCTGTCGCGCGTCATCTACGGAACAAGGGTTTCACTGCAGGTGGGCGCTTCGGCGGCCATAGTGGCTGTGCTGATCGGCGCCCCCATTGGCCTGATCGCCGGATTTTTCCGTGGCTGGATCGATTTTGTCCTCGTCCAGATCATCGACATTTTCATCGCCTTGCCGGGGCTCGTTCTCGCATTGATCATCACCGCGATGCTCGGGCCATCGTTGGTCAACCTGGCGGTCACGCTGGGTGTCGTCACCGCGCCGACGGTCGCCCGGCTGGTTCGTGGTCAGGTCTTCGTCGTCCGGGAAATGGTCTTCGTGGAAGCTGCGCGCGCCACGGGCGCAAGCTCTTTCTGGATCATCCGCCATCATATCATGCCAAACACGATGCGCGTGGTGTGGGCGCAGTTCGCAATCAATGTGGCCTTCGCGATCTTCACCTCCGCAAGCCTCAGCTTCCTGGGGCTGGGCGTTCCTCCGCCGGCTCCGGACTGGGGCGGCATGGTACGCGACGGTTCGATGTTCCTGCCGATCCTGCCGCTGCTCAGCCTCGGGCCGGGCGCTGCCGTCGCCCTTACAGTTTTCACATTTTATCTTGTCGGGTCGAGCATGAACGAGGCCGCGTCCCGCAATGATCGCTGATTGGAACAGGGAAATGACGTCTAACCAGATCGAGCCGCCGCTGCCGGCATTCATAGAACAACGCCTGCAGGAGTTTGCCGGCCGGGAAGGTGCCCTGAAAGCGCGGCGATGGATGCGGCCGGCGGATGTTCTGATGCGTGTGGAGAACCTTCGCTGCTTCAAGGCTTCGCGCGTCAGTTTTGCCGACATGTTGTTGCGCAGGATCGTTCGCGAACGCTGGCAGATAAGGATGATCTCGGCGGAATGCGGCGATGACGGCGCGGCGAGATTCGTCTACCGGATCGACGCGGAAGGCCATTCCTTCTCCTATATTGCCCGAGCATATCCATGGGACGGAATCGAAAAAGTCGGACGCCGCTCCGATGGCGCGGACCGTGACATGTTCGGCGCGCTCTTCGTCAATCTTGCCAGCCAACCGCGTATCGAGCGGGAATTTGAAACATTCGACATCAAGGCTGAAGGCCAGATGCGTACGGATTCGGATGTGGTCGGCTGGACCCCGGCCAATCGCAGCAGCCGGCATTTCGACGCCGTAGTCGAAGCACTGTCCCGCGGCGAACAGCCCGCCCCCGAGCTCGGCATCGCCTATCTCATGCGGAACGGTGGCTTTCAAAGCAGCGGCCGGAATGGCACGGTTTCCTATCCGGGCATTCCCGAGGGGCATCCGCTGGCGCACCCGTTCTTTGCGGATATCTTCGCCATCTACCTGGTGCGGCTCGTCTCCATCGATCTCGTCAATGCCGTGGCGCGGCGGCGCAATCCGGACGCAGCGCAGCTCGACATTTCGATCGCGCGCGGGCTTGGAATAGGCAACTCCTCAGGCCAGGGCATGTGCGTTGCCCTCCAGCGCTGGCCGCATTGGGTCGCCACATGGGTGACCGTACGCGAGGCGGCTCTTGGCTACGCAAAAAGCCTGCCGGTCGATGCGGGAAGCATTTCAGTTGTCCGCGGCTCGATAGAGAGCACCATCCGCATCTATGCGCAGACCGACCCACAGACGCAGGACTACGTGGTGGCCAACGAAACCGTCATCGAGAACCTGACACGCATATCGGCAAGCCTGCGCGAAGGACAGTTTCGGTGCTGGGGCGACGTTGCTGCGCACGTCGCAGAAGTCATGGATGGCGAGACCAGTGAGCAGTTCCACAGCGTACTTCTCGACGTGGTACCGGACTTTTGTGACGCCATCGCGCCCTATTTCCAGATCGGCGCAGCCCGCAAGCGGCAATTGCAGCCAGCAATGACGGTCGCTGAATTGCGCGAGATCCTGCGCAGGAACTACGTCTGGGCTCTCACCGCCGACCGCACGCTTGCCGAAACCCATCAGCACTTCTGGTACCATTCGATCGACAATGGCGAACAAAGGCGCGGCGAGCGGGTCATCGACCCGCACGAGCGTTTCGAATCCTTCATCGATCATATCGGATTGATCCAGAGGCTGGCGGCGGTGCTGGTCAGCCGTGGTGACAAGGAGCGCGCCGGCGACGTCGTCCTCGACCATCCGGACTTGCATTACGCCATTTCGCGGGTGCAATATCTGGATGGCCTGTTCTATGCGGAAATACGCGATCCGCTCGCGCATCGCGATTTCGTCCCCGCCGATCTCATACGGTTTTTCCTTGCGTCGCTGGGCATTCGCGGCTCGACGCCGCTCAGCATCCGCTATGTGCGGGGGACTTTCTTCCAAGACCAGCCGCTGCCTTCGGAATTCCTCGAGCCTGGCAGGCCGGGTTCCCGGGTTCGCAAGCATGAGAATGAGGTCGCCCTGTGAGCACGAGCATGTTTGTTGCCTATTCCGAACTGACTCGCGTCCTGCCGTGGTCGCTCAGGGCGCTGGGCTACGCGTTCGGAACCGCTGACCGGGGCGCTCATCTCGTTGCAACAGGTGCGGCGCTCGATCCGGCTATTCTGGATGAAATTCGCCAGGCGGGACCGCGGCCCTCCCATGGCTTCCGCTACCGGAAATCGAACGGGCTCACGATGCTGGACGCCGCCGGCGTTTCATTTCTGGAAACGGGACCTGCCGCGATCGATGCTCTCGCCGCGCATGCAGGCGGCGCCAAATGGGAAATGTGCCGGATATTGGCGGCGACCGAGCTGTCGCTTGTTCCGGCCACGCTGGTCGGTGCGATGGACTACAATCTCTCCTCTATCGGCATCATCGCCAGGGATGGAACCTTCGACTGGCTGTTGGCTGACCCCGACGCACGGGGTGTGCTTTATTCGGGCCGGGGCCGGGATGCCCTGGCGGCGCTCCTCGGTGAGGACACGGCGGTTCTGGAATCGATCGACGCCGCCGGGCTGACGCCGGGCTGCGCGCTTCTCATGGTCAGCGCCCGCAGGCCTGAACTGAAGGCGTCCGGGCACGTTGCCGTTCGGCCTCGGGAAAAGATCGCCATGGCGCACCAGAAGGGCATTCCCCTGTCGCGCGAGACGCTGGATGCGCTGTACGCGCTCGAAATGCTCACCTGGGCTCCAACTTCGGAGCGCTCTCGCTCGCAGGCGGGCTTCACTGTTGCACCGGCGCCAAACTCATGAGTGAACGGAAATCCGATCCAGTGGTCGAGGTAAAAGGCCTCAACGTCGCTTTCGGCAAGCATCAGGTGGTGCATGATGTCGATCTGGCCATCCATGCTGGCGAGACGCTGGCGCTTGTCGGCGAGTCGGGGTCCGGCAAGAGCGTCACCTCCATGACGATCATGGGACTGCTTTCCGGCAATACCCAAGTGACCGGTTCGGTCATCGTGGATGGCCAGCAAGTGGTGGGGGCGTCGACATCGACATTGCGGCGGGTGCGTGGCGGCATTGCCAGCATGATCTTCCAAGAACCGATGATGAGCCTGAACCCGGTTCTGCAGGTCAGCACCCAAATCAAGGAAATGCTGCGCCAGCATCGACCCTTAAGCGATGCCGAGGCGCGGGAGGAGGGCATCCGGCTTTTCGACCGCGTTCGCATTCCTGACGCGCGGCGGCGGTTCAATGACTATCCTCACATGTTCTCCGGGGGGATGCGGCAGCGGATCATGATCGCCATCGCATTGGCGTGCTCGCCGAAGCTGCTTATCGCCGACGAGCCGACAACAGCGCTCGACGTGACGATACAGGCGCAAATCCTCGATCTCCTGAACGAGGTCCAGCGCGATACCGGCACCGCGATCCTGTTCATCACGCATGACATGGGCGTAGTGGCCAACATCGCCGACCGCGTCATGGTCATGCACAAGGGACGCGTGGTGGAGACGGGAGCAGTAAAGGACGTTTTCGAGCGTCCGCGCGAGGACTATACGAGGATGCTGATCGACGCGGTCCCCCGCCTGGGGCAAGGCGTCGCCCGCTCCTACCGCGCGCCCGCCAAGGATGCTGTGCCGAAGCCGGTTTTGAGCGTGCGCAAGCTGGTGACCCGGTTCGACGTGCGTGGCGGGGCGATGCGTCGCAAGGTGGGGCGTCTCCATGCCGTCGAGGGTCTGAGCTTCGACATCATGCCTGGAGAAACGCTGTCGCTGGTTGGCGAATCCGGCTGCGGCAAGTCGACGACCGGACGCAGCATCCTGTTTCTCAATCCTCCGGATTCCGGCGAGGTGGTCTTCGACGGACGCACGGTGCGGCGCGACAACAGGTCCGATCTTTCGGATCTCCGGCGCAATGTGCAGATGATCTTCCAGGATCCTTTCAGTTCCCTGGACCCGAAGCAAAACGTCGGTGCGATCCTGGCGGAGCCCCTGCTATGCCATGGGTTGGCGACCAGGGCCAAGGCCCTGGACAAGGCGAAACATCTTCTGGAGCGTGTCGGCCTCGAACCGTCGATGATCACCCGTCTTCCGCACGAGTTTTCCGGCGGACAGCGTCAGCGAATCTGCATTGCGCGGACCCTGATGCTCGACCCGAAGGTCATTATAGCCGACGAGGCCGTCTCGGCGCTCGACGTTTCGGTAAAGGCGCAGGTGATCGACCTGCTGCTTGAGTTGCAGGAGGACCTGCGGTTGTCCTACCTCTTCATCAGTCACGACATGGCCATTGTCGAACGTGTCAGCCACCGCGTGGCGGTCATGTATCTTGGCGAGATTGTGGAGATCGGGCCCAGCCGCGAGGTGATAGGGAATCCGAAACATCCCTATACCCAGAAGCTGATGGCAGCGGTGCCGAACCCGGAGCCGGCCGCGGACAGGCACCGCTTGATCGGCAAGCCGGTGACGGAATTGCCGTCTCCCGTGCGGCCGCTCGATTTCATTCCGCCGAAGCGGCAGCCTCGCGCGGTCGGACCCGACCACTTCGTGATCGAGTGAAAAGCTTTAACGAGGGCGCTTCAGATGGACGCCCTTGAACGAATCCGGACAAGGCGCTTCCCGATACCTATGGAGAATTCGATGAACACACATGCTGATCAGTTCCGAATTGGAGAGAAGGCGGCGTCCTTTTTACGCCAGGAGAAAAAACTCCTTATCGATGGAAAATGGGTGCCGGCTCAGTCCGGGAAGATTTTCGACACGTATGATCCGGGCACGGGACGCATAATTGCACAGGTTCCGGAGGGCGACGCCGCCGATATCGACAATGCCGTCAAAGCTGCGCGGCGGGCCTTTGAAGAAGGCCCATGGAGCCGCATCACGCCCAGCGAACGTGGACGTCTCATCTGGAAACTGGCGGATCTGCTGGAACAGAACGCCGATGAACTGGCCGAACTGGAGGTTCTCAACAATGGCAAGCCGCTTGCCAATGCCCGGAATTCCGACGTCGCGCTGAGCGTGGATATGTTCCGCTACATGGCGGGCTGGGCGACCAAGATCACAGGGGAAACCATTTCGATCTCCGCGCCGGACAAGTACCATGCCTTCACGGTGCGCGAGCCGGTCGGCGTCGTCGGGCAGATCATTCCGTGGAATGCGCCACTGCTCATGCTGTCCTGGAAGGCAGCGCCGGCGCTGGCCACCGGCTGCACGATCGTGCTCAAGCCGGCGGAGCAGACGCCGCTGACGGCGCTGCGCTTCGGTGAACTGGTCCAGGAGGCCGGCATTCCCGCCGGCGTGATCAATATCGTGACCGGTTTTGGACCTACGGCGGGCGCAGCGATCGCCTCGCACCCCCAGATCGACAAGGTTGCCTTTACGGGTTCCAGCGAGGTCGGCCGCATCATCGTCAAGGCTGCCGCGGGCAATTTGAAGAAAGTGTCGCTCGAATTGGGAGGGAAGTCGCCCGTCATCGTCTTTCCCGATGCTGACATGTCGGTTGCCATTCCCGGTGTCACGCAGGGCATTTTTGCCAATAGCGGCCAGGTCTGCACAGCGGGATCGCGGCTGTTCGCTCATAAGAAGGTGTTCGACCAGATCGTGGATGGGATCGGCCAACGGGCAGGGAATATCCGCGTCGGTCATGGCCTCAGCGAAGGCGTCCAGATGGGGCCGGTCATTTCCCCGGTCCAGTGCGACCGCGTCATGAGCTATATCGAGCAGGGCAGGAGCGCCGGTGCAACCGTGGCGTTTGGCGGCACGCGGATAGGCAATGAAGGCAACTTCATTGCGCCGACGGTGCTGACCGATACCCGACCCGACATGGCGGTGGTGCAGGAAGAGATTTTCGGTCCTGTCCTGTGCGCCATGAGCTTCGATGACGACGACCTGGAACAGATCGCGCGGCAGGCGAATGACAGCATCTTCGGACTAGCTGGCAGCGTCTGGACGCGGGACCTAAGCGTCGCCCACAAGATGGTACGGCGAATTCGCGCGGGCCGGATCGGGGTCAACGTACACGGCTCGGTGGACGCGGCGATACCCACCGGCGGCTTCAAGCAATCCGGCTGGGGCAGGGAACGGGGACAGGAAGGGCTGAACCTTTATACGGAGACCAAGTCGGTCATCATGTCGCTTTGAAGGCCTGCCAAACCTTTCGCGAACAGCCGGCAAGGTCGATCCTATCCATGCCGGCCATATGGCAGCGGCATGACCCCCGGTAACGAATATGACTGTGGCGCACCATCGACCAGGAAGGCTATGTAACGATCGAGTACCGGCAAGCAGCGAGGTTCTGTTGAGCGCTTTGGATCGCCCGCTGTCACGCGTCCTGCGCGACGTGACCAGCCTCATCAATTCCAGCGTCGACCTCGAGACAACGCTGCAGCACCTTGTCGATGCGGCATGCCAGCACGATGCCTGGTCGATGGCGGCGGTGATGAGCATCGATCAGGCGGATGGCAATGCTGTGGTCGTGACCCGGCATGATCCTAGCCAGTTGACGAAGTCCTATCGCAACCGCTGGACGCTGGCGACAAGTCCATCCGTCATCGCGTTGACCCGCAATGATCCGGTGATCATTCGCGATGCCCAGGAGAGCATCGAATTTCCGGGCTATCGGGAAGAGGCAATCCAGCGCGGTTATCGCACTGTCGTGGTTTTGCCTCTGGGCTGCCGGGACATGGAAGACCGCGCGATGGTCTTGTCGGTGCAGTCGCGCGACGTTGTCGATCTGTCAGCGGCCGATCTCGCATTCCTGCAGACGATCGTCCATCTGGGCGCCATAGCCGTGGACAAGGCCCACAGGCTAAGGGCGGAACATGCTGCCGCCGCGCAACTCCAAAACGCACTTGCCGCGCATTCCTCCCTGATGCACCAGGTCCTGTCGGACGGTTCCGTCGCATCCGCGGCTTCCATGGTCGAAACCTTCCTGCCGAACGCAATCGTCGTGGTGGATCTGACTGCCAACCTGGTCGTTGCCGGACGTTCGCCCAAGCCGGACCTCATCGACACCGACCGCTGGCGCGAGGAGATGGACGATTGCATGAGCCGCCAGTTTCTCCGTCTTGCTCGCGATATCTCGGACCAGGCCGGGCTTGAAATGCGCAAGCTGTACCTGAACTGCGGCGGCCATCACCTCAACCTGCCGGCGGCGGTGGAGCCGTTGGTCGTGGATGGCAAGACGGTAGGGGCGCTGATCGTGTTTTCGCTCGACGCCAATTTCGGCGACCTCGATCATCTTCTTCTTCAGAGCGCTCGGTTCGCGCTCAGCGTCCAGTTGATGCGCAGCCATTTACGGTTCCAGACGGAATCGCAGACTTCCAGCGAATTGTTCATGGAAATCGTTTCCGGCAACTGGCGCAACGTGGACGATTTGACGGCGCGGGCGCGCCGGCTCGGCATTGACGTAAACGCCACCGCCAGGCTGGTCGCGATCGGCCTCCCGGAAACTGTGCCGGAAAAGGGCAAGACCATACCCGAACTGCACCGCTCCATCATGCGGCTCGCCGGCCAATTGGCGCCGCAGGCGACCGCCGCCGCATTGGGCGAGATCATTCTGTGCCGCATTCCCGACGCGCCCCGCGACGCGGACACGGTGGTCAAGACGTTTGTGCGCAAGCTGATCGAGGAAACGCAGTGGCTGATCGGCACCAAGCCGATCATCGTGGCGGGTAAGACCTGTTCGAGCATTCACGACTATCCCCAGGCATGGCTTGAATGCGAGCGCATGATCCGTCTTGCCGTCCGCTTCAACCGTACCGGGTTGCTTGCGCCCCAGGACTTCGGTCCTTTTCCGCTGCTGCTTTCGGCGGCCGACAGCAAGGAAGTGAGGTCGTTCGTGGATATCGCCATTGGCGCGGTCGTGCGTCACGACGAGGCGCATGCAACGGACTATATTAGGACCCTGACCGTCTTTCTGGAGCACGGTTGCCGCAGCCAGGCCTGCGCGGACGCGATGGAATTGCATGTTACTACGCTTCGTTATCGCCTGAACCGTATCCAGGAACTGTTTGGCATCGAGATCGATTCACCCGAACGTCGGTTCGCGCTTGAACTGGCAATACGCCTCAACGAGACCATTGCCCGGGAGCAACCTGTCTGATGCGGTCTCTGCTTCGTGTCCTAGGAGTCTGACTACCGCCTCTCCTGCGTAGAGCAGGAAGACCCTCTCTCACGTCCCTTTATCCTTCCACCCTCCTGGAGAGGGAGGACGCATGGCGGACAAGAGGGAAAAAGAGCTGAGCACGATCGATCCAGTGGAACTGCGGCGAACGTTCGGCACCTTCGTCACGGGCATCACGGTGGTGACGACGCGGGACGAAGATGGTTCGCCGCGCGGCATGACTGCGAATTCCTTCACCTCAGTCTCCCTTGAGCCGCCGCTGCTGCTCGTCTGCATAGGAAAGAGCGCCAGCAGCTTTCCGGCATTCAACACGGCCGAAGGCTTCGCCGTCAACGTACTGCACGAGCGCCAGAAGGAGGTGGCGAGCCTCTTCGCCTCGAAGTCACTCTCCAAGTTCGAGACGATAGCCCATACTACCGTGCATACGGGCTCGCCGGTGCTCACCGACAGCCTTACCTGGTTCGACTGCACGGTGCATGACCGTATCGAGGCGGGAGACCATGTGATCCTGATCGGCCGGGTGCGTGCTTTCGGCACCAGCCCTGCCGCTCCGCTAGGGTTTTGCCGGGGGCGCTATGTCTGCGTGGAAGACCCGATGCCGCCTGGCTGGACGCCTTCCCATCGCATGATCATCGGCTACCTGGTCGAGCATGACGGCCGCATCCTGCTGCGCGACGATGGCGCCGGAGGCTGGGAACTGCCGACGGCAACGCACCGTAAGCCGGGCGACATGCTCAGCTTCGAAGGCGGCGGCGTGGTTGCGCCGCTCACCAGCGATGCGTTTCTCTATTCGGTCTTCGATGTGGCCGACCAGCAGCCCGGTTATGTCGTTTACCGTGGTGCGCTCGCGGGCCCGCCTGGCGAAATTCCGGATTTGTCGCCGTCGCTGAGGTTCTTTGCCCATGAAGAGCTGCCTTGGGACAGCATTCCGATCAGGCAGATACGCGCAACGCTGCGCCGTTACCTGCATGAGCGCGCGGACTCTCGCTTCGGGATCTACGTCGATTCCAGCGATGGCGGCCGGGTGGCGATGATAGACGGCGCCCCGCGTCCGTGGCGGTCGCTTAACGGCTTGGCCGGCGACCGAGAAACCGCGAAGGGATGAGATGATGGACCTGACGCTGAAGGTGATCGAAGGATCGCGCCAGGATCTTTTCATTGCCGGGGAGCGCCTCGCGCCGCGGTCCGGCCGCTACATGCCGAGCTACGATCCGACGAACGCGGCGCCTTGGTATGAGGTTGCCGACGCCGGGGCGGATGATGTCGACGCCGCCGTGCAGGCAGCCAAAAGAGCGTTTCACGATCCGGCCTGGCGCAGGCTGACGCAGACGGATCGCGGCAAGCTGCTGCGCCGGTTGGCCGATCTCATCGCGGAACACGCCGATGAACTCGCGGCCATCGAGACGCGTGACAACGGCAAGCTTCTGAAAGAGATGCGTGTGCAACTGCGCGCGGCGCCGGACAGCTATCTCTATTTCGCCGGAATGGCCGACAAGCTGCATGGCGAGACCATACCGGTCAATAAGCTCGATATGCTGAACTTCACGCTGCGCGAGCCGATCGGCGTGGTGGGCATGATCTCGCCGTGGAATTCACCGCTGATGCTGCTGACCGGCACGCTCGCACCCTGCCTGGCAATTGGCAATACGGTCGTGGTCAAGCCATCAGAGCATACGTCCGCGTCCACCCTTGCCCTCGCCGAACTGATTGCAAAAGCGGGCTTCCCGGCTGGCGTTTTCAATGTCGTTACCGGCAAGGGCGCTACGGCGGGCGAAGCGCTGACCTTGCATCCCGATGTCGCCAAGATCGCCTTCACGGGCAGTACGGCAACCGGCCGCCGCATCGCCGCCAACGCTGCCAGCCGACTTGTTTCGTGTCAGATGGAACTGGGCGGCAAGTCGCCTCATGTCGTATTCGCCGATACCGACATCGAGCGTGCGGTGAACGGCGTGGTTGCCGGCGTGTTCGCCGCTGCCGGGCAGACCTGTATCGCAGGCTCGCGCTGTTTCGTCGAAAAATCCATCTATGCCGCATTCGTCGAAAAGCTGGCGGATCGTACCAGGCGCGTGCGTATCGGCCATCCGACCGATGAGGACACGGAAATCGGTCCGCTGGCGCTGGCTGCCCAACTCGACAAGGTCGAGCAGTGTGTGGACTACGGCGTCGCCGATGGCGCGCGGCTGGTTGCCGGAGGCCACCGGCCGCGGCGGGACGACCTCTCCGGCGGCTGGTATTACGAGCCCACGGTTCTGGCGGATGCGCGCAACGACATGCGCTTCATGCGCGACGAAATTTTCGGGCCCGTCGTGGGCGTCGTGCCGTTCGACAATGAAAGCGAGCTGATTGGGCTTGCCAACGACACCCATTATGGGCTGGCGGCGGGTGTCTGGACCCGCGACATCGATCGCGCGCTGCGCTTTGCGCGCAACGTCGATGCCGGCACGGTCTGGGTCAACACGTATCGCTCTGCTGCTTACATGTCGCCCTCCGGCGGGTTCAAGGAGAGCGGTTACGGCAAGCGCGGAGGCTTCGAGGTCATGCGCGAGTTCTCCCGTCTGAAGAATGTCGTCATCGACTACTCCGGCGCCACGCAGGACCCGTTCGTAATCCGTTTGCGCTGACGCTCATCCGACGATTCCCCAATATTCGAAAAGGTCATTGCCATGAAATTTTCCGTTTCCCTGAACATGGAGAGGTTCAGTCCGGACAAGGATATGCGCCAGGTGGCGGCTGAGACGCTGGAACTGGTACGTATGGCCGATGCCGGCGGCTTCGAGACCGCCTGGTCGCCCGAGCATCACACGATTGAATTCACGATCGCGCCCGGCCCGTTCCAGTTGCTGGTCTGGTGGGGAGCTCATACCGAACAGATCCGGCTTGGAACCGCCACCATCGTCGCGCCGTACTGGACCCCGATCCGTCTCGCGGGAGAGGCCGCACTTTGCGATCACCTGACGGGAGGGCGGCTGGAATTCGGCATCGCCCGCGGCGCCTATCAGTATGAATTTGACCGCATGGCGGGAGGCATCCCGCAACAGGAAGGCGGCGCCTACATGCAGGAACTGCTGCCGGCAGTCCAGAAATTATGGGCAGGCGACTACGCCCACGAGGGTAAGTATTACCACTTCCCGCGGGCAACCTCAGTGCCGAAGCCCTTGCAGCAACCCAACCCGCCTATCTGGGTGGCGGCGCGTGACCCCGGCACATTCGATTGGGCGGTGCGCAATGGCCACAACATCCTCTCCACGCCGTTGTCGCGGCCAGTCGCGGAAGTCGGCATTCTCGGCGACAAGTTCAAGAAGGCGGTCCAGGATCATCCGGAAGTGCCGAGGCCGCGGTTCATGATGCTGCGCCGCACTTGCGTGTATGAACGTCCCGAGGACTGGGAACTGCCGGTTCGCTACAGCTATCAATATGGGCGCAGCTTCGAGAACCTGTTCCAGAACATCGGCACGGTGAAGAACGGCTTTCCTGAAGCGGTTTCTTACGACACCGTTGGCAACAGCGGCGACTACGATCCGCGGTCGATCCGCGACAATCTCCTTTTCGGCACCCCGGACGAGGTGGTCGAAAAGCTGATGGTCTATGAAGCGGCGGGCGTAGACCAGTTCTGCCTCGGCCTCGCCTTCGACCTGCCGTTTGAGGTGCAGAAGAAATCGCTGGCGCTGTTCATCAAGGAAGTGATGCCCGTATTTGCGATGCGCGAGAAGGAAGCGGGCAGGGAAAAGTCGCGGGTGATCGCCTGATGGGAGCTGTCGCGCCATGATTGTCGAGGAACGCATCTACAAGATAAGGGCCGGCCGTCTCGCCAGATACATGCAGCTTATCAGCGAGGAAGGCCTTGCCATCCAGCAGCCGATCCTGGGCAACCTGATCGGCTATTTCCGCACCGAGATCGGACCTCTCAACCATGTCGTGCATCTATGGGGCTATAGCGATCTGAACGACCGCGCCGAGCGGCGTCAGCGGCTGGCCGAAGATCCCGCGTGGCGGGCGTTTACGGTCAAGCTCACCGAGAATATCGAAACGATGGAAAACCGAATCCTGATCCCGACCGATTTTTCACCGCTGCGGTAGGTTCAAGACCTCGCATCCCGCTTGCCCGACCGCGAAAGAATCCAGGAGCCGGTCCGTGGTCATCACCCAGCCGTAGTTGCGTGCGAAAGCATCGAGCATGGCCTGCCGGCTGGGCGGATGGTCGGAAGAAACAGCATCCTCCACCACGATCGTGGGATAACCGAAATGCACGGCGTGACGGCAGCTATCTTCGACGCACATCTCTGCTACCGTGCCGACGAATACCAGACCGTCCACCGCAAGCAGCTTGAGCGTCTTGGCAAGATCCGTGGCATGAAAGGCGCTGAAATAGACCTTGTCCAGCACGATGTCGTCATCCTGTGGCGCAAGCTCGTCGATCACCTCCGCGGCATCCCGCAGGCCCTCGACATCGCCGTAGGATCGCATGAAGCCCGGCACGCACGCATGGGTCGGCGCATCGGTCAGCTTGATCCAGGTCAGCTTGCCGGCCAAGGCCTGATATAGGGTCGGCAACGTATCGCGTGAATACCACCGGCTTGCCGTTGCCGCGAAACGCCGCAATGAGTCTGCTGATCGAAGGTATGGTTTCGCGCGCGGATGCAACCTCCATCGGCGCATGCCTGCGCACGAAATCGTTCTGCATGTCCACGACCATGAGGGCAGGGTTTTTAAGCGAAGCCAGCACGCCGTTTCTCCATACAGGCGTCCCGGATTATACCTATCCGGGTAGCGGAGAGCCTATATCATCGAACCCGCGAGCCGTATGCTTTCCTTCGTAGCACTGGGCTAGGCGGGTATCCTGCCGAACGGGGGAAGACGGCGGGTGCAGTTCTATCTTCATTAATCGGGATCGTGGCTCTGGAATGTGCTGACTATCGTCCGCCAAGCCAGGAGTGGAGGACAGGTGTGACGGATCGCATAACGGTCGAGGGCGTGTACAAGATTTTCGGCAAATCGCCGGAATCGGCTTTGGCCATGCTGAAGTCTGGCGAGACAAAGGAAGCTGTGCTCCAGAAGACCGGGCAAGTCGTCGGCTTGAGCGACGTGTCGCTGTCCGTTCCCGTCGGTTCGATTTACATGATCATGGGCTTGTCCGGCTCCGGTAAGTCGACGCTTGCGCGATGCATCAATCGCCTCATCGAGCCGAATGCAGGGCGCATCCTTATCGATGGCGAGGAGATCACCGGCGCCAGCGAAGCGCGGCTGCGCGAAATCCGTCGGACGCGTATCTCCATGGTGTTCCAGCACTTCGGCCTCTTGCCGAACAGAACGGTGTTGGAGAATGCCGAGTTCGGCCTGAAACTGCGCGGTGTGCCAGCCGCCGCGCGCAGGAAGAAGGTGATGGAGGTGCTGGAGGTCGTCGGGCTGGCTTCGTGGGCAAATCATCTTCCCGGTACGCTGAGCGGCGGCATGCGTCAGCGCGTCGGATTGGCCCGCGCACTCGCCACGGATGCCGATGTCCTGATCATGGACGAGGCTTTCAGCGCGCTGGACCCACTCATCCGCAGCGAAATGCAGGACGAACTGCTGCGCCTGCACAGGACTTTCCACAAGACCATCCTGTTCATCACGCATGATTTCCAGGAGGCGCTGAAGCTCGGAAGCCGGGTCGCCATCATGGCGGATGGAATGGTGATGCGCGAAGGCGTTCCGCAGGACATCGTGACCAAGCCCGGCAATGACTACGTCGCCGCCTTCACCCGCGACGTCAACCGGGCCCATCTGTTCGATGCGAGTTCCGTGATGGTGGAAAGCAGCCCGCTCCGGCTAGACGGACGTGCGTTTGGCGGCCGCGATGCCGAGGGCGAACCGGTGTTCATCGTCGACGATTTGATGCAGGTCGTGGGTGTCGTCGGACCACGCCAGTTGCCACGCCTCGCCGATGGTTCGGCGATCCAATCATTGATGAGCAAGGACTATGAGACGGTATGCGGCACGGAAAAGCTGTCGGTGGTGGCCAGCCTGTGCCATCGAGACCGGCCGATAGCCGTTGTTGACGAGGGCGGCCGATATTTGGGGCGTGTCGATCCACTCCAAATCTTATCCCGCATTGGCGCTCCGGCGGCGGCTTCCTCGCAATCCCGGGGAGCGGAGGCCTGATCATGCTGGATGTCGATAATCTCTATGTCATCCCGCTGGACCAATGGATCCAGGTCGGCGTCCGCTGGCTGGCAATGCATTTCCGGCCGCTGTTCCAGACCATCAAGTGGCCCGTCGAGACCCTTCTGACCGCGATCGACCATGGACTCCATGCCATTCCGTTTCCGATCCTGATCGGGATCTTTGCTCTCATCGCATGGCGCTCCGCATCGCGTGGCGTGGCCATATTCACGCTGCTTTCGCTGACCCTGATTGCCTTCATGGGCCTGTGGGCGGAAGCGATCACCACCCTGTCGCTCATCGCCACGGCAATCGTGGTGTGCGTCATTCTTGGCATTCCAATTGGAATCCTGTGCGCGCGCCACGACCGCGCCTGGACCATCGTGCGGCCGGTGCTCGATGTCATGCAGACGACGCCCAGCTTCGTCTACCTGGTCCCGGTGGTCATGCTGTTCGGCGTCGGAACGGTGCCTGGGGCAGTCGCGGTCATCGTGGCGGCGATATCGCCGCTGATCCGCTTCACCAATCTCGGGATTCGTCTTGTCGACAAGGAGATGGTCGAGGCGGGGCGGGCTTTCGGTGCCACCGATCGCCAACTTCTCTGGGAAGTCCAATTTCCATTGGCCTTGCCAACCATTCTGGGCGGCCTCAATCAGACGGTGCTGATGGCCATGGTCATGTCGGTGATCGTATCCATGATCGGGGCTGAAGGGCTCGGACTTGTGGTCCTGCAGGGGCTGGGACGTCTCGATGTCGGCATGGCTGCCGTCGGCGGCATCGCCATCGTCCTGCTAGCCATGATCCTCGATCGCATCACGCAGGGTCTGGCCAACCAGGACAAGGCCGGACCGACCCGGGGCATCCGGGCCGCCCTGGCTCAGTTGCTGCGTCCCAGTAGTGAGGAAGCGGGGAGTTTCGAAACGAACCACCAGCAGGTTTGAACACCGTCTCGATCAGGCGGAACGACGCAACAAATATCACAACAAGGGGAGAATACATGTCGGCGAATTATCGATACCGCAAAGGGCTGAGACTGGCCTGCGCCATGGCTGTTGCAGCAACCATGATGGGTGGGCAGAGTTTTGCGCAGGATAAGCCTGGCGAAGGCAAGACCATTCGTTTCACGTCCTCCGACAGCCTGGGCGCCAACTATATTCAGGACCAGGTCCTGATAGCGGGCCTCGAGAAACTCGGTTACGACGTAAAGTTGTCGACCATGAACATGTCGGCGATCCTGCAGGCCATTTCGCAGGACGACCTCGACATGACCGGCGACATCAACTGGCCGCAGGCCGAGCCCGCCATCGCACAGATCTCGGATACGGTCGAACTGATCAATGAAGGCACGATCGCGGGCGGCGGCATCAACGGCTACATGATCGACAAGAAGACGGCCGAAGCCAACAACATCACCAATGTTTCGCAACTGAAGGACCCGAAGATCGCGGCCTTGTTCGACACCGACGGTGACGGAAAAGCCAATCTGGTGAATTGCGATCCCGCTTGGAAGTGCGGTGACGTCGTCGATTTCCAGGTCAAGGAGTTCGGTTTGAGCGATACGGTGCGCTCCATCCGCGCCAAATACGAGCCGCTGATCGGCGAGGTCTTTGCACGGGCCGACCGAGGAGAGCCGATCCTTCTTTACACCTGGAGCCCATCCTGGATCGTCTATCGGCTGAAGCCCGGCAAGGACGTGGTGTGGCTGCCGATCCCGCATGACGCTCTTCCCGAGGGCGTATCGAAACCGAAGACGCACGAGGTCAAGGACGTGGTTGGCTGTGCGGGGGGGCAGAACCCATGCCGCATGGCGGTTGGCCCATGGAACTGGCGCACGCTCGCCAACAAGAAGTTCCTGGCTGACAATCCGGCGGCCAAGAAATTCATCGAACAAGCGAAATGGTCGCTGGACATCTGGAGCCAGTGGGAAGGCGATCTGGGGGCCGGCAACAAGACCGACGCCGAGATCAAGAAGATCGCCAACGACTGGATTGCCGCAAATCAGTCGGAGTTCGATGGCTGGGTAAAGAATGCGGCTGCCGCCGGGAAATAATCCGGGCAGGCCTCTATCGTGGCTTGTTATCACAATGGTGGCGGACCCTGTCCGCCACCATTGTCGATTGAGGAGACCGATTGCCGGCCAAGCGTTTTCGCTTCATGGCGACGTTCCTTATGCGGAGCAGCTACACCAGGCTCATGCAAAGGGCAGGCGATCGTTTGGACATACGGCCTCAGAGACGATTATCTCGAGATAAATAGCTGCCGCCGCGCCTGATCGAGCGCGGGCCGCTTGGTATAGTGAGAAAAACTGAGTGAAGCCTTATTTCACGCGCAGCTATTACTCTAGGTCGCGCGTGAAGGTTCCGTTCTCCTTGAGCCCCCCGCTGTCGTGGAACTTGACATCCAGACGCCAATGCGAACGGCGGCGGCATGTCGTTACAAGCGCGAAACCGTCGCCAGGGGCGAAACTTGTCTGCACCTCGCAACAATACGGCCCCTGCTCAGGATCGGGATCGGGAAAGCAGAAAGTCTCATTGGCCTGGAAATTGTCGGCAGTTCCGTTCGCAAACGGATATGGCGCGTACAGCGCCGAACTGTGGATACAATGCAGGATGCTCTGCTTGTCGGTTTTGCTGTTTGTTACACGAGCGGTGACCAGGCTGCTCACGTGCTCGTCACCCGACAGGAATACCAGTCCCTTTATTTCCTTGTTGCACACGAACCTGAGCAGCCTATGTAAGGAAGACGGGTATCCATCCCACGCGTCCGAACGCAAGGCACAAGTGGGGGCCTCGGCCACCTCCCGCCGCCGCGGCAGCACTGCCGAGGATGTGAGAACAAATTTGGGCACTTCGGCGTGTTCAGGCTTGGTAAGCCATTCACAAAGTTTGGCGAATTGCGTTGAACCCATGATCCGCGCTTCGCACCAGTTCGAAACCGTCCGTCCTTCACGTTCGGTGCGCGTGTCGCAAAGGAAGAATGGCATACCGTTGTGGGTAAAATCGTCTCGCCAGATGTGTCCCGGCAGGCGCTTTTCCAGCACCCCGGTCTTGCCACGTTCGTACCTGAAGTAAGCCAGCTTCCCAGGCTTTATGACGATATCAGTCTTGCGCATCGCCGGGTCGGGGTCTTTTGCCCAATTGTCGCGAATCTCATGATCGTCGAGCATCATTTCGACCGCCATGTCCAAGCGCTGCGTCGCCGCCTTCACACCGCGGCTCTGGCCCCGGCGTTCGTAGGGTATTCGGAATTGGTCATCGACCACCTTGGGGTCGAAAAGCCCTGCCGTGGCGTCGACATATACCTGGTCGCCGGCCAGCAGCAGCAACGTCGGAGCGCCGGGTTTGCCCAGTAGATCGCTGAGCGCGAGCAGAGACGCATCCGCGGGCCCTCGTGTCGCATGCTGACCGTCGGGCATGTGGTCGAGGAAATCACTGGGGTATTGGCAACTTGCGAGAGCGAATGAAAGGTTCGATACCGCGCGGACAGCGCTCTTGTGGCGGTAGCTTCTGTGTGATCTTCCAGGCCTGCCGACGATCAGTCCACCTCGCAAATCATCCAATGTGTCAGTCTCGAGCGCATACCGAATAGCCTCGGCGGCTCTCTTCAGCGCGTACTCGGCATGCGAACCTTTGTCGGGGATTTCAGGTGGTGATCGCGCCGCGTCGGCCAGTTTCGGTAACCGAGCCAAGCCGCCAATACCCTGCGCCTGAATGTACAGCAGCAAGACCAATACCTGCTGCGCTTCAGGCCACTTGCGGAGCGGAACTTCAAATACATAGGGAGATGCGGGTTGCTTCATATAGTACGGGAGGAGACTATCATAGAGGCTGTCGCCTCTCTGTCCTTTCTCGTCGCCAGGGCTCGTAGCCGGCGGATCGATCATGTGCAGGCGATCGCCCTTTGCGTAGACGGGAACAATGAAGGCTCCATGAGGCAAGCCCCGCCCTCCGCTATCGGCCGCTTGCACCAGGATCTTGCCCGCCTCGATCCCTACGCGCACCCCGAAGACGGGCGCCCTGGCTTCAAAGGGGAGCGTCATGGCTTTTCCTCCAAGGGCCCCGGCATATCGGAGATATCCGGCATTCCGAGGTATTTCGCTATAACGCCGCAGATCGACGAGGCGTCTTTGCCGATCAGGCAATCCTGATGACCGTGGCCGGCAATGCACCAGGTCAGGTAGGACGGTTGGCCGAGCGCCAGGAACTGGCCGCTTTTGTCAATAAGATCCCTGATTTCTTCCTCCGATTGCACCGCCTCGACCGCATGCAGAGATGAGTTCAAATGCGGCACGCCGGCCCCTTTGAGCATATTTCGCATCAGTCTTAGCGTTGAGGGGGCGACCAAACCGTTTTCCGCTCCATGGATCGACATCATCGGGAACTTCAGTCGATCCCTCACCCGGTCCGGCAGCACATAGCGATTTATGCCGGCGCGATCGGTCACGGTGTTGAAGCCAGCAAAATGTATGACCTGCGAGACTGTCTCGACGCTGAGCGGGCCGAAGAAATCGTCGATGTGGTCGAGTACGAGATCAGAGAGATTGTTGAGCGAGAAGGTGCGTGCATAGAGCGCGTCCATCCGATGTCTTGTGCCGACCCAAGGCGTCGCTTTGCCTGGGGGCCAGAGGGGATTCTCGCGCCGATACTCGTCGGACGGCAGCCACATTGCCGAGAGCGCTCTGTCGAGCAATTGACCGGCGAGCGAGATATCCCCATGCGGACTGAACACATAGTCTTCAAGTTGAAGAAAATAACGTACATATCGCATCACATATGCGGCGAGCACATTTGCCGAACTCAACAGCATTGCCGGGCCGACTTGCGAAAACACCACGCGCCCGATCTTATTGTGCAAATTCCTTCGATCATGCTCGCCAAGCACTGCCATGCTGAACATTGCCGCGCCCATGCAATGGCAGACGACATCGAGCCTTTCCTGCCCTGTCGCAGCCAGCACGTGTTGGACGGCGATCGGAATGTCATTCTCCGCCATCTCCTCAAAAGACCAACCGCCTGTGGCGGTAGTCAGGCCTGAACTCGATCGCATATCGAGCACCCAGACATCGCGCCCAGCATCACACAGCGATTGAGCGAGGTTGCCGGGTACGGCAGCATGAGCAAATGTGGTGCCGCTCGCACTGTAACCATGGATGAGCAAGACGGGGCGTTTCGGGATGCCCTTCTCGATACTGCCGTCATAGCGGGCCAGGCGAATGCGGATCGGCGGGCTGAGCTCACTTTTCAAGGTCAACCAGTCGATTTGAGGCGCTGGTAAGCCCGGCACCGCCCCGGGCAACCGTTGTGGTTCACGCGCAGATGGCGGGTCGGGGCGGCGAAAACTCAGTGCATGTATCTGAAGCACGACGCGAAAACCGTAGAGTATGAAAGAGGCCAGATCTGCCAGTGCCGCGACACGGTCTTGCTGCCCCACTATCCGCAGCAGAGGCACCGATTGCCGCGCCAGGTATCGTTTGTTTAGCTCTAGCGACGGTAGCTTCTTGCCAATGACGGTCTTGCTCATCTGCGGGAAAACTTCGACCGACATCTCCATCAATTGCTGCCAAGGGCTGGCGCCGCGCGCATAGGTGAGGCGCTTAACCGCTCTGATTTTCTTCTGCGTGAACAGAGAGCTGTCGAACCTCACGCCCGTGCCGAGATCTTCCGGCTCGACAACCTTGTCGATGTGCAAATCGTATTCGATCAGGCGGACCCCGCCCGCACGCGAGCACAGGTGCAGAATGTCGAGCAGTCTGAGATGGGATGCCCCTCCGCTAGGCGGCGTGAGACGCAACCATTCCTGGCCCTGGCGGACCAAGCGGTAAGCAAAGTCGCGCATCCCGCGGTTGAGCGCCCACGCAAGGATAGCGCGCAGCATTCGGGGCACGGGGCGCGATTCTTCCAGATCGAACAGGTGGAGCGATCCCGAGATCTCCGCCTCGAGCGCAACATGGCTTTCATAGGCCTGATCTGCAATGGGGTCGAACTCCTTTCCTGCACGCAGAATGCGCAGCCGACCATGGGCAATCGGCAAACACCGTCCACGGGACGTTTGCAGCGCGTAGAGATCGGTGAGCACCACCGGCTTGGTGGTTAGCGTCAGTTCGACCATGTGTGGTTTCACACCGCTGCCGCGCATCGCCAGAGGGACCTTGCCGCGCACCTGTTCGGTCAGTTCGATGCTGGTAGGCTTAGGCGCAGGGTTCGTCCGCGGCGTGGAATAGATCGGCCGCGTTTCGCCACGAGAGTTCCCAGGCAAGGGGGCGTTGATCAAACGGCCGCCACTGAGTTGCCATTCCTCCTTGAGCTCGGTGATCGCTCGCAATGCCAGAACGGCTATGGTCAAGGCGGGATTGATACCCAGAGACGTGGGCACGACCGAGCCATCGAGCACGATCAACCCTTCGTGAGTGCGTCTGAGGCCGACCGCGGCGGCATCGAACACGCGGCCGCAATGATCGGTCACGCCTTGGCGAACGTCGTCACCCATGGCGCAGCCCCCGAGAGGATGCACCGTCAGCAGCGGGCCGCGCTGGCGACCGAACACGGCTTCGAGCCTGTCGGACAAAGGTCGCCACAACAGGTTGTTCACCAGCCGTCCGCCCAATCCAGACTCTCGAAGCAAGGCGCCAAGGCGCGCATGATGGTTCTCGAGTCGGGGGTCCAGTCGCAACTCCGGCCAGCGCACTGTGAGCATCCCGTCGGCGAGCATTTTTTCAGGATCGTCTTGCTTCTCATCGGCGCTGTTTTGCATCGAGGGCCCTAGCGCCAGTGCTCCCTCCGCGTCGTCGCGGCCGATCATAGCCAACACCAGGGAGTTGGTGATGGCGGCTGGATTGACGGCTGCATCGTCTGCCCGTGAAGGATTCGGCTCATGCTTCGCCCAGTCGCCATCGGCGACGCGATTGAGCACATCGAATGTGGTGGCGCTTTCCTCAAACAGGCGGCGCAGCGGTCCCGGTACGGCAAGATCCTGGATCACCAGGTCAGTAGCCGCGTTGCCGTCGCGCAGATCGATCATTGCGGTTATCGTCGGGCCGACCGCGCGACCGCAATCCTCGCTCTTGATGTTTGGGGCCGGATTCTCGGTTTCGTCAGCGACGCCATTCACCCGTGCCGCCAAATCATGGGCAACGACGAGCATGTCACCATTGGCGGAGAACTTGCTTCCCAGCTGATCGGAGAACTTTATCCCGCGGATTTGCGAGCGCATCAAAATTTCCGTCGAGCCGAATGTGCCTGCTGCAAGGATCACGCGCCTCGCCAGCAGCGCGAACGGCTTCCGCTGGTTATCGCGTAGATGGCCGTCGGTGTGATTGACGTCCAACTGCCATCCTTCGCCCGCGCGCAAAACGCGCAAGACGGTGGCGCCAGTGACGATCTGTACCAGGCTTTGTCGAGCTAGCCGCAACAAGTTCAGGTCGAGGGATTCTTTGGCATTGTAGTTGCAACCAGTGGCGCAGTCGCCGCAACGGCGACATTCGCTCATCGCGACCCCGGCGTGGTTGGTGTGGCAATCGGAAGCGACGGTTATGTGAGCGGGTCGTGCTTTGCCACCAGCCAAATTTCTAATTGCTTCGGACTTGGCCAAGAAAGGCTTGGTGACACGTATCGGCTTGGCTCCCAACCAATCACGCAGCCGTTCAGCTGTCTCTGCGAGCGTCGTATCTCTGCGGATTTTGGTGGGCCAGCGTGCTTCCCGGAAAATCTCCAGCAGCGGCATCTCCATCACGCCGGCGTTGATTAATGAGCCTCCACCCAAGCCACACGCGACGAGAGCTACCGCGTCGTCGCTGCAGCGCAAGTCGTAAAGACCATCGAACACGCCGCGTTGGCGTTTCGCAAAGGGGGTGGCAAAGCGGACGTGGCCGCCCAGATCGGCCAATCGCGAAGGGAACATTCCGGCCAGGTACTCCTTGCCGCGTTCCAGTACGCAGATTTTTAAAGATTGGCCTTGCACATCCTTGCAGGCGCTCAATTCGGCGGCAGCCACCGAGCCGCCATAGCCGCTGCCAACGATGACAACATCAAAGTCATATCCGCCCCTGACGGTTGCCCTTTCCGTATCGGCGATCTGCGGAAGATCGTGGACCAATGTCTCGAGTCGGTGCGAGAGCCAAGCCGTCGCACGTGGCGGCTCCGGCGCTGCCTTGATGTGTACAGGCAATGCGTCCTCCCTAATTTAGATATCAATCATATACGAAATTTGGTGTAACGTCAGGAAGTCACGCAATCTATCGGAGCGATATTCATTCCCTTTAGGAAGTGCGCGGTCGGCGGTGCCTTTCTCTGCCCTGAAACCATGGGCACGGCTGCGGGAAGGAACCCATGGAGGGTGCTTGCGAGCTACTTGAGAGTTTTCTGCCGCTGGAATTACTCGGTAGAATTCACGCACTTCGAGCGGATGGCCCAGTAGCCGTCGAATTCCCGGCTGCAGTGGTGTTTGTCGATGTGTCCAGATACACGGCCTTGGTCGAGCAACTAGCACGACGGGGGCAAGAAGGACTTGAAAGAATCCCGAGCCTGCTTAGTCACTCCTACGCGCGATGCGTAGAGCAAGTATACAATCGTGGAGGCGAGATTTTGTACCTCGCCGGCGACGAACTGCTGGCCTATTGGTCGGCGGATGTCCGCGGACTTGAAAGCGCGGTGCGAGCGGCGACAGCCTGTGCCAAGGCAATCTGCGGCGGCCGGAACGAGCGTTTGGAGAACGGAACAGCTGAAATCGCACCCGCGCTGCATGTTGGAGTAGGGGCGGGGCCCCTCTGGGCGGCGGCTTTGGGCGGTCAGCCGGTGTGGACGCTCTTTGCAGGGGGAGATGCCATCATGCAGGCCGCTCAGTCCCAAGCGGCTGCGCGCCGATGGGAATATGTGCTTTCCGACAAAGCCAACTTGGCCCTTGCGCAGCCGTCTCAATCGCGGCGCAGTCGGCCTACGCTGGCTTCTCCGCCTCCGGGCTGGCTGGCAAGGTTTTTGCCTTTGCAGCTCAGGGACCTGCTGTCCGAAGCCGACTTGCGCTCAGTTGCCGCGGACAGCGCCATTGCCATCCGTTCCGAAGAAGGTCGTCCAACGACCGCCCGCTTAGACGCCCTGGCGGAGATTAGGCCGATCACCGCCCTTTTCGCGCGAATTGCCGGACTTGACCATCGTCAACCTCAGGCGCTTGCGCGCTATCAATTGCTATGCGCGACCCTCCAGGAGGATCTGCGTTCGCGCGGTGGGCCGGCCGGCGAGTTGCTCTTTGACGACAAAGGTCTGATTTTCTTTGCGACGTTCGGAGCGCGAGGCAGTTTCCACCGCGACGATCCTTGCCGTGCCGTCGATGCTGCTCGCGCGATCCGTCTGACGGCCCAACGCTTGGGCCTCTCCGCGTCGATGGGCGTGGCTACCGGCGATGCGCTTTTTAGTGTTGTCGGAAGCGCACGTCGGCGCCAGCTGATGGTGATCGGCGCCCCCGTGAATCGGGCGGCGCGGCTTATGACGGCGGCATCGGCAAACGTTCTCTGCGATGCACCAACAGAGCGAGCCAGCCGGACGGCGTTTTGGTTCGAAGAACACGGCACGTTGCAACTGGACGGACTTGGGGACATGGCAACGGTATTTTGTCCCATGGATCCGCGCGCCCCGGTCCAACCTCTTAGTCCGCTGATCGGTCGGCAGAGCGAGCTGGAGTTCCTGAAACGTACGTTCGAGGAGACCCGCCGTGGAGGCAGGCGTTTGCTCGTTGTCTTGGGTGAGTCGGGCATTGGAAAAACCGCTTTGATCAGAGCTTTCACGGACGAACTGCGCTCAACCGCAATCGAGGTTTTGACCGCGCGCGCCGAACGTGACGATCGCCGGACATCGCTCCTGCCATGGCGGCGGGTGCTTGTGTCCCTTCTCGGCCTACCGTCCGACAGCGATGGATTTGCGGTGCTTGATGTCGTCACACAACGGGTTCAAGGCAACTCGTCGCTCGTTGGGCGACTGCCCTTGCTAGGTGATGTTCTGAGCATCGAAATTCCCCAAAACGACGGAACGCGACATCTGGAGGGACCTCATCGCGCTGATGCCACCATGCGTCTTTTGGGTGATCTCATGGATAACTTGGCACCGCGCCCGCTGGCATTGGTCCTGGAGGACAGTCAGTGGCTGGATTCGGCATCGTGGCGCCTCGTCGAGTGGGTTCTCTCATCTCTGTCCTCGTTGCTTCTGGTCCTGTGCGTACGCTCGGACGAAGTTCCGGAGGAGTTAAAAAACCTACGAAGGCGAGCCGAGGCCACAAGAAGGAATACATCCGGAACGGAACCTGACGATCCCGCGCGCCTGTGTCGTATCCTGGATCTCGAGGAACTCAGCGAGGCGTCGATTTGCGAACTGGTCGCCCGCACGCTCGGAGATGTGCCCCCACATGGCGAACTGGCGCGCCGGGTCTCGGCCTTAGCCGGTGGCAATCCGTTTTTCGCCGAGGAGATAGCGCTGACATTAAAGAGCCAGGGGCTCATCGCCATACGCGATGGTTTGTGGTGTCCGATCCGCCCGCTCGAGAGCCTTCGATATTTCGAAGGTGTCGATCGGGTCATTCGGGAGCGCGTTGATCGATTGGAGACCCCAGTCCAGCACGTTCTCAGGGCTGCGGCCGTGATCGGGCGTTCATTTACCGGCGAGGCCCTGGCGACGTTGCTCGAGGGCGAGTTGGATCACGACGGTGTGGGTGCAGCTGTCGAGTCGCTCGTGGCGGCGCATCTCGTGCGTCAGGGCACTGGATCAGGGAACTACGAGTTCCGTCATGATCAAATCCGAGACGTCGTTTATGGCTCAATTCCCAGTGAAGTGCGACAGCGACTTCATGCAGCTCTGGCCGCTTGGATCGAGTCGAGCCAGTCGGCCGCCATGGGCGCGGATGTCGCGGCCCTCGTTCAGCATTTTGAGGCCGCCGGAAACAATTTCAAGGCAGTTGGATATGCCAATTTGGCAGCAATCAAGGCGCTGCAGGTCGGTGCGTTTCGAGAGGTCGAGGCGTTTCTGGAAATCTGCTTGAGATACGAGTCGAAGCAGCCTTGGAGTGCTGAGCAAAGACTTCAGTCGGTGCGTTGGCGCAGGCAGCTCGGCGAGGCCCATTACAGTCGTGGCGACCTCCATGCTCAGGGCATTTCGGTGAGGCGCGCCCTCACCTTGGCGGGCACGCCGGTTCCACGTTCCTCGGCAGCCCTTTTGATGCGGCTGCTTGGGGGTGGAATGCGGCTCGCGTTCCAACAGGTGTTCCCTCCTTCGCTATGGTCAACTCAGGGTGGTGTGCTGGACTCCTGGGAGCGAGAACTAGCTCGCTGCCTTAACCAGGCGGCGGTCGTGGACTATTTCGAGCTTCGCTTTTCGCGAGCGTTTTCCCACACCGTCGCGGCTGTCGCCCATGCGGAGCGCACGGGGCTCACCATGGAGATGGTGATCGCGTCCGCCCAACTGGCATGCGGGCTGGGAATTCTGGGGCGCCGGCGCGCTTGCAACTACTTCATGGCAAGGGCAGAACGGGTGGTGACTGCGCTCGCCGATCCAGCGGTCCATGCCCACCTGTGTAATCTCGATGCGCTCTGGCGCATCGGCCGCTGCGACTGGCTGATGGTAGATCGTCGTCTGGATCAGTCTCAAGAGCTGTGTCTAAAGGCGGGCGATCAACTAAGTTGGTGCAACGCCCAGGCCATGCGCTTCTGGTCAATGTACTACCGCGGTGAATCGGGTGCGCTGGAGTACACCGCCCAGGCGCTGCTCTCCCGCGCGCAGAACAGCGGAAACCTCCAGCAAGAGATTTGGGCGCTCCGATGCAAGTCGTTGTGTGTGCTCCACACGGATAGCCCCCGTGAAGCGGTCGACATCCTTCGGCTGACCACGTCCGCTATGGTCGGATCCGCCGATCTCGCCGACTTGGTCTCCGCCAAAGGGTCGCTTGCGCTCGCGCTTGCACGGGTCGGGCTCCATGCTGAGAGCCTTCGGGCTGTGGTCGAGACGCTACGCCTGCTGCGCGAGATGCGTCGCCCGACTGTGCACAGCACACTGCCCGGCATTGCCGGCGTGTGCGAAGTGCTTCTGCGCGGCAGGGAGGTAGGCCTCTCGCGCGAGTACGACCAGTGGCGCCACTGGGAGCGCCAAGCGCTGCATGAGCTCAAGCGTTACCGCCGCGCGTTTCCTGTCGGCACTGCTCAGTATGGGCTGTGGGTCGGCGTGGCCCATTGGCTGGACGGGCGCGGTGACCGCGCCGTCTCTACTTGGCGGCAAGCACTCGCGGCTGCGCGGCGCCTCTCGTTACGCAGGGATCAGTCGATCATTGCGGCCGAGCTGAGGCGCCGGCAAGACAAGATCTAAGATACTCTCCTGCGTTGGAGTTATCCGATCGGTAACTTGGGGGCGACATGGCTTTTGGCGGCGCGAACGAAAGAAATGATCTCCCGCGCCTTGCACGGATCGATCCGCGCCTGTTCGATCTTCTTTTCGGCGGCTGCAAGGTTGAACGCCACGCGGCGGGCCAGATTCTCTTCGTCCAGGAAGATCCATCCGATCGTATTTACGGGGTGATGAGCGGGACGGTGGAGATCTCGATGTATTCGCCGGGAGGCCGGAAGCTGGTGGCCAATATCGAGCTTTCGCACAGCTTGGTCGGAGAGATCGGCGCGCTCGACGGGCGCCCGCGCACCGCAACCGCCACTTGCCTGACCGTTTGCGATCTGGCCTCGCTCGGTCGGAAGCAGCTCTTCGATCGCATCGAAAAAAACCCACCTCTGGCACGCGCCATGATTGAGCTTTTGTGCGCACGGCTGCGTTGGGTCAGCGGCGAACTTGGCGATCAGGCTTTCTTCGGCATTGAGGCCAGGCTGGCAAAACGACTGGTCTTTTTGGCCGGCGTTATGGCGGATGGCTCAGGTTGGATACCGATCTCCCAGTCCGAACTGGGGGAGTTCCTGGGCGCCACGCGCGAGTCCGTCAACAAGACACTTAACGATTGGCGCAACCGTTCGATCATCGCAATCAAGCGTGGTGGCCTGCGCATAAGGAACGCCGGTGCGCTTCGTCACATCGCCGAGTCACAGGACGATGACTGATGTCGCCATTCGCAATCGGCGCGCGTGCATCAGAGCCGCGAAATTAGATTGCGCAACGAAGACCGGATCGGCATGAAGGGATAGTCCTCCACCTGTCGTGGTGACGAACTGGGAACCTCCGTTCAGCATCCTGACGCCGTCCCAGGCGATTGGACCTGCCACGGCTGTCGCGCGATCTATGGTCGGGCTTTTCTTAATAGTCCGTCGGTCAGTCGGTACCCGCTCAAGGAGGCAGAGCGGTGGCGCTAGCCACCGCTCTTATCTGGATCAATTCCGGCAGTCCGGGCTGACAGGATCGTACTGGTGTGGGCTGACCCCCATGCACTTGGAGTTCGAAGCGCCACCAGGCAATCCGATCGACCCGGTCGGGAAGCCATACACCGCTTCTTCTGAAGCCAATGAATGTTGACCCTTCAAGTCACCCGGGGCTTCGAAGTCACCATTGTCGGCTCGCAGACTGTGGACGAAGGTCGAGTCGATCGCGAACGAAGGCACCGTGAGGATGAAGAATGCAGACGCAGCTGTAATGATCTTATACATGTTTCTCTCCCTTTGGTTGATGGCATCACAAAATTCGTGATGAGAACGAAATTGGCTTAGTTTAAAAACCAACTTCCTCTTCGGGCTTGATCTTTGCTATTTTCTTTATGATCTGTCCGAAAGAGAGACTAAATTGCCTGCTCTGTCATCTCTTGTACGCCGCGGGTGAGATTTGTATGTGAAGGAATTCACGCAGGGTGCTAATATGATCGACGGGACGCTTTTCATTCCCGCTGCTTCAGCACCGGGATCGGAACGAGGGACATCGGCTGGTACTGAGCCAGTCTTCGAAGGCCCGCAAGATCAGTCAAGTCGATGAAGCGCGCGTTGCTGGTGATAAGCTGTTCGGCGCGCAATTGCTGAATGATGCGATTGAGATGGGGCACGCTCAACCCGAGCGCGTCCGCCATGATTTCCTGTGAAAACGGCAGATCGAAACTTGCTTCGTCGGCGCGTTCGACTTCCAGGAGACGCGCGTGAATCTCCAGCAAAAGGTGCGCCAACCTTTCAATCGGAGTGCGCCGACCTAGATTGACGATGTGTTCCGCATAAGTCGCTGCCTCTTGGGCGGCGAGCCAACTTAACACCAGACCGAATTGGGGCTGCTCGTAGCAGAGACGAATGTACGCGTCGAACGAGCAGACGGCGTAGGTCAGTTCGCTCACGGCAACGACCGAACAAGTGGATCGATCGAAAAAGCTGACCGGGAATCCAATGACATCACCGGGCAGGATGAGCTTCAGGATTTGCCGCCTGCCGCTGCGCAGCAACCTGTAGCGGATCGCGTAGCCGTCTTTAACAAAGCACAGGTTTCGGAACTCGGAGCCGTGAACGACGAGTTCCTCCCGTTTCCGAATGGTAAGATCGCGCTCGAAGATTGCCTCAAGACGTTTGATGTCTAGCGAATCCAGCTTCATTGCACGTGTCAGTCGGGTCACGATCGGGTGGCCGGTCAGCGGCATGCCATGCTCCAAATGTTCATGACCTTCAACGAAACTTTCCTATGCTTATTAATCCAGATCAATGAACAGAATTATCAAACGAAAGTTGTATTGACTGGCAGGCCTACGCCACTGCGAATGCCCATGCAAATAGGCCATTTTCAGCGTTTCGCTGGAAAAAACCGGTTTGCGGGAACAACAAATGAGAGCCGTCCGACGGCTCCACGCTAAGGAGGAACAGCTGATGCCGCTCGACGATCAAAATACTTCCAATATATCCCGCCGCACCATGCTGCACGCGGGCGCAGGTCTTCTCGGTAGTGCCGTTCTGCCCTTATCCAGCTTTGCGGCTTTTGCAGCCGACGACAAGCCCGCGATAGGCACCTGGCCGGCCGGGTCGGCGGGCGACACCGTCTACATCGGAGCCGCGGTGCCCCTCACCGGTGCCTATGCCGTGCAGGGTGCTGATGAACTTAAGGGCTGGCAGCTGGCGGTCGACCACATCAACAACGGCCATGAGTTGATGAAGGCGTTGGCGCCGAAAGTCGACAAGGGGTTGCTCGGCAAGAAGGTCGAGCTGTTGTCCGCCGACAGCGCGGCCAAGCCGAACCAGGCCGTCGAGCTCGAGCAGAATTTCATCCACCAAAACAACATCATCCTGATGACTGGCTCGACTTCATCGGCGGTCGCGGTTGCGCTCAACAAATTCGCGCAGCGCGAGAAGATCCTCTACGTCGCGGGCATCTCCGGCTCAAACGACACAACAGGCAAGGACTGTGTCCGCTACGGCTTCCGCCAGAACTTCTACGGCCAGACCGCAGCCAACGCGATCGGCCCGATCCTTCTGAAGACCTACGGAAAGGGAAAGAAGGCGGCATTCATGACGCCGGACTACACTTACGGTCACACCGTCACCAAGTCGGTGAACGACTACCTGACCTCTCAGGGTGGATGGGAGATGGTGACGGACCAGGTCTCGCCGCTAGGCACCCAGGATTTCAGCCAGTATCTGACCAACATCGCCAATTCGGGCGCCGAATTCATTGTCAACGTCAACTGGGGCCGCGACGCGGTGCTGTCGATCCAGCAGGCCAAGCAGTTCGGCCTGACTCCGAGCATGAAGATGGTCATCCCCTACCAGATCCCCTTCCTTGCCAAGGAAGTAGGCCCCGAACTGACAGCCGGCGTTTTTGCCGCTACCGATTTCTGGTGGACCCTGCAGGACAAGTATCCGCTCGCCAAGCAGTTCGTGGACGCGTTCCAGAAAAAGTTCGGTTATCGGCCGGAATGGGGCGCCGAAAATGCCTATGTCAGCTTCGCTCATTGGGCGCGCATGGTGTCGCAGGCCGGTAGCTTCTATCCGCCGGACGTCATCAAGCAATACGAGAAGGGTGAGACCATCCCTTCACTCGTCGGCGACGTTCACTATCGGCCGGAAGACCATCAGTGCGTGCGACCGGTCGTACTCGTCCAGGGTAAGGACCCCAAGGACATGAAGAGCGACGACGACTACTGGAACGTGGTCGAGGTGGTCGATGGCGCGCCGCTGATGCAGAAGCCTGACGAGTTCGGCTGCAACCTGGGCAGCTACACCTGATATCCCGCAGCGCCTTCTCCGCCCGCCACGGGTGGAGAAGGCGCTCGCACCGGGACTGGCTCTGGCTGGACTCAGACGGTTCGTCTCCCGGCGGTCGGTGGAATGTCGATTGTTCGCGACTTGTCAACCAAACCCTTGCTGGCGCGAGGGCAGGGCATATTTTTCATGATTAAGGTGGGCACAGAGTGATCAACTGGGCAAATTTCATCTCGCAGTGCTTCAATGGGCTCGTGCTCGGCGCGCTTCTGGCGCTGATCTCCTCCGGGCTGACCATCATCTACGGGACGCTCGGCGTCCTGAACCTTGCCCATGGCGCGATGTTCATGCTCGGAGGCTATGCCGGCTGGCTCGCCTACACCTACACAGGTTCATTCCTCGCCGCGGTGGCGGCCGGATCGCTGTTCGTGATGATCATCGGCGTGTTGATCGAGCGGCTGATCATTCGCCATTTCTACATGCGGCCGCTTGAGGACCAGCTTCTCGTTACGTTCGGGCTCGGCATCGTTTTCGTCGAGACGATCCGCTTCTTCTTCGGCAGCCTCTCGCGCACGGTGCCGCCGCCCGCCTCGCTGGTCGGCATCACCCATCTGGGCTTCATGGTCTATCCCACCTACCGATTGGCGCTCCTCGGCATCGTCGCCCTGGCTCTGCTGATGCTCTATGTCGTGCTCTATCGCACCCGCATCGGGATGATCGTGCGAGCAGGCATCGAGGATTCGGTAATGGTCGATTCGCTTGGAATCGACGTCTACAAGATCTTCATGCTCGTCTTCGGCATCGGAGCCATGGCGGCCGGCTTCGCCGGCATCGTCAACGCACCCGTGGTGTCGATCGCGCCCGATGTCGGGGAAGCCATACTGGTCCAGACCTTCGTGGTCGTGGTGATCGGCGGCGTCGGTTCCTTT
Source organism: Mesorhizobium sp. B2-5-11 (assembly GCF_006440835.1). Classification (NCBI taxonomy): domain Bacteria; kingdom Pseudomonadati; phylum Pseudomonadota; class Alphaproteobacteria; order Hyphomicrobiales; family Phyllobacteriaceae; genus Mesorhizobium; species Mesorhizobium sp. B2-5-11. The sequence goes on from NZ_VFUK01000012.1 coordinate 74,215, forward strand.
CCGGGCGCGATCCTCGGCGGCCTCATCGCCGGCGAAATCATCAGCATCACCTCGATGTTCAATCCCGGTTATTCCTATGTCATGCTGTTCGTGGCGATGACTCTGGTGCTGGTGCTTCGCCCGCACGGGCTGCTCGGCACGGCAGGGCGCGAGTAGATGCGGTCGCCATGAACATCAAACATCCCTTCCTTGTCGAGCTTCTGACGGCGCTGGCGCTCGTCCTGGCGCCGTTCGTGCTGCCCCATCTCGGCTTTTCGCCCAGCACGATCAATCGTATCCTTATATGGGGCCTGTTCGGGATCGGCTTCGACATCCTGTTCGGCTACACGGGATTGCTGTCCTTCGGCCAGTCGGCCTTCTACGGTACCGGCGGGATGTTCGCCGCCTATCTCCTGACTGAAACCGGCTTCTCCTATGTCATGGCTGCCATCGTCATGGGCGCCGTCGTGTCGGGTGTCGTCGGCTATGTGATCGGCCTGATCGCCCTGAGACGCACCGGCATCTATTTCGCCATGATCACGGTGGCGATCGCCGAAGTCTTCTTCTTTGTCGAGTTCAATCCGCTCTCGGCATTCACAGGCGGGGAGAACGGCTTGCCTGGCGTGCCAACCCCGGTCGTCAACCTCGGCTTCACGGTACTCGAATTCAACACCGACTGGACGATGTATACCTTCCTGGCGTTCTGGTATTTCGTCGGCATTGTCGTCGCACTTCGCATCGTACGCTCGCCGGTTGGCGCGATCCTTTCGGCGATCCGCGACAATCCGCTCCGCGCCGCGGCGCTCGGCCACGACATACACGGCTACAAGCTCACGGCCTTCGTGGTTGCGGCGATCTATGCCGGCTTTGCCGGCGGCCTGTTGGGCGTCATACAGGGCTTCATGCCGCCGGACGCTTTCATGTTCGACACGTCCGGCCAGGTCGTGATGCAGACGGCGATCGGCGGTGCCGGCACACTGTTCGGGCCGCTGGTGGGCGCGACGGTGTGGCTGTATCTGAGCGACTTTTTCCAGAACACATTGCATCTCGGCGCCACATGGAAGTTGGTGCTCGGCATCGTTTTCGTGCTGCTGGTCTGTTTCCTGCGGCGCGGCATCGTCGGTGCGATCGTCGATCTCTATGGGTTGACCGGCGGCCGCAAGCGCATCGAACGGGCCAATACCGCGGTCGAGAGTGCGCCGCACGTCGTGACGGTCGTCGAACCGATGCCGGCGCGCCGGCATGGCACTGCGCCAGCATCCGGACCGATCCTGCAGGTGCAGGGCCTAACCAAACGCTATGGCGGCATCACAGCCAACAGCGACATCGACTTCAGTGTCGATCATGGGGAGATACGGGGCATCATTGGACCCAACGGCGCGGGCAAGACGACGTTCTTCAAGATGCTCACCTGCGAGATCGCGCCGACCTCCGGCCGCATCATGCTGGCCGGCCGCGACATTACGGGCATGGGCGTGTCCGAGGTGTGCCAGCTCGGGCTCACCAAGAGCTACCAGATCAACCAGCTGTTCGACCGCCTGACGGTGCGGCGGAACCTGATGATTGCCGCGCTGGGCGAGGCGCGTGGAAAGTTCCGGCTTGACCTGTTCAAGAGTATCCACAGCGTTCCCGGTCTCAATGAGCAGGTCGAGCGAACGGCGGCGCTGGTGAACCTTACGGCGCGGCTCGATCGGCCCGTTTCGGAACTGGCCTATGGCGAGAAGCGGCGGCTGGAAATCGGCCTTGCGCTGGCGACGTCGCCGAGCCTGCTCCTGCTTGACGAGCCGCTTGCCGGCATGAGCCCGCGCGAGCGCGTCGAGACCGTGGCGCTGCTCAAGTCAATCGCGCGTGGACGCACGATGATCATCATCGACCACGACATGGATTCGCTCTTCGAGCTGGTCGAGAAAGTGACCGTCCTGCAGGAGGGCAGGGTACTGGTCGAAGGCATGCCCGCTGAGATCAAGACCAACGCAAAGGTGCAGGAAGCCTACCTCGGCGGGGTACATGGAGAGGTGGCATGAGCCTGCTCGAAGTCAGGGCGTTGAACAGCTATTATGGCGACAGTCACATTCTGTTCGACGTCTCATTGAGGGTCGAGAAAAACGAGGTCGTGGCGCTGCTCGGGCGCAACGGCGCGGGCAAGTCGACGACGCTGAAGAGCCTGATGGGCGTGGTGACGCCACGAGCCGGCTCGGTTGAGCTCGACGGGGTTGAGCTGGTTGGCAGGAAGGCGCACAGCATCGCTCGGGAAGGCATGCAGCTCGTGCACGAGAATCGGCGCATCTTCGGCAGCCTGAGCGTCGAGGAAAACATCATTCTGGCCGGATTGACCGCCGACGACCGCTGGCCGCTGGAACGTATCTACACGATGTTCCCACGGCTGAAGGAACGGCGCACCAGCCGGGGCACGGATCTCTCGGGTGGCGAACAGCAGATGTTGGCCATAGCCCGTGCATTGGTGCGCAACCCGAAGATCCTTCTGCTTGATGAACCCTTCGAAGGACTTGCTCCAGTCATTGTGCACGATCTGGTGCGCGCCTGCCGCGAACTGGCCCAGGCAGGGCAGACAATCGTGCTGGTGGAACAGAACATCGCCGCGACGCTGGCGCTCGCGAGCCGCGTTTATATCATCAACAACGGCCATATCGCCCATGAGGGCCCGGCCGCCGAGCTCAAGACACAGCCTGGGCTGCTGCTGCACCATCTTGGCGTCTAGAGGCATTGGCGAGCAGTCACGGATGCGTTCGACTTCCGACCGCCTTCGGCCATCCCGCTCTATCGCGGCAATCCGTGGTTCATGCCGGCGATTATCCAGGGCTATCGCTTGCAGGACCGTATCTCCTTCTGGCGCACCAGCCGCTGATCGCCGGAAATATCAGGACAGTCTCCAGGTTGGAGTCGGCCTGGATTTTTGCCGACCTGCCGTGTTGGAAAAGAAAGGCACCGTTCGATTTTCGAGGAATTTCAAGTCGAGCCGGCGCCGGCTTCGGCGGCAATCGAGCAGATGATCGCGTGGAACCCGGAACGGATCGTGTCGACGCACGGTTGATGGTCTCCGGCGGTGCGGTGGGCGAACTGAGGCGAGCCTTCCGCCGGGTCTTGTAAAGAGTGTTTCGCCGGCTTGTGCACCGCAAGCGAGCGCTCTGATATTTGGCGCGAGGACACCGAGATGACTGAACGACCAGAGAGATATCGAAACGCGATTGTCCCTCACATCTATGTCAACGGGGCGTCGGATGGGATCGCGTTCTATGAGCGGGCATTCGGAGCGATGGAACTGTTCCGAATTGCCCATCCAGACGGCAAAATCATGCACGCCGAGATTTTGATCTGCGGAGCCGTGATCATGATCGGGGATCCGGACGAGAGACTATACGGCGAGCCGCGGACACTTGGTCGCTGCACAGCTGGCCTTCACATCTTCACTGATGATAACGCGACCTTGCTGCGGCGCGCGGTCAAGGCTGGCGCGGAAGAGATCAGCCACCCACGAATATGTTCTATGGCGCCAGTTCCGCCACCGTGCGCGATCCCTTCGGCCACGTCTGGGTGCTCCCGTCGTGGAGGGAGGACCTCGATCCGGCAGAGATGGAACGGCGCGGGAATGCGCTCCTGGCCTAAAGAAGAAAACGCTGGCGACATGCTAAATGCGGCTGTTTCGCTGTGCGGCTCGTTAGTGAGAACCGGCTCGAAAAACCTCCGCGAGGCAGTGAGCTTCGCCCGAGCGGCGTCGCAGCATTCTCCACAGGACGTGAGAGGTGTGGGGCATCGAGATTGCTCCCGGATCTCTGAACCCGCAGCGTCAATCATTCAGATGCTTCGCGTCAGGGCATCGGCCTTTGCCGCTTTCCATTCCGCCGGCTCCGCCCTGCGCCATTCGGTTTCCCCTGCGGCGTGCCGAGCAGCACGCAAACGGCGATTTCATGAAGCGGTTGCGCGGCGCCTTGGACGACGTAGTCCAGGCTGGAGCGATCGGAGATCAGGGTCGGCAGGCGCAAGGTGCCGATCAATCCTTCCGCCTCGAAGCGGGAGCGTAGAAGTTCGTAGAGTCCGGCATTGCAGGTAAACGGGCCGGTGATGAACACCTTCTCGGGGAAAAGCAGCCTGCAGGCGTTCCCCAGCGCGCGCGCCATAAGATCGACGGCGACCCGGATTTCGGGAATATCCGTCAGCTCCATCGTCTCGATTTGGCTGGAGAGGAGTTCCTCCTCCCCTGAAGCCCACGGATATATCTCCCGTATGACCGGCAACAGGGCTGACAGCGAAGCTGCTGTTTCGAGACAGCCCCGGTTGCCGCATCCGCAGGGGCGATCCTTGAGCACGTTGAAACGCCAATGGCCGATTTCGCCGAAGGGGCCGCCCTGGCGCATCGGCGCATCGTCGCTGCCGCGATAGGCCAGGCCGATGCCCCAACCCCAATGAAGAATGAAGGCGCCTTCCAGTCGTTCCATGCCCGGCACGGCGTATCGGGCGCTCAATTCGACATCCAGTTGGCGAAACAGGAACACGCGCGGCGTGATGCCATCGAGCGCCTTGCCGACGTCGAAATCGCGAACGTTCGGCCATCGCGAGGTCAATATCCACGTCCGGGTCTTCACGTCCACGATGCCGGAAACGGCAACGGACGTTCCGACATGACGCATGCCAGACGGGCAGCTGCCGAGCAGACCGGCGACAAGGTCACGCATCGTCGCGGTCATGCGGGCCGAATCGGCGTCGGACGGAACATGGGCGGTTTGCCGGGCGAGGACACTTCCGCGGAAATCGACAAGGACGCCAACCAGTTCCTGGCTGGAAACAAGAAGGACGGTCGCGCCCGCGCAACCGGGGTTCAAAACGATTTGCGCCGGTGGGCGGCCACGGCCGCTCACCTGGCCGACGCTTTGCTCGATGATGCCCCTGCCGACGAGGTCGGCGATGGCGCGCGAGATCGCCATCGAGGTCATGTCCAACTCGGCGGCAAGTGCGGCGCGGGATTTGCCGCCGCCTTCGTGCAGGCTGGCGATGACGCGTGCGCAGTCGCGTTGGCGGGCGTCCTCGAAATCCGCGGTGTAGAGCGTCAACATGCCCGGATTCTTTTCCTTTCGCATTTCTGGATAACACTATTCAAAAATGGCTTGCAAGCGGTATCAAGCCGTGTACTCTCCGCGTAAGGAATCTTGGCGATCGGCCGCAACATGATTACTCCCGGTCTGGTCGACATGCAGGTCAATGGCTTCGCCGGCGTCGATTTCAACTCGGGGACCCTGACGGCGGCGGAACTCGACGAAGCGCTGGAGGCCCTCCTGGCGTGCGGCGTGACAGCGTGCCTGCCGACGATCATCACGGCAAGGCCGGACGAATTGTCGGCGCGGTTCAGCGCTCTCGACAAGGCTGTCTCCGAAAGCCGCCTCGGTCCCCTCATGTGCCCCGGCTATCATCTGGAAGGTCCGTTCCTCAATCCCGCCCCGGGTTATTCCGGATGCCATCCCGCCTCGGCGATGACCGCTGCGGATCCTGCGCTCATTGAGCGTCTGCAGTCGCTGCTCAAGCGCCCGATCCTTTTGACGACGCTGGCTCCCGAAGTGGAAGGTGGCATTGCTTTCATACGGGCCATGAACCGGCACAACATTCTTGTTTCGATCGGCCACTCGGCTTGCGGTTTTGAGCTCGTGGCGCAGGCCGCGGCGGCTGGCGCTGTCCTTTCCACCCATCTCGGCAACGGGCTGCCGCAAACCTTGCCGAAACTGGACAATACCCTGTTTGCCCAACTGGCCGAAGACCGTCTCGCCGCGACATTCATCGCCGACGGGATTCACGTTCCGCCAGGCGCGTTGAAATCGCTGGTCCGGGCAAAAGGGCTGGACCGGTCGGTCCTGGTTACCGATGCCGTTTCGGCGGCCGGTGCGCCGCACGGGTCTTACGAATTTGCCGGAATGCGGGTCGAGAGCCGCGCCGATGGCTCGGTCCGCGTTCCTGGCGGCATCGGGCTCGCCGGGTCGGCGCTGCGACTGGACGACGCCGTGCGCAACCTGGTGCGCTGGGGCATCGCCGGTTTCGCACAGGCTGTCGATATGGCCTCGGCAAATGTGATGGCGCTGCTGCAGCCGGTGCTGGACGCGCATGGCCTTCGCGTGCCCGCCAGCGAGATCGAGTGGGCGCCCGACATGACCATCACCCATGCGCGCGTCGGAGAAGAAGAACGCGAATACGACCGGCAAACGACAAAATGGGAAGGAAGACAACCATGACTGCTCGTGAACTCAAGGTGAATCGCCGCACCATCCTTGGCGGCATTGGCGGTACATTCCTCGCCGGCACGACGCGGGCCTGGGCGCAGTCACCCAAATTGCCGGCATCGCCGGTCGTCATTTCGGTGATGGACGTGGGCGGCGCGCTGGCGCTTTCGCAGCCGGCCTTCGAAAACTACGCCAAGAAATATCCCGAGCGCACCGAACGGATCGTCTTCACCAAGGCGCCGGTGACCGAGCTTGCCGGAAAGCTGCGCGCGCAGCAAGAAGCCAACCGCGTCGATATCGACATGGTGCTGACCGGCTCCGACGGTCTGGCGGCAGGCCTAGCCAACGGCACATGGATCAAGATTCTGCCTGATTTCAACGACAAGTTTCCCAAAATCGAGGACAATTACGAACCGGCCGCACTGGCCCTGCACAAGAAGCAGGGCGCGGGATATGGCGTTGTCGTCAACTACTATCCTTCCGGCCCGCTGATCGAATACGCCCCTGAGCGGGTGAAGGAGGTTCCCGGCTCGGTCGAGGAGCTGCTAGCCTGGGCCAAGGCCAATCCGGGCCGCTTCATGTATGCGCGGCCCACCAATTCCGGCCCTGGCCGCACATTCATGATGGGTCTCCCCTACCTGCTCGGCGACAAGGATCCGCAGGATCCCGTCGACGGCTGGGAGAAGACGTGGGGTTATCTGGCAGAGATCGGCCAGTATATCGACTATTATCCCGCGGGCACCGGCGTCACCATGAAGGAATTCGGGGAAGGCAGCCGCGACATCATCATTTCGACCACGGGATGGGACATCAATCCGCGCGCCCTCGGCATCGTGCCGGAATCGGCAAGGATCGGCACGCTCAAGGGCTTCCATTGGGTTTCGGACGCCTTTTTCATGTGCGTTCCGAAAGGCATTTCCGACGACAAGCTCGCCGTGGTGCTTGATCTGATGGCATTTTTGCTTACGCCCGAAGCGCAGGCTTATTCCTACGATGAGGGCTATCTCTACCCCGGCCCGGCGGTGAAGAACGTGCCTGTCTCCATGGCGCCGCAGCACAGCCAGGACATCGTCAAACGTTTCGGCAGGGACGAGTATGCCAGCCTCATCGCCGATAACCCCATCGAACTGCCGCTGCCGCCGGAAAAGATGATCGCCGCCTTCCGAAAGTGGGACGAATTGGTCGGCGCAAAGAAATCCTGATGCTTCGCCAAAGGCCGGCCGCGTCGAGGGCTGGCACTAGGATAGTGCAGCATGCCAGGCACTGGCCTGACGCGGCCTGTCCGCGACGGGACCTTCAGCGCAGCGGGGCGTCATTTGTGTTGCATTCGATACTAATAGACTAATATATCATTCATCTGGGAGAGCCGGGATGAAAGTGCGGAGATATCGCTCTTTCAAGAAAATAAATGAGGAGGACGACGATGTTCACGATTTCACGCCGCCAGGCGCTCGGCGCATTGGCGGGGTTTGCAGCGCTGCCCTTTGGCAGGTCATTCGCCGACGAGCTTGCCCTGCCCACTTCGCCGGTGGCGCTCAACATCATTGACGTCGCGGGCAATCTGCAGCTTACCCAGGCGGCAATCGAGAAATTCGGCAAGGAAAATCCGGGGCTCGTCTCCAAGATCACGTTCTCGCGCGCGCCGTCCCCCGAACTGCCGGCCAAGCTCGCCGCGCAGCAGGCGGCCAACCGGGTCGACATCGACCTGGTGCTGACGGGTCCGGGTGCCATGTCGGACGGCATCACCCAGGGCCTGTGGATCGACGTGTGGACGAAATATCCCACTGTGCTGCCCAAGGCTGAGGACGTCTATCTCGACAGCGCCTTGATGATGCAGAAGAACTTCGGCCAGAACGAAGGTGTCGCCGTCGTCTATTCGCCGTCGGGCCCACTCTTCGAATATGCGCCGGACAGGGTCAAGACCATTCCCAGGAACACCGACGAACTGCTGGCGTGGGTGAAGGCCAATCCCGGCAAATTCTGTTATGCGCGGCCGGTCAATTCGGGACCGGGCTGGACCTTCCTGATGGCCATGCCCTACATCCTCGGCGACAAAAATCCTTCCGATCCCATCAATGGCTGGGAGAAGACCTGGGCCTATCTGAAGGCGCTGGATGAAGGCATCGATTACTATCCCTCCGGCACCACCGTGACGATGAAGGAGCTGGCCGAGGGCACCCGCGACATGATCGTTTCCACCTTCGGCTGGGACATCAACCCGCGCGTGTTGGGCATAGTGCCGAAGGAGATCGAGACGTTTGCGCTCGAAGGCACGCATTGGGTGCCCGATACGCAGTTCATGTGCATTCCCAAGGGCGTCGCCGAGGAAAAGGTCGCGGTTCTGGTCAAGCTCATGGCCTTCATGCTCGAACCCGCGCAGCAGGCCTACACCTACGACAAGGGCTATTTCTATCCCGGCCCGGCGGTCAAGGGCGTACCGCTCAGCGCCGCGCCGCAGGAAAGCCAGGACGCCATCGCAGAGTTCGGCCGCCCACAATATGAAGAGCTGATCAGGAAGTTCCCGGTCGAAGCGCCGTTAAAGCCGGAAGCACTGGTCGCCGCCTTCGAGAAATGGGACCGCGAGGTCGGTGCCAACAAGATGAAATAGCGGACCAATGCGATTTGCCGTGATCGGCATCGATCATCGTCACGTCTATGACCTGATCGGTGGGCTTCTGGATGCCGGCGCCGAGTGCGCCGGCTACGATCCCGCGACGACCGATCCCAAGGTTGCCGCCGGCATCGCCGAGCGTTTTCCACGGATCGCGCCGGTCGAACGACGGCGCCTGATCGAGGATCCCGCCATCGACCTCGTCGTTACCGCGGCTGTCCCCTCCGATCGGGCCGCCATTGCCGTCGAGGCCATGCGGCATGGCAAGGACGTGCTTGCGGACAAGCCCGGCCTGACCACGTTCGAGCAGCTTGCCGCCGTGCGGCAGACCGTGCGTGAGACGGGACGCATCTTTTCGATCTGCTTTTCGGAGCGCCTCCTGACCCGAGCCTCGACGCTGGCGACGCAGCTGGCGATGGAGGGCGCCATCGGCGAAGTCATCCATGTGACGGGCCTGGGGCCGCACCGGCTCAACCGTGCGCTACGCCCGGCGTGGTTTTTCGATCCCGTGAATTACGGCGGCATCCTGGTCGATATCGCCTCGCACCAAATTGATCAGTTCCTGTTCTATACTGGCTGCGCCGACGCGAATGTCGTTTCAAGTGCGGTCGGCCATTTTGGCGCTTCTGACATTCCGGCATTTCAGGATTTCGGCGACATCCTCCTGCGGGGAGACAAAGCGAGCGGTTATATCCGCGTCGACTGGTTCACCGCCGACGGGCTGCCGACCTGGGGGGATGGACGGCTGATCCTGCTCGGCACCAAGGGCACGATCGAGCTTAGGAAATATGTCGACATAGCCGGCAAACCTGGCGCGGACCACGTATTCCTCGTCGATGGCAAGGGCACGCGCCATTTCGATGCGTCGGGCGAAAAGATATCCTATTTCGAGCGCCTGCTTGCCGACGTGCGCGAGCGTACCGAAACGGCGATGACGCAGGAGCATGTCTTCACGGTCTGCCGGCTGGCGCTCGAGGCGCAGGCGGCGGCGGTCGTCGTGACGGGGCAGGAAAGGAACGCGCGATGAGCAGGCTACGTATCGCCATGATCGGCTTGGGTCCGGCGGCGTTGCCGCATGCGAAGAGCCTCGTCGATCTTGCGGGCAGGATCGAGGTGAAATGGGCGGCCAGCCGCAGCCAGGCGACGGCAGAAGCCTTTGCCGACCAGTTTTCCTTTCCCGTGACGACCGATATTGCGGCCGCGATTACCGATCCCGAGGTTCAGGCGGTGCTGGTGCTGACGCCGGCCAACGCGCATCTGGCGGTGGCCGAACTGGCCCTTGCCGCCGGCAAGCACGTGCTCGTCGAAAAGCCGCTCGAAACGACGCTGGCGCGCGCCGAGAAGCTGGTCACGCTGGCCCGCGGGGCCGGCCTGCGCCTCGGCGTCGTCCTGCAGCACCGTTTCCGGCCGGCCAGCCTGCGGCTGCGCCAACTGCTGGCTTCCGGCGCCATCGGCACGGTGGAGGCGGCCAGCCTTCGGGTTCCGTGGTGGCGGCCGCAGGCCTACTACGATACCGGCGGCCGCGGCAGCTTCGCGCGGGACGGGGGCGGCGTGCTGTTGTCGCAGGCCATCCACGCCATCGACCTTTTCCGCTCTCTGCTGGGAGAGATCGAGGTGGTGGCTTCGCAGGTGCGGACGACCGGCCTGCACCGGATGGAGGCTGAGGATTACGTCACCGCCCTGATGCGGCTCGGCAACGGCTCGCCGGCCTCGCTGCTCGCCACGACGGCGGCCTATCCGGGCTCGCCTGAAACCATGGAGCTTGTCGGCTCGCTCGGCACGGCCACGCTGACCGGCGGTGCGCTGAGCGTCGGCTGGCTCGACGGGCGCGAAGAGCGCGTCGAGGCGGAGGGGAAGACAGGCAGCGGCGCAGCCATCATGGACTTCCCCCATGACGCGCATCGTGCGCTGATTGACGATTTCGCCGATGCGATTTCGCAAGACCGCGATCCGGTCGTGACGGGTGAGGAGGCGCTCCAGACACAGCGCTTGATCGCAGCTCTCATCCGTGCGGATCCGGCCAGCAACCAACTCGTATAAGAGCGCTTCCTTCGAACCTCGAACGCTCCAGGATTCCTGGAGAGAGTGGCTTTCCGCCGCCATCATGCGGCGGAAAGAAAAGCCTGTTTCAGGCGGAGGCGGGCTGCTGCTTTGCCCGCGCTACAATCTGCGTCGGATTGACGAAGCGCAATGCGATCAGCAGCCAGACCAGCGTCGTTATCATATACACCACCGCCATCGCGTCGATCGACTGCACCGCGCGAACGCCCGAGGCGAAGACCGAATAGTACAGCGCCACGACGAGCGTCTGGCTGGTCGGCCCGGCTGTCAGGAAGGTCAGTTCGAACATGCCGATGGTACGCACCAGCACCAGCAGCAGCGCCGCCAAGATGCCCGGCATCAGCATCGGCAGCAGAACATGGAGAAAGAGCTGGAACGTGTTGGCGCCGAAGACACGCGCGGCCGCCTCGATCTTGGGATCGATCTGCTCGATGAAGGGGATCATCACCAGGATGACGAAAGGAACCGTCGGCACGAGATTGGCCAGCACCACGCCCCAGAAGGTGCCACCGACCCCCGATTGGTAGAGCACGGTAGCCAGCGGAATGCCGAAGGTGATCGGCGGGACCAGAAGCGGCAGCAGGAACAGAAGCATGATCAGCTTCTTGCCGGGAAAATCGCGCCGCGCCAGCGCATAGGCCGCCGTCACGCCGAGCAGGCCTGAAAGCGCGACCACGGTGAAGGCGATCTGGAAGGTTACGATCAGGATATCGTGGAGCTGGAACTCCGCCCAGGCGGCGAAATACCAGCGGGTGGTGAAGCCGGCAGGAATCCATGTGCCCAGCCAGCGCGTGCCGAAGGACGACAGGATGACCGTGGCAATCATCGCCGCGAGGTTGAGTACGAAGAAACCCACCACCACCCAGATGGCGGTGATCCAGAGCTTGGCGGCGATGGTTGTGTCGCGGATCATGTCAGCCCTTTCCGCCTGCGGTGCTGCCCCGATAGAACAGGTTGCGCAGCATCAGGATGGCGACGACGATGACCAACTGCACACCGGCCATGATCATCGCGATTGCCGAGGCCATCGAGTAGTCATATTGCTCGAAGGCGGCCTGGTAGGCCGCAATCGAGATGACCCGGGTCGGCCCGGCCGGCGCACCGAGCAGAACCGCCGACGGAAAGACGGCAAAGGCCTGGACGAATGAAAGCAGGAAGGCGATGGCCAGGCCGGGGATCAGCAGCGGCAGGAACACATAGCGGAACCGCTGCCAGGAGCGCGCGCCGTGGGTCGCCGCTGCCTGTTCCAGTGCCGGATCGATGCCTGTCACATAGGAGAGCGTCAAAAGGAACGTGAACGGGAAACCGGTGATGATCAGCGACGCGAAAACACCCCAGTAATTGTTGGTGAGTTTCACGGGACTGCTGATGATGCCGAACAACATCAGCGTGCGGCTGAACCAGCCCTGCGGTCCCAGATAGTTGAGCAGGCCTTCCGCCACCAGCACCGTGCCGAGCGTTACCGGCAGCACGAGGATGGTGGTCAGCATACGCTGGTGCGTCATCAGGCGAACGCGAAAGGCGATGGGCAGCGCCAGCGCCAGGCTGATAACGGTGACCGGCACCGCCAGCCACAGCGTTGTGGCAATGGTGTTGTAAAGGAACGGGTCGGAGAAGAAACGCTGGTAGTTGGCGAGGAGCCCCCCTTCCTTCGGCTGGAAGGACAGGAGCAGGCCGTAGACAAAGGGATAGACGAAGATCGCCAGCGTAAACAAGGCGGCCGGAAGCACCAGAAGGGTGACGCCGTCGATCCCGTGCAAGGCCAGCCGCTGGCGCAGGGAAGGAGAGGGCGTATGATCGAGCGTCGACATCGCCGTCCTCAGGCCGCGTAGATCAGGGCGTGGGCAGAATCGATCGAGAGCGAAACCGTGTTCCCGACCGACGCGGCCTGGCTGGCATGGAAGATCAGCTCGAGGCCGCCCTCGGTGCGTGCCGTGCCGACGAATTCCCGGCCGCGATACTCGATGGTTTCGACCTTCGCATCAAGCGTCCCGATGCCCTTGTCGCTCACGGTGACATCGTCCGGCCTGGCGGCGATCACGGCTTGCGCGCCAACCGCGAGATCGTCGCGCAGCCTGCCCGAAAGGCTGACGCCGCCGACTTCGACCATGGCAATGTCGCCGTCGCGCCGGGTGACCTTGCCGGTTAGCCGGTTGCGGTAACCCATGAATTCGGCGACGTCGAGATGGTCCGGGCTCTCATAGAGGTCCCGCGGAGCGCCGACCTGCCGGATTCGGCCATCGCGCAGCACGACTATGCGGTCGGCAAGCGACAAGGCCTCGTCCTGGTCATGCGTCACATAAAGGGTGGTGGCCCCGAGCTGGTTGTGGATGCGCCGGATTTCCGCACGCATCTCGATGCGCAATTTCGCGTCGAGGTTGGAGAGCGGCTCGTCCATCAGCACCAGCGGCGGCTCGATGACGATGGCGCGGGCGATGGCCACCCGCTGCTGCTGACCGCCTGACAGTTGACCCGGCAGCTTGTGGCCCTGCGTTTCCAGCCGCACCAGCCCCAGCGCCTCGTCGACGCGTTGCGTGATCTCGGCCTTGGGCGTGCCGCGCATCTTCAGGCCGAAGCCGATGTTGGCTTTGACGGTCATATGCGGGAACAGCGCATAGTTCTGGAAGACCATGCCGAAGCCGCGGTCTTCCGGCTTAAGCTGGTCGATGCGCTTGTCGTCGAGATAGATGCTGCCGCCCGTGGTGGAAAGCAGTCCGGCGATGCAGTTCAGTGCGGTCGACTTGCCGCAGCCCGAAGGTCCGAGCAGGGCGATGAATTCCCCCTTGCGCACGGTCAGCGAAACGTCACTCAGCGCGCTCATACTGCCGAATTTTCGACTCATATGATCGAGGCGGAGTTCGTCGAATTTCGACGAGGCGAGCAGCATCCGTTCGTAGCCCCATTGTTGTAGGCGAACCGGGCGGCATGCCCGGTTCCTATTATGCGCTGACAATCAAAGGTTTGTCATTTCGCGGTGGCGGCGACCTGTTCGTCCCAGATTCGGAATGCCGTGACCATCGAAGCTGGCTCCAGCGGCAGTTCGATCGGGTTGTTGGCGATCAGGTCGGCATATTCGGTGCGGCCGAATTCGGCGATCGCATCCTGGCTTTCCTGCGGCGCCATGTCGAGGGTGACATCCTTAACCGCCGGGCCCGGATAGAAATAGCCCTCGTCATAGGTATAGGCCTGCTGCTTAGGCGTCAGCAGGAATGCCATCAGGTCCTTGAGCACGGCCAGTTTTTCGTCGCTGACCCCTTTCGGCACGCACATGTAATGGGCGTCGGCGACCCAATGGAAGCCTTTCAGCGCCCCAACCTTGGCTTCCTTCGGCACGACGCCGAGAACGCGCGGGTTGATGTCCCAGCCAGTCGTCGACACCGTCATGTCGCGCGTGCCTTCGCCGAGTTCCTTCATCAGCGCACCGGTGCCGGTCGGATAATATTCGATGTATTTGTGCAGTTCCTTAAGATAGGCCCAGGTCTTGTCCCAGCCCTTGACCGGATCCTTCGGATCGCTGTCGCCGAGCAGATAGGGAAGACCCATCAGGAAGGTGCGGCCGGGGCCGGAATTGGCCGGGCGCGCATAGAGGAACCGGTTCGGATTTTCCTTGGCCCAGGCCAGAAGCTCCTCCGCCGTGGTCGGCGCCGTCTTGACCTTGTCGGGCATGTATTCGAGCAGCGGCCCGGACGGGTAGTAGGTGACGACGACGCCGTGGTCCTTGGCCAGCGTCTGCATGCGCGCTGCCGGCTCCTGATAGATATCGGCCAGCTTCGGCAAGGCGCCCGAATCGTCAGGAAGCAGCTTGACCCACAGGTCCATCTCGAGGCCTGCCGACAGCGCATCCGTTCCGGTAAGCACGAGGTCGATATCGACGCGGTTCGCCGCCTGCTGCGCCTTGATCTTGCCGGGAAGCTCGGGGGCGGGCGCCTTGGTGAAGACGATGTTCGAGATCAGTTCCGGCTTGGCCGTCTTGTAATTCTCGATCGCCTTCTGGGTTAGCGCCAGATTGCCGGCGACATCGACGATATTGATGGTGACGGGCGCGGTCGGCAGCTTGGCGGTCTGGGCAAACGCGCGCGCAACCGGAAGCGCCGCCATGCCGGCTAATCCGCCGACTGCCTGTCGCCGAGTGATCTTGATCATCTTCATCTCCTCCGCTGGTCCTGTCTTGTCCGGCAGGATTTCAATTTTGATATATTAATCTACCAGTCATCAAAAACAACCGCTTTCTGCTCCGTGCATGAACCGCTGCGCCAATCATGCCACGGCGGCTGCGGCGCCGTCGTTCAAAAGATCGGTCAATACGGTTCCCAGGCTTGCGAAATGGGCTCGGCCGGGAGATCGGTGCCGAGGACCTGCTTCAGCCGCAGGAAGACGGCGGCCAGTTGGGCAGCCAAGCCGATCTTTGCGGTCCGCGCGCCCGATCCCGGCCGGCAGGTCACCCAGGTCCGATTGAAAAGCCGCTGCGCCATGGTCAGAGCCTATAGGCTTTCTTGGCCAGGCGGTAGGCGAGATCGTGCGCCACTTCCTGCGCCTCGTCCTCGTCGAGCCGGTGGTCAGCCACCAATTCCGCGAGAAAATTGCAGTCGACGCGGCGCGCCATGTCGTGCCGCGCGGGGATCGAACAGAAGGCACGGGTGTCGTCGTTGAAGCCCACAGTGTTATAGAAGCCGGCTGTCTCCGTGGTAAGCTTGCGAAACCGGTACATGCCTTCGGGGCTGTCGAAAAACCACCAGGGCGGGCCGAGGCGCAGCGCCGGATAATGCCCGGCAAGCGGCGCAAGCTCGCGCCCATAGGCCGTCTCGTCCAGTGTGAACAGGATCAATGTCAGGCGCGTGTCGTTGCCGAACGCGTCGAGGAGCGGCTTGAGGTCGTGGACATACTCGGTGCCGGTGGGAATGTCTGCGCCCTTGTCGAAGCCGAACTCGGCGAAAATCTGCGGGTTGTGGTTGCGGAAAGAGCCGGGATGGATTTGCATGACCAGGCCGTCCTCGACGCTCATGCGCGCCATTTCGGTCAGCATTTGCGCGCGGAACAGGTCGGCATCCTCGGGCGAAACATCGGCCTTCAGCACCCGGTTGAACAGAGCCGTTGCTTCCGCCTTCGACAGGTCGGCGGTGCGGGCATTCGGATGGCCGTGGTCGGTGGACGTCGCGCCGCGCTGCTTGAAATATGCACGGCGGATTCGGTGCGCCTCAAGATAGCCGGGATAGCTGGCCGGCGTTCCGGCCAACGCCAGGAACCGCTCCACCTCGGCATGGAAACCCTTGCGCGAAGGGTCGACGACGGCGTCTGGCCGGTAGGCTGGCACAACCCGGCCGTCCCATCCGGAAGCCTTGATCGCATCATGCGCGGCAAGCGCATCGGTGGCGGTGTCCGTCGTTGAGATGGCTTCGATGTTGAAACGCTTGTAGAGCGCGCGCGGGCGCATCTCCGGCCGCTCGAGCTGTTCGGCGATGCGGTCATAAAGAAGGTCGGCATTCTTCGCGCCGAGCCGCTCTTCGATTCCGAAGACCGTTGCCAGCGAATGCTCGAACCACAGCCGCGTCGGCGTGCCGCGGAAAAGGGCGTAGTTCTCGGCGAAGCGGCGCCAGATCTTGCGAGGATCGGTTTCGATCGGCCCCCCATCCAGCCGCGGGACGCCGAAATCTTCCATGCGCATTCCCTGGGAATAGAACATGCGCAAAATGTAGTGGTCGGGGTTGACGAACAGCGTGGCCGGATCCGGGAACGGCAGGTCATACGCATACCAATCCGGCTCGGTATGGCCGTGCGGGGAGATGATCGGCAAGGCACGCACGCCTTCATAGAGGCGCCTGGCGATGGAACGGACGGTAGGGTCAGGCGAAAAAAGCCTGTCGGGATGAAGCGGCATTGCAAAATCCTTGCGGTCGAGCCGCGAAAGCGGCGTTCGGAAGGGAGGGGCGATTGAATGCGCGCGATCATAATTTGGGATGAAGCGGCGTTCCGATATTGGCGAACAGTAAGGAATAATATATTAATATGTCAACTGATTGAAGATCGGGGATTGAGAAATGACATTAGCAAAGGCGCATGCGGGCATTGCGGGCTCCGACCGCGACGCCGCCCCCGTTCGAACGAAGATGCGTCGGCCGGGCATCGTGCGTACGACGGCTGCGTCCGCAGTATACCGCGAACTGCACGAGGCGATCGTATCCATGCAGCTTAAGCCCGGCAACGCCTTGAATGAAAAGGTGCTGACCGAGCGTTTCGGTGTCAGCCGCACGCCGGTGCGCGAGGCGTTGATTCGCCTGGTCGAAGACGGGCTGGTCAATATCTATCCTCAGTCGGGAACCTTCGTCGCGCCGATACCGATCTCGCTCATTCCCGAAGCCGTCGTCATCCGTAAGGCGCTGGAAGGCGCCACGGTCGAAAAGGCCGCGCAATGCGCAAACGGCAACGATGTGGGAAAGCTCGACGACATATTGGCGCGGCAGCGGTTCCTTGCCGAACGACAGGACATGAACGGCTTTCACGAGGCCGACGAGGCCTTTCACGAGGCGATTGCCGGAATAGCCAGCTATTCCGGCATCTGGAACTATCTGAAGCCGGTCAAGGTGCAGATCGACCGGGCGCGACGCATGACGCTGCCCGCGCTCGGCCGCATGGACCATGTGATTGGCGAGCATACGGTCATCCGCAACGCTATAGCGGCGCATGACGTTAAGGCTGCCTGCGAGGCCATGCGAATCCATCTGGGCGCTGTCATTCCCGATGTCGAGCAACTGCGCGACGCCTACCCCGACTGGTTTATTTGAGCCGACCAGCCCTGAAATAGTTGGAGAAATGACGAATGCGCGAGGCATGGAGATGGTTTGGGCCGGATGCGGGGGTTCCGCTCGATGCCGTGCGTCAGGCCGGCGCCACCGATATCGTATCGGCGTTGCACGAAGTCCCGATCGGGCGTGCCTGGACGAAGGCGGAGGTGGCGACGCGCAAGGCGATGATCGAGGATACGCCGTCCGACCGCTCGCCGCTTGTCTGGTCGGTCGTTGAAAGCATACCGGTCCCTGACGCTGTCAAGCGCCACGGCGGCGAGGCGAAAGCCGAGATCGAGGCCTGGATCGCCAGCATGGAAGCGGTTGCGGCCAACGGCATCCATATCATCTGTTTCAATTTCATGCCCCTGGTGGACTGGACCCGCACCGATCTCGATTACGAACTGCCAAGCGGCGCGACCGCGATGCGTTTCGACCAGGACCGGTTCGCAGCCTTCGACCTGCACATCCTGCAGCGCAGGGGAGCCGAAGCCGATTATTCGAACGAGGACCGCGAGCGGGCGAAAGCTGTTTTCGAGGCGATGAGCGAAGAGGAGGCCGCGACCCTCGTCGCCAACATCGCCAGTGCGCTGCCGGGCTCGACCACGGAGCCGTTGACGGTCCCGCAATTTCGCGACCGGCTGGAGCGTTATGCGGGCATCGATGCCGCCCGGCTGCGCCACCATCTCACCGAATTCCTGGCGGCGATCGCGCCCGCCGCAGAGAGCAGCGGCGTCCGGCTTGCGCTGCATCCGGACGATCCGCCCCGCTCGCTCTTTGGTCTGCCGCGGGTGGCCTCGACCGCCGCCGACTACAACGCGCTCTTCGAGGCAGTTCCGTCGCCGGCCGTCGGCATGTGCTTTTGCACCGGAAGCCTTGGCGTGCGCGCCGACAACGATCTTCCGGCGATGGCGAAGCACTTCGCGTCGCGCATCCCCTTCGCACATTTGCGGGCGACCAAGCGCGAAGGCGATGGCCGCACCTTCCATGAAGCGGCGCATCTGGACGGCGACGTGGACATGGTTGCGGTACTGCGCGAATTGTTGGCCGAAGACGGCAAACGGGAACCGCACGACACCATCGTCTTCCGCTCCGACCACGGCCACCGCATGCTGGATGATCTCACAAAAACGGTGAATCCGGGCTATCCGGCGATAGGTCGCCTGCGCGGTCTGGCGGAACTGCGCGGCGTGATCCACGCGCTCCAGTCGAAGGGTTGACGGCGCGGCAATGCCTACCGTGATCGGCGCGGCTTCGGTCCGCCTGCGCCGATCCTGACCTATGTCTGACGTCGATCGGCATTAGGTCGGTTTCCGCCTGTGGAGGAGTGCCTCGGGGGACAGCCCGACTATCCGACCTGTTCTAGGCCAATCAACCCTTGACACGACTTCGTGCAAGCGCTTTCATGCAAGCGCTTGCATGGGGACGCGCATGCCTGACCGAAGGCGGAACAATTCATCTTCAACACCGACGCTGAGCGAGGTGGCGGACGCCGCCAACGTCTCTTCGGCTACCGTTTCGCGTGCTTTCAGCCGGCCGGAACTTCTCAGTCGCGAGACGGTCGCGCGGGTTCACTCGGTCGCCGCGCGGCTCGGCTATGTCCCCAATCATGCCGCGCGCGCACTAAGCACCGGCCGGATGGGCAACATCGCGCTAATCGTGCCCGATATCACCAACCCGTTCTTCGCGGCGATGATGCGTGGGGGGCAGGCGACGGCCCGCGAATGTGGCTATGCGACGTTTATCGGCGATTCTGACGAGACGCCGGAAGTGGAAGACATTCTCCTGACCAAGCTGTCAGCGCAGGTAGAAGGTTTCATCATCGCCTCTTCGCGCCTGCACACGAAACAGATCCTTGAACATGCGCGGAGGCGGCCTTGCGTCCTCGTCAACCGCGACATTCCCGGCATGGTACGGCTTCTGGTCGATAGCGGGCCAAGCTATGGGCAGGCGCTGGAGCATCTGGTTTCGCTGGGCCATAGATCGATCGCCTATGTTGCCGGGCCGGCATTCTCCTGGTCGAACAGCCAGCGCTACGGCACCGTGACCAGGAGGGCCGCCGAGCTTGGGGTTGAGATCGTACGGGTTCCGACCTCGCGGCCAAGCTTCGAGGCCGGCCAGGCCTGCGTCGATGAACTCGTCCTGACGGGCGCGACCGCCGTACTCGCATTCGACGATGTCATGGCGCAAGGCATCATGGCCGGGCTTGCCGCGCGCGGCCTGTCGGTGCCGGGCGACTACAGCGTGATCGGCTGCGACGGCATACTGGCGCCGACCCTTTTCCCGCCCCTGACGTCCATCGCAACCCATTGCGCGGAGGCCGGCAGGCAGGCGGTCGAGCTTCTCGTCGCTATGCTGCAAGGCAAGCCGCTCGCGCACAAGCGCATCAATCTCGTCACCGAATTCGTCATCAGGGCGACAACCCAGGCCCCGTGCTCGCAGCGAGAAACGGCGGGGCTCGATCGACTTACAACCACGGAGTGATCATGCGAATTTACGTGAAACCGGACAAAAAGCTGCTGGGCGCCGCTGCCGCTGAACTGGGGGCGCAGTCGATCCGCGCCGCGATCGAGGCGCGCGGGGCGGCCAATATCGTCGTCGCCACCGGAGCCAGCCAGTTCGAGGTACTTGCCGCGCTGGTGAAGCGGGATGACATCGACTGGTCGCGCGTCACCGGCTTTCACCTCGATGAATATGTCGCCATGCCGGATACGCATCCGGCCAGTTTTCGGCGCTATCTCAAGGAGCGCTTCACCGCGTTGCTGCCGTCGCTCGGGGCCTTTCATTTCATCGACGGGGACGTGCCGGATCCAGGTGCCGAGGTGGCGCGCATCAATGCGTTGATTGAGCGTCACCCCATCGATGTGACATTCGCGGGCATTGGCGAGAACGGCCACCTCGCCTTCAACGATCCGCCCGCGGACTTCGAGACGACCGCACCGTTCCACCTGGTAACGCTGGACGACCGCTGCCGCCGCCAGCAGTTCGGCGAAGGCTGGTTTCCGACGCTGGAAGACGTTCCGCACAGGGCGATCTCCATGACCGTCAACCAGATCATGAAAAGCGGTCTGATCGTGCTGGCGGTGCCGGACCGCCGCAAGGCCGAGGCGGTGCGCGATACGGTCGAAGCGCCGATCTCGCCGATGGTGCCGGCCGGTATCTTGCGCAGGCATGCCGACTGCCACCTGTTTCTCGATCCGCAATCGGCTGCTCTGCTTCGCGAAGTGCCGGACACCGTGGGCGAATAACCGTCCACGCAACCTAGAAAGGGAGGAGACACCAATGACAACCCGACGCAATGCCCTTCTAACGATCCTGGGTGCTGGCGTTGCCGCGGCGGCAAGGCCGGTTTTCGTGCTTGCCAAGGAGTTCCCGAAGCCGAAGGAACCGCTGGTCATCAATGTGGTCGACGTTGCCGGCGACCTGCAACTCAGCCAGCGGGCGCTTGAAAAGTTCGCCGAGACCCATCCGGAACTGATTTCGAAGTTCGTTTACACGCAGGCGCCCGCGCCCGAACTTGCCGCCAAGCTCAAGGCCCAGCAGGCGGCAGGCCGGTTGGACATCGATTTCGTGCTCACCGGTAACGACGCTCTTGCCGCGGGCATCGACCAGGGATTGTGGACCCAGATCCTGCCCGACTACGCCGATATGTTCCCCAAGCTCGACGAGCGCTACCTACCGGGCGCCTATGCCATGCAGCAGATGGCGAAGGGCCAAGCCTTCGTCGATAGCTGGTATCCGTCAGGCCCGCTCCTGGAATATGCGCCGGATCGGGTCAAGGACCTTCCTGGGACCGCTGAAGAGTTGCTTGCCTGGTGCAAGGCGCATCCGGGAAAGTTCATGTATGCGCGCCCGGCGAATTCCGGCCCCGGCCGAACCTTCGTCATGGGCCTTCCCTACCTGCTCGGCGACAAGGATCCGCTGGATCCTATCGACGGCTGGGAGAAGACCTGGGCCTATCTCAAGGAACTGAACGACTGCATCGACTATTATCCCTCCGGCACGACCGTCACCATGAAGGAACTGGGTGACGGCACGCGCGACATCATCGCCACGACCACCGGATGGGACATCAATCCGCGCTATCTCGGCATCGTTCCCGAAGACTACAAGATTGCGACCCTGAAGGGCTTCCACTGGGTCAGCGACGCCAACTATGTGGCTATCCCAAAGGGCGTTTCCGACGAAAAGCTCGGCGTTCTCCTGCAACTGATCGCCTTCATCCTTGAGCCCGAGCAGCAGGCATTCATGTACGATCACGGCTACATGTACCCCGGCCCGTCGATCAGGGACGTGCCGATAGAGATGGCGCCGCAGGACAGCCAGGACACGATCAAGCGTTTCGGCCGGCCCGAATATGCCGCGATGATCGCCGACAACCCGATCGAACCGCCGCTCGACGCCAAACCGCTGGTTGCCATGTTCGAGAAGTGGGACAAGGAGATCGGCGGGGCCAAAAACGCCAAATAGGGTATCTCCGCGCACGGCCATTCGACAGCGGTTTGTCCCCGCTGCCATGATAGCTAAGCCGCCTTGACGATCCCTGGTGGTCCGGGGAACCCGCCGGTCCGACCGAGATCGCGGTCGACTGGCCAAGGCCTTGGCCGGTCAAGGAATGGATGACTCGTCTGGCTATATGGCGGCCGCGGTGCCATCCATCCTGATGCGAATGCGGCATCCGTTGCGTACGGTGCCACATTCGACGCTCGCCCGCCTGCGCCGCCGAGGATGCCTCCAATTGCGCTTGGTGCCGCCATTGGCCGGCACCTTGGAAATCGTCGAGGACGAGGGAAGCTTTCATCTGTCCCGAACGTTTATGAGGGTGTTTACCACCTCTCAGGGGCTGGTCCCGACCCGGTCGGGTTCGTAGTCACCGCCCGCGGTACACCAGCCTAAAGCTGTAGGCCGAGGAAAAGATGCCCGCTCAAGCTTTCATCAACCGGATTGCGGCAGCCGTTCCGGAGAATGGCGTTCACCGCTTCTTTCTTCAATTTGCCGGTTCCCAGTTGACGGCAAATCCCCGTCGCCGGGCGATCTTTGATCGCATGGCGGACAGATGCGGAATAGAGCATCGTTATTCGTGCTTTGCGCCCGCCGATGATCCTGAAGGCCCAAGTGTCGATTTGGAGGGTGTTTTCAAACGCGGCGCGTTTCCAGGCACGGCAAAGCGCATGGAGATGTTCGCGGCCACAGCGCCCGCTCTGGCTGAACAGGCCGTGGAGAAGCTCCTTCATGGTCAGGACAGGAGCCGTATCACACATTTGATCGTCACCACCTGCACGGGGTTTTCCGCCCCCGGCCTGGATCTGGAAATAATTGCCCGGTGCAACCTGCCGACCTCCATCGAGCGCACAATCCTCGGCTTCATGGGTTGCTATGCAGCGATCAACGCACTCAAGCAGGCACGACACATCATCCGGTCGGAACCCGAGGCCCGGGTTCTGGTGGTCAGCATCGAACTCTGTACGCTTCACCTCAAGGAGACCTCCGACCTTGAAAAGCTGCTCTCGTTCTGCCTGTGGGGCGATGGCTGCTCGGCTGCGTCGGTAAGCGCCAGTCCTTTTGGCATAGGACTGGATAGTTTTCACGCGCTCGTCGATGGCGGCAGCCGCGACCTCATGACCTGGAACATACATGACGACGGTTTCGACATGGTGTTGTCGGGAGAGGTTCCCGCCGCAATCCACCATGCACTCGGCACAGACATAGGCAGCATTCTGGGAAACAGGAGCGTTTCAGACGTCGACCTTTGGGCCGTCCACCCGGGCGGCCGCTCCGTTCTCGACGCAGTGGAGCGCGCGCTGAATCTCCGTTCCGACGCGTTGTCGACCTCCCGCGAGGTCCTTCGTGAAAACGGAAACATGTCCTCTGCTACCGTCATGTTCGTACTCGAGCGAATGCTGCGCGAGGCCACAAAGGAAGACCGTGTGGGTTGTGCCATGGCATTCGGACCTGGCCTGACGACCGAGACGATGATGTTCCACACAGCCGGCGATACCTGAATGGCCAATGATCTCGACCATCGTCGGATCGAGCGGGAACTGCTCGACAATTTGCCTCCCGACGATCCAAGGGCCGTCGGTTCGCGGCGTGATCTCGCCTGGATAAACGCACTGATGTTTCAGAGCGCGATCATGGCCAGCCTGTTGAAGGCAAGCGTGCGCAAAAGCCCGACCAGATTTTTGGAAATTGGTTCCGGCGATGGAGCATTCATGCTTTCCGTCGCAAAGCGCCTCGCCCGGCGCTGGACAGATGTCGACCTGGTCATGCTTGACCAGTTCAACCTCATTTCAGACAGGCGGTTCGCTGATTTCTACGCACTTGGTTGGCGGGTCGAAACCATCATCGATGATGTCTTCGAATGGATCCAAAGCCCCCGAGCCGGCGCCTTCGATGTGGTATCGGCCAACTTGTTTCTGCACCATTTTCCGGACGCAGCCCTGAAACGCCTGTTTTTGGCGCTTCGCCCTCTGGCGCCAGTGTTTCTCGCCACCGAGCCGAGCCGAAACGCCATTGCCTTAAGAGCCTGCTCGCTTCTGCATATCATTGGCGCGAACGAGGTGACTTTGCACGATGCGCCGGCAAGCGTCCGCGCCGGTTTTGCGGGTCATGAGCTTTCCAGCCTATGGCCCCCGGATTTCAGGCGCCAGTGTGCAGAACGCAGAATTGGACCGTTTACCCATGCCTTCCTTGCCGTCGACCGCGCTTCGGAAGGTTTGCCATGATGTACGACGCCATCGTCATAGGCGCCGGGCCAAGTGGTTCTTCGGTGGCCCTGGCTTTGAGCGGCCAGGGGCGCGCCGTTGCTATCGTCGAGCGAAGTGAATTCCCGCGCCGCAAAGTTTGCGGGGAATTCATGTCCGCGGTCAATCTGGATCTATTGGATAGATTGGGCGGAGGCGCCGCGGTTCGCGCCAAAGCCGGTCCGGAGGTCAAGCGGGTTGCACTTTTTGCATCGGGTCCCGGCACGGATGCGGGCATGCCGCGGGCCGCGGGAGATGCATTTGGACGCGCGCTCGGGCGCGACGTTCTGGATGGCATGCTTTTGGATGCGGCTCGCGATGCCGGAGCCGACGTGTTCCAGCCTTGGCGGGCGGCGGAGATCACCACCGATGGTGACAACGCTATGGTTCGGATCGAAAGCAAGCACGATCAGGGAGTTCTCGTTGCGCCGGTCGTTATTGCCGCGCATGGCTCGTGGGAACAAGGAAGGCTTCCGACGAACCTGCCGAAAACCAACGCGCCGCACGATCTTTTCGGATTCAAGGCTCATTTCACCGGCGCTGAGCTCGACCGCGACCTCATGCCCCTGCTGGCATTTCCGGGCGGCTATGGCGGCATGGTCTGGGCCGACCGGAACAGGATGTCGCTGTCGTGCTGCATACGCCGCGACGCCTTGATCAGGCTACGCAAAAAAGGCAACGCCTCGTCGGCAGCCCAAGCTGTTCATGCGCATATCCTTGCTTCGTGTCCCCGTGTCGCCTCCACGATCGTGAATGCCACGCTCGATGGCGAATGGCTCGCCGCAGGTCCCATACGGCCTGGCATACGCCCATGTTTTGCCAACGACATATTTCGGGTGGGCAACCTCGCCGGTGAGTCCCATCCCATCATCGCTGAAGGCATCTCGATGGCCTTGCAGTCAGGCTGGTTGTTGGCCAATGAACTGGCTAGGTTCGCCCGTTGGGACCGAGCGGCAAGGATTGCTGTTGGACGCCGCTATTCGAAGGGCTGGAACAGCCAATTTGCAACCCGCATTCGCGTGGCTGCCTTGTTGGCGCGCCTTGCCTCCCATCCCATGTCCGCTGCCGCGATGAACACGTTCGTCAGCGGTTTCCCGAACAGCCTGACGCTGGGAGCCAGATTGACCGGCAAGACGAAACCGCTGCCGATCGCGTGCGACTGAGAGGCTCAAGACTTTGTGCTCCAAGACGCTATAGCGGTCATGCACTCCGTCTTTCGATAGCCCCAGCCTTGCGATTCGACATGATGTCTCAGGCCCGGTCATCGCCGGGCCTGAGCTGAATTCTGCTGGCGGAACTATTTGTTGCAATTTTGGGACGGCGAGGTGGCAGTGCCGCTGGCGGTATTGGTGTCGACGTCATTGCCCGCAGTGTCCTTGCAACGGTCATTCATGCCGTTTGGTGTTGTCGTGGTCGAGTTCGTCGCATTCGGATCAGTTGTGACGGTCCCCGTGGTGCTGCCGGAGCCGTTGACGCTCGTGCCGCTGTTGTTCATGCCGCCGCCTGCGGTACCGCCGGCATTGCCCGAGCCGCTCGTTTGGGCCAGGGCGGATGTGGCGAGCGCTAAGGACAGGGCGGATGCGACCAAGATCGTTTTCATCATAAGTGCCTCCATTGGTTAAATCGCTTGTTGCGATCACTTTCCCAACGGAGCGCCGTCCTTGTTGTTCCTGTAACGGAAAATCGTGATCGATCTTCATTCTTGTCCGGCTTTGATGCTGAGCGAAGCACATCCAGAACTGTATAAAGGACGACTGCGGTCAGTGGCGACGGGCCACGCTCAGCCTGATCGACGGTTGTGCTTGCTGAGCAGGATCGGCAGGGAAACCGGCCGGAAATTCCACACGTCAACGCCGACATCACGCTGGCGAGTAAGCGGCTTCAGCTTGCCATGCGAATGGCCGTGCAAATTCACCGATCCCTTGCCCATCTGATTCCAGGTCCGAAACGGATAATGGCACAGGACGAGGAGGGTACCGTCCACCACCAGTTCCGCATAGTGCTGGATGCTGGCCCAGCCAGATGCGAGCGTTGCATCGCTTCCGTCATTGTTGCCGATGATCAGGTGCTTGCGCCCATTGAGCTGCGACAGGATGTTTTCGATGCCGGCCTTCGGGCGGGCAAAATCACCCAGATGCCAGATCTCGTCGTCCGAGCCGACGGTCTCGTTCCAGAGGCTCATCAGCGCCGCGTCATGCGTTGCCAGCGAGCCGAACGGCCGCCGATCAATTCGCAGGATGCGTGGATCGTTGAAATGAGTATCGCTCGTGAAGAAGATCATCCTGCGCGCGACTTCCCTCGCTGATCGACCCAGCCCGATACGCCGGACTAACGATCCGGTATTCGGCTGTACGCGCTCGTCAGCTTCCTTCCTTACGGCCGTCACCGGCGGCAGACGCTGAGTGTTCAGGCTCCGCAGCCTCAAGACCTTCGATAATCGGCGTAAGCGAGCCATCTTCCTCCGGAACTGGTTGCCGGCCGTTGGCTGCGTTCGCCTTGTCGAGGGCCTGCTGGATGGCGTCCTCTATGTTGCCGATATCTTCTTCGCGAACCTCGCGCCCGTATCCTGCGGCGTCCGCATCCTGCTCGAATTGCTGGGCCAACACCGCGACGCTGACTTGCGTGTCGGTCGCCAGGTTTCCGACATTCTCCTGCAGCCAGGTTCGAAAGAACTCGATCGTCGCGCTCATATTGCCTCCTGAACCGGACAACTGCTGCTGAGAGCGGTTGTTCCATGTTCCTGGCTACACTTTGCGGACTCTTGTGACGTTGACCTTGGGTACCGGGGATCCGATGAACGCGCCGGTTGAGCATGGCCATTGCCGCTGCCATCGGTGCCGCGGCCCTTGCCGTCGGCAACACACGGTATCCGAACGGAGTAGCCCCAAACTGTCAGCTTACAATTTGCAGTCATAGGTTACAGACTTCCCGCGTTCTATAAAGGGAGGTGGGAAGTACCTGGGCCTAACAATACTCTAGGGCGCGGTTGAAGGTTCGCCTTCGAATCGCGAAATGCCCAGGTGGTTCACAGCTCCCAAAACAATGGGAGGTGTCAGCCAAACAGGATGAAAATCGGGTTTCGGACCCTAGTCCCCTCGGTCCGATCCACCGGTTCAAGGGCAACGTAACACAGCTCAAAGCCGACAGGAAAAATGCAGTCCGGCAAGTCTCGGCCTCACATCGGGAAACCAGAGCCAGGCACCGACTTCCGCGCAGCACGACGTGTCCTCTCCGGCGATTGAGGAAAAATTGCGAGGTGATTGTCGTGTCTGTCGCCTGTCTTGACGCAGTCCCCCCGTTCATGGACAGAAGCGCTCCCGCAACTGCACCGAGCACAGTCGGCAGTGCCTGGCACAACGCCGACCACCTCTCCCTAGCTGGCCAGGGCGCGATATCGCGCGGCTTGGCCAGCTAGCTTCCCGCAAATCTTCTTTCAAAATAGATGGATCATTCCGGATCAAGGTCCGGAGATTGAATCGCAAAGCCCGGCAGGATCCAACTCTGGCTCTCCACCCACGCGCAGTGATTCATGTTGGATATCCACATATGCTCATATGATCGCCGAAATTGCAGCAACGCTTCCAGTTCCGGCTTTCCGCGCTCATAGGCGGATTGCGGATCGCCGAGCGTGAGCTTGCTGGCCGCTCGCGAGCACAGCTTCGCATGCTGCAATCCCAGCTCAAGAAACTTCACCCGCATCGAGGCTTCCGGATCTTGGATTGCGGAGGCTGCCGCCCTGTCAAGCAAGGCTTCCGCCGGCGCGAAACTCTCCTCTGGATAGACAGCGTGCGCCGCCTTCGCCCAGCTTCGCCAACGAGATGCTCCAAGAGCCTCGAACCCCTCCCGCAGCTGGGCGCGAGCGTTCGAAGTATACGCCTGCCAATAATCAAAATAGCTTTTGACGTCGTCGGCCGCAGGTCCGAAGGCTGAATAATATTCCGACAACAATGACTCCACGGCAGTCTCAGGATGTGTCTGCAGGCGCATCAACAAATAGAGATTTGGACCTTGCGTCGCCCAATGGCCTGTCAGCGAGTCAAAATCGGTTCCGACCATCCCGTTTCGCGCCGCGTTCTGAAACTCGTCGGCGAACTGGCCGGCGAATATGTGCGGCATGCAGTAGCCATCCAGGAAATAGTTGGTGCGCATGAACACCTGGGCAGTCGTTGCCGCCCATCCGCGCCACTGGTCTTTTATCCAGTCCTGCTCTTCGCCGCTGCGTGGATAGTACCAGGCCGATGGGCAAAACCCGATCAGGATATTCGGGTTCAACTTGATTCCCGATGTCGGTGCCGCGAAGTAATTCATATAGGCGTATCCCACCACGACCGCGTTAGGGTCGTCTTTCGCGGCTATCCGCTGAATGGCTTGCCATGAACGCGCATAGCGGTCCGATACGAAAGGCTTGCTGGCGATCTTCGACTTCGACGGAATGAACTTTCGATAGTCAGGCGGCTCTGGGCCATCCAGCGCTTTGCATATTTCGCACTCGCACTGCCCCGGGATGTCGTTCTCGACCGCATTGACGAAAGTTGGCTGTCCCGCAGAGGCGCTCCGATGCTCACGCCATTGCGAGACGATCTCTTCTCGCAAGCCCGGATTGGAAATGCACATCGAGAAGCGAGCGCCCAGCCTCACCGGGCCCCGTTTGCCTCTGACCAATTGAAACCATTCGGGATGCTCGGTGCCATACCGCTGCCACCAGTCGACGAAAGCGTGACCGTAGTTCGTGGGTACTCTGCGGCCCATTCGGTGGCGACGCAGGAACGTGGCCTGGGCTTTCATATATTCTTTCGCCGCTGCTGCGGTGAAACCCATTTCGGGATGTTCTTCGCTCGTGAAGCCAGCCCCAGCGCGCACGCGACGCTGCATGAACCGGGGCGTAACGACGTAATCAAGCGCGGGGATCACCAAGGACTGTGCCTTTGGGACAAACGTTCCCAGTTCACCTGGCCATAGCCATCGGACACCGAAATAGCGATCAAGGAGCTCGTACACGCCGAAGAGGGTGCCCGCGGACGTGTTTTGGTCGAGTGCACTGCCGGGATGATCGAGGCCGGCGATGCACAGATGGTTGCCGACGGTTCGGATGATACAGGTTTCACGCGCCAATGCGCCGAATGTGATTCCGGCTGCCCGGGCGAACCGGGTGTCGCCCAGAAAAATATGGGCGGCGTTACGCAAGCCAGCCGGCGAGACATGGTTTTCAGTTGTGATGGTAGGTTGGATGCCGGTCGCTTTTTCTATGTGCCAGCCGAGTTCCGTGGCGGCGTAGTGAACAGAGCCACTCGGCTGATCCGAAATAACGAGCGTTGCCGCAGGTCTGCCGCCGGCGATAAGCGTTACGCCAGCTGAAGATTGAGTGGCCGCATTGCCAGGGTTGGTAAAGCCAAGCCAGTGTAACAGGCCCAGAACCGTTCCCTGTGCAAACGTCCTTCGCGATAACGGCCCCATGCCAAAGACCTCACTTATGCGCGCGCATCCAAGAATGTAGACCCTTTTTACGAGGACGGGCGTTCACAACAATTTGTATCAAGTAAGCTTTGCATGCTTCAGCCGTCACGTTTCCCTTGCCCGCATGCCGATCCATTGCTCGCCAGTCTGCAGTTCGGGGCCAAGGCGAAGATCAGTGTGTAAGGGTTCTCTTTGTATAGTAGGTACGTGCACACAGAGTCCTATCTCATTTAAAGGGCTCAAAGAATTAATCGAGATATCCGCGATTTTTCTCGAAAAAACTATCCATCTCCACGGGACAAGCAATGCCCTCTTTTGGAGGCTTATCATGATCGAACACATTCTTTTGACAGTCTCACTGAGTGCTTCAGTGGCTTCTTCATCTCGTCGTTTTGCCGATTCCGGACAAAGGTCGGGTCGTCCGAGGCCGGCCCGATCGGATGGCACCTGCGGATCTGGTGAAAACCGCTGGCAAGTCTGGTGGGTGCGGAGAGGACGGCAAAGGCGGCCAAATAGCTCCAGCCTGGGGATATCGCCCAATTCAATACTCCGCTGGCGTAGCCAGCGGAGGCAGTTTTCACCGCTGTGCGACCCATTTGCGCAAACCAATGGTGAAGTCCTCACGATCTGGGAACTCTCATCCGCCATGTTCGTTACTGCTCCACATTATGGAGAGATGGGGGTCGGATGGATTTTTCGAGACGCAGGGACTGGGAAGCTCTAGCCAGCGCCCTCGACATCAACATCTATCAGCGTTCAAAGACAGTGTGGATTGCGGCTGGAAAGTACCGCGGCAAAGACATTGAAGTGAAAGGCCGCTCGCCAAGCATCGCACTCGCATTGTGGAAGGAAGCTGCGGGCTATACCGGCTCGGAGTGGTAGAAAGAGCGGTTCGTCAAGCCGCGCCGCTCAGGTCCAAGCGCACATGCGCAGTGCAAGGCGCAAGCATTGTTCAAGGCTTACGGGCTTGGAGATGTCTTGCGCTGTCCGCGTGGACAATCGCGACTTTAAGCGCGCCATGAAGCTCCAGACACGACAGCCTTGAACAAGTCGAGCCGTCGCGAACAAGTCGAGCCGTCGCAGCGAGGCGGCGCTGGATATCGATTTGACGGTCGATACCGGTACGCGACATGTGCGCGCCGGCATCGGATCAGTGCGGTCTTGCCGGCTTAGCTGTGCCGCCGGTGTTGCCGGTTTCGCCGCTGCCATCACGGGATCGGGATTGCCAAGCGGTACCACTTTTGGATGGATCGGCTGCCGCCAAGGGACAATTGACACAAACGGCACCTGGGGATGGCATTGGGCCATGCAAGGAGCGGGGCATCAGGAGCATTCTCCTGTGACGGTGGGCAATCCTTCAATGAGCGATGCAGAACGTGCTCCGCGCCTCGGCCACGGAAGATAGCCTTCTTCAGGCAATGAGCGGACTCATGGACTCTGACCCCGCCGACCACATTGAGCTAACCGCTGATATTGTTTCGGCCTATGTCAGGAAAAACCGGACGTCGCCTTCCGATCTGGTTGACCTGATCCAGAATGTCGGCCGTGCCTTGCAAAAGCTTGCCGTGGGCGATCACCAGCCCGAACCGAAACCTGTTCCAGCCGTGCCGATCCGCAAGTCGGTGACCCCTGACTTCATCGTCAACCTGGAGGACGGGCGCCGCATGAAATCCTTGAAGCGGTATCTTACATCCATCGGCATGACGCCAGCGCAATATCGCCAGAAATGGGGCTTGCCGCCGGATTATCCGATTGTGGCGCCAAATTTAACTGCGTTGCGCTCGGAGGCAGCCAAGAGGATCAGGCTTGGACAACGGAATGCCAGTGGCCGAACTTCCAGAGGCTAACCGAATGGAGCACAGGGCGAGGCTCCGGCAGTCCTCGCGCCGTTGCTCGTATCGTGACATTTGTTTTCTTCGGATCACAAATTTGACGTGCCCGCCCGATGCCAGCGGGACCAACAGTCAAATGGGGCTGGGGGCAAGGCGCAAATGGCCACGCTCTCACAGGCGTGCAATTGCTGGTCCCGATCGACACCATGCCCGATCGACGCCATGATTGAAGATTGCAACGCGTTTCCGCAAGGCATGCGCCTGGAGGCGGATGTGTGCATCGTGGGAGCGGGTGCCGCCGGCCTGGCGATAGCATCACAACTAGAAGGCACGCGGCATCGCATATGCGTCATCGAAAGCGGTGGCATGACGTACGAGCACTGGCGCCAACGGCTGTCGCGCGGGCTGTCCGTGGGTCAACCTTACGAAGCTCTTGATCTTTGCCGCCTTCGTCAGTTCGGCGGGAGCACAGGCAAGGCTGGTTGGGGCGGATGGTGCAAGATGTTGGACCATGGCGATTTCGAGCATCGGCCCTGGATACCCCTGAGTGGTTGGCCCGTCGCCCATAAATCATTACTACCCCATTATGAGACCGCAGCCCGCCTGCTCGGAATCGACGACCTGCTGACCGATTGGCCGACTTCCGCGGTCATGCCTGAAAACGGGCCGCTCTTTTCGGAACGCTGCTTTCTCAGTCCCACTCCGGATCTCGGAGCAACGCTTCGCAAGAAGCTTCAGGACGCAAAAAACGTCCAGGTCGTGCTGCATGCCACGGCGCTGCGGCTCGACACCGACGACTGCGGAAGGCGGGTTCGCTCCATCGAGGTAGCGAGTACGCCGAACAAACGATTCCAGATTGCTGCGCGATTTTTCGTGCTGGCCTGCGGCGGTATCGAAAACGCGCGCCTGCTCCTTGTCTCAAACCGACAGGCGCCGAATGGCATAGGAAACCAGTATGACCTGGTTGGCCGCTATTTCATGGAGCATCCCCGGGTAAAATGGGGAAGCCTGCAAGTCAGCCAGCCCGACAACATGATAGACCTCCACGTGCCCTGGACCCGCACGACCGGATTGTCGCCTGAAAACCGCGGCACCAATGATGCATTCGGACTGGCGCTGCGGCCCGAAATACGTGCAAGCGAGCGCCTCCTCGATTCCCGCACATGGATCAAGCCTGGGCCTTGCGTCAATCATATGGATGGTTCCGAAGCTTTGCAGTATCTTGCCTTCTGGCTGCGGAGAGGCCGGCTGCATCGCGACCTTATCAAATGCGGCCGAACTATCCTGATGCATCCGGCGGGAGCAATATCGGCAGGTTTCGAACGGATCTGGCACTCACGTCGGCGTGCAAGGCATTTTCATTTTGACACGATACTGGAACAAGAACCGGATCCGGCAAGCCGCGTCACGCTCGATACAAGGCTCGACGAGTTCAGTCTGCCCCGTGTGAAGCTGCA
Organism: Mesorhizobium sp. B2-5-11; assembly: GCF_006440835.1. Classification (NCBI taxonomy): domain Bacteria; kingdom Pseudomonadati; phylum Pseudomonadota; class Alphaproteobacteria; order Hyphomicrobiales; family Phyllobacteriaceae; genus Mesorhizobium; species Mesorhizobium sp. B2-5-11. The sequence goes on from NZ_VFUK01000012.1 coordinate 107,352, forward strand.
ATGGAACGTGGGGCCTCTCGTCCGACGGACGCTTGAACGTGTCCAGGCGATCATCACTGAAGAGATGAAGCGGCTGGGGCATAGAAGCGCCATTCATCCAGGCCAGGACAAAAACCCGGCGGGGGAGCGAGACATTCCATATCACTGGGTTCGACACCACATGGGCACGACGAGGATGAGCGACGACCCGCGAACCGGCGTGGTCGATAGTTCGTGCCAGGTGCACGGCCTCGCAAATCTGTTCGTCGCCGGCAGCTCGGTCTTCCCGACCGGAGGCAACGACATGCCCACTCTCACCATTGTCGCGCTCGCTATCAGACTGGGCCAGCACTTGCGGCAAAGCCTCGAATAAGCTCGCCTCCACCTTCGCCAAAGCGGTCAATCGACGAGGAAAGGGAGCAGGCTGCGACGTCTCATGCCGCAGGTCCGCCATATGGAATATGCCGGCTCCTGAATGTAATTTTACGCTTTGCCGAGAAAGTGTGCGCGTTTTGAGCGAAGGTCTGACCAACGGCTCACATAGCCACCCCTGTTCAGCTCTTTGTCGTAACGATTCTGGATGACCGCTACTTCCGTAGCTACCCCCTATTGGTAAGCGCATGGACTTCGAAGCCAACTATAATACTGCAATCACGACTTTTTCACTTTGATTGCTTGAGGAAACCGAAATTTTGGCCGCGCTGTGCGTTTTGTCACACCACCACCTCCGGTCCACAAGCTATTACTAAAGTGTTAAGGTATGGGTTTAAAAGCGAAATCTCCGTTGGGGCGAGATTTGCGCGGGGGTGAGTCATGACAAGTTTTTTGCCTGCGAATGATCGGACGGACAAAACTGATCTTGATCAATATCCATCTATTCTCGACGTCAATCGTCTCTCACCGTCCTCGGGAGAGGGAATCGAGATTGCAATCATCGATGGCCGGCCTTTGATGTGTGACTGCTTCAGCAGAAGCCTCGAAATCATCGAGCCATCATTTCATATCCAGCATTACGCGTCGGTCGAAGCGTTCGACATGGCGGATCCCGAAGAAACGCAGAGAGTTTCGACGGTCCTGATGTGTGTGATGTGGTCGAACTCCCAGGCGGACTATCATCTTTCCCAGATAGGCCATCTGAAAGCGACCAGGCCCGAGGTAGGGGTGGTCATCCTATCGGATATCGAGAACTTTGAGGACATTCTCAAAGTGGTCGAAAACGGCGCGCGTGGCTATATTCCCACCAGCGTCAGGTTGCAGGTGGCCGCCAAGGCCATCCAGCTTGTCGCGGCGGGCGGAACTTTCGTCCCGCCCAGTGTTCTCTTTCATTCAGGACGCGCCGTCACCGACGGTCAGTCCGCGACCAAGCAGCAGCCGCACGGAGACAACACTTTTACCTCGCGTCAGATGTCTGTCATCGAGGCATTGCGTCGAGGAAAGGCGAACAAGGTCATCGCGTACGAGCTCAACATGTGTGAAAGTACGGTCAAGGTACACATTCGGAATGTCATGAAAAAACTTCGTGCGAGAAACCGTACCGAAGTTGCCTACATACTCAACACAACGCCGTATGAAGGGATTGCCATACGGAATTGAAATATGGGTGCCGCCTCACTCAACGAGTAATGGTTCTTGACGGACCGTTTTAGTAGATGTGATTTGCTTGAGTTTGGGGAGCAGCCGCAACGGAAGCGGCTGCGAACCTTTGCAAGGGGGCGCTACCCAGCATGAAACAACCGCCCGTTCGATATCCAGGCCCGCAGACTGACGGGGAGATCACCTCCGTAGCTGATGCCAACCATATGCACGGGCCGGATTTGAAAAATATCGAGCATTTCAGCAATGTTAAGTCGTCCACGCTGATCGAGATAGACCGCCGCTGTCGTTGGTTGCATCTCAATGAAGGGGACGTCCTGGTCCCGGCCGGCGAAAGTGTCGACCGGCTTTTTTTTCTGCTCGAGGGCGAGCTTCGAGCGCTCGTTTATACCCGCAATGGCAAGATTGTGTCGCTCCCCCCTGCGCATCGTGGCTCGCTTGTTAACGGAATTGCCTTGAGCGGCGACATCCAGATGCCATATTCGGTCGAAGCGGCGGGACCATGCACTATCGCTTCGATCGGCAGTCGTGCCTTTCTGGACATAGTCAAGCAGGATCCTGAAGCCCTGCATGCGGTTGTACAATTGTTGGTGGAACGTCAGCAGGTGCTTGTCGAGCACATCGTTGAGCTTTCGACGCTCAACGTTCGGTCCCGGGTGCATAAGGAGTTGCTGCGCTTATGCGCTGAAGACATCGGAGCCGACGGTTCGGCGAGGATTTCTCCTATCCCGACCCATACGGATCTGGCCCACCGCATTGGCACCCACCGCGAGGCGGTGGCACGCGAGTTGAGCTACCTGCAAAACATCGGACTCGTGCTGCGCCACGCCAAAGAGCTTTACGTGCCTGATGTATCCCGTATCGCCGATCTTGTGGCAAAGTCGGACGACTAAATCGTAGGCGATGCGTCGGGGCACCTTTCGAGAGTGGTCGGGACGTCGGTTGTGTTTGGGCTTGATCTACGCTGGCCCTGAGCGGCAGCCGCGGTGCTCCAAGGCGACTGATAGGCAGCTTCGCCTGCTCATTCGGCTAGTTCAAGACGACCGTGAACTCGCTCTGCGACCGACTTCAGGAATTGGTCGGACGTCGATGTCCATCCAAAGAGTATCTGAACGAGCGTGATCGAGGCATCATGATTGCTCCTTGGGGCGTCCCAAGCGATGGGCTCGCTGGTGCAATCCGTCAGCAGTATGCAGCGATAGTCCCTGAAGAAGGCATCCCGAATTGTCGATTCCACACACACGCTGGTCGTGCATCCTGTCACGATGAGGTGTTTGACGCCTGCGGATTTCAGAACAGAATCGAGTTCGGTTTCGTAGAAACCGCTGAATCGCGTTTTATAGAGGACGACATCCCCTGCCTGTGGCTTGAGGCCGTTGACGACCTCTGTTCCCCAGGTGTCGCGGATCAGAATCCGGCTCTCGCTGCCATCCGGGGCTGTCATGTTCGCGCCCACCCCGAAGATCTGGAGATGTCGAATACGGTTGGGGGCGTCCGACGTTCCAAGGTCCGAGAGGTCGCGATGATATCCCATCTTCAGGTAGACGATGGGCATGCTCAATTCGCGAGCGGCAGCTATTACGCTGGCAGTAGGGCCTACAGCCCGTTGAATCCCGGAGATATCGATTCCGGCTCTGTCGAACATTCCACCGTTGGAGCCGAAGTCATTCTGCATGTCCACGACGAGTACGGCAGCGTCAGCGGGATCAATTGAAATAGGTTGAGGCTTGGCGTCGATGACAAATGGATGCATTTCGTCCTCATCCCTGCTTGCAGCCTAACAACAGTGGTTACGACCAGTCTGCTATCTATCCGCCTCAAAAGCCGCAGGCCGCCGCGCAACGGCGATCCTACCCCCTTAGCCATGCCGCACGTTTGGCATTTGACGCCAGCCAAAGCCGCATCGCGCTTGGCTGCGAGGCCGAGCGATAGATCTTCTGATGATAGACAAACTCATAGGGCCACAGCTCAAGCGTTCGGTTCGCGAAATGCGTCAGCACCCAGGTGATCGCCGCCGCCGCCAAAATGAAGGCGCTCATCGATAGGACAACATTGCCGGAAAAAAGATGGGCGCGGGAAAACAGCGAGCGTGTCAGAAGATACGTGTAGGGATGCACCAGATACAGGCTGTAGCTCACCGTTCCGAAGTATCGAAGCAGCCGATTGCCAAGGAGTAGTGCCGTCAAGCTGTTCCGCGACACTGCAAGGCAGAAGTAGAGCCCCGTCGCGACCATGAGCAAGGGAAGCTCGGCATTTTGGAAATCGGACCAGTGATAGTCGTAATGGCCGCGGCTGGCGAGAAAGACGCAAGCTGCCAGCGCCCCGCTCTCGGCAAGCCGATGGCGGCCCCGGTTTACCCATTCAAATCGATCGTAGGCAAGGCGGATCAGCCCGCCGGCAAGAAAATACAAGGCGATCGGGTACCGGGCGATAAAGAGCGCCGCGAGAAGACCGAGCGCAATTGTGCCGAGTCTGGTTGGGCGACGAACCGTCAGGAAAACGAACGCTGCCGTAAACACATAGAACCAGACCTCGAAGGTCAGGCTCCACGCGTTCGGCGTCAATTGCTCGGTATGGGTTGCAAGGTTCAGGAATGTCAGTCCTGCCAGAACCGCTGTGAGATTGTTGGTTTCGGGATAAAAGTTGGTGGTTGCGTTCAGCAAGATGAAAAGCAGGCTTAGCGCGAAAAACAGAGGGTAGAGGCGCAGGAACCGTCGGGCAGCAAACTGAGCGGGACTATAGCGTATCGCACTGGGCAGGATGACGAAGCCACTGATTACGAAGAAAAGGCAGACTCCGAAGGTGCCGAAATTCCAGAAGGGCGTAATGCGGTCGACATAGGCCGAATTGGAGGCGTAGACGTGCTCCGCCGTGCCGCCCAGGAGGTGAGCGAAGAAGACCATAAGAGAAGCAATGCCGCGCAACCCATGCGCGGCTACATTGAACGAATTGTCGCCAGCCGGCTTCGCTGACGCTTCGACGGGAAAATGCTGCGGACCCGATGAGTTCTGAGGATGGAGATGTGCAACGGTCATCTGAGCCTTCAAGTTGGATCCCGCAGACCATTTCACCGTACACCATCCCAGGTCTCGCAATGCTCGGGAATTCGAAGGACACCCCCGCCCAAAAGTAGTGGGCTGCCGCAGAAAAACTCCACCGGATGACTAACAGCCGCATTGCGGGACTGATTTAACCCAGGCCCGATGCTGATTGCGGGCGATCGCTGGACCGCAACCGAAGTACGGCTTGACTGACACCGATCGGAATTGGCGAACCCTCGGCCGCAGCCACGAGAGCCGCCCCGTCGAACCGCCCCGCCATGTCGCTTTCTCGAGCCGGAGATCGCCTTGGGCGACATGCATTAGCGGAGATGGCGGCGGCCCTGCGCGTCGACGATGGTGTTGTCTGCGACATTGGCGCTGATGTGCGCGCCGTTGTGGATCAGGCAGTCGGCGCCGATCTGGACGCCCAGGAGCACCGTTGCGCCCATTCCCACGACGGTCAAGGCTCCGATGCCCACTCCGCCGGCTATGATAGCGCCTGGTGTCAGGTGCGCATTGTCCTGAACGACGCTGTCGTGGCAGACTATAGTCCCCTGATTGACGATGACGTTGTTACCGATCGCACAGCGCGGACCGATGCTCGCGCCGGCCAAAATATGGCAGCCATGTCCAATCCTGGTCGCCTTGGAGACGATCGCGGAAGGATGGATCACAGGCGGCAGAACGAAGCCCATTGCGGTGGCGCGTTCATACATTGCCCGCCTCACCTGGCTTGACTGGGCGCCTCCGATGCCGATGAAAGCATAGCGCGTGCCCTCCGCAAGCAAACGCTCCAGGCAGTCTTCCGTGCCGATCACCGAAATACCGCCGCAGACGTGGTGGCCGGCGGGCAACGCTTGATCGGTGCAGCCCAGGATATCGTATCCGGCACCATCGAGAGCATCGATCAAACAGGCGGCGTGGCCGCCGCCGCCGATGATGACGGCCCGCCTGGAGAAAGCGACGGAACTCGGCTCGCCCGGTTCGGCTCTCTTGGCGGCGGATCGGCGACCGGCAGCAGCGCGCACCTCGGCTTCGCCAATGCGGCCATTGGACGGAATGACGTCCGCAAGGTTGACCCCGAGCTCGGATGCGGCCTTGCGGGCTTTAGCCGTTATCGCGACTTCGCTGGCCCCGACATCGGCCGCGCTGGTCTCCCCGACAACGACATTCGAATTTTCGTCGATGATTTTGCAAAGCGTTGCGCCGACAGGAACGAAGTCACCGACCTTGATGTCCAGCAGGCCGACAGTTCCTGCCTCCGGAGCATCTACCTCGACTGCGGCCTTGGTGGTCTCAAGCACGAAAAGAATGGTGCCTTGTTCGACCCTTTCACCTTGTGCGACCCGAATCTCGATGAGCTGGAGATTGTCCTCGTTGGCGTTAACCCGCGGGGCTTCGACAAGCACGGTCATGTACGCTTAGCCTTTCTGGAACAGCTCGATGCAGGCCGCCTGGATGGCGTTCACACCCGGCAGCAGATCGTCCTCCCAGTCGCGGCTTGAGGGAATGGGGTGATCGGGCCCGGTCAATGCGCTGAAGTGCCTGACCCGGCCGATCAGCGCGCGCGCACACTCCGACGCGAAGCCCCAGCCGGGAGAGCCTTCCTCCACCGCGACCACACGCGTGCAGTTGCCGACCTGGCTTCGGACCTCATCGCCAGGGAAGGGCGACAGCTGTTCGACGGCCACCACGGTGGTCGCGATTTCCTCCTCTTGCGCGAGTTTCTTTGCGGCCGCGACAGCGTGCTCGACGCAACCTCCATATGTCAGGATCACGACATCTGCATCCGCCGGGCGTGGAAGCGCGTCGGGTCCGAGCACGGGCCTGGAATACATCACCTTGTTTTCGATGATCAGGTGAGGGGATCGCGACGCGAAGGCCCGATGCAGAAGCGTACCAGGATCGGCATACTCGTGAGTGGCAAGCACCGTCAGCCCGGGCACGCCGCAAAAATGCTTTTCCAGGCTTTGCGAGTGCGTCGGCCCATAGCCGCGCCGTCCGCCCATGGGAGCGCGGATGATGACGGGGACCTCAACCTGGTCGTTGTACATCCAACGGAACTTGGCGACGTGATTGATGATCTGGTCGGCAGCAAGGGCTATGAAGTCTCCGAACATGAGTTCGACGATCACAGGCCGGCCTTTGATGGCCATGCCTGCCGCCATGCCAACAATGCCGCCTTCGCTGATCGGCGTGGTCCAGACACGGTCCTTATAGGCTGACGAAAGACCCTTGGTGACTTTGAAGGCGCCACCGTAGGGGTCAAGGACATCCTCACCCAAAATCACCAGACGGAGATCGGCTCCCATGAGATCGTGTAGCGCGCGGTTGATAGATTCGACGACACGCATGGATCAGCCCCGCGCCAAGGCGGCCGCGGCGGCGGATTCGACCGCGCGGTCCACGACATTCAGGCAGTAGGCGTCGATCTCATCGGCGTTGGCAACGCGCCGGCGCATCGGGGGTATGGGATCTCTGGCTCGAGCTTGCTCAAGACGCTCCGCCGGCCTCGTATCATCTCCCTTGCTGTGGGGGCCGATCCGCTCGGTTCGCAAGTAGAGCCAGCAAGGGCGGGATTCGGCGCGTACATAGCCTACGGCTTCTTGGGCGAGCTCATATATCGCGATCGGATCGTTGCCGTCATAGGCGAATGTGCGGACGCCGAACGGCTCGGCCCTGGCGACGATCGAACCGGAGACGGTCAGATGCTTGGGCGTCGTCTGCGCGATCTCGTTGTCCTCGATCACAAAGACCACCGGGGCGGCGAAAACAGACGCAAGGTTCAGGCTCTCGTATACGGCTCCCTCGCCCATCGTGCCGTCGCCGAGGAACACCACTGCGACGGCGCCCTCGTCCTTTCGCGCCAGCGCACTACCAACTGCGACGGGTGCGATGCCTCCTTGGATGCCATTGGAGTGGAAGTTGCGGAAGCACAGGTGCTGGCTGCCGCCGCGTCCGCCGCAAATGCCGGTTACACGCCCCATGATCTCGGCTATCAGGCCCTCGACTTCGCCCGAATAGGCAATGAAATGACCGTGGCAGCGGTGGTTGCTCCAGACAATGTCGCGGTCCCGGTCAAGAGCGTTTATCACGCCAACCGCATTGGCTTCCTGTCCAATGGACGTGTGCGTCGTGCCGAACAGGAGACCTTGGGAAAAAAGATCGAGCAAGCGCTCCTCCACGAGCCGGATGAGCATCATCTGCTGATAAAATCGAACCGCGGCTGGCAGTTCGAATCCGAGCAAACCACGCTCTGTAGGGGCAAGGGTGAGGTTCCGCGCTGCTGACGACGTCACTATCTGCAGCTCTGCCAGAGAAGACGCTGGAACGGTTTCATCCTTCCTGATCGCGCGTTCCTTTGTCATGCTGCCTCGAGCTGGCGCGAAGCCGTAACAAGGATTGACCGCGCCGTCGACGCGGCAGCCATGGTCTCCTCGGTCGTCCAGGACGGGTCGACCAGAAAAGCCATACTCGTTTCACCGAGCTGCCGTGCGATCGGCAGACGTTCGGGCGGCGCTACCCCGGCGTCCGCGAAGGCATGTTCAAGATAGATCTCAGAGCAGCTTCCAGAGAAGCATGGGACGCCGGCCGCATTGATAGCCGCAATCAACTCGTCGCGCGACCATCCGGGGGACAGCATCTCGGGCTTGATATAGAAATAGCATCGGTACCAGGCATGCTTATGCTCCGAACCGAGCTGGGGCGCGTGCAGCATCGGCAATTCAGCAAGCGTCCTCATCCAGATGCTGGCATTTCGCTCGCGTTGGCGAGTCCAGTCGGGTAAGCGCTCGAGCTGCCGCAAGCCAAGCACTGCCTGGATTGATGTCATGCGCCAGTTGGTGCCGATGCTGTCATGCAGCCAGCGAAACCCTGTCGCCCTATGGGGGGCAAAGACCAGATCGTAGTTCTTGCCGTGGTCCTTGAGGCTCCAGGCAGCGAGCCACAATTTCTTGTCGTCCATTGCGACAAGCCCACCTTCGCCGCCCGTCGTGATGATCTTGTCCTGGCAGAACGAGAACGCCGCTATGTCGCCGAAGGAGCCAATCGGTCGTCCGTTGTATTCGGCTCCATGCGCCTGGGCGCAATCTTCGATGACTTTTATGCCGCTGCGCTTTGCGAGTTCCATGATCGGCGCCATGTCGCACGGCCAGCCGGCAATATGCACGACGATCACTGCCTTTGTTCGAGCCGTTATCTTCGGCGCAATCGTCTCGGCGGAAAGGTTGCCCGAACTCGGGTCGACATCCGCGAAAACGGGCGTGGCGCCGGCAAACATGACGCAGGCGGCGGAGGCGACGAAACTGCGGGGCGTGACGATCACCTCGTCACCGGCGCCGATGTGGAGAATCTTCATCGCAAGATCCAGCGCGAGCGAGCCGTTGGCCAGCGCCACCGCGTGACGTCGGCCGAGGCTGCGCGCATAGGCGCGTTCGAAGGTCTTCACATGGTCGCCGGTCCAGGCGTTCACCTGGCCGGATCGCAAAACCTCTACCACATCGGTTATTTGTTCTTCGTCGTAGATTGGCCAGCGTTTCATCGCAGAATACTCCAGCTAGAATTCAAATGACGTTTCGCAGAAGGACAAAGGCCTCGGCCGCCCTCAGATGGGCGGCGGTGCCCCTGACGATCGCAAGCGCCCGCAAGGTTTCGATCGAACGCTCATGCGGGAAATCTCTGATCTGTGAGGCGAACATCGACGCAGCTTCGAGTTTGCGGTCCAGCGTCGATGCGATGTCTATGAAGACGTTCGGCACGAAGCTCGGCGTCACATAGGGGGCATTCCAGTTCGTTTCGGAGACGGTCTCGTAAGCCATGATCGTCCGCGGATATTGAGATTGGGTCGGGCGAGCCGCTACCAGCGATGACAGGAAGATCAGCTGGTGGTCCATGTGCACATCACCGACGAAAGGGATGAGCAACGTATCCGGCACGACATCCCGCAACAGGGTCAGCAGCGCCCTGTTGAGCGTCGCGTGCGGCGTCTCGGCGATCTGCGCTGCCGGCAGATCAAGCCAATGCGTCTGTTGCACGCCCAAACAGGCATGCGCCGCCTTGGCCTCGCTGCGAACCCGTTCCGTCATCTCCTCTGTGAAGGCGGGCGGGCTGCCTCGCGTAACCACTGCGACATGAACTTCTGCGCCTTGGGCAGCCATCCGGGCTATCGTGCCGCCACACCCCAGGACCTCATCATCAGGATGCGGTGCGATCACCAGAAGTCGACCGAGTGCTGGGTTCATGGCCGGACCGTCCCGGCGGGCATAGCCTTCAAAGCATGGTCGACATGGCGGCGGTCGACACGTTCGCCCAACAGTGCCACTTGGACAGTCAGAACCAGTATGTGCAGATCGAGCCACAGGCTGCGGTTGCGCACATACCAGAGGTCGAGCGCTAGCTTTTCGCTGTTGGTGAGGCGGGTATTGCCGTTCACCTGTGCCCATCCGGACAGGCCGGGGCGGACCGTGCCGCGAATACGCCCCAGCTCGCCGAATTCGGCGATGGTGGCCGGGAGCAACGGACGGGGCCCCATGAAGGCCATGTCCCCCCTGGCGATCGAGAGAAGCTGCGGCAGCTCATCGATGCGGACGGAGCGCATCAATCGCGTGGCCGGCGTCTCACGCAAAGCGTCGGGGAGCAGCATGCCATTCCCGTCTCGCCCTTCGTGCATCGTACGAAACTTGCAGATCACGAACGGGCGACCTTCCAGCCCGCTGCGAGACTGGCGGAAAAACAATGGACGGCCGACACTAACCCAGACAATGGCAGCAGCCACGAGCCATAGCGGCAGGCTGAGAACCAAAAGGATCACCGCTGCGATACGGCTTGGTATGGCCCGGCCAAGCGGAACGCGCGCAGTCCAGCCGCCGGAACGTGCTGTTGGGGTGCTGAGGCCGATCATTGCGACGGTCCGACCTGGACGGAAGAGGTCGTCGCCAAGGCAGTGGCTGAACGGCTTGTCGTGTCCTGGGCGCTATCCAGGCGGTTTATTGACACAAGGATCGTATCTCCGGCCGCAACCGGATCGTCGAGGGTCGCCACCTTTGTGGCGGTCTGGCCATTTACCTTGCGGCGGATCTGGTAGGTGAACGTGATGGAGTTGTTGCTGCGTGTCTGCTCCGCGGCCAGCGAGCTCAACAGCAGGATCTGTTCCTCGGTCGATTCTCGAACCGCGATCAGGCGCTCGATTTCAGAGTTGTGGGCCTGGAGATCCGTCAACGCCGTGTGTGTCCATGTCTGGGTGGCGTCATCCAGGTCGCGCTGCAACTGGCTCAATTCGCGGCGCACCGTTGATGCCTGATTGTAGATTTCAAGCAGATGGGATTGCTGCGTGGTCGCTTCGCGCTCGGCGTTCGAGAGGTCTGTGATTGTGACGAGACCTTTCTTGTTAAGGCCCCTGATGCGATCGAGATCCGCCTGTGCCGAAGCGATCACTGTCTTTTGTATGTCCGAAAGCTGTTGAACATTGGCGAGGGCAACATTCACTTCTTCGATCCCCGCCGAGAGCTGCTTGCGACGTGTCGTCAGCGCATGTTGATCTGCTTCAAGGATGCGCTGCTCGGTAGGAAGCAGCGTCGCGAGCAGGTTGGCGTTCATGAGGCCCTTGATCTTGGCAGGCAGATCCAGTTCCGAGATCTTGTCGCTGTTTGCCAATTGGGCCTTGATGCGCGCAGCGGCGACCGCCTCCTTGGCGATCTCCACCACGCTTTCATCAAGAGCTCCGCGCAACCGGGCGCGTGTTACGACGCGATCCTCCGCCGTGGCTCCCCCGGTCGACTGGCCGCCCGCAAGCGCCACCGCCTGCTCCACATTCAGTGCCGGCTGGTAAGGAAACGAGCCCGGCGCCTTTACATCCCCAAGGACGAAGATCGGGCGGAAGCTCACCACCGCAAGAGCTATATGCGGGTCATTGAAGAGTTCACGCTCGATGAATGCCTTACGGATACGACTCAAGGCGTCGGGCACCGTCAGGCCGCCGACTTCAAAGCTGCCGATCAGCGGAATGTTGATCGCGCCATCGCTGGCGACCGTGAGTTGTTCGGCGGGAAGCGCGTCGTCGATGAAGTCAAACGACACCACATCGCCGACCGAAACCTTGTAGTCATCGTCCGCCGCGGCCCAGGCATCAAGCTGGGAAATCAGAATCGCTGCAACCGCAAGGATCGCAATACTGGTGGATCCCAATGCTTTCGCAAGGAATGTACTGGTCCACGCGCCTGTCAATCGCCTGCTCCGCGCCGCATTGCAATAAGATGCCATGGAAGCCCACCATAGAATTTTCCTGCAAAGACCCTAGCGACACCTGCGCGAGGACAATGAGTCATACCTTTGGTGGAGCGGTGACAACCTTCGGTCTGGTTCCCACCTAATTTGGCTAACTGGATGTCGACTGCAACCAACGTATGGTGCGGCTGGATACTGTCGGACGATTGAATGCTTCCTCAGGGCGGAGCGTTGCAGACAGCTGGGAAGCTTGCGTGCACACAAGTGTTCTTCACACCATTACCAGTCTCGACGTCGGCGGCGCTCAGGTCATGCTTGCCCGTTTTCTTGGCCAGGTCGACCAAAATCGCTTCTCGACTTCAGTTCTGTCCCTGCTTTCACCCGGTCCGGTGGCTGCAAACGTAGAATATACAAGATCGGGGCTCGTTTCGCTCGACATGACGGAACGGCCGCGACCGCGCGATGTCGTTCGGCTGACGCGGTCGATAAGACGGGCGGCCCCCGATCTTCTTCACGGATGGATGTATCACGGCAACGTCGCGGCAACGCTCGGCTCGACGCTAGGGCTCAATTTCTCGCCGGTCATCTGGAGCATCCATCACACGGTTCGAGATCTCGCCGACGAGAAACCATTGACGCGCCAATTGATACGGCTCTCGGCCCGCCTGTCGAGGCGCACCAGCGCGATCTCATATTGCTCGCGCGTCGCCGCCGATGATCACGAGCGCCTGGGCTTTGATCCGCGCCGGAGGGTGGTTATCCCGAACGGGACGGATTGCGATCAATTTTCCCCCTCGGCCGACGCCGGTGCGAAGCTGCGCCGCCTGTTCGGCTTGCCGCCCGGACGGCTGATGATCGGCCATGTGGCACGCTTCCATCCCATGAAGGACCAGGTTAGCCTGGTCCGCGCCATCAGCCGGCTCCTGGAACAGGGATACGACGTTCAGGGCATATTTATCGGGGAGGGACATGCCGACGGCCCGGTGCGGCGCACCGCCCGTGAGCTCGGCATAGACGACCGCATTACCACGCCGGGCATCCGCGCTGACATCGCCGACCTCATGCCGGGCTTCGACGTCTACGCGCTTTGCTCGGCTTGGGGCGAGGCATTTTCCCTTGCCGTAGGCGAGGCGATGGCCAGCGGCGTGCCGGCGGTGGTTACCGCGGTCGGCGACTCCGGCTGGCTGGTCGGCGACAGCGGCGTGGTCGTTCCACCGGGAGATAGTGAAGCTCTGGCCGCCGGATTGATCAGGCTTGTCAGCCTTGAACCGGCCGAGCGCCGCGCCTTGGGTCAACAAGCGCGTCGTCGCGTCATGGAGAACTTCTCGCTTTCCCTTTACGTCGGCAGGCACCTGGAACTCTACGAAGCAGCTCTAGGGCGTCGTCGCCATATCCGATAGGAGCGGCTGGTGGTTGCTGTGCACATGAATGGTCGAGATTCTCCTCGCGCCCCTGTGGACTATGCGATGCGCCGCAAGCGCATCGTCGTCATTGCGAGCCTGACGCGTTCGCTTGTCAACTTTCGTCTCGAATTGTTGAAGGCCATGGTCGCTGCGGGGCATGATGTCATTGCGCTCGCCCCCGATGAAGATGAGCGGGCGATCGCCGGTCTCAAGGCAATTGGCGTGACCTTCCGACAGATTCCGATGGCCAGGACGGGTACCAGTCCGCTGGCCGATTTGCGAACGCTCAAGGCGCTTTACAAGCTCATTCGTGGCTTGGCGCCCGAAATCGTCCTGGCGTATACGATGAAGCCGATCATCTATGGTGGATTGGCTGCCCGCCTTGCCCGTGTACCGCGCCGGTTTGCGCTCTTTACAGGCTTCGGCTTCATATTCAGCGGCAGCATGACGGGACTGCGCGCAACCATCTTGCGCCGGTTGAGTATTGGTCTCTACCGCTCGGCTCTGGTCGGCTGCGAAGCAGTTTTCGCTTACAATGACGCCGACGCTTCCGACATCCGGCGCCATGGGATGGTTTCTGCGACGACGCCAGTGATCATGATCCCAGGTTCAGGAGTGGACCTGACACTGTTTGCCGCAAGCCCCCCACCTTCAGGGCCTCCCGTCTTCCTTCTGATCGCTCGCTTGCTTCGCGAAAAGGGAATTGCCGAGTTTGCTGCCGCCGCGCGTATCCTGAAGACCAAGTATCGCGCTGCACGCTTTCAGATTCTCGGGCCCTTCGATCCCAGTCCCCTCTCCATCTCGAAAGCCGAAATGGACCAGTGGACCAAGGAAGGCGCCGTTGAATATCTCGGCGAAACACACGACGTCGGTCCCTATTTGACCGCGTCCACCGTGTTCGTGTTGCCGTCCTATTACAGGGAGGGCATTCCCCGCAGCGCGCTGGAAGCCTTGTCGACCGGTCGGCCGATAATCACGACCAACGCCCCTGGCTGTCAAGAAACGGTGATCGAGGGCGAGAACGGTTTCCGGGTCGAGCCGCGAGACGTGGAAGCTCTCGCCTCGGCGCAGCGGGCTTTTCTCGAGGATGAGGAACTCGCTGCAAAAATGGGCGCCAACTCAAGAAAGCTCGCGGAAGACCGGTTCGATGTTCACAAGGTGAACCAAACCCTGCTCGAGGCGATGGGGATATAGTCGGCCGCGCCTGATCGGCCGCGCGGCCGATGGCGGTCAAGCGGGAAAATAACGACGAATCTGCTGCCGTTTCAAATAGGCTTTCCGCAGGGCACCACGGGCCTGTCGGAAGGGGTCGACGCGGTTGAACACCCAGCCGATCGATGGACCGCCGGCGAACCGCAGGCGCTCGACAACCTGGGAGAGAGCCTCTTGCGTGGTGTTGTCGCACGCGGCCACGACCACGACGGTATCCACCGAGGCGGCAATCCTGATTGCGTCTTCGACGACGAGCACAGGCGGCGCGTCGATGATCACCACGTCGTATTCGAGCCGGAACGCCTCCAGCAATTTCGCGAATTGGCTGGAATTGAGGAATTCAGGCAAGGTCTGGTCGTCGGCAGATGGCGCCAGCACATCCAGTCGCGGAACTTCAGGAAGCGTCTGAACGATCTCTGCCAGGGTGCAACCACCATGTAGGTAGTCGTTGAGTGTCTTGTCGGCGGGCCCAAACTGCATGGCGCTATGGATGCTGCGGGTTCGCAAATCCAGATCAATCAGCGCTGTCAGGGCGCCGTCCATTCCAGCTGCCACGGCGAGGCCCATGGCCGTCGTTGTCTTGCCTTCCTGTGGTAGTCCTGAGCTGACCAGGATCACCTGTTTGCTCCGGCCACCGTTCATCCGGGTGCAGGCCATGTACAGCGACCGGAAGGCATCGGAGAAGGCCGACCGTGGTTGCGACAACAAGGTTTCAAGAGGAGGCGTGGCGCGTTGCAGGAATTTCTTGGGCAGTTGCGGAATCGACGCCAGCAGTGGCGCACGGATAAGCTTCGATACCCGTTGTGACTCGCGTATTCTCACATCCATGCTTTCAAGCGTCAGCACAAGGATCAGGGCTAGGATCAGCGACGCGGCGAAACCGCCTGCCGTCATCAGACGAAGTTTGGGAAAGGAAGGGCTCGTCGGAATCTCGGCAGCGGAAACCGTCCGCACGCCGGGCTCGACCGCCTCGGAAAACGGATCGAGGCTGCCAAGCCTGCCTGATACGAGGTCGTAGAGCTTCTGCTCGGTCGACAATTGGTTGTTCAGTTCCCGAAGCTTCGCTTCCGCCAGGCTCCTTTGCCGTAGTTGCTCGTTGGACTCCTCCAAAGTCTTGGCGAGTTGGTTGACCCTGCCTTCGTTGACGCGGACGTCGTTTTCCAAGATTGCGATCGTACGCAGCATCTCCTGAGAGATCATCGCGCGGACGGCCGCTACTTTTGCATCCGCCTCCTGGACCAGGGGATGATTGCGCCCGTAGTTGCTGGCCAGTTGCGCGCGATCCCTCATCGCCGTCGCTTCGTCGTTGCGCAGGGATGTCAGGAAGTCCGATGAGAGCAGGGGATCGACGTTGGCGCCCGCGTCGCCGGTCTTGGCCGCCAGCCTGACCTGGGCGAGGCGCGCCTGCGCTTGCGTGTATTCACCTCTGGCGGTGCTGAGCTGCTCGTTGCTTTGCTGGATCGAGGCGCGCAGCAGATCATCGCGTGGATCGCTGGATACGCCGTGTTCTCGCGCATATTGGGCGATCTGGCCTTCTATGGCGGCTATCCGTGACGCAAGCTCCGTCGATTGCTGCCTCAGAAAGCTAACGGCGTCCTTGATGTCCTGCCGCTTGTTGTCCCGGGACCATTCCACGAACAGTTTGGCCGTCGCATTGGCTATCAGGGCCGCCCTCGACGCGTCGTCATTGAAAAAGGAGATCGTCATCGCCGAGCTCTCTCCGGACCGGTCAACCGAAACGCTCGACAGATACGATGAAATCGCCCGATCTTGCTGAACCCCCTTCGATGGCAGCGACGCGGGATCCTGCGGGTCGGCGCCGGCGACAAGGCTCCATAGCGCTCGCGGTATCGAGACGATCAAGCCGACGGCCTGTGACAGCAGTCCAGGGCCCGAATCCGAAGGGGAAGCTCGGCTCGCGGCTGGTTTAAGATAGGTGTTGAAATCCGGGTCCTTGATGAGGTCCAGTCTGTCGACGACCAGGCTGGCAAAGACACGAGAGGTGATCAGATCCGCCTCGGTGTCCATTCGCGACTTGTCGGGCTGTTGATTAGGCTGCGCTTGTGCGGTGTCGAGAGGATTGGGATCGTCGGATTCGACAACGATCATCGAGCGAGCGGTGTACGTCTTGGGAAGTTCCATGGCCGTGATGAGCGCGAGAGCGGTGCCGGTAGTCACGACCGCAAGGATCAAGGGGAGGCGCCTTCGGAAAAGCGTGTAGAGCTCGCGCGGGCCGAAAGTGCGTTCCTTCGACGGCTCGATCGGCTCTTGAAGAAATGGTTCCAGACGGCTCCACACGCTGTTGTCGTCTATCAAGCTCACAGATCCCGCCCCTTTTTGTTTGTCTTCGACTGGTCCAAGCCGGCCCTGCCACATCGGACCTGGAGGCTACCCAACATCGAATTCGCGACTTACCGCGACGACAGTTTTAACATGGTTGCGCGGCCGCAATCGCGCTCAAGAGGCTTAGCCGCAAAGGCGACATCATCCAAAAGGATAGCGTAACCGGCCCGGGCCCTATCTTGGCAGATAGGCTGAACTGCAGGCCCAATGAGGGCTGGCGAAAAGGACTCTCAAGCAGATTCAGGAGTGAGGATGAACTACGCCAGGGCTCCTCGCCATTATTGGACAAGGCCCGGCCCCAAACCGGCCGTCACATCGTTGCCAGAGGTAGCCGGGAGACTCGGGCTCTGGTTCGCCGTGGCGTCCGTCTTTCTCACGCCCTTCAATATTCTTCGGTTTGATGCATTCTATTTTACCATCAGCGACGGCTTCGCTCTCGCGGCCGTATTCGCAGCCATACTCGGGAAATCCTTTTCGATCTCTCCCTTGGGCGCGGGGACGTTTCTATGGAATATCGGCATCGCCCTACTATGCGGGATGCTGCTGCTAAGCAGTCTGATCCACGGAGATCCGCAGCGAGGCTTCATCATCTCGGCGCAATATCTGTACGCTTACTTTCTCCTGGCCTTCATGATCGTGTCGAGGCCCTGGGCGGAAATCGTTCTCTTGATGAAATCATTTCTTTGCTCGATCGCCGTGATGTGTCTGCAGGGGATAGTGATAATCGACATCCTCAAGCAACGCGGCACCGTCTTTGTCAGCGGCAATGGTCGTTTCCAGGGTTGGGTGGAACGCGAGAATGAGTGCGCAACGCTGATAGCGCTCTCTGTCCCGCTAATGTTGTGGCTGGTGGCGTCAGGTTGCATAAGGCCTCGCTGGCTTTGGGTCGGACTGCCGCTTTTTGGTTATGGCATTATTTTGACAGGATCCAATACCGGCCTGATCGGCCTTGTCTTTGCGGTCACCATCTTCGTAGTCGCGACGGGCTCGTGGCGCCGCATCATTTCTTTAGCGGTGACCTCGCTCGCCGCATTCTTCATTGCCGTTACCTGGGGCCGCGACTTCTTGCCCGAGGTCTTCCAACACCGCGTGCTGAATGCGCTGCAGAATGGTGACCTCGATGAGGCTGGCACGTTTGCAGACCGTATGCGGCTCATCCATGAGGCCATTGGCAAAGCGGACAATAATTCACTGCTTGGTATCGGTGCCGACCAGTATCGGCAGGTCAGCGAATTGCACGCCCCGGTCCACAACACCTACCTCCTCATATGGGTCGAGGCAGGGCTGCCCGGATTCATCGGTTTTCTGCTCCTGCTCGTGGCAGGCATCACCATCGCCATCCTTGCCGCTCGGAGTCGTGAAGGCAAGGTATCCGCCATTTGCACGGCGACGACAGTTCTCCTCTTCGCGGCGCTGGCAAATGCGCTACCACATCTTTACAGTCGTTTCTTTCTCGTGCCTCTGCTGCTTGGAATGGCGCCCAGTGTTGCGATTTTGCGCGACGGCCCAGCTTCAAGAACGGTCACGCGCTTTCTTCGCGGTACTCGCTCCAAGTACGGTCGTTCGCGGCCTTTCCTACGCAGGCCGATCTAAGGGGCCCACCAGCCGAGCTTTCCAGCTCCTACAAAGGCTAAAATCGGCGCACCCGGAAGATCTGGTCAGGGTCTCCCCATGGCAAGAGCGAGCGATATATAGAAGCTATTTCGCCGGCTCTGATGCTTGCGCGGAGATGAAACGAGCGAGGGCGAACACGCCCTCGACGAAGTCTTCTCCCTCGATAAACCGGCCCTCAACCCAGCGTCCCTGGGTATCCTGACTGTCGACGAGCTGACGCACCTTTGAATTCAGTTCGCCAGCACTCAACTCATCCGCGGCACTGATCCACAGTCGTTGACGTGAAACTCTCTGCCCCCGCGTTGCACTCTCGAGCCGAGCGAACACCGGCTCGATCTCTGCACCGGTTTTCATGCCGTAGTGTTTCAGGAGGTCCATGTCGTCGAACGTCACTTGGCCGCCCTCATCGATGTAAAGCGGCCGGTTGGTGTTGAGTTCGTAGAAACGTGCCCAACTGCCGTCGGACAGGCGCGCCGCCTGTAGCCAGGTGGCTGCAGTCGTCGCCGCGTGCAGCAACCGCGCATCCCTGTTTTGCTCGTTCAACTCGATCAGGTAATCAATATTACCGGCGGTTTCGCGCGAGACGACCGCTGGCGGCTCAAACCTGCGCCCCCAAACCGGCTGCATGGAACGATCGTAACCCTGAGCCCAGCCCTGTTGTGGCGCGGGTAACTGGGCTGCAAGGAGAAAATCACCGACCTTCTCCGCCGCCTTGAGATATGCGGGATCGTGATATGTGCGGTAGGCGTTGAGAAAGAGACGACCCATATCGCGGGGAAGATTGTCGTTGATGATGAAATAGGGCGGACGATCAGGCTTCTGCCACTCGTGAGACCAACTGGCCGGAATACTCGCCTTGGCCGCAGCCTTTACATCCGCCCCAGGCGCGGCTCCCTTGAAGAAGACCGGGAAGGCCCCATTCGGGTATTGCACCCGCATCAATCGATGAAGCGCCCTGTCGATGCAGGAACGGACGTCCGGATCCGAACCGCCGCTCGCCAGGTCGAACCACATCAGAAAATTCAGCACGCTCTGTGTGTTGTTGTCATCGAGGACAGTCTCGTTGCGTTGCGGATTGTCCTTGATATCGCGACAGGTATTCCCGCCTACCTTCAGTGCGCGGTAGCACCATGTCGCCGCCTTTTGCGGGTCGGTCTCGATCTTGTAAAACCATCCGCCGGACTCCAGCTGAGTCTTGACCAGAGCGGTTGCCACGACCTGGGCAGACTGAAGCCATTGCTTGTCGCCGGTAACCTCGAAAATGCGCAGGAACGCAGCGCCGACAGCCGGCGTACCAGGCGGCTGCACCCAGCCAACGCTCGCGGGCACGGTACCGCCTTCGCCCACCCTCTTTTGGCCGTCGAGGGAATATTTCCATACATAAGTTCCCGCCACACCGAGATGATCGCGGAAATAGGCCCCGGCAGCCTCGACCGCCTCCCGTGCCTCGGCCACTGTCGGCTGAGGTTGAGGCGCCCCGGCCAGTGCGGTGCCGCACGACAGCGCGACAAACAGAGCCGAGGCAATATGCCTTAGCACGGCAGCGCTCCCGCTGGGCCTCAAGCGGCCGCCTCGTGTGGACGCGTGGTTGCCTTGGCTGAACCGAGGATCACATGAGGCACGAATGGCGCCGTCACCGCCGCCGCAGGCTTGGCTTCGTCTCTGCGGTAACTGGGAAGCATATCCGCAACAAGATTTAACACTCCCTCAGTGTCGCCGGCCCTCGCCAAGCGACGCAATTGCGAAAATCCCTTGCGAAGCGTGTCAAGCGGCATCGCGTTGGGCACGGCGCCCAAGACTCCGGAAATCGGAACGTCGACACGTCTTTCGCTTTCGTCGAAGAGTTCCTCGAACAGCTTTTCTCCCGGCCGGCAGCCGACAATCTTGATCTTGATGTCCTCATCCGGCCGAAATCCCGCGAGCTTGATCATGCGGCGCGCCATGTCGATGATCTTGATTGGCGCACCCATGTCGAGAACGAAGATTTCGCCCTGTCCGAGTTTTTTCTCCAGACCATGGGCCGATGCCTGCAAGGTCAGTTCAACCGCCTCGCGTATTGTCATGAAGAAGCGCTTCATCTCCATGTCGGTCACGGTCAGTGGACCGCCGTGGGCGAGTTGGCGCTTGAATAGCGGGATCAGCGACCCGCTCGAACCCAGAACATTGCCGAAACGAACGGTCATGAAGCGGACGGGGGTATCGCCGGCGGTAAAGGCGAGGTCCAGGGACTGGCAGTAGAGTTCCGCTAGGCGCTTGGTAGCGCCCATGACACTGGTCGTGTTCACAACCTTGTCGGTGGATATCTGGACCATTGCCTTGGCGCCGCAAAGGCGGGTCGCTTCTGCCACGTTCATAGTACCGATGACGTTGGTAAGAATGCCCTCACAGGGATTCAACTCGACCATCGGCACATGTTTGAGCGCCGCCGCGTGGAAGACCAGGTCAACGCAATGGCGTCGGAAAATCTCGCCCAGGCGAACAGGGTCGCGTACGTCGCAGATATATGGCTTCCGGCGCACATTCGGGAATTTCTCCGCCAATTCCAGATCGATGGCGTACAGATTGTACTCGCTGTTATCGATCAGGACCACTTCGGTGGGGCCGAGCGCGGCAATCTGCTGCGTGAGCTCTCCGCCGATCGAGCCTCCGGCGCCGGTGACGACGATGCGCCTGTTTTCGATCATTCGGGACAACGCATCTTTATCAAGAACCGCCTGCGGCCTCTCCAGAAGGTCGGTAAGTTCGATGGGGCGCAAGTCGAAGCGACTCTGATATTTAGGATTGCGCAGTTCCAGGACCGGGGCGGGGCGAGAGACAGCGATGCCCAGACGGTCGGCCCGGTCGATCAGCGCTTCAAGCATCGGGTCGACGAGGCCAGGCACCCTTTCGGTGAAAATCACGTGGCGGGGCCTGATGCCGCGACCTTCCAGATCGCCGATGACCATGTCGAAGTCTTCGATGCTGCCCAGAACCGGCACGCCACGCAGGAAATAGCCCTCTGTCGTTGCGCCATTATCGAGCACGCCGACCGGCCAATGGCGTGCATTCGGATCCCGCTGCAGCGCGCGAATATAAAGATCGGCCGCATCGCCTGCACCGATCAGCAGCACAGGGACCACGTCGCGTCCGTTTCTCGCTCTGTTCGCAGTCGGACCAAAGCGGCTTAGCTCAACGAGCTTGGAGCGGATGCGAACTGAAATAAGCAGCGGCACGAGCAACAGAAACTGGATCACTATCACCGAGCGCGGGATCGAATCGAGCCGTGTAGCCACAAACATCAGGAACACGAAGGCCAGCGATGTGACGAATGCCGCGCGAACGATACCGAGCATGTCGCCGACAGAAGCATATCGCCAGTTGCGGGTGTAGAGGCAAGTCACCGGGAAGACCACGGCGCATGTAAGCAGGAAGCAAGGGAGTGCGAAGAGCAACGAAGCGTGGCTTTCCGGACCGGTGAATTCTCCATCAAGGCCCAATCGCATGAATGAAGCAAACGACAGTGCCGCCAGCGCCAGGGCCAGATCGATGATGTAGAGATGAAGGTTCTTGCCAACGGCCTTGGCGCGCCCGGTCACCCGCCGGCGCAAGTAAGACAGCACATGAACAATCGTCCGCGGTTTGCTGACGAGACGGCCGAGAGCGATCGCAGTGGCCAGCAAAAGGGATTGGCCTCCCAGTGGACTGATTGCCTCAAACGGCTGATCTGACTGGCTCATTCTAGACCTCGACAAAGCTTACCCGCTGCGCCCCAAGAGAGCGCGTCAAGAGATGCGGCTGTTTGAACTCGCAGGCACAAATCCGTGCCTGCCAGTCCCTTGCTCAATCAAGAACAGGTTGGCCTGCAATCGTTCGGATTCGAGGCTACGATCTTATCGCTGCTATGGGGCGCTTTACCCGCTTTCTAAGCAACACATGCTTTTGTGCATGTGGGGCTATCGGAACTGCAAGCGGACTTTGCCGCGTTAATCCAAAGAGGTACTCCCATCAGTCCGGGCCAGCCAGCTAGCTAGGTCTCGCTGCACCGACGCAATGGCTTACAATGGCGGAGATTAAAATGGTCGCTTGAGTTTCGGTCCGGCGGTCCCGTTCTTCGGGCACTTCATTGTTGACGCCGCCAATGCGCCAAACTCACGCTAGCAGAGGAAGCTTTCTATGCTCGGACAGTTGAAGAACAATCTTCGCGACGCTACCTTTTTCCTTGGCGAAGCCGTCGTTCCAAAGAAAATACGCTACTCGGGTCCCCTGGGAGCGTTGCGCCGCCAGATGATCTTTTGGTCGCGAGACTCCTTTGTGCTTTCATACCCGAAATGCGGTAGAACGTGGCTGCGCACCATGGTTGGCCGCGTCATCGACAAACACTACGGCCTTAACCTGCAGAATCCGATGGAAATCCAGCATTTCTGGAAGATCTCATCGAATATTCCCTGCATCGGCTTTTCTCACGACGACAGCCCAAACCTTAAGCGTCCCAGCGAAATCCAGGTCGATAAGTCAAAATATTCAGGAAAAAAGATCCTATTTCTGGTTCGGGATCCGAGAGACGTGCTTGTTTCATATTATTTCGACGCAACGCACCGAATGAAGGTGTTTGACGGAACGATCAGTGAGTTTCTTGCCCAGGATGTCGGCAGCATTGATTCCATCATAGCGTTCTACAACGCTTGGGCGCACAACCGCGATAAGGTGAAGGCATTTCAAATGCTGTCCTACGAACATATGCGCCAAGCTCCAAAATCGGCGCTTCGCACGGCGCTAGATTTTCTGGGCATTCAGGGCATGCCGGAGATGATCCTCGATGAGGCGACAACCTTTGGCTCTTTCGAGAATTTGCGAAAGATCGAAATGGCAGACGCTTTCGGTCACGAAAGAATGCGCCCGACGGACCAGTCGAACCCCGACAGTTTTAAGGTGCGCCGGGGTAAAATTGGCGGTTATGTCGACTATTTCAACAGAGACGAGATCGCTTACATGGATGAGAGAATTTCCAGCTCTTTGGACCCGTATTTCGAAATATACCACCGCAAGGCATAGCGTCGAGCTCTACTGCAAGGGGAAGCCTTGTCGCTTCCGTGCTGGGACGTCGCATAAGACATCCCGGTCGAAAAAATCCACGGCTCTTCCTTCGCCTGTCATCGGTCATTTCCCCACCGTGCTTTGATGGCGTCCATGATCAAAACGTTGAGCTTGGACGCCCCGGTCTCGCTGAGATGGTTATCGTCCCGATAAAAAATCTGAGAGCCTCGATTGGCGAAACAGCGCTGTTGATCGCAGAAGGCCTTCTCCGGATACACACGCACGAGATTTGGATCGGATCCGACATTATCGTATAATGCGTATGTCCGTTGCGTTCGCCGGCGGAAATCCCCGTAGGACACCGAAATCGGGTCCGCCTGCATATAAGCTGCAGGATCGTTCTGGCGTCTGGCCCGCATGAGAAGCACCTGCGGGACGTTCCAACCCATCTCCGGGACAGGATAGACTAAGACAACTTTCACCCCGCGCTCCAGAAGTGTGTTTAT
Organism: Mesorhizobium sp. B2-5-11; assembly: GCF_006440835.1. Classification (NCBI taxonomy): domain Bacteria; kingdom Pseudomonadati; phylum Pseudomonadota; class Alphaproteobacteria; order Hyphomicrobiales; family Phyllobacteriaceae; genus Mesorhizobium; species Mesorhizobium sp. B2-5-11. Next base: position 131,277 of record NZ_VFUK01000012.1, read on the forward strand.
GGTGCGGGAAATGGCCGTGGCGACTGCAGCCGGATCGGCGGGCCCGGTTTCACCCAGCTTGGCCAAATGCGGGTGATCGTCGCCCGGCTCGATTCCCCCCTCGCCATTGTTGTAACGGCTCTGCTCCACGAGAATGGGGAGACGCCACAAGAGCACGGCTATCGGTCGCTTCAGCCTGCCTATGTAGTCGAGCCTCTTGTCATTGTAGTCGCCTGGACAACCCGGTTGGTCCACGTCGACCCTTTGCAGACCGAGAAGAAATACGCAGCCGCCTCGATTGAGCGGTGTGAACGAGGCGATATCTCGGTAGTCATCGAGGCTGTCTCGCATCGGACCAAGCAGAGTGCGAGCGTGAGAGTCACCCAAACTAACAAGAGCATAGCCCTCGGGATTCGAGCCATGAAAGGTACAAGGGCCCTGTTCAGGCGCAAAGTTGAGACAGCTCTTCCCGTTCTGAAAGATCTGAGCCTCGCGAATATCGGATGCAGCGGCAATCGGGGCCAGGCCGTCTGCAAAACGACTTGGCAGGCCATTTTGGACATACCAGTAGTATCCGCCCCCGCTGAGTAGTACGGCCCCTAGTGAGGCAATCAGCCATATAACGTGCCTGCTGGTTCGCTTTCTGCTACGGGTCGGAATCTCGACGAAGCGGTAAGTCGCAATGGCAAGTATAACTGACATAAAAATCCAACAAAGTACCATCACACCACCGACAGAATCGGTTGCGCTCATTCTGCCGAAAGCAAATATCGGCTGATGCCAAAGATAAAGGGAATATGATATCAGGCCGACAAATACAAACGGTTGGGAGGAAAGCGCTCGTGTAATGGGATCGCCGTGCCCTGTATACCAGATAAGCAATGCCGTTCCTGCAACCGGGATCAGCGTCACAAGTCCCGGGTGGTGCCACTGCGGCCGCATCAGCGGCACCGAGCAGATCAGGAGCGCCAAACCGACCGCAGGCGCGACTCGCGAAGAGCGCATCGACACAAGCCGGCCGCCAGTCAATTCACGTCTTGCCAGAAACACCCCCAACCCTAGTTCCCAGATTCGGGTTGGCAGTAGAAAAAAAGATGCGTCCGGGAAATGCCGCGTCATCCACTCCGCAAGAATGAACGAAACGACGAGCCCAATGCACAGGATGGCTGTTAAAAATTTCCGAGAAAATTTCCACACCAGTAGAAGAAAGCAAGGGAAGATCACGTAGAACTGTTCTTCGACTCCCAAGCTCCAGGTGTGAATTAATGGACGAAAAAGATTGTCGGCTGCGTCATAGCTCGCAACATGCCAGAAATATAGATTGGAGGCTGAAAACACGGTTGCCAAAAGGCTCGCCGAATAGTCTCTAAAGGCACTCGGCAGCATATATAGCCAAGCGAAGGGGATCGTTACTGCTAAGACGGTATACAGCGCAGGTAGGATCCGTCTCGCGCGACGCTCGTAAAAATTGGCGAACGAGAAAGTCCCATCCATGACTTCCCGCTGTACAATCGAGCCAATCAGATAGCCGCTAATAACAAAAAAGACATCAACCCCAATAAAACCGCCCGCAAAGGGGTCAAGGCCCGCGACGCGAAGCCCTGAATGGTAGAGGATCACCAGAACGACTGCGATCGCCCTCAGGCCGTCAATTTCGCGGCGATATCCAACTTGACCGGCCGGGGTCGTGGCCACGATCCCACTCTGGGCAGCTCCCGTGTCTTGGTTCGCATTGCGAGCAGGATGATGGGCTTCGTACGGCAGACCTCGATCAATGCCGGGGGAACCATATGTCAATGGCGCAGCTGACTTTTCGTGAAACTCACTCATGTCAAAGGAGGCCCTTCCCTTGGATGCGTCTATCAGGATGCCGGCGTGCTGACGCTCGGATCGGCCTGAAGCTGCTGCTGCAGCCAGGTCGTTGTGCTTTTTGCGGCTCCGATGACAAGGAAATCGATGTGCTCACCCGCATTGCGAAAATCCTTTAACCGCCGATTTCGCTGGTTAGGTCGGTCGCCAAGCCGGCTTTGCGGGAGCAAAGCGCCCTGTCATAGATCTTCATGACATTTTCGACATGGCGGTGCGTGCTGTAGGAGAAGAAGGCGTGGTCGCGGGCTGCATCGCTGATCCGGGCCCAGAGCGGCGGATTGGACAGCAACCGCGATAGCGGCTCCATGAAGGCCCCGGCGTCTTCCGGTGTGACCAGAAATCCGGTCCGCCCGTTCTCGATAGCTTCCGGATTGCCGCCATGATCGGTTGCAACCACCGGCGTCCCAAGAAACATCGCCTCGATAAGGGTTCGGCCGAAGGGCTCTCCCATGGCGGGAACCACCAGAACATCCGTTGCCGCGAGGAAAGGTTCGATCGGGTTGCGAAAACCCATGAAGCGCACCGTTTGGCCGAGCCCGCGCTCGGCGCAGCGCACGCGGGCGGCCGCTTCAAGATCTTGCGAGCCCGCGGGTGAATTCCCGAACACGCAGCCGACGACCGGGATTTGCGGATGCTCCCGCACGAAACGATCAAGGATATCGATGAAGAGGAGCGGCCGCTTTCGTTCGATCAGCCCGCCGATGAAGCTCAGGACGCGTGTTCCTGGTGCAAGGCCTAGCTCGTCCAGAAGTGCGGCCTTGGCCGCGATCCTGTCAGGCACAGTCGACGGATGGTCGAAGGGACTATGGATGACGCTGAGCCGTCCCTTGAGGGATCTGATCGGATGCCGCGGTCGCGAAAATCGCGACACCGTCACCATGCGATGCGCGATGAGCGGCGCAAGCACGTTAGCGCCCTTGGCGTCGGGGTCGCCGCGATGATGCCAAACCAGCCGAGCACCTGCCAGCCTCGCCGCAATGCCCCAATTCACATGCGTCCTGCCGTCATTGGTGTGAACGATATCGAACTTCTGCTCCTTGATGAAACGCCGCATGCGCGGAAGCGTACTGGTCAGATAGGTCATGACATCGCCGGGGATTATTCCCTTTCCAGGCGAAGTCGTCGGCAGCGGAAAACCCGTGAAGGGCTGGCCCTCCATTTGCAGAAAGGCCGCCAGAGGCCCGGCCGTTTCCTGAAGCACCAGAATCGGAACGACCTTCGATGTATCGAGGTTCTGGATGAGCTTGAGCGCCGAGATGTGGCTTCCACCGACATCATCACCGATAAATGGAAAGCAAACCCGTATCGGCCCTTGGCTAGCTCCTCCAACCATCGCCTGTTACCCGGTCGCGGTTCCGAGGTAGCTGCCTCGTTCGAGGTAGCTGACGATCACTTCCGCGGCCTCCTCGGCGCTCAGATCCGGCGTAACCGTGATCTGTGGCGCTTCCGGGCGCTCATAGGGACTGCCGATGCCCGTGAAATTCTGGATCAACCCATTTCGGGCGCGTCGATAAAGGCCCTTCGGGTCGCGGCTTTCAGCGACCTCCAGTGGTGTGTCGATGAAGATCTCGATAAACTGCCCTGGGCCGAAGAGGTCGCGCGCCATCCGCCGCTCCGCCTGGAATGGCGAAATGAATGAAGTGAGCGCTATCAGCCCCGCGTCGACCATCAGCTTGGCGGCCTCGGCGACGCGACGAATGTTCTCCACGCGATCCGCGTCGGTAAAGCCGAGATCTCGATTCAAGCCATGGCGAACATTGTCGCCGTCCAGAAGGTAGGTGTGCCTGCCGATCGCATGGAGGCGCTTCTCCACGAGATTCGCGATCGTCGACTTTCCGGAGCCCGACAGGCCTGTGAACCACAGCACCACGGGCTTTTGACCTTTGGCGATCGCCCGCGCATTCATGTCGACATCCAGTGCTTGCCAATGGACGTTGTTCGCCCTGCGCAGACTGAAGTCGATCATTCCGGCACCGACCGTGTGGTTGTTGATCCGGTCGATGACGATGAACGCGCCGGTTTCGTGCACGTTGGAGAACGGGTCGAAGGCGAGCGGTGCCTGTGTCGTCAAGTTGACGAAGCCGACGTCGTTCTTCTCGAGGGTTTTTGCTGCCAGTTTTGCAAAATTATTGATGTCAACCCGGTGTTTTATCTGCGTAACGCTCGCACCCACCACGCTGGTGGCGAGCTTGATCAGATACGGGCGGCCGGGGATCAATGGATCCTCGTGCATCCAGAGCAGATGGGCCGCAAACTGGTCTGACACTTCCGGGCGCTCCGCCGCCCCCGCCAGGACGTCGCCGCGAGAAACGTCGATCTCGTCTTCGAGCGTCAGCGTGACAGCCTCGCCGGCCGCTGCCTCCGACAGGTCTCCGTCCTGGGTGACGATGCGCTTGACCAGGCTCGTCACGCCGGATCGTGCCACGACCACACGGTCTCCCGGCCGGATCACGCCGGCGGCGATGGTGCCGGCAAACCCGCGAAAGTCGAGGTTCGGGCGATTGACCCATTGCACCGGCATCCGGAAAGGCGCGCTACGGCGGTCTCGTTCCACCTCGACGGTTTCCAGATGCTCGATGAGCGTCGGGCCCCGATACCAGGGCAGGTTCTCGCCTTTCGAAAGAACATTGTCGCCATAACGCGCCGACAGCGGGATGGCATCCAGAGACGCGAAGCCAAGCGGTTCCGCGAAGCTTCGATAGGTCGCCTCGATCTCGTCGAATACCGTTTGCGAATAATCGACCAGGTCGATTTTGTTGACCGCAAGGACGACATGCCGGATTCCGAGCAGCGAAACGATGAAGGAATGTCGGCGTGTCTGGGTCAGAATGCCCTGCCGCGCATCGACAAGAATGATCGCCAGGTCGGCATTGGATGCGCCAGTAGCCATGTTGCGGGTGTATTGCTCATGGCCGGGCGTGTCGGCGACTATGAATTTGCGCCGTTCCGTGGCGAAGAAACGATAGGCCACGTCGATCGTAATGCCCTGTTCGCGCTCGCTGGCCAGACCATCGACCAGAAGGGCGAAGTCGAGATCGCCGCCGGTTGTGCCGTGGCGTTGGGAATCGCGGGTAAGTGTGGCAAGCTGGTCTTCCATCAGCAGCTTCGTGTCGTAGAGCAGCCTGCCGATCAGCGTCGACTTGCCGTCGTCCACGCTGCCGCATGTCAAAAATCGCAGCAGGCTCTTCTTCTCGTGGACAGCAAGATATTGCGAAGTGATCTCGTCTATCGAAGAAGATTCGAGTTCCGCGGTTTGAGCAAAACCCAGCATCAGAAGTACCCCTCGCGCTTTTTCTTTTCCATCGAGGTTGCCTCGTCATGGTCGATCAGCCGACCTGATCGCTCGGAGGTCCTCACGACAAGCATTTCCTGGAGCACTTCGGGAACAGACGCGGCAGTGCTTTCAGTGGCCGCGGTGAGGGGATAGCAGCCAAGCGTGCGGAAGCGTACCGAGCGCATTTCGGGGGATTCGCCTGGGCGGAGCGGCAGACGATCGTCGTCCACCATGATCAACTGTCCGTCGCGCTCCACCACGGGGCGTTTGGCCGCGAAATACAGCGAGACGATGGGGATGTTCTCCCTCATGATGTACTGCCATATGTCGGTTTCGGTCCAGTTCGAGAGAGGAAAGACCCGGACGGACTCCCCTGGTTTCAGCCGGCCGTTGTAGAGGTTCCATAGTTCCGGGCGCTGGTTCTTTGGATCCCAGCCATGGCTATCGCTGCGCAGCGAAAACACCCGTTCTTTCGCGCGGCTCTTTTCCTCGTCGCGCCGCGCGCCGCCGAAAGCGGCGTCGAAGCCGAGCGAGGTCAGTGCCGATTTCAGCGCCTCCGTCTTCATGATCTGCGTGTAGGTCGACGAGCCATGTGTAAATGGCGTGATCCCTTCGGCCAGGCCGGCCTCGTTGCGACGCACCAGTAGCTTCAGGCCAAGCCGCGCGACAGTCTCGTCGCGGAAACGGATCATTTCTTTGAATTTCCACGTCGTGTCGATGTGGAGAAGGGGGAACGGCAGTTGCGACGGATAGAAGGCCTTCATCGCGAGATGGAGCATTACGGCCGAGTCCTTGCCCACCGAATACAACATCACCGGGTTGCGCAGTTCGGCGACGACCTCGCGAATGATATGGATTGATTCAGCCTCGAGTCGTTGCAGATGTGTGAGCCACGAAGGAGAGGAAGGCGAGCGCCGCTGCGCTGCAGGCAAAGTGACCAGGGCTTGAGGTGCCTGGGCTTGAGGCGCAAGAGCTTGAGGTGCAAGAGACATCTAGATCGCCTTTGAAGGGGCAAGACTTGCTTGGTTGAGAGCGTCCGCCGGCGGGGTTTGCCGGTCGGGATGATGGGCGGTCTTGAGCGCCTGTCGCAACGAAAGCGCCAGGCCGAAGGCCCACAGAATGCCCAGGACGATATGGGCAATATTGCCCCCCATCGCGCCGATCCGCGGGATGAGCAGGAGGGCCGTCACGTGGAAGGCGGCTGTGGCAACGACAACAATGCGCAACACCTCACGTTGCCGGCCCATGGCAAGCAGCGCCGAGCGGGCGGCTGAGCCCGAAAGCACGAACGTGACCGCCACCATCTGCACGATGACGAGGCTGGCTGCGCCTATGAACTCCGGTCCCGCGGTCCAGGCGAGCAGCGGCCGGATGAGCACCGCCACGACCAGGACGCAAATGACGCCAAAGCAGAGCAGCATGGCTTCGGTCTGAAAGATCACCCGCTTGAATTCCTCGATGCTGCCTTTTGCCCAAAGGCGGGCGACATCGGGATAGAGAACGTTTTGCACCTGCGGGCCTACTTGCTGGCCGACGCGGCCTATACGCTTGGCGATCTGGTACAAGCCAGCCGAGGCCGGGTCGGCTAGCCATCCCACCAGCAGCGTATCGAGTTCTTGCGCGCTCGCGCGCAAAGTGAGTGAGATGTTCGACGACCACGCGAAATTCCAGATGCCAGGGAAGCGGCGTGTGATGCCGGCCAAAGGCGCGCCCAGGACATTGTGGACACCCTGCCTGTGTAGCGCGCGCATGGTCAGCGTCAGGAGCGCCAGGGAGCCGAGGATCTGCGTTCCGGCCCAAACCGCCGTGAAGTAAGCGAGATCGCCGTTGAGCAGCACGCCGAGCAGACACAGCAATACGCGCAGAACGGCGTTGAGCAGCTGCCCATAGGCGAGGAGGCGAAAGTTGCCGGCCATGCGTTGGACAGCCACGGGGACGCCGGAAATCTGAAATAGCAGAACGCTGGAGTAGAGAACAAGAAGATGCACAATTTGCGTCGACCAACCGAAAACCGGCGCAATGAGAAGGGCCGCGCCAATGGCGACGACCCAGGCGCTGACAGCGGCGCCCACATCGATAAGCAGGCCGAACTTCATGAGGACGCGCAAATTCTCGTGGCCCTCGGATGCGTTCATGCCGGCTGCGTATTTGATAATTGGCTGCCACGACTGGAAGCTGACAACGCGCTCGACGACCCTTGTGAACGCGATGATCAATGCAAGCTCACCATAGTTCGTCACGCCAAGCGCTCGTGCTGAAAGCGTAAAGGCTACAAGCGCCAGCAATGAGCCAAGAAAATTGCCGGTCAGAAGGTGTGCGATATTGGCCAGGCGCGTGCGGCCCGCACTCTTGCGCCTGGCAGCTTGCAGCACCCGTCGAGCCAGTCTTCCGATCATCGCAACCGTAGCCAAAGTCGCCCCGCTCATTCTTGATCGGCAGTACGCGTCCCTTGGTCGTTCTCCGGGATTGTTTCTGCCGATGCATCCATCATCGGCAGAAACCAGAAAGCCGCCACGACCAAGTTTGGTCCTGTCGCAACCCCAATAAGCTAGGACCTGATCGCCGCTACGACCGATGGCCTACCCCATTAGCGGTAGCAGCTTCATGGCCGTTTTATCGCTAAATATATGCGGAACAAAAAAGTAGAACTATAAGACATGCCGAACTAATAAAGAGAAAATTGCCTAGATATTTGGCTTTGTAAATTTAAATAAAAGCAAACGGCTCCATATCCTATTAATCTCCTCGGGATGAAGCACGACATATATGGTGCGCCTCTTTCGCTGTTGGTCGAGGATTGATCTAAGGTTGGATCCGGTAAGAGATATGCCGAAATCCGACGGGCCCGAATAGGCTTGGCCGAGCATGCGATCCAGCATCAACTCTCCCAAGGCCGGAGTGTAACGCGCAGAGCTCCAGTACCACCGCATCGTCTGATGACGATCGCCCGGATCCGGAATGTCTTCCATTGTAACGGAGTTATAGCCGCTAAAATCCCACAGTTTCACTTCAGACGTGGCTGTCTTGGATGCGTTGACCTGACTTACGGTATACGTCAGATCCACACGCCAGCGGTCGTAAACCGGGAGTAGCCCCATGGCCCTGAGTGCTTCCATCTGACGAGCATGTATCGGCGAAATGAAGAGCGTGACGTCTACTCCAGCGGCGGTGAGACGATCCAGCAGGTCATGCAACAGGCCGATTCTGGTGATGTCATAATCGAAGCTGCCGGGAGACGAAAACTCCGCCATCAATCGATTCAGCCTCTGGTCGGACACCTGTCTGTAGCTGTAATTATGTGCCAACATGATCTGGTGAAAACCGTCTTCCTTGTCGGTCTCCCGAAATCCAATGCTGTTGGCGTGCACCGTCCGCAAAGCGTCGATAAAGCTTTCGGGGGAGAACAGGGACCGCGCATAAACGATAGGCATTGGAACTCCGGCAAAGCCGGACTCCGGAAAATCTTGGGTTTCCGTTCGGTCCGCCTCAAACATGGAGAAATCGAGATTGACGATCATCCGGCGGGGTGCGCCGTGAGCCAGGGCGAACATGCCAATGTCATAGAGTTCGACCATGCTCGCATGCGGAACCGCGGCATTGTAGGCCTTCAGCCTAGCTAGGCTCGGTCCGGCGGGATCAAGCCCGACGCGCGCCCGCGAGCCGCCGAGGATCAAAGTGTCGTAGTCGGTGAGCCATAGACGTAGTGAGCGCTCGGCTGTCGTACCGATCGAAAGGCGATGTGTCTTTTCGGCATTGAAATCAGGAATCTCCAGATGATGGTTGATCCCATATGGATCGACAACAAAAACGAAAGCGGCAGTCCCAAGTTCTAGCAGAATACCGATGGCTGCAACCCTTGCGGCCAACCGTGGCAGGCGCGATCCAGACGTCCTCAACGGCCCGCCCGACTGCAAAACCTGCGAGCCCATGAACTCGGGCATGGTGGCGTGTCCCGCGGCGCTGATCCCCTCTCGGGTGAAGATCTTGTAAAAGGTCAGGCAGAGAATTTTCAGGTCAAGTGCGAAGGTCCGGTGATCGACATACCAGACGTCCAGGACGAAGCGGTTCTCCCAATCAAGTGCGTTGCGGCCGTTCACCTGCGCCAAACCTGTGATGCCGGGAATGACTTGGTGACGACGCGCCTGCTCAGGGCTATAGCGGGGGAGATACTCCATCAAGAGGGGACGAGGCCCGACGAGGCTCATCTCACCCCGCAATACATTGATCAATTCGGGCAGCTCATCAAGGCTGCTTGCGCGCAGAAAGCTGCCAAAGCCAGTCAGCCTGTCAGCATCGGGAAGCAGCCGGCCATGACGATCCCGACGATCGGTCATCGTTCTGAGCTTGATTATCTTGAATGGTTTCCCGTGCAGGCCGGGACGTTCCTGGCGGAAAAAAACAGGCCGCCCAAGAAGCAGCGCGACTGCTATTGAAAGCACCGCGATGAAGGGCGACATCAGCAGCAGAAGGCAGGCGGCACCGAGCAGGTCGAACGTGCGTTTCATGAGCGATGCTCCTTTCATCGGCATGCCTGCCGCAGCTCGCTGATACGTCCTCTGGCCAACCGCAAGGCTTCGTAGTGGTCAAAAGCCAGGCCACGCCACGGGACACAATCTCGAAGTCTACATGTGCCTTGTGTCTTGAGACCGATCCCAATCAGGGACGATGTGCGGGCATTGCCTTCCACGCGCGACAGGTCGCCGCTTTTAGTTACATTGGCTGTAAAGTGCGCCTATCAAAGATCATTCTCCGGATGAACATCAGGATATGTGCGCCAGATTTGAAAACGCTCGAGGTGTTCTTGTCCGGCATCGGATATTTTTCATTCGTAGATCGCGCACCTGAATAACTGAGTTCGTGATCGATTGCCTTCATTTTCAGAATTTCGTCAAAGCGGAGTCCCATTTCTCCGCAATCTGCTGCATTGAGAACCGATCGATCGTTTTCCGGGCCGATCTACCCATTTTGTGGCGAAGAGCATTGTTTCGCATCAGGCATGCCATCGCGGATGCCAACTCGGCAACATCGTCGACTGGTACCAGCAGACCCGAAACGCCTGGTTCGATGATTTCGGATGGACCGAAATCGCAGTCCGTTGCGACGACGGGCAGGCCTGCCGCCATCGCCTCGATCAGCACGTTGGGAAAGCCTTCGTAGCGTGACGGCAGGACAAAGAGGGAGGCGTCGCGCGCCCATTCGCCCGGACGCTCGGTAATGCCGGCAAGCTTTACCCTGTCCTCCAAATCCAACGCATCGATCTGACGTTGAAGAAGAACCCGATCAGGTCCCTCGCCGAAGATTGTCAACGCCCATGCCGGAAACTCGGTAGTGATTTTAGCAAACGCCTTTATCAGCGTGTCGAAGCCTTTCTGTTCCACCAGGCGTCCGACGGCGACCAGGCGAAACATCTCATTGCCATGGTCTTTGTAGGCATCGGTCGCCTCGCACGGATTTCCGATGACCTCGCAAGGATTTCCGATAACGTGGGCTTTTCTTCTGAGCGTATCCGGAAGCGTCTTGACAATCGCATCAGTCTGCATGACGAGCCGATCCGCCTGCCGAAGTATGATGCCAGAAACGAGCCGCCAAGCGGCGTGTTTTTTCTGCGCTTTGGGATTGTTTCTTTCCGAGATAATAACCCGGATGCCAAGATTTTTCGCCGCCAGCAGGCAAAGAATATTAATCTTTGTTAGAAATGAAACGATCAGAGTGGGCTGAAGCTGCTTGAATTCCGCGCGCAACACGACCACGCGCCGCAAGCTGCGGACAAATCCGAGTTTCGAAAGCCGCGAAGCTCCATCCTCTACAAGTCTGTGGACGGTGACCTTCGGGTGCAGGGCAAAATAGCTCTTGTCTTGCTCTCCCACGAAAGCAAATAGATGGACTTCATCTCCGCGCCTGCATCGATCTGCGGCAAGCAGACTGACGACGCGCTCCGTCCCTCCTGCACCCAGGCCCGCCTGCACAATCGCAAGTCGCATTTACTCCCCTCTTAACGTCAGGACGTCGATGGATTATTTCCATACTTCTCGGCGATCTCCGCCAAGTTGCTGCATGGATTGGTGGAAAGGGATTCGACGACAGGAAGATCTCTCTTGATCGTCTCGCCTTGGCCGTGTTCATCCATGAATTGGCGGCGAAGTTCATACCAGCCGCATGCGAGCCGCGTTCCGCCACGGGCAAGCAGTTCGATCGCGGCTGGAGTTAGCCAGTCGATGCAGGTCTGCTCAATGAGTTCGGCTTGCGCATCACTAAGATGATCGGAAAAGCCGCCGACCTTGCCGGGACGCGCATGCTGGCTTTCGCCATCGTGGGCCGCTAGGCCGCCCGCCATCTCATGCTCACGCATTACATCGAAACGCGAGGCGTCGATAGAATCCTGAAGCGCGCGCACGGACGGTGTGTGGCCGAGAAATCTCAGGATACGCGTGCAGGCACCCATAGGGTCTTCCGTCAGTTCCCCATAGCCCAATACTGCACTTACATGATGCTTTAGACCTCTACCCCAATCATTCAGATATACTATCAGAGCCGGCAGGCCTTGTTCGCGATCGGCAATGAACGCGTCCATGGTGCCTTCGAAGCAGCGTTTGTGACGTGTGGCATCGAAATAAGCTGACACGATTACGTCGCGCGGATCTCGAGTCATGAAGATGATGGGTCGGTTGAGAAAAAGCGAGCGTCTATAGGTGAGGTGCGAAACCAGGACGAGCGGCACACGATGGCGCTCATCTGTGTAACGAAAAGCCGGGATGCCCCTCGTCGGATCGAGATCGAAATCCGGAAGAACCTCGAATATTGGCGAAAGATGGACATTTTCGCCGTTGGCGTGGCGACGAAAGTATTCCGAAAGGATATGTCTAAGCTGGGTTGCTCCGGATTCGGGATAGGAGACAAGAAACGCGTCTGCGCCCGACGCAGCCCAGGTCATCCTGATCCGGGCGTCGATCTTATGCAATGTCAGACGGGTGGTCGTCAGCATGGTGACAGGTCTTCAGTCCTTGGGGATCGTAGCGCAGCATGTATGACGTCGCAGTCGAAGGACGCGATGGGCGGGCTGCCGGCCATGGCCTTGAGTGGTACCGCGCAATCTTCGTAGCGGGACGAAAGCACAAATGCGTCGGCGTCCAGAAAGCAGGATCGCCATGCGTAGCAGATCAGATCCGCCCTTCCCGACTGTAGTGGCGCTGCGATCCAGAAATGCCAAGCCGGCGAAGCTGTCCATCGCGTATTCCAATCCCGCTGTCGCAACCCCTAAATACCCAGCTTTCTTTGAAGGGACGAGTTGCACATAGGGATGCATCGCCGGCTGCCGTTTACCTCTAAAGGAGGACTTGGGCGCAGAAACGAAGCAGACAATAGAAGAGATCTGTGTCCATCTATCGCTCACGCCGGTGAGTTGGAGCCTTGAATTCATGCGCATAGCCTTTGTCGGTGCGGTGGAGGGATCTCGGGTCGCATTCGATGCCCTTGTCGAAGCTGGCATGACGCCTTCGCTGCTTGTCACCCTTGCGGGCGAAGCTTCCAAACGCCATTCCGATTTCGTCGATCTGGCGGGGCCGGCACGTCTGGCCGGGGCCGCGGTCCACCTGACCAAGGACATCAATGCGCCCGACACGATCGACAGGCTCGAAGCCGAGCGGCCCGATTTGACGATGGTGGTCGGCTGGTCGCAAATCTGCCGCGGCGAATTTCGCTCGGTCGCCCGATATGGCTCGATCGGCTTTCACCCGGCGCCGTTACCGCGTTTTCGGGGCAGGGCGGTGATCCCCTGGACGATCATTGCGAATGAAAAGGAGACGGGCTCGACTTTCTTCCGGCTCGACGAGGGTGTCGACAGTGGCCCTATCGTCCTCCAGAAGCTTTTTGCCGTGGCACCGGACGAGACCGCGCGCTCGCTCTACGACAAGCACAAGCAGGCACTGTTCGAGATGACGCCGCTTGTCGTTTCGGCGATAAGTCGTGACAAGGCCGTGGGCGTCGCGCAGGACGAATCCCTTGCCAGCTATTGCGCAAAGCGCACGGCCGATGACGGAATAATCGACTGGAGCGATGCTGCCGAGAATGTCCTTCGCTTCGTCCGCGCCGTCGGCGATCCCTATCCGGGCGCCTTCACTTTCACTGCCGGTGCCAAGATCGTGATCGACAAGGCGCGCATGTTTGCCTCGCCTGGGCGCCATATCGGGCTGACCGGCCAGGTCCAAACTCATACCGACAGCGGCTTTACAGTGCTTTGTGGAGACGGAGCCGCCATTGAGGTGACATCCTGGTATGGCGAAAGGCCCAGGATACATGCCAAGCTGGCCTCGGCAGGACCAACCTGTGTCGCGCCAAGGACCTAGGCGCCTGCACGGAGCACAGGTCTGCGCGCTTCAGGCGGCGATTGTCGGCCGCGACGGCCGTTCTTCCAGATACCAGCGTACGAAGGCGGTCACCCCGTCCTCGACGCTGGTGCAAGGGCGAAAGCCCGTAAGGGCCTCCAGCAGGCGGGGGTCGGCATAGGTTGCCCGCATGTCGCCAGCCTGCATCGGCAACATCTTGCGGATGGCGCGTTTGCCCAGGCAGTTCTCGATCGTCTTGATGAATGGCAGCAGCCCGACAGGCTCGCCGCCGCCTATGTTGACGACACGCCACGGCGCGACGGGTGACAGCGTGTCGACGACGCCGGGAGCGGACGCCGCGCGACCTGTCGCAGGCGTGCATTCGACGAGTCGGACGATGGCTTCGACGAGATCGTCGACATAAGTGAAATCGCGCTTCATCAGGCCTTCGCCATACACTTCGATCGGACGGCCGTTCTCGATCGCGTCGACAAATTTGAAGAGGGCCATGTCGGGCCGGCCCCAGGGGCCATATACGGTGAAGAAGCGGAAGCATGTGGTCGGCGTTCCGAAGATATGTGAATAGGAGTGCGCCATCGCCTCCATCGCCTTCTTCGTGGCCGCATAGAAGGTTAACGGCCAATCAGCCTTGTCGGTTTCGACGAATGGCATCTTGTCGTTCGCTCCATAGGCCGAGCTCGTGGACGCAAGGAGCAAATGCCGGGGCTTGAGCTCACGCGCAAGCTCAAGGACGTTGAACGAGCCGACGAGATTGCTGTCCGTGTAACTTCGCGGATTGTCGATTGAGTAGCGGACACCGGCCTGCGCGGCCAGATGCACGATCACATCGGGCCGGGCGGAGTCCGCGGCGCGGCGAAGGGCATCCAGGTCTTCCAGTTGGCCGATATGGGCGCGAAAGGCGTCGTATCTTTCAAGCAGGGCGTGTCGGGACTGCTTCAGGACGATGTCATAGTATGGCGTCATGCCGTCGAAGCCGGTGACGCGATGACCGTCGTCGAGCAGCCGGCGCGCCAGGTGAAAACCGATGAATCCTGCGGTGCCGGTGACCAGATACCTCATTCCGCGGCCGCGGCGAAAACTGCCTTGTCTCCGACCGCTCCCTCACCGATATTCACGTACTCGAAGCCGTGCTTGGAGATGTCTTCCCGCCGGTAAATGTTGCGCAGGTCGACCACCACCCGTTTCGACATCGTGCGGGACAGTCGTTCAAAATCCAGGGCGCGGAACTGATTCCACTCGGTCACGATGACCAGCGCGTCGGCGCCCTCGGCGCATTCATAGGCGCCTTCGGCATAGCTTACGCTTGTGCCGAGCACGATTTTCGCCTGTTCCATGCCTTCGGGGTCATACACTCGGACATGTGCTCCAAAATCGATCAAGGCCTGGATGATCGAGAGGGAAGGCGCTTCACGGATGTCATCGGTGTTGGGTTTGAAGGTAAGACCCAGCAAGGCCACTGTCTTTGCGCGGACATCTCCGCCGCAGGCAAATACGATCTTGCGCGCCATGGTGCGTTTTCGCTGGTCGTTCACGGCAACTGTCGTTTCGATCAGGCGCAATGGCGCGCCGCTGTCCTGCGCCGTCTTGACCAAAGCCAGCGTGTCTTTTGGAAAACAGGATCCTCCATAGCCCGGGCCGGCGTGCAGGAACTTTGAGCCGATGCGATTGTCGAGCCCGATGCCCCGCGCTACCTCGCGCACATTCGCGCCCACGCTCTCGCAGAGATCCGCGATCTCGTTGATGAACGTGATCTTGAGCGCCAGGAAGGCGTTGGCCGCATATTTGATCAGCTCGGACGTGCGGCGGCCGGTAAACAGGATGGGTGCCTGGTTGAGATAGAGCGGCCGATACACCTCCGCCATCACCTCCCGGCCACGCTCGTCCGACGGGAGGCCGATAACGATCCGGTCTGGTCGTTTGAAGTCGTCGATCGCGGCTCCTTCGCGCAGGAATTCCGGGTTGGAGACGACGGCCACATCGGCTAGGGGATTGCATTGGCGAATGATCCGTTCGACCTCATCCCCCGTGCCCACCGGCACCGTGGATTTGATTGCCACCACGGTGAACCCGTGAACAGCGGCCGCGATTTCCCGGGCCGCTTCGTAGACATAGGACAGATCGGCATGGCCGTCGCCTCGCCTCGAAGGCGTCCCGACGGCAATGAACACCACGTCCGCATCGGCGACTGCCGCTGTAAGCGTGCTGGTGAAGGTGAGCTGGCCGCTCGCGGAATTCTTGTCGACGAGGTCGTCGAGACCTGGCTCATAGATCGGCATTCTTCCGGCCTGGAGATCGGCAATCTTGGCCTCCGCCTTATCGACGCAGACGACTTGATGGCCGAAATCAGCCAGGCAAGCGCCCGATACAAGACCCACGTAACCCGAACCAACAATCGCGATGCGCATGTAACCGCCACTCTGATGATGACAACTGACGCGATTAAGCCAGCAGCAGCCAAGAAAATGGAGTGCGCAATCGGATAAGACATTACCACTTCCGAGACCTGGTATGGGCCCGGACGGTCGTCTGGCGCGGTTTGACAACGCTAAGTGCTGATGGCCATTGCAAATGGACGAGACGAGATGATCTGGCGCGCAGCCACGCTCGGCTGCAAGCCGGCTGACGGCGCTTCATTGGCGCGTCGATTGCTTGAGTTCATTTTCCGTCAAAATTCCGGTCGGCGGCCGTTTGGTCTTTTTGCCATGCTCTTAGAGGTAGTTCGGTTCTCGCTTCAACTTGCCGTCCGGGAGCCGAGTCAGGAAATTGCCTTCGAACAGCCTCGCCTGAGCATGATAGATCTTCGTCCGGGTGAGACTGCGCGCTGGAGTGTTCTGCCGTGACGAACAACGCTAGGCAGAGCACGCCGAGGCCGGCAGGGCGTTTTTCCGGTCCATGCAATGGAATTGTTGCGGGTTGCGCGCGGTCGCATTTGCCGGCGAACATTCAAAGAATGTAGCTGTGCGCCTCGCTTTCCGTCGCACTGTCAGCCGCGGAGACAGGCTTGGCGAAGAGGAAGGCACCATCTCGCGAGAACAGATCCGCCGGCATCATCTGGAACTCGCGCTGCGAATGCGGGACATCCAATTCACGATCGACAATATGCCAGAGGCTGTTGAAGAACGATCCGTCGGCTTGCCTCATGCTTTCCCCCCGAAGCGGCTTTCTCGATGAGAAAACCGTTGCTGGATTGGCCCACATGTCGGCAATGGCGATATCGTAATAGCCGGGATGCGCGGCATTGGGTTTGATAATCGCGAAGGGCGTGTTCTTTTCCGGCCAGCCTACGCGGCCCACGGTTAGGCACTCTTCCGGCTCGGGCAATCTTGCCTCCACAAGATAGGCCAGTGCCGCATCGATGCCGCCGATTTCCGAAACGACGCACGATGTCAGTCCCGCGCGGGCAAGCTGCATCAGCTTTCGAGCCTCTTGTTCATCCATATCGGCCCATCTCAGGAAAGCCATCCATTGCTGGTGCAGGCAGTCGTCCTTGGCCTGGCAAAGAAGTCGTCCTGCCTCCAAAGCGGATTCGACCCTCCTCCTGTCCGCCTCCGCGAAGGCTTCCCGCGCAGGGCGAATTCGGCCGGCAATTTCCATCAGGTCATTTGAGATGTTTTTCATATCCTCCTCCCCAGGCGGATTTCTAATCTGATTTATGCGCTCCATGATGCGTTGGTTTTGTATTGCGTAGAAGGCCATCACGGGAACGCGTGAGATATCTTAGTGGCGTGGCCAACCTATTCTTTTGAGCAAGGGTCCCACTTCCGACTGTCGGCTGATCCGCGCGCGATTGTGTTCGCTACTACTTGCTGCCATAGCTTCGCTTTCGTCATTGTCGGCGTCGCCTGGTCCACACGACGACGTCTGCAAATTCTGCCGTCCGATCCGCCGAACGCCGTCTGCCGGGCGGTATGCGCGCGGTGGATGCTCGGGACCCAACGCTGGTCGCGACATGCAAACTTCTGGCTTAATTTTTCGACGATTGAAGAATGCGCGTACCCTATCATTTCGGTGATGGTGCTCATCCAACCAGACCTGGAGACCTGCGCAGTAAGGAGTAGTCAGAAGAGCTGGAGAAAGCCCGAATGACGGCGAAGGAAGAAAATCCACACGCCTTTGGGCGAATGGAAGTAGGCGCCGTATCTTTCAACGAACTTGCACGCCCAAGGCTCTTGAAGTCATAGCGAAGGGCAATCTGGCTTGAAGAGTGGGGCGATCCGGAACTCCATGACAGCAGTGGCCATCACAGCACCCGCTCGGGCGGGTTGGCGATTTCGACAGCCGAGCGTCATTCCGGGTTTCGGATTGACGCTCGGCTTCTCGCTTGCCTACCTGACCCTCATCATCCTCATTCCGCTGTCGGGGCTGATCTGGCGCTCCGCGGCGCTCGGCTGGACCGATTTCTGGGCGATCGCCACCGACCGGCGCACCATCAACGCGCTGGAGATCAGCTTCGGCACCGCCTTTGTCGCGGCCGCCGTCAATGTCGTCTTCGGCACGCTGGTCGCCTGGGTGCTGGTGCGCTACCGCTTTCCCGGCCGCCGCATCGTCGATGCCATGGTCGACCT
>NZ_VFUK01000013.1:0-135211 GCF_006440835.1 Mesorhizobium sp. B2-5-11
GGGTGGGGGCAAGGGTGGAAGCAAGGGGTCAAGTCGTGACGGTGCGATGGAGATCGAAACCGGGTTGATACCCAGTTCAGTCAACGCAACAAACCCTACGCAGGTAAGATCTTTCAAAATTTTCGAAGGCAAGGGATGTCGCCGCGACTACGCACGGTTTTGCCCGACGAAACCGATGGGTAAATGCGACCTTGAAAGCCAGATCGAACGGCTTTCACCTGCGTGCAGAGATTTCGTCGAGAAGCATCGGTGAAGTTGCGTGGCTATTATGCTAATGTAGCTATCTCTCATTCGATGCGTCAGTCTGACGATAGGTCCTCAGCTGACCGTCTGTCGAGCATGGCCGCGGGAAATAAACATCCCTGGCCGGAGCCGGTTGCGGGGCCTGTAGCTGGAGGGCCGTCGACGGGCCATGAGGAGAAAAAGGGCGAGAAACCGGGATCGCGACGCAAATCCTATGTCCGACAATCGGAACATTGCCGCTGCGATCGAGGCTTGCTACGACGCCGCGTTCGAGTTTAGGCAGTGGCCCGCAGCGCTTCAAATGCTGGCCCACTCCCTGGGAGCCACAAGTTGCGTTATCCGCACCTGCGATCCAACTCACCCGTTTCGTAGCGATCAGCGATCGCCGACCGCGCTCAGACCCGATTCGACCGAACATGCCGAATTCGCCGCCCTTTGGATCGAAAGAATCGAAGGTGCTCCCGATCCGCATGAACGTAGACCGCGCAAGAGGTTGGCAAAACTGACAGACAGCTTCGTTGTCGAGGATGAGATCACCACTCGTGATGAGCGCGAGGTTCTCCCTTATTACCAAGAAATCGCGCGTCCAGGCGACCGGGAATGGTGGGCTGCAATAGACTTCATGGTGAAGGATCGAAGGTGGATGCTCTCGATGTTTCGTGACGCTCATAAGGGGCCATTCTACCGGAATGAAGCCGAGGATTTCTTGGCGATCGTTCCGTCGATGGTTCGCATCATCAGTGCTGCGGAAAAGGTTTGGGAAACGGCAGTCGAACCGAACCTGGCCATTCTGGATCGGATGGGAAGCGCAGCGCTGTTGCTGAATTGCCGAGGCCGCGTCACCCGCTACAATAAACACGCGGAAGCTCTGCTTGGTACTGGCCTCGTTATCCACGGTGGTCGTCTCCGGGCGGCAGATCGGCCCAGTGATTCACGCTTGCAGAAATTGATCGCAGGCGTGGTCAGCCAATGCGGCGACTTGAGCGACGGGGAGCCCGTTTTGATTGCTCGCGAGGGTTCGCCATGGCTTCTTGCTGAAGCCATTCCGATGACCTCGTTCGTCCATGACCTCTTTAACGGCGGAGACGCGCTCCTCTATTTTACCGATCTTGTGGCCGAACCGGCGCTACCCAAGCAACTGATAAGGCACGCCTTTCAACTAACAGCAGCCGAAACGCGGCTGGCCTGCCGCCTTGCCGATGGCCGAGGTATCGGCGCGGCAAGCTCTGCCCTGGGAATTGGCCGTGAAACCGCCAGAAGCCAGCTCCGTGCAATATTCTCGAAAACAAGCACCGGAAGTCAGGCGGAACTCGCGAAGCTCTTGTCCCGATACCAAGGGTCCTCCACGCATTGAAGTCGCGGTGTCACCCATTCGGGTGAAGCCCTGACGGTCCAAGGGTTGCACTCTGCGCTGAATCGGGGCCGTGGCACTTCACAACAACAGGCGCCGGTCTCGATCCGAGCGGGGCGGGCGGTCAGACGATATTTGGTTTTTGCAACGGCGCGTGCCTGAACCCCTCTGGTGTCCGACTAGTGCCTTCGGGCCGAAGAGGTGAGCAGAAAACATCGCGTCCGCTATTACATTAGCAGTAGGAAATATATTGCCAAACGGCGGCGCGAGGCGGATCATCAACGCCCGCACCTCCGATCGAGAATTGGAAAGACAGGGCTGATCGGAGCTTGCCGATCGTACCGAACGCCAGGAGGTTCAGATGAAACTGCGTGCTTGCCTGCCAAGTGCAGGATGGACAGCTATTGCCTTAATGAGTTTCGGCACAGGTGCTGCCATTGCTTACGCCGCGGACAGTCCGTTGCAGTCGCAGCTTGCGGCGCCAAGAGTATCGTTGCCGGGGGAACTCGACATCACACACTGCGTCGCTCTGGCCGCTGCCGGCCAATCACTGGCCCCGCAAGACTTGAAGGCCTACGAGGAGGCCCAGCCGCCATTGTGGGATGACCTGGGCTCCCTGAGCTATCGGATCAGAACAAAGAGCGCCGATGCCCAAAAATACTTTGACCAGGGGCTGCGGTTCGCCACCAACTTCAATCACGCGGAGGCGCGACGCGCCTTCCGCAAGGCACAAAGCCTCGATCCCGACTGTGCGATGTGCTTCCTCGGCGAGGCACTGGTCCTGGGCCCGAACATCAACGTGCCGATGGATCCCACCGCAAATGCACCAGCGATCACTGCTCTTCGAAAGGCGCAGGCGCTTTCATCCGGTGCCACCGAGAAGGAGCGGGGACTGATCGAGGCGGTCGCCACGCGGTATTCCGAAGATCCCAAGGCCGATCGAAACACCCTGAACGCCGCCTTCGCCGATGCAACTGCGGCGCTTTCCGACAAATATCCTGACGATCTTGAGCTCGCTGTGCTGGCCGCAGAGGCCGGCATGGACACGCAGCCTTGGGACTATTGGCAGCCGGGCGGCAAGGAACCCAAGGGCCGCACCGCCGACATCCAGAGGCGGCTGGAAGGCGTTCTCGCCAGGAAGCCCGACAATCCGATGGCGATTCACCTCTACATTCATCTTGTTGAGGCCTCGGATCGTCCGGAGCGCGCCGAGCCCTACGCGGACCGGCTAGCAGCGCTGATGCCGGGGGCCGGACACATCGTCCATATGCCGAGCCACATCTACTATCGCGTCGGCCGCTACACGGATTCGCTGAAGTCCAACGAAGCTGCCTCGAAAGTGGACGAGACCTATCTCGCCGAAACCGGCGCTACCGGTGTCTATCCGCTCGGCTACTATTCCCACAACGTGCACTTCGTATTGGTTTCGGCCCAGCTCCTCGGTGACTCGAAGACGGTGCTTGCAGAGGCTGAGAAGCTGGACAAGTTTCTGACTAACGAGGTGGCCACGGCAATACCGATCGTGCAGCCGGTGAAGGCAGCTCCGTATTTCGCCTGGGCGCAATATGCCGAACCGGATGCGATCCTGGCTAAGGCCGAGCCGGCCGGCGCGCCGCCTTACATCACATCGATGTGGCACTATGCGCGCGGCGTCGCCCTGGCCGAGAAGAAGGACGCCTCAGGCGCGCGAGTCGAGGCGGACGCCATCCACAAGATCGCTCAGGAAACCGACTGGTCGGTGCACGATGCCTGGGGAATCCCGGCATTGTCGGTCCTGCAAGTGGCCGAAGATGTCGTACGTGCCCGCGCTGCGCAGGCCGAGAATGACGTCGGCGGCTCGATAGCCTTCTGGAAGAAAGCGGTCGAAACGGAGGACACGATCCCCTACATGGAGCCTCCGTACTGGTATTATCCCGTGCGGCAGTCCCTCGGTGCCGCCCTCCTCAAGAACGGTCAGCCGGCGGACGCGGCGAAGGAGTTTGTGGCGGCGCTCCACCGCGCACGCAGCAGCGCCTGGGCACTGTTCGGGCTGCAGCAGGCGGCGGAGGCCCAAGGCGATACTGCCGCCGCAACGAAAGCCGCGGACGAACTTTCCAAAGCCTGGAAGGGCGATCCGGGCATGCTGACGCTGGAACGGCTCTGAACCTCATCCCGGACGGGACCGCTGCGGTCCGTCGACCGGGCTCCAACCAATCACCCAATTTCCGATTTGTCGGAACGTCTGCAAGCGCTTTTCTGACGTTATTCGAACGGTAGAAATCCGCATGCAGGTTCCGTACAGATGACCGATGCGACCCCGGTGATCGGCTCTGGTTTCAGTCCGATTCAGGTCCGACAGTATCCGGCTTAAGCAGCAAAACGTGGTGATCCCGACAGGAATCGAACCTGTGACCTACAGATTAGGAATCTGCCGCTCTATCCTACTGAGCTACGGGACCACGCGGCCCGACACATAGCCGCTTCCGATCGTTTCGCCAAGGGGCGGGCCGAACACAATCGGCCGGCCCCTGCCGCCGCCAGGCCTCAGGCGGCGAGCGCGGTTTCGGCCAGCTTCACCCAGTAGCTCATGCCGTGCGGGATGGCCTCGTCGTTGAAGTCATAGGCCGGGTTGTGAAGGCCGGCGGTGTCGCCATTGCCAATGAAAATGAAGGCGCCGGGCCTGGCTTCAAGCATGTAGGAGAAGTCCTCGCCGCCCATCACCGGCTGGATGCCGCGGTGGACATGAGCGTCGCCGGCGACGTTTGCCGCGACGTCGCTGGCAAAAACCGTCTCTTCCGCATGGTTGAAGGTTACGGGGTAGTTCGCCTGGTAATCGACCTCGATCTTCGCGCCGAAGGCCGTGGCCAATCCGTCGCAGATGGCACGAATGCGCTCTTCCGACTTCTTGGCGATTTCCTTGCGCAAGGTGCGCACCGTGCCTGCGATCTCCGCCGATTCCGGGATGATGTTGTAGGCGTCGCCGGCATGGAATTTGGTCACCGACACCACCACCGCTTCAACCGGGTCGGTGCTGCGCGAGGCGATCGTCTGCAGGGCGCCGACCAACTGGCTGGTGATGACGATCGGGTCGATCGTGCCGTGCGGCATCGCCGCATGGCCGCCGCGGCCTTTCACGGTGATGGTGAATTCCGCGGTCGCCGCCATGATCGGGCCCGGCCGGATGGCGAACTGGCCGACCGGCAGGCCCGGCATGTTGTGCATGCCGAACACTTTCGCGATGTCGAAACGCTCCATCATGCCGTCCTTGACCATCTCGTTGCCGCCACCGCCGCCTTCTTCGGCCGGCTGGAAGATGACCGCCACCGAACCGGCGAAATTGCGCGTCTCGGCGAGATATTTCGCCGCACCCAAAAGCATCGCCGTATGGCCGTCATGGCCGCAGGCATGCATCTTGCCGGGAACGGTCGAGGCATAGGGCTTGCCGGTGATCTCGTTAAGCGGCAGCGCGTCCATGTCGGCGCGCAGGCCGATGGTGGCGCCTTCGCCCTGGCGGCCGCGAATGATGCCCACGACGCCGGTCTTGCCCAGCCCCGTCACCACATCGTCGCAGCCGAAGGCCTTCAGCTTCTCGGTGACGAAGGCGGCTGTCTTGAAGACGTCGAAATTCAGTTCCGGGGTCTGGTGCAGATATCGTCGCCAGCCGGCAACCTCGTCCTGCATTTCGGCGGCACGGTTCAGGATTGGCATGATGGTTCCATCTCGCTGTTGGGGCAGGTCCGCTGCCTTGCAATTGTGATCGTCAGGCACTTTGCCATGTTGACGTCACATAGAGTAAATAGCACCGCAACAATGCGGTCCGTTTTTGAGGGCGGACTCATTTTGCTGGCGATCGCGTAAATCTTACGGAGCCAGGGGCGACTACGGCAAGAGGCGATTTCGGATTCGATCATGCGGCACAGGCATTTCCTCAAACTATTCTGCGCGGGCGCCGTGGCGTTCTCGGCGCTGGCCGGGCCGGCGCTGGCCAATCCGGTCGTGCTGTTCGACCTGAACAGCGGCAAGATCCTCCAGCATCAGGACGCGTTCAAGCGCTGGTACCCGGCATCGCTGAGCAAGCTGATGACGGCCTATGTGACCTTCCGGGCGATAGCGGCCGGCGAGGTCCGGCTCGATTCGCCGATCAAGGTAACGAAACATTCCGCCGCCGAGCCGCCGAGCAAGATGGGCTTCAAGCCAGGCTCGGTGATGCGGCTCGACAATGCGCTGAAGATGATGCTGGTCAAGTCGGCAAACGACATCGCCATGGCCGTCGGCGAGAATGTCGGGGGATCGCAGGCAGCCTTTGCCGAGCGCATGAACGCCGAAGCGGTCCGGCTCGGCATGAACGGAACGCATTTCGTCAATCCGAACGGGCTTTATTCGCCGGACCAGTACACCACAGCGCGCGACCTGGCCGTGCTGGTGACGGCGATCCGCCGCGAGTTTCCGCAATATGCGCCGTGGTTCTCGATCGAGGGGCTTGCGGTCGGCAAGAGGGCGATCCCCAACTACAACCTGTTGATCGGCCGCTATCCCGGGGCCGACGGCATGAAGACGGGCTTCGTCTGCCCCTCCGGCTTCAACATGATCGGTTCGGCGACCCGCAACGGCCGCACGCTGGTGGCGGTGGTGCTCGGCGAGAAGTCGGCGATCACCCGTGCCGAGGCCGCGGCCAAACTGCTCGACCAGGGTTTCGATACGCCTGCCGCCGGCTCGGCCACCATTGCCACGCTGGCGCCCTACGGTGATACCATCTCGCCCAACGACATGCGGGACGAGGTCTGCAAGAAGAAGGCGCCGGCGGAGCAGTCCGAGGCTCCGCCCGTCGTCGCCAAGAACGTGCCGAAATCGCCCTACCAGGAAAAGCTCGACCACGTGCCGACACTGGTTGCCGTGGGGCTTGGCGGCGCGACCGGCCCGACCCCGCTGGCCATGCTCGCCCAGGGCAGCCAGGAATATGCCGACGTGCCCATTCCGACCTGGCGGCCGGACAGACCGGCGCCCGGCGCCGGCCCGACGGTGGCGGGCTCGGCTGCGCAGGGCGACCAACCCGTCAAGGTTGCGAACTAGGCAATGAGTGGTTTTCCCATCCCTGTTTCCGTGCTGACCGGTTTTCTCGGCGCCGGCAAGACGACGCTGCTCAACCGGCTCCTGAAGGACCCGGCGCTGGCCGACACGGCCGTCATCATCAACGAATATGGCGAAGTGGCGATCGATCACCTGCTGGTGGAACAGGCGTCCGACGGCATCATCCAGCTTTCGGACGGCTGCCTTTGCTGCACGGTACGCGGCGAACTGGTCGACACGCTGGCCGATCTGGTCGACCGGCTGCAGACCGGCCGCATCGCCCGCCTTGCCCGCGTCATCGTCGAGACCACCGGCCTTGCCGATCCGGCACCGGTGCTGCAATCGATCATGGCGCATCCGGCACTGGTCCAGGCTTTCCGGCTCGACGGCGTCATCACCTTGGTCGACGCGGTCAACGGCGATGCCACGCTCGACGCCCATGTCGAGGCGGTCAAGCAGGTCGCCGTCGCCGACCGCATCGTGCTCTCCAAAACCGACCTGGTCGCTGGTCCGGATGGACCGGAAGCGCTGCGGACGCGGCTGCGGCAGATCAATCCGGGCGCCGAACTGCTGGCTGTCGACGATGCGAAAACGAGCGTCGCGGCGCTGTTCGACTGCGGCCTCTATAACCCGGCGACCAAATCCGCCGATGTGCGGCGCTGGCTCGGCGAAGAAGCGATGCATAACCATGATCATCATGATCATGACGGGCATGACCACGGGCACGGCCACGACCACGGGCACCGGCACGATCAGCGCATCCGCACCCACTCCCTGGTGCATGACGGCCCGGTGCCGTTCTCGGCCATCGAGATGTTCCTCGATCTTTTGCGCTCCACGCATGGCGAGCGCCTGCTGCGCATGAAGGGCGTCATCGAACTCGAGGAAGATCCGTCGCGGCCGCTGGTGGTGCATGGCGTGCAGAAAATCCTGCATCCGCCGGCTCGATTGCCGTCCTGGCCGGACGGCCAGCGCGGCACCCGGCTGGTGCTGATCACGCTCGACATGCCCGAAGACTATGTAAGGCGACTGTTTGCCGCCTTCACCAACCGGCCCTCGATCGACACGCCCGACCGCGCGGCGCTGGAGAACAATCCCCTGGCGATCGCGGGACGCTGACCTTTACGACAGCTATTCGCCGCGCTCGACCAGGAAGCGGTGACCGCCTGATATGGCGGATGTCTCTACGAGATGATGACCAGAGTCGGCGCAGAACGCCGGAATGTCGATAACGGCGAGCGGATCGGTCGTTTCCAGCCAGAGCCGGCTGCGGGGCCGCATCCCGGCCAGCCGCTTCTTCGCCTTCAGCACCGGCAAAGGGCAGTTCAGCCCCTTCAGATCGTAGACGGTGACGTCGGTCACGGCGAAAAATGTCAGCCGCCGAACATGCCGAGCAGCTTGTTCTTCAGCCTCGTCACGCGGCTCTCGTCGGCACTTGCGGCCTGCGTTTCGGCCGGCGGTGCGGGCTCGGCCGGCGCTTCGATCGTCGCGGTGGCGACAGGGGCTTCCTTGGCGGTCTTGGCCGCTTCCTTTTCGGCCAGCGCCTGCGCCTTGGCGGCTTCCTTTTCGGCCAGCGCTTGCGCCTTGGCCTGCTTGGCAGCTTCTATCGCGGCCAGCCGCTGCTCCTCGGCTTTTTGCTTCGCGGCCTTTTCGGCATCGAGCGCGGCCATCTTGCGGCCGGCGGGCGAATCGATGCGGCCCATGCGCGCCGTCTCGGTGACCGAGCCGTCCGAGTTGAGCGATGGCGGGTCGATCGGCACGCGCTCGCCGCGCGCACGGCGCTTGGACCAGTCGGAGACGATGCTGGCTTCCTTGATGCCGGCGATGGTGGGCTTGGGCGCCGGCGTGCTTGCCTTGAGGGCGCCGTTGAACGCAGCCTCATACGTGCTCTGATAAGCACTGTAGGCGCTTTTCAGCGAATCCGGCTGCGTGGACGCAGGGCAGGGGCCGGTCGGATTGAATGTGGTGCCTTCGGGAGCCACCTGGTTGAAGACGTAGCGCTTCTCGCAAACGTCGACTTTCGGCGGTACCTTGGTGATCTCGAAATTGTCGTAGCCGACCTTCAGCATCTTCCAGAATTCGTAATTCGGGTCGTTGCGGTAGCGCGCCATGTTGGCGGCGGTCATGCGGAACGGGAAGGCCTGGATCTGGAACTCGGTCTGGCCGCCCTGGAAGGCATCGCGGCCGAACGCATAGATCTGCTCGATCTGGGCATCGGTCATCGAATAGCAGCCCGAAGACGAGCAGGCGCCGTGCACCATCAGGTTGGAGCCGGTGCGGCCGTTGGCGCGGTCATAGGCGTTGGGATAGCCGATGTTGAAGGACAGATGGTAGTTCGAGCGCGGGTTCATCTGCGCCGGACGCACGGTATAAAAACCTTCCGGCGCCTGGCGGTCGCCCTCGGTGTATTTCGGCCCGAGCTTGCCCGACCATTTGCAGATATCGTAGCTGGCGACCATGTCGTAGCGGCCGTTGGTCTTGGCCTTCCAGATTTCGAGCTTGCCCTCTTCCTTGAAGATGCGCGCCATCACCGAGGAGGTGCGCACCATGCCCTTGGCCCTCATGTCGGCCAGGATCTTGTCGGGCAGGGGCTTGTTGGCCTCCGGGGCAAAATCCTTCATCGACGAATCATTGCAGCCGGCGACGGCTATCGCGGTGATGAGAATTCCGGTGCGGGCAAGCTTGGCAAACATGGATAAGGCTACGTCTTCTCTTTCGGGCCAATGGCTTCGAAACGGCCGAGCCCGCATGCTGAACACAGACGGACCGTAAGCCCGTTAACCTTGAAAATTCCTTACCGCAAGCCTCGGCCACCCCTCACGGCAATTCCATTGAACCGAATCCGGCGGCATTTTTGTGGCGAAATTGCTCATCGCCGCCACATTGCCGTGGAGCGTTGCCGTGGAGGCGGCTTGCGGCGGCCCGGTTGAGCCGCCAAATCGTGGTCAGAGGCTGCGGCCCATTGCCAGATACTTCTCGCGGCGCTGCTCGCGAAAATCCATGTTGGCGCCGGCAAAATCCTTCATCGTCCTGGCGATGAGATCGCCCGTCGCGGCAATCACCGTTTCGGGTGCGCGCTGGGCGCCGCCGATCGGTTCGGGAATGATGGCGTCGATGATCTTCAGTTCCAGAAGGTCCTGGGCGGTGATCTTCATGTTGGTCGCCGCGTCCTTGGAGCGCGTCGTGTCGCGCCACAGGATGGAGGCCGCGCCCTCGGGCGAGATCACCGAATAGATGGCGTGTTCCAGCATGTAGACGCGGTTGGCGGTGGCGATGGCAATGGCGCCGCCCGAACCGCCTTCACCGATGACAACCGAAATCGATGGCACCTTGAGCGCAAGGCAGGCCGAGGTCGAACGGGCAATGGCTTCGGCCTGGCCGCGCTCCTCGGCGCCGACGCCGGGATAGGCGCCGGCCGTGTCGACCAATGTCAGCAGCGGGATCTTGAAGCGGTCGGCAAGCTCCATCAGCCGCACGGCCTTGCGATAGCCTTCGGGGCGCACCGAGCCGAAATTGTGCTTCAGCCGGCTCGCCGTGTCGGAGCCCTTCTCCTGGCCGAGGATCGCTACCGGTTCGCCGCGGAACCGGGCAAAGCCGCCGACGATCGCCTGGTCCTCGCCGAAATTGCGGTCGCCGGCGAGCGGCGTGAAATCGCTGAACAGGCCCTTGATGTAGTCGACGCAGTGGGGCCTGTCGGAGTGGCGCGCCACCTGCACCTTCTGCCATGGGGTCAATGCCTTGTAGAGATCGCGCAGGGCATCGCGCGACCGCTTCTCGAGCCTGCTGATCTCGTCGGCGACATCGACCGCCTCGCCGTTCTCGGCAAGCTTCTTCAGTTCCAGGATCTTGAGTTCCAGATCCTGCACCGGCTTTTCGAAATCGAGGTAGTTGTACATGCTTGGGCGGACCGATACGTCGGAAGCAAAGACTGGCGGGACCCTGAAATCCGGGGCTCCGGGCGATGGAACGTCGCCCTCACATAGCGATATGAGGTCTAGTCGGCAAGCGGGTGATGATCGTTGACCAGCCGCACCAATCGCTCCTCCAGCACATGGGTATAGATCTGTGTCGTCGATATGTCGGCATGGCCGAGCAGTTGCTGCACGGCCCTGAGATCGGCCCCGTTCTGCAAGAGATGGCTGGCGAAAGCATGGCGAAGCACATGTGGCGAGACCTTGGCCGAGGCGATGCCGGCCCGGGCCGCCAGCCCCTTGAGGTCGCGAGCGAAGACCTGGCGCGAGAGGTAGCCGCTGTCCGACGCGGCAGGAAACAGGAACGGGCTGTCAGCGAAAGCGGGCACCTTGGCCCGGGCGGCGAGCCAGGCTCGCATCGCCGCGCGCGCCTTGGCCGACAGCGGCACCATGCGCTCCTTGTCGCCCTTGCCGCGCACCATGAAGAAGCGATCGTCGCGTTGCGCCACCGTCACCGGCAAGCCGACCAGTTCCGAAACGCGCAGGCCTGTCGCATAAAGCACTTCGACCAGCGCGTGCAGACGCAGCGCCGCCAGCCTGTCGCTCTCGCCAAGCCCGGCATCGCCGGCCTCCTGCGCGGCGCGGTCGATCAGCCGGCCGGTGTCGGCCTCGCTCATGGTCTTCGGCAGCGGACGGCCTTTTTTCGGGCTGTCCAGCGTGCCGGTCGGGTCGTCGCCGCGCAGGCCCTCGGCGTAGAGGAATTTGAAGAACTGGCGGATCGCCGACAGTTTGCGTGCCTGCGATGTCGGGGCGAAGCCGCGTGCGGCGATGTCGTCGAGATAGGCGAGGATGTCCGCGGCGCCGGCGCCGGCAAGACCGCCAGGGATTTCCTGCGAAGCGTCATCGAGGTCGCGGCGATAGGAGGAAAGCGTGTTTTCGGCGGCACCCCGCTCGGCGCTCATCATCTCCAGAAAGGCTTCGATGCGGGCAGCGCTGTTCATTTCCTGAAGTTTTTTCTTCGGGCTCAGTTTTTCTTTGGGTTCAGCTTTTCCGTAGGGATGCGCACGCTCATTTCCGCCTTTTTCGGCTCGACGAACATCACCAACGCGAACATCGTACCATAGGCGATGCCCGCCAGAATCGCTGTTATCACGACGAGGCGAAACAGTGTCGGCATCAATCTTCGCCCGTCTTCTTGTTCTGCGTTTCCAAACCCTGTGCCCTTATGGGACGCCAATCCGGCCAATTCAAGCAAGAAGCTGAAGCGCGCCGGCAACTTCCAATGCAGCCGGTTCCTCGCTCGCGGGAGGCCAGCCTGCCTCAGTGCGCTTGACGCAACCGGGCTTTTCATGTCGATACGCCGGCAAAGAGGGCTTCGAGGCTGATGAACGCGCTACCAGCAAATCCTCCGGGCGGGAGCCATGCCGCGCTGCTGGGCAGGCTCGGCGGCCGCTCCATCGTCTTTGTCGGCCTGATGGGCGCCGGCAAGACCGCGATCGGCCGCAAGGTCGCCACCGTGCTGGCGTTGCCTTTCATCGACAGCGACCAGGAGATCGAAAACGTCTCGCGCATGACCGTTCCGGAACTGTTCGAACGCTATGGCGAAACCGAGTTCCGGGCGCTGGAGCAGCGCGTCATCCTGCGCGTGCTGGAAAACGGCCCGCAGGTGCTGTCGACCGGCGGCGGCGCCTTCATGAACGCACAGACGCGCGAGGCGATAGCGGCACATGGCGTGTCGGTATGGCTGAAGGCCGAACTCGACCTTTTGATGGACCGGGTCTCCAAGAAACAGAACCGGCCGCTGCTGAAGAGCCCCGATCCGCGTGGCGTGCTCGAGCGGCTGATGAGTGAACGCTATCCGGTCTATGCGACATCGGACGTCACCGTGCCGACCCGCGACGACCGCAAGGAAGTCATCGCGGCCGAGGTGGTGGAGGCGCTGTGCCGGCATTTCGATATCGCCCAGACCACTCCCGCGGGCGAGGTCGAACCGTGAACGCCAACGCAGCCGTTGCCGTCGAGGTCGGACTCGGCGAGCGGGCTTACGACATCCTGATCGGGCCGGGGCTTTTGTCGCGCGCCGGCGCCGAGATGTCGCGCCGCCTGCCGGGCCGACGCGCCGCAGTCGTGACCGACGAAAACGTCGCGGCGGCGCATCTCCATACGCTGAAGGCCGGTCTGCTGGAGAGCGGCATCGAGCCCGCCGTGATCACGCTGCCGCCCGGCGAGAAAACCAAGAGTTTCGCGCATCTCGAAGAGGTGGTGGACGGCGTCCTGGCCGCGAAGCTGGAACGCGGCGACGTCGTCATCGCCCTCGGCGGCGGCGTCATCGGCGACCTGGCCGGCTTCGCCGCCGGCATCGTGCGCCGCGGCATGAACTTCGTGCAGATCCCGACCTCGCTCCTGGCGCAGGTCGATTCCTCGGTCGGGGGCAAGACCGGCATCAACAGCGCGCGCGGCAAGAACCTGGTCGGCGTCTTCCACCAGCCGAAGCTGGTGCTGGCCGATACCGGAGTGCTCGATACGCTGCCGATCCGCGAATTTCGCGCCGGCTATGCCGAACTCGCCAAATACGGGCTGATCGACCGGCCCGAATTCTTCGCCTGGCTGGAGAAAAACTGGGCCAGCGTGTTCGCCGGCGGACCGGAGAGGGTGGAGGCCATCGCCGAGGCCTGCCGCGCCAAGGCGGATGTCGTTGCCCGCGACGAGTTCGAGACCGGCGACCGCGCGCTCCTCAATCTCGGCCACACGTTCGGCCATGCGCTGGAGGCCGCCACCCGATATGACGGCGCCCGCCTCGTGCATGGCGAAGGCGTCGCCATCGGCATGGCGCTGGCGCATCGCTTCTCGTCGCGGCTCAACCTGGCCAGTCCCGACGATGCGGCGCGCGTCGAGGCGCATCTCAAGACGGTGGGACTGCCGTGGCGGATGGCCGATATCCCCGGCGAACTGCCCGACGCCGATGCGCTGCTTGGCTTCATCACCCAGGACAAGAAAGTGTCGCGCGGCGCGCTGACCTTCATCCTGACGCGCGGCATCGGAGAGGCCTTCATCGCGAAGGACGTGCCGGCCTCGGAAGTGCTCTCGTTCCTCAGGGAGAACCACCCGAGCGGGACGGGAAGCCGTCCGAAATGAACGGGGCCGGCTGGATCGTCGTCGCTGTCCTTGCCGTCCTCATCCTGTTGGCCGTCGCCATGCGCACGCGCCTGCTTGCCGCTTTGGGCTATGAACTGTCGCGCATCGAGCCGCAGCGCTCGAGCGGGGACGAGCTGCGCGGCGCCGTCGACGATTTCCGCCGCGACGGCCAGGTGGTGCGCGAGGAGCGCGACCGCATCGGCGGGTTGTTCGACCTCGAGGAGCTCGAAGTCTCCGACGTCATGGTCCACCGCACCAATATGCGCTCGGTCAATGCCGACAATGCGCCGGAAGCCGTGGTGCGCGAGATCCTGCAGAGCCCGCACACCCGCATGCCTTTGTGGAAGGGGTCGCTCGACAACATTGTCGGCGTGCTGCACGCCAAGGACCTGCTGCGCGCCCTCAACGATGTCGGCAACGACTTCTCCAGGATCGATGTGATGAAGATCGCGTCAAAGCCCTGGTTCGTGCCCGATACGACGACATTGCAGGAACAGCTCAACGCCTTCCTGCGCCGCAAGGCGCATTTCGCCGTCGTCGTCGACGAGTATGGCGAGGTCGAGGGGCTGGTGACGCTGGAGGACATCATCGAGGAGATTGTCGGCGAGATCGCCGACGAGCACGATGTCGACATACAGGGCGTCAAGCAGGAGGCGGACGGTTCCGTCGTCGTCGACGGAACCGTGCCGATCCGCGACCTGAACCGGGCGCTCGACTGGGACCTGCCGGACGAGGAGGCAACCACCATCGCCGGCCTGGTCATCCATGAGACGCAGTCGATCCCCGAGGAGAAGCAGGCCTTCACCTTCCACGGCAAGCGTTTCATCGTCATGAAACGCGACAAGAACCGCGTCGCCAGGCTCAGGATCAGGCCGGCAGGCGACAGCTGAACGGTCCATCGTGTCGCAGACACGCACAACCGCGTCATCCCTGATGCTCAACAGTCCTTGGTCGAGCGTTCGCCGACCATTGCGTCGGTGTCGGCGTCGACGGCCGCCAGGCTGACTTCATAGCCCCAGAGATGCCGGATGTGGCGAAGGGTCGCGTCGCGGCTGTCATTCTCCAGCACGACCCCATTCTTCACCTTGTGCTGTAGCCGCAAATGCCGGTCGCCGAGCAGGTCCACGTCCACAACCTGGATGTCGGGCCGGCTCGCGCCCACATCATAGCTGTGGGCCAGCGCGGCGCGTATGTTGTTGTAGCCCCGCTCGTTGTGGATCGATGCGACTTCGTAGTGCGGTTGGTCGGCTCCATCGGCCAGGACGAAGAGCCGCCATTTTCGTATCAAGGTCGGGCTGAGATACTGGCGAATGAAGGATTCGTCGCGGTGGTTGGCCCAGGCGTCGAGCAGCGTCTCAAGCCAGTCGCCACGGCCGGCTATGTCCGGGAACCAGTCGCGATCTTCGGCTGTCGGCTCGGTCGAGATGCGCTGAATGTCCTGCATCATGTCAAGCCCGAGCGCGTAGGGGTTGATGCCGGAAAACCGCTGGTCGTCGAAGGATGGCTGGAAGATCACGTTCGAGTGGTTGCGCAGGATTTCGAGCATCGCGCCTTCGGTGATCCGGCCACGGTCGAACAGCATGTTCATGAGCGTGTAGTGCACGAAAGTGGCGCAGCCTTCGTTCATCACCTGGGTTTGCCGCTGCGGGTAAAAATACTGCGCAATGACGCGGACGATCCTGAGGATCTCGCGCTGCCAGGGTTCGAGGACAAGGCTGTTCTTCTCAAGGAAATAGAGCAGGTTTTCCTCGGGCAGATTGAGCGATTTCTTCCGCTCCGACACGCCTTCATCGCCCGCTTCGGAGTTGTCGGCGTCCTGCGCGGGCGGCAGGGTGCGCCATAAGTCATTGTAGGAACGCTCCTCGTATTCGAGGCGCTCGCGAAGTCCCTCGCGCTGCTGCTCCGACGACAGTTTCGGCGGCCGGTGATACCGGAACACGCCTTGCTCCATCAGCGCGTGTGCGGAATCGAGAATGGCTTCCACGGCGGCCAGGCCGTGCCGCTCCTCGCACCGGGCGATGTAGCCCTTGGCAAAGTCCAGATAGCTCAGGATCCCTCCGGCATCCGTCCATTGGCGGAAAAGGTAATTGTTCTTGAAGAAGTGATTGTGTCCAAGTGCCGCATGGGCGGTCACCAAGGCCTGCAGCGCCATGGTGTTTTCCTCCATCAGGTAGACGATGCACGGATTGGAATTGATGACCAATTCATAGGCCAGCCCGCGACCGCCTTTGCGATAGAGAAGCTCGTTGTAGAGGAAATGCTTGCCGAACGACCAATGCCGGTACATCAGCGGCATGCCGACCGACGAGTAGGCGTCGAGCATCTGCTCGGAAGAGATGACCTCCATCTGCACCGGATAGGTGTCGAGATGAAGCTGGTCGACCGCAATCGCCTCGATCTCCTCATAGACCCGCGACAGCTTTTTGAAATCCCAGTCGGATCCGGAGAAAAGCAACCCCGATTTGTTGGCCTGGCCAGCCATCCGGCACCCCTTACGCGCTCTTGGCCATAGCCGGCTGCCTGGCGAAAAGCTGGCGAAATACCGGGTAGATATCGGCCGGAGCGGCGATGCGCCTCATCTGGAAGTTCGGCCATTTTTGCTCGACGGCGCTATAGGCGCGCCAGAGCGAGGTGCCATTTTCGGTCGAGCCGAAAATATGACTTTCGCGTTCGTCGATGATCTCCACATAGGCGAAATACTGGCACAGGCGCATGAGCTTGCCGTGGAGCAGTTCTATGCAGCGCTGCGAGTCGGTGGCGAAATTGTCACCGTCCGAAGCCTGGGCCGCATAGATGTTCCACTCCGTGGCCGGATAGCGTTGTTCTATGATGCGTTGCATTTCCTCCAGCGCGGTGGAAACGACCGTGCCTCCGCTTTGCGTGCAGTAGAAGAATGTCTCTTCGTCCACCTCCTGGGCCTCGTGCGTGTGGCGGATGAAGACGATCTCCGTGCGCTCATAGCGTCGGGTCAGGAACAGGTGCAGCAGAACGAAGAAGCGCTTGGCCAAATCCTTCTCGCGCTCGCCCATCGACCCGGAGACGTCCATCAGGCAGAACATGACGGCGCTGGCATTCGGCACCGGCTGCGGGTCGAAGCGATTGAAGCGGATGTCGACGGGATCGACAAAGGCAATACGCTTTCGGCGGCGCTCCAGCCGCTCGAGTTCCTCCCGCAAAGTCAGGATGCGTTCGCGGGTCGCGGCGTTTGGCGGCTTCGATTCCAGTTTGGCGAGCTGCTGGAGGATCGCATCCAGCTCCGGCTGCTTTGGGCGCCCAAGCGCGATACGGCGGGCGTGGCTGTTTCGCATCGTGCGCCCGACATTAATGTTGGTCGGTGATCCTGTTGCCGCGAAACCTGCCCGCCTTGGCTTGAATGCGAGTATCTGCTTGAGATTGAGCTTGACTAGATCCGGCAGTTCGAGATCCTCGAAAAAGAGGTCGAGAACTTCCTCGCGCGAAAGCACGAAGCGAAAGTCGTCCTCGGATGCCGTGTTTCCCGGCGACGAGGAACCTGCGCCGCCCTGCCCGGGTTTGGGCACCAGGTCACCGGGAATGAACGTCCTGTTTCCTGGCAGGATGTGCTGGCGCTGGCCACTGTCCCTGGCATCGCTGAAGGTCGGTTCGCTGGTGCCTCTGTGAGGCATCGGCACGGCATGCCCGCTGTCCACATCGGCGATCCGGCCCGTCCTTATCTGGTCACGGATGCTCCGCTTGAGTTCTTCCCGCGCGCGCCTGAGAAAGCGCTGGCGATTGCCCAGGTTCTTGTCCTTCGGATTGAGGCGGCGGTCGATGAAGATCGGCATGGAACCATCCGGGCTTTTCTCAGCCCGCCTTGTTCACGCGCATGTACCAGTCGACCAGCCGCCGTACCTGCCGCTCGGTGTAGCCGCGTTGCACCATGCGCTGCACGAATTCATTGTGCCGCTTTTCCGTGACGCTGTCCTGCTTGGAGCCGAAACTGATCACCGGCAGAAGATCTTCGACCTGGCCGAACATGCGCTTCTCGATGACCTCGCGCAGCTTTTCGTAGCTTGTCCATGACGGGTTGCGGCCGTGGTTGCGTGCCCGGGCACGCAGCGTGAACTTGACCACTTCGTTGCGGAAATCCTTGGGGTTGGCGATGCCGGCCGGTTTTTCGACCTGCGACAACTCCTTGTCCAATATCTCGCGATTGAGGATCTGGCCCGTATCGGGATCCTTGTAGTCCTGATCTTCGATCCAGGCATCGGCATAGGCGATGTAGCGGTCGAATAGGTTCTGGCCATACTCGCTGTATGATTCCAGATAGGCCTTCTGGATCTCGTGGCCGATGAACTCGGCATAGCGCGTCGCCAGTTCCGACTTGATGAATTCGAGATAGCTCGCTTCCGTCTCCTTTGGGAACTGCTCGCGCTTGATCGCCTCTTCCAGGATGTACATCAGGTGCACGGGATCCGCCGCGACCTCGTTGGTGTCGTAGTTGAATGTCTGCGACAGGATCTTGAAGGCGAAGCGCGTGCTTACGCCGGTCATGCCCTCGTCGACGCCGGCGGCGTCGCGATATTCCTGAACCGACTTGGCCCGGGGGTCGACCTCCTTGAGGTTTTCGCCGTCATAGGCGCGCATCTTGGTGTAGAGCGGCGAATTGTCGTGCTCGGCAAGACGGGTCGAGACCGTGAACCGGCTGAGAATATCCAGCACTTCAGGTGCGCAGGGGCTGCCGGCCAGCTCGCTCTCGCGCAACAGTTTCTCGTAAATATGCCTCTCCTCGGTGATCCGAAGGCAATACGGCACCTTGACCACGAGGATGCGGTCGAGAAAGGCCTCGTTGTTCTTGTTGTTCTTGAACTGTTGCCATTCCGATTCGTTGGAATGGGCAACGATGATGCCCTGATAGGGGAAGGCGCCGAAATTCTCGGTGCCGTTGTAGCTGCCTTCCTGGGTCGCCGTCAGCAGCGGATGCAGGACCTTGATGGGCGCCTTGAACATCTCGACGAATTCGAGCAGGCCTTGCGTGGTCCGGTTCAGCCCGCCGCTGTAGGAATAAGCGTCCGGATCGGACTGGCTGAAATCCTCCAATTGCCTGATGTCGACCTTGCCAACCAGAGCCGAGACATCCTGATTGTTCTCGTCGCCAGGCTCCGTCTTGGCTATAGCGATCTGGCGCAGCCGCGAGGGCATCAACTTCACCACGCTGAATTTGGAAATGTCGCCAGACAATTCATCAAGCCGCTTGGCCGCCCAGGGCGAGATAATGCCGTTGAGGCGACGCCGGGCTATGCCGTATTTGTCCTCCAGCAGGTCGCCCATGCGATCGGGATGGAACAGGCCGAGCGGCGATTCGAAAATCGGACTGATCTGATTGCCGGCCTTAAGCGTGTAGATCGGGCGTTCCTCCATCAGTTTCTTCAGCCGTTCGGCCAGGGAGGACTTGCCGCCGCCGACAGGCCCGAGGAGATAGAGGATCTGCTTGCGCTCCTCGAGCCCTTGGGACGCATAGCGGAAATAGCCGGCGATGCGCTCGATCGTATCCTCCATTCCGTAGAAATCGGAGAAGGTGGGATACACCTTGACCGTGCGGTTGGAGAAAATGCGGCCGAGCCGCTCGTCCTTGCTGGTGTCGACCAGGTTCGGCTCGCCGATTGCCTCGACCATCCGTTCCGGCGCCGAGGCATACATTGACTTGTCTTCCCGGCAGGCAAGGAGATACTGCTGGAGGCTTATTTCCTCCTGGCCCGCGTTTGCATAAATCTCCGAAAACAGATCGAAGACGTCGGACTGGTTCTCACCCATGATGGTTGCCCTCAGAGCCATTCTGGCTGCCGCCCGGCTCATCTCATTCAACTACCGGGATGCATTGTGGTTCCCTCCACATTGGAGAGAGCGCGTGTATCTGCATCGAACTTGGACAGCACACAGTTACAATGCTCGTCTGATATCTCAGGTGGTGATGGCCAGAGGAGACCGTCAAGGGCAAATATCGATTTCGTGAACCGAACGGCAAAGCGAGTGCATTGATGCGGCTGGTACGGTGTTGAATCAGATCGTTGAGCACTCCCAAGTCTAACGGGATGCTCGTGGTGCGTGCGGGCATTCCTCGTCTACATATCGGGCCCAACGATCGGGAGATTGCGATGATCGATCGACGAGGCCTTATTCTGGTCTCCGCGGCGGCGATGTTGCCATTGGGCACATCGGCCGCATGGGGCCAGCGCCAACCCGTGCCGACAACCTTCGATTACGGGCCGGCCAAGCTCGATATCTATGCGCCGGATGGCGCACGCGGATTGCCGGTCGTCTTCTTCGTCCATGGCGGCGCCTGGCGCTCCGGCAAGCGCTCGCAGGTCAACGCGAAGCCGGCCTTCCTGCTCGCCAACGGGTTTTGCCTGGTCTCCATCGACTATCGCATGCTGCCCGAAGCGGAGGTCGCCACCCAGGCCGACGATGTCGAAAAGGCCTATGCCTATGTCCGCGCCAACATTGCCCGGCATGGCGGCGATGCCAGGCGGATCGTGGCCATGGGCCATTCGGCCGGTTGCCACCTCGTTGCGCTGACCGGCATGCGTGGCGGTCTACCGGGTGTCGCCGCGCTGCTTCTCGACGACACCAGGGCCTATGACCTCACCGCGCTTGCCAGGAATGGCGGCATGGCGGGGGCCTATGCGCGGGCCTTCCCCGATCCCGCGCAATGGGCGGCGTTGTCGCCGGCCAGTTATGTAGATGGCCGCAAGCACCCACCGACCTTCATCGCCTACTCAGGCGCTTCGGGCCGGGACGGGGACTCCAAGGCGTTCGCCGAGCGCTTGCGCGCCACCGGCACCAAGGTGACGCTGTTCGACGGCAGCGCCTATACGCACATGTCGATCAACCGCGATTTCGGCGAGGATGGCGACGCCTTGACCGGGGCGGCACTGGCATTCCTGAAATCGGCGGTTGGGTGATTGCGGCATCGAAACGGAGCTCTGAACGTCACCGCGAGGAGCGAGGAGGACCGGCCTACCAGCGCGTCTTTTCGCCG
The DNA here is from genome assembly GCF_006440835.1 of Mesorhizobium sp. B2-5-11. NCBI lineage: Bacteria > Pseudomonadati > Pseudomonadota > Alphaproteobacteria > Hyphomicrobiales > Phyllobacteriaceae > Mesorhizobium > Mesorhizobium sp. B2-5-11. The sequence continues at coordinate 20,684 of NZ_VFUK01000013.1, forward strand.
GGAGCCGCCGGTTCGATCGCCAGCGCGTGCAGGCCAGCCTTCAATTCGTCGGCCAAAAGCGCGTTGACCGCGCGGTGGCGCTCGATGCGGCTCATGCCGGCAAAATCCTGCGAAACAATGCGGACGCGGAAATGCGTCTCGCCGGTGCCGTCGAACGTAGCCTGGTGGCCGGATTCCACATGATGATGGCCGGCGTGCAGATGGCTTTCGTTGATGACGACCAGCCGCTCCGGCGAAAATGCCTTGCTCAACTTGTCTTCCATGGTTGCCTGTATGGACATTGCCGTCTCCCTTCACCACATATCGCCAGCGGGATCGCGGAAGCCGAACCGACTTCGTTGCATGTCGCGCTTCAACAAAATCGGTCCTTCGCCTGCTTTATGCCGCGATTCAGCGGTTAGGGCGATCATCGCGAAAATGTCAATTCTTGTTTCGCATCTGCGAACGCCCCATAAATGGGTTAGATGAAGCCGTATCCCAAATATTTCGAGAAGATCCGCATCCGCCAGGAGAAGGACGCGGAGCTGAAGTCGCACGCGCCGATCTGCCAGTGGGATGGCTGCAAGGAGGCGGGCACCCATCGCGCTCCGGTCGGGCGCATGAAGGAGGGCGAGTATTTCCGCTTCTGCTTCGACCATGTGCGCGAGTACAACAAGGGTTTCAACTATTTTTCCGGCGTTCCGGACACCGAGGTCGCCCGTTTCCAGAAGGAGGCGATGACCGGCCATCGGCCGACCTGGAAGATGGGCGTCAACGGCGCCTCGACGCGCTCGTCTCCCGATATGGCGCAGATGCGCTCCGGCCGCGCCGGCTACTACAACCGGATGCGCGACCCGTTCGACCTGTTCAAGGGGCCGAAGGATCCCCGGGAGGTGCGCGAGCGCAAGGCCAAGCCGCTTGAGGCCAAGGCGCTGGAAACGCTTGGCCTTGATACAAAGGCGACTGGCAAGGAGATCAAGGCGCGCTATAAGGAACTGGTGAAGCGTCACCATCCGGATGCGAATGGCGGCGACAGAGGTTCGGAAGACCGGTTCCGCGATGTGCTCCAGGCCTATCGCGTGCTCAAGCAGGCGGGTTTGTGCTGAGCGACCCAACGGTTCGTGTCGTTTTCCAACTTTCATAAGGGTGGAAAAGGCTCTAAGACCGCCCCCGGAGAAAATCGATTGCCGGCGAAATCAGTCGTTTCGCCCGTGGAGACGTGGATAGAGATGAACAAGGTCGATCGCGACATCGCCAACCTGCCCGACACCACGGTGTCGGTGAAGGACAAATTCGGCTTCGACTCCAAGATGGTGGTGCCGGCCTATTCGGTCACCAGCGAACATGTGCCCGACATCGATCCCGACTATCTTTTCGACAAGGCGACGACGATGGCGATCCTCGCCGGCTTCGCCTACAACCGGCGCGTCATGGTCTCGGGCTATCACGGCACCGGCAAATCGACCCATATCGAGCAGGTCGCGGCCCGCCTCAACTGGCCTTGCGTGCGCGTCAATCTCGACAGCCATGTCAGCCGTATCGACCTCGTCGGCAAGGACGCGATCGTGGTCAAGGATGGCTTGCAGATCACCGAATTCCGCGACGGCATCCTGCCCTGGGCCTACCAGCACAATGTGGCGCTGTGCTTCGACGAGTATGACGCCGGCCGGCCGGACGTGATGTTCGTCATCCAGCGCGTGCTGGAATCGTCTGGTCGGCTGACGCTGCTCGACCAGAGCCGCGTCATCCGTCCGCATCCGGCGTTCCGGCTGTTCTCGACCGCCAACACGGTCGGGTTGGGCGACACCACCGGCCTCTACCACGGCACCCAGCAGATCAACCAGGCGCAGATGGACCGCTGGTCGATCGTCACCACGCTGAACTACCTGCCGCACGACAACGAGGTGAACATCGTGCTGGCCAAGGCCAAGCACTATCGCGACGGCAAGGGCAAGGACATCGTCAACAAGATGGTGCGCGTCGCCGACATGACGCGCTCGGCCTTCATCAATGGCGATCTGTCGACCGTGATGAGCCCGCGTACCGTCATCACCTGGGCCGAGAATGCCGAGATCTTCGGCAATATCGGCATGGCGTTCCGGCTGACCTTCCTCAACAAATGCGACGAACTGGAGCGCTCGGTGGTGGCCGAGTTCTACCAGCGCGCCTTCGGCGAGGATCTGCCGGAGAGCGCCGCCAATGTGGTGCTGGGCTAAGCAGAGCCTCGATGGCGGGTCCGGGCGACAATACGCGCAACAAGTCGAAGACGGGCTCTGAAGCCGACAGCTTCAAGCGCGCCGTCACCGTCTGCATGCGCGCCATCGCCGGCGACAAGGAGCTGGAAGTCGGCTTCGCCAAGGACCGCCCGGCGCTCGCAGGCAGCCGCGCCCGGCTGCCGGAATTGCCCAAGAAGGCGTCCAAGACCGACATAGCCATCACCCGCGGCCTCGGCGATTCCATGGCGCTCAAGCGCGCCTGCCATGACGTGCGCATCCACAGCAGACTGGCGCCGGAAGGCAAGGTGGCCCGCGCCATCTACGACGCGGTCGAGCAGGCGCGCGTCGAGGCGATCGGCAGCCGCGCCATGCAAGGGGTCGCCGACAATATAGGCTCGATGCTGGAGGACAAATACGCCAAGGCCAATCTCGTCGACGTCAAGGACAAGGCCGACGCCCCGATCGAGGAGGCGCTGGCGCTGATGGTGCGCGAGAAGCTGACCGGCCGGCCGATCCCCAAGAGCGGCGAGCGGCTGGTCGAGCTCTGGCGCCCCTGGGTAGAGGAAAAGGCCAGCGCCGACCTCGACGGGCTGTCGTCCAAGCTCGACGACCAGCAGGCCTTCGCCCGCGTCGTGCGCGATATGCTCGCCTCCATGGAAATGGCCGAGGAACTCGGCGACGATCAGGAGACCGAAGACTCAGAGGACAATGACGATAACCAGCCGCAAGGCGAGGAACAGAGCGAGGAAGGCGGCGAGGACGATTCCGGCTCCGAACAGTCGCAGTCCGAGGATGCCGAGGCTTCCGCTGACGACGAGCAGTCGGCCGAGACCGAAGCCTCCGACGCCACTGCCGACGATTTGTCCGACGATGACGATGCCGATGCCGAGACGCCCGGCGAGGCGCGCCGCAATGACAACCCTTTCACCAACCTGCCGAAGGAGATCGATTACAAGGTCTTCACGTCAGCTTTCGACGAGACGGTGGGGGCGGAGGAGCTTTGCGAGGAAGAAGAACTCGACCGGCTGCGCGCTTTCCTCGACAAGCAACTCGCCAACCTGTCCGGCGTCGTCGGCCGGCTGGCCAACCGTTTGCAGCGCCGCCTGATGGCGCAGCAGAACCGGTCGTGGGATTTCGACCTGGAAGAGGGCTATCTCGACCCGGCACGGTTGGTGCGCGTCGTCATCGATCCGATGCAGCCGCTGTCCTTCAAGCAGGAGCGCGACACCAAATTCCGCGACACGGTGGTGACGCTGGTGCTCGACAATTCGGGGTCCATGCGCGGCCGGCCGATCACCGTGGCCGCCACCTGCGCCGACATTCTGGCGCGCACGCTGGAACGCTGCGGCGTTTCGGTCGAGATTTTGGGCTTCACCACGCGCGCCTGGAAAGGCGGGCAGGCCCGCGAGAAGTGGCTGAAGGACGGCAAGCCGCCGAATCCGGGCCGGCTGAACGACCTGCGCCACATCATCTACAAGTCGGCCGACCATCCCTGGCGGCGGGCACGGCGCAATCTCGGACTGATGATGCGCGAGGGCCTGCTCAAGGAAAACATCGACGGCGAGGCGCTGCTGTGGGCGCATAACCGGCTGATCGCCCGACCCGAACAGCGCAAGATCCTGATGATGATCTCCGACGGCGCGCCGGTCGACGATTCGACACTGTCGGTCAATCCGGGCAATTATCTCGAGCGCCATCTGCGCGCCGTCATCGAGCTGATCGAGACGCGCTCGCCGGTCGAGCTGCTTGCCATCGGCATCGGCCATGACGTCACCCGCTATTACCGGCGCGCCGTCACCATTGTCGATGCCGAGGAACTGGCCGGCGCCATGACCGAGCAATTGGCTTCGCTGTTCGCCGAGGAAAGCGCACGCGATACGCGGCGCGGCGGCATGCGGCGCGCCGGATGATCTTTTCGCACGGCGGATTTCGACAAGCACTTTTCGCCGCCATCGCCCTGTTTGCCGGTGCAGCCCCGGTGCCATCCAGTTCGGCCGGCGCGACCTCGGTTGAACCGGTCGAGGTCTTAGCCCGCCCGATCACCGAATTCCGTATAGGCCGTGCCGACAAGCAATTCGGTCCGCTCGAATTCGTCGGCGGGCTGGAGATGACGTCGCCGTCGCGCGATTTCGGCGCGCTGTCGGCCTTCCGTTTCCTGAAAGGCGGTCGCGACTTCGTCGGCGTCGCCGATACCGGATTCTGGTTCTTCGGCACCGTGACCCATGATGCGGACAAGCGCCCGTCAGGCATCGGGGACTTCCGCATGGAACAGATGGTCGATGCATCGGGCCAGCCGATCGACGAGAAATCGGAAGTCGATGCCGAGGGGCTTTCCGTCAAGGACGGCATTGCCACCGTGGGTTTCGAGCGCAACCATCGCGTCGCCCAGTTCAAAATTGGCCCCGACGATATGAAGGCGCCGTTCAGGCAGATGGATTTCCTGGTTCCGGCATGGGAGCTGCGCCGGAACCGAGGCTTCGAGACCGTCACCCACGCCAATGCCAATGGCCGCCACCAAGGCGGCCTGGTCGTGGTGTCGGAAAAGAGCTTGGACAAGGCCGGCAACATCTATGCCGCCATCATCGAAGGTCCGCACAAGGGCGTCTTCACCGTCAAGCGCAACGGCGATTTCGATATCACCGATGGGGCTTTCCTGCCGGATGGCGACCTTCTGCTGCTGGAGCGCAGTTTCACGATGGCAGGAGGTCTCAAGATGCGGCTGCGGCGCATTGATGGCGAGACCGTGGAGAAGGGCGCGGTCGCCGACGGTCCGGTGCTGCTGGAAGCCGATATGGGCTACCAGATCGACAATATGGAAGGGCTCGACGTCTGGAAGCGCGAAGACGGCGCGCTGATGGTGTCGCTGATCTCCGACGACAACCACTCGATCCTGCAGCGCAATCTCTATCTGGAATTCATTTTGCACCAGGACTGATTTGGCGCTCCAACTGCGAAGCTGAAGTTGAAGGTATTCAACGCCGGCTTCGATTTGGTCGGCTATTCATCAAATGACGGCGTCCGCTCAGGGTCGCGAGCCGTTGGTGGCGATCCAGATGACATGACGCGCGCCGCGCTTGCCGTTGGCGCGCGTGCTCACCTCCTCGACCGCGAAACCTGCCTGCTTCAGCCGCCGGGTGAAGCCGCTGTCCGGCCCTTGCGACCACACGGCAAGCACGCCGCCGGGCTTCAGTGCGGTGCGCGCTGCCGCCAGACCCTGCAGGCTGTACAGCGCGTCGTTGGATTTGTGAACGATGCCGTCCGGGCCGTTGTCGACATCGAGCAGGATGGCGTCCCAGACCGCGGGCCGGGATCTTATAAACTGCCCGACATCGGCCTCCCGGACGATGACGCGCGGATCGTCGAGACAGCCACCAAACACCTCCGCCATCGGCCCTCGCGCCCACGCGATGACCGCCGGCACCAACTCCGCGACAGTGATTTCGGCATTCTCGCCCAACTCGGCGAGAGCGGCGCGCAGCGTAAAACCCATGCCAAGCCCGCCGATCAGCATTCTCGGCTGTCTGCGGCCGGCGATCCTCCGACAGGAGAGCCTGGCCAACGCTTCTTCCGAGCCGCTGAGGCGGCTGTTCATCAACTCGTTGGTGCCCAGCATGATCGAGAATTCGGAACCGCGCCGCTTGAGCCGAAGCTCCTGCGCGCCATCCGGGGTTTTCGCGGAGTCCAACTGGATCCAGGGAATCACGGCCTAGACCGCAGCAACAGCCGGCTGGCTCCAGCGGGCGGCGAGCAGCCGATAGGGGATCAGTGCCACGACGGCGATGATCAGCTTCACGCTGAGGTCGCCAAGCGCCCAAGAGACCCAACGCATGGCCTCGACCGGCAGCACGCCCATCAGCGGCGCCGTTTCCAGCGCAAAACTGTCGCTTGGGCCAACGAAGGCGAAAGCCGCGGAGAAAGCGACGCTGAAGAACACGACGGTGTCGAACACCGAGCCGACCAGCGTGCCGACGATCGGCGCCCGCCACCAGCTCTGTCGGCGCAGACGGTTGAACACGGTCACGTCCAGCAATTGCGCGGTGAGGAAGGCCGCGCCGGACGCCGCCGCGATGCGCACCAGCCGGTCGGCGGCGGTCTCGAACTCGATGAAACCATGGCGGAACAGGAAGGGCGGCACGAGGACCGAGCAGACCACCGCCGTCATGAAGCCGACAAAGACGATCCGGCGCGCCACGGCAGGCCCGTAGCGGCGGTTGGCAAGGTCCGTGACCAGAAAGGAGAACGGGTAGGTGAACGCGCCCCAGGTGAGCAGGTCGGCCAGCGACAAGCCGCCGATCCGACCCTGCATCGGGAACTGCACGAGGATATTCGATGCCACGACGACAAGCGCCATGGCGGCCACGAAGGGCAGGTATCGCGAGAAGGAAGTCATTTTTTTATCCTGGGTAATGGAACCAGCGGAGCGTCATGCCGAAACCGGATCGCGCTCGCTTTGTTCGAGCATCGGATTTCCGAAACCGCCTTGCGGACGGCGACCCGATGTCCAAGGCCAACAAGAGGTTGGCCAGGGCGGTTGTCCCCCGCCTGAAGGCAGTTTACGCGGCAGCCTGCTCGGCGAGCTTCTTGGCGATCTGCTTCTTCAAGAGGCGCGCGCGCTGCGACAGCTCCTTGACGTCAGCCTTGGCCAGGAAGGCGTCGAGACCGCCGCGATGCTCGACCGAACGCAGCGCGTTGGCGGAAATGCGCAGGCGCACATTCTGGTTCAGCGCTTCCGAAATGAGCGTCACATTGACGAGGTTCGGCAGGAAGCGACGCTTGGTCTTGTTGTTGGCGTGGCTCACATTGTTGCCGGTCTGGACTGCCTTGGCAGTGAGTTCGCAGGTGCGGGACATGGTTCTAACCTTCAGTTCTCTCGGGGACCTGCCAAACCTTCGTGCCCACGCCGGGTGGCGCGCGGTTCTGGTCAAGCGGCCTTATGGAAAAAGTTGGCGTTCCATAGTTGCATTTCGCCCATGCGTCAAGCTCCAGCCTGGGCCCAGCGGCATTTCATACTAAGGCCGGAATTCGTCGTATAAGCGGTTCCATAGGGACATGCCAGACCGGAGTTGTCCGCCTCCGGTTGAAATCAAGGATCCGATCGCGCCATGCTTCGCTTGCCCCATGCCCTTGCCGCCGCGCTGGCCGTCGCCTTGCCGTCGGCCGCGACGGCCGCCTCGCCGCAGTCCTTCAGGGGCGAATACACAGTGTCGTTTCTCGGCCTTTCTATCGCGAAATCAAGCTTTTCAAGCCATTATGAGAACGGCGTCTACTCGATCGACGGCAGCGTTTCCGCGGCTGGTCTCGCCAAGCTGTTCGATGACACGCGCGGCACGATCTCGTCCAAGGGTACGATTTCGGGCCAGAAGATGGTGCCGCAGGCGTTCCGCGCGGACTACACTTCCGGCAAGAAAGCCTCCGCCATCGACATTCGTTTTGCCAATGGCAACGTCATCTCGACGACGGTCGTTCCCGCGCCGGAAAAGCGCGATCCCGACAGTTGGGTGCCGCTTGGCGCCGGCGACCTGGCATCGGTGCTCGATCCGATGGCGGCAACCGTCATCCATGCCGGCAGCCTCGACAAGGTCTGCGGCCGCACCGTGAGGCTGTATGACGGCGAGATGCGCGCCAACCTGACGCTGAGCTACGCTTCAAAAGGGTCGATCTCGGTGCCCGGCTACAAGGGCGACACGGTCACATGCCGGATGGGTTTCGAGCCGGTGGCGGGCTACCGCAAGGGCCGCAAGGCGCTCAACTACCTCAAGAACAAAAGCCGCATAATGGTGACATTTGCGCCGCTCGGCCAAACCGGGGTATATGCGCCGATCCGCGCGACGGTCGGGACGCAGATCGGCACCTTGACCATCAGCGCCAGGCGTTTCGAAGCAATACAATAAGGCGCCACGCGCGCCGCTGGAGACAGAATGGGGCGCGCGACACTGATCGGCTTTTCGGCCGTCGCCATGTGGGCACTGCTGGCGTTGCTTACGGACGCATCCGGCAAGGTGCCGCCGTTCCTCTTGTCGGCGATCACCTTCTCGATCGGCACCGGGGTGGGGCTTTTCGCGCGCCTTTTCATGCCGGCCGCGGATAAAAGCCAGAGGATACCTCGCCAGGTCTGGGTGATCGGCATTGCCGGCCTTTTCGGCTACCACTTTTTCTACTTCACCGCGCTGCGCAACGCGCCGGCGGTGGAGGCCAGTCTGATCGCCTATCTGTGGCCGCTGCTGATCGTGCTCGGCTCGGCGCTGATGCCGGGCGAGCGGCTGGCCTGGAACCATATCGTGGGCGCGCTGCTTGGCCTTGCCGGCACCGTGCTCATCGTCACCAAGGGCGGCGGCCTCGCCTTCGACGCGCGCTATGCCTTCGGCTACGCCATGGCTGCCGTCTGCGCCGTGCTGTGGTCGTCCTACTCGCTCCTGTCGCGGCGTTTCCCGTCAGTGCCGACCAGCATCGTCACTTGGTTCTGCGCGGCGACCGCGCTGTTGTCGCTTGCCTGCCATCTGGCGCTGGAAGAGACGGTGCTGCCCGCGAGTGCCGGGCAATGGCTTGCCGTGCTCGGGCTCGGCCTGATGCCAGTGGGGGCAGCCTTCTATGCCTGGGATGTCGGCGTCAAGCGCGGCAACATCCAGGTGCTGGGCGCGGCAAGCTATGCCGCGCCGCTCCTGTCGACGCTGGTGTTGATCGCGGCCGGCGTCGCCGAACCGTCGCTGCGCATCCTCGCCGCTTGCGTGCTCATCACCGGCGGCGCTGCCCTGGCGGCAAAATCGCTGTTCCTGCGCAAGCCTGCGGCTGCCGAAGGCGGAGCCGGGGCATCCGAAGGCGGAGCCCGGGCATGACGATGCCGTTTCCGGGCGGCATCGACGGCAACGCCAATGCGACGCTGATCTTTTCCCTGGTGGCGGCGGTTGTCTACGCCTTCACATCAGGCATGGCGCCGACGCTCGCCCGTTCGGCGGCAAAAACGCTCGCCGTGGCCATGCTTGCCGTGCTGGCGGCGATGCAGGGCGGGCCGCTGCTGCTGGTCGCCGCCCTTGCACTGAGCGCCATCGGCGACGCCTTCCTGTCGCGGGATGGCGAAAAGATGTTTCTCGGCGGGCTGGGCAGCTTTCTCGCCGCGCATATCGTCTATGTCGTGCTGTTCCTGCGCAGGGGCGAGGGGCTGGGAGTGCTGGGGGCCGAACCCTGGCGCGCGGCAATCGCACTGGCGATGGCGGTATTCGTTATTCTCATGCTGGCGGCGCTGTGGCGCCGCGTCGGCCCGGCCCTGCGAGCGCCGATCGCGGGCTATGTCGCGGCCATCCTCGCCATGGGCATTTCGGCGCTGACGACGAGCAGTGCCGCTGTTATCGGCGGTGCCGTGCTGTTCATGGCGTCCGACGCGCTGCTGGCCACGGAACGCTTCCTGGCGGCCGCCATTTCGCCACATCGCGCCTGGATGCGTTTGGCGGTCTGGGTGCTTTACTACGCCGCGCAGCTCGTGATCACGCTTGGTTTCCTGCTGCGCTAAGGGTTTCCGGCTGCGTCAGAGCTGTTTAGGCCGCCAACCAGGCTCCGCCAGTTCAAACGCCGCAAAGTCGAAGCCCGGCGCCACGGTGCAGCCGACCAGGGTCCACTCGCCCAGGCTGCGCGCCGATTGCCACCAGCCCGCCGGCACGACGATTTGCGGCCGCTCGCCGGCCGCAAGCTCGATGCCGAGCACCTGCTCGATCACCCGGTTAGCCTTTGGGCCGCCTTCTTCCCATATCGACAGCGCCAGCGGCGCGCCGGCGTAGAAGTGCCAGGCCTCGGCTGCATCCCTGACGCGATGCCAGGCGGAAACCTGGCCCTGCTCCAGCAGAAAATAGATCGCCGTCGAGTGGCCTCGAGCTCCGCCGCCACCGTCGCGAAAGGTTTCCGTGTACCAGCCGCCTTCCGGATGCGGCTTCATGCCAAGGATGACGATGATTTCTGCGGAACTCGTCATGGTTTCGACCAGTGTCGCTTGGCCTAGAAATTATCCTTGCGCTTGCGGATCTCGGCAAAAACCTCGACATCCGACGCCTTCTCCATGCCGAGATGCCTGCGGATTGCCGGATCGTGCCAGCGCAGGAAAGGGTTGGTCGACAATTCCTCGCCGATCGTGGTCGGCAGCGTCGGCTTGTTATCGGCGCGCAGCGCTTCAATTTTTGCCGCGCGTTCCTTCAATGCCGAATTGGTCCGGTCGACGCTCAGCGCGAAACGGGCGTTGGCGAGCGTGTATTCGTGCCCGCAATAGATCACGGTCGCGGCAGGCAGTGCCGCGAGCTTCTTCAGGGATTCAAACATCACCGGCGGCTTGCATTCGAACAGCCGCCCGCAACCGAGCGCGAACAGCGTGTCGGCGGTGAACGCCACTTTCGATGCCGGCAGGTGATAGGAGACGTGGCCAGCGGTGTGGCCGGGGGTGGCGATCACTTCGATACGTTCCTCGCCGAGATGCAGGACCGAACCGTCCTCGACCGTGTCGTCAATGCCGGGGATCCTGGCCTTTTCCGCTTCGGGACCGACGATGCGCAGCTTGAAGCGCTGCTTCAGCGCCAGATTGGCCTCGACATGGTCGGCATGGTGATGCGTGGTCAGGATCATCGTCGGCGTCCAGCCGGTGCGCTTGACCGCAGCCAGGATCGCCGCTTCTTCCGGCGCATCGATAAGCGCGGTCTGACCGCTTTTGGGATCATGCACCAGCACGCCGAAATTGTCGCTGCGGCACATGAACTGTTCGATTTCGACCGCCATCGCATCTCTCCATCTTTCGCCGCAGACATAGGACGCCGACGCGCGGATGTCATCCCGGAGATGACTAATGTCAGGATGTCATTCGACATCCGGGATCTCGGGACGTCGCGGCCTTTTGTTGAAACCCGCCGATATCGCGGCTACATCCCTGACATGCATTCCGACATCGTCGATCTCCGCTCCTTCTATTCGACAGCGCTCGGTCGCTTCGCCGAGCATTCGATCACCATGGCCTTGTCATCGATATGGGCCACCGTGCCCAATGAGCGGCTTGTCGGGCTCGGCTACACCTTGCCTTGGCTGGAACGGTTCGGCAGCGACGCCGAGCGGGTGTTCGCCTTCATGCCGGCGACGCAGGGCGCCGTGGTCTGGCCGGCGGCGGGACCGACGGCGACGGCTCTGGTTTTCGACGAGGAACTGCCGCTGGTCGATTCCTGCATCGACCGCATGCTGCTCGTGCATTCGCTCGAGCATGTCGAAAACCCGCGCGAAACGCTGAACGAGATCTGGCGCGTGCTGTCGCCGGCCGGCCGGGTGGTCATCGTCGTGCCCAACCGGCGCGGCGTCTGGGCGCGGTTCGAGCACACGCCGTTTGGCAATGGCAGGCCGTTCTCGCGCGGTCAGCTCACCGAATTGCTGCGCGAGGCGAATTTCACGCCCGCCGCCTGGTCCGACGCCCTGTTCTTTCCGCCATCGCGGCGGCGTTTCATGATGCGCTTCCACAATATGGTGGAGCGCGCCGGCCGGCGGCTGTGGCCGATCTTTTCCGGCGTCATCGTGGTCGAGGCGCAGAAGCGGCTCTATCAGGGCGTGCCGGCCGCCCAGCGCGCTTCCCGACGGGTTTTCGTGCCGGTGCTTTCGCCGCATGCAGCAACGCGGCTCGGCCGGCGAATAGAGACCGGGGGCACGACATCGCCGGGTCCGCGAATGACACCTTCGTGATCATGCCAGAAACTTGCGCCGGACGGCATTTCGCGACCTATCTGTCGCTGACGGGCTCGCAGCCTGGCTGAGTGACCAGTGGCGTCACTACACTTCATCCGGTTTTCAGCACCGCTTTTGAACGCAAGGACTTCAGCTCATGGCCGATTATCCGGACAATGATGCCTCTGCCCGGCCTATCGCTGCGGTCGAAGCTTCGAGCCTGCGTGATCAGGTGGCAACCATCAAGCTGGCGCTTGCCGGGTCGCCGGTCCGCAAAGGGCTACGCTGGGCCTCCATCGGAATGGTTGCCGTCATTGTCGCGACCTCGATCGGCCAGGTTCTGCTCAACCGCTGGAACCAGCCTTTCTACGATGCGCTTGCACGCCGCGACATGCAGGCCTTCCTGCACCAGCTCGCCGTTTTTGCCGCGATTGCCGGTGGGCTTCTTGTGCTCAATGTCGGCCAGACCTGGCTCAATCAGACGATCCGGCTGAAGCTGCGCGAGGCGCTGACGCTCGATCTGATCGATGGATGGATGCGGCCGGCGCGCGCTTTTCGCCTGGCGCATGCAGGCGCCATCGGGGTCAATCCCGACCAGCGCATGCAGCAGGACGCGAGCCATCTTTCCGACCTGTCGACGGATCTTGGCGTTGGCCTGCTGCAATCCCTAATCCTGCTCGCCTCCTTCGTCGGCGTGTTATGGGAGCTGTCCTCGGGCTTCGTCTTCCATGTCGGCGGGACATCGCTCGCCATACCGGGCTACATGGTGTGGGCGGCCATCCTCTATGCCGGAACGGCTTCCTGGCTGAGCTGGCTGGTCGGACGGCCACTGATCCACCTCAACAGCGACCGCTACACACGCGAGGCGGAGCTGCGTTCCTCGATGGTGCGCGTCAACGAGAACATCGATGCCATCGCGCTCGCCCGAAGCGAGCCCGATGCCAGGCGGCGGCTGGAAACCGACCTGGGCACCGTGCTCGGCGCCATGCGACGCATCTATAACGCCCAGATCAATCTCGCCTGGGTGACGGACACCTATGGCTGGATCACCGTGGTGGCTCCCATCCTGGTCGCTTCGCCGGTCTATTTCGCGGGCGATATCAGCTTCGGCGGACTGATGATGGCGGTCGGCGCCTTCAATCAGGTCCATTCTTCATTGCGTTGGTTCATCAACAATATCGGCAGCATCGCCGATTGGCGCGCGACGCTGATGCGCGTCGCCGATTTCCGCATTGCGCTGGATGAGACCGATGTGCTGCACGGCCAGGAAAGGCGCATCGAATTCGGCGAGAATGCAAACGGCAAGCTGACCTTCGAGAAACTCGAAGTGGCCTCGCCGGAGGGCTGCACGAGGCTCGCCGACCAGCATGTCGAGATCCACGCCGGCGAACGCGTCATGCTCACCGGCGAGCCTGGCGCGGGCAAGACGCTGTTCTTTCGCGCCATTGCCGGCCTGTGGCCATGGGGGAGCGGGCGCATCGGCATGCCGGCGGGAGAGACGCCCATCTTCGTGCCGCGCACGCCTTACTTCCCAACCGCCACGCTGCGCGAAGTGCTCGACCGCGTGGACGGGGTTGCGCCGGCAAGCGATGCCCATATCTCAGCCGTGCTGGCCGAGATCGGCCTGGAACACCTGTCGTCGTCGCTCGGCCGCAGCGCGCGCTGGGAGCATGAACTGGCCGACGACGAACTGCGCCTGCTGGCCTTTGCCCGCCTCGTGCTGCGCCAACCAAAATGGGTGATCATCGACGAGGCTCTCGATGCCTTCGACGGACCGACACTGCGGCGGGTGTTGTCGATGCTGGAGAAGCGGCTGGGCGGGGCGACGATCCTCAATATAGGCCGCGGCCAGCACAACAATCAATTCTTCCCGCGCGCACTGACCATCGTGAAGGCGTCCGGCGTGCCGGCTCTGAAGCCCGCGCGCATAAGGGCAGGCGCGATCGAGCCGCCGCCGGCCGCTCCTCGCCGCAAGAAATAGCACTTCCGGCATCTATTCGGACCAGCCCGCGCCACGCCACGTGGCAGCTTTATTTCGCCGTGATCGCGAGGGAAGATCGCACCGGAAACATAGCTTGAGCCGGCCATGCTTGATGCTCTCAGCCTGCTTGCCTGCCTGGCCTGCACCGAGGCCGCCGTGACTGCGCCTGCGCCGGATAGTCTGGCCGTTGATGTCCAACTGGTGCTGGCGGTCGATATCTCATTGTCGATGGACGAGAAGGAGTTCGCCCTGCAGCGCGCCGGCTATGTGGAGGCGCTGCGTCATCCCGACTTCATCAAGGCGGTCCGCGCCGGGAACGCCGGTCGCATCGCGCTCACCTATTTCGAATGGGCCGGCACTGTGCGCGACGACGCGCTCATCGGCTGGCAGGTCATCGACGGCGCTGAGAGCGCCAACGCTTTTGCCGACAAGATTGCAGCCCGCCCGTTCCGCAGCTTCCGCGGCACGTCGATCTCCGGCGCGCTCGCCTTCGGTGCAGGGCTTTTCGACCGCACTACTTTCGAAAGCGAACGCAGCGTCATCGATATTTCCGGTGACGGACCAAACAATATCGGGCTGCCCGTCACCGCCACGCGGGATGCGGCAAACGCCAGAGGCATCGTCATCAACGGCCTGCCGATCCTGATCAATCCATCGCCCACCTTCAGCCATCTCGACCGGTATTACGCCCAGTGCGTAACCGGCGGGCCGGGCTCCTTCGTGCTGCCGATTTATACAGCCGCCGAATTCTCGACGGCGATCCGGCGCAAGTTGATCCTCGAAGTGAGCGGCGTTCAGAACGAGACCAGGATCATTCCCGCCGAAGCCGAGGCTCCGATCGACTGCCTGCAAGGCGAACGCGACAGACGGTTCTTGTCGGATCCGTATTTCCCGGAGCTCGATCGCTGAGCCTTCGCCGGGCTATGCGTCCCAACCTGCTGATGACCTTCGTCGCAGAGATCAGCCTGCAGCTCGACTTCGCCCGAAAAGGGGGTGTCATAGCCACCTCCGGGATGGCCCTTATCGCTTCAACAAGAACACCGCTTGCTGGCCGAAGAAGTTCCAGAACCACCATGGCATCGACAGGCCGATCTTCTGGCCGTTGGCGTCGAGCGCGGTCGCCCTTTCCACGGTCGCGCCAAGCTCCTCGCACAGATTGACGAAGTCGCGGATGGTGCAGAAGTGGATATTTGGCGTGTCGTACCAGGAATAGGGCAGGTCCTTGGTCACCGGCATGCGGCCCTTGACGAACAGCGACAGGCGCACCCGCCAGTGGCCGAAATTGGGGAAGGACACGATGGCGTGTTCGCCGATCCTGAGCAGTTCGTCGAGAACGAGCTTCGGGTTGCGGGTCGCCTGCAAGGTCTGCGACAGGACGACGAAATCAAAACCCTTGTCGGGATAGAATTCGAGATCCTTGTCGGCGTCGCCCTGAACGACGGAAAGGCCGCGCGCCACGCATTCGTTGACACCACGCTGCGACAGCTCCAGTCCGCGGCCGTCGATCTGCTTGGTTTCCTGCAAAAGCTCGAGCAGCGAGCCGTCGCCGGAGCCGACGTCCAGCACCCGCGATTGCGGCGGGATCAGACCGGCGATCACCTCGAGATCGACGCGCTGGGCGCGGTTGACGCTCATGGCTTGCCCCTTGTCGTGGTGCGTGACCCTTGATGGACAGGTCTGCAATTTTGCGGGGTCATGCGCCGAGCCCTCTCGCTCGCGCGGCCGAGCCGATGAAGCCATTGATGGCGGCGAACAGTTCCGGCTCGTCGAGCAGGAAGGCGTCGTGCCCGCGATCGGTCTCGATCTCGACGAAGGACACCGACGCGCCGGCGGCATTCAGCGCATGGACGATCGAGCGGCTCTCCTCGGTCGGGAACAGCCAATCCGAGGTGAACGACACCAGGCAGAAGCGGGTCTTGGTGCCGGCAAAAGCATCGGCCAGCCTGCCGCCGTGGTCGGCGGCGAGGTCGAAATAGTCCATGGACCGCGTCATATAGAGATAGGAATTGGCGTCGAAGCGGTCGACGAAAGTCATGCCCTGGTGACGCAGATAGCTCTCGATCTGGAAATCGGCGTCGAAGCCGAAGGTCAGCGCTTCGCGGTCCTGCAGGTTGCGGCCGAACTTCCGGTGCAAGGCTGCTTCCGACAGGTAGGTGATGTGGGCGGCCATGCGCGCCACGGCGAGCCCCTTTTCCGGGCGTTTGCCGTGGTCGAAATACTTGCCGCCATGCCATTCTGGATCCGCCATCACGGCCTGCCGGCCGACCTCGTGGAAAGCGATGTTCTGCGAGGAATGACGCGCGCCGGTGGCGATCGGCAGCGCCGAGAAAACACGCTCCGGATAGCTCGACGCCCATTGCAGCACCTGCATGCCGCCCATCGACCCGCCGAGCACGCAAAACAGTTTTTCGATGCCGAAATGGTCGATCAGCATCTGCTGGGCACGCACCATGTCGCGGATGGTGATGACCGGAAGGTCGAGCCCATAGGGCTTGCCGGTGGCGGGATTGGTGGAGGCCGGGCCGGTGGAACCGAGGCAGCCGCCGATGACGTTTGAGCAGATGACGAAGAAGCGGTTGGTGTCGATGATCTTGCCGGGTCCGATCAGCACTTCCCACCAACCCGGCTTGCCGGTCACCGGATTGGTGCTGGCCACATGCTGGTCGCCGGTCAATGCGTGGCAGACGAGAATGGCGTTTGAACGGGCGTCGTTCAGCGTGCCGTAGGTCTGGTAGGCGATCTGGAACGGCGACAGCAGCGTGCCGGCGTCGAGCTTGAGCGGCTTGTCGGCGCCGAAGCGCACGACCGGGCTCGACGGTTGGTCTGCCTCGTTGTTGGTTCTGCCAGCGCGCTGAGCGGCCATCTCGTCTCTCTTGCTGCACCTTGCCTTTGCGGAAATCGCTGCCGATCTCCGCGCCGCCGATGCGTTCGTCCGGCCGGCCGCGGACAACAAAAAACCGGCATTGCCTTCGCAAAGCCGGTTACGTCGCGCAAACGGCCCTTTAGCGAATTGTTTAACGTGGCTGCAAGCCGACCGGCCAAATCACCACGGAACTGTCGATGCCCTTCTAGAACTCACCTGCCCCGCCGTCAATGCCAACTGCTGGCACCACTGCCACCTCTCGACATTGCCGGCCATGGCTTGTATTTCCGCAGCGGCTTCCAGGATGGAGGCGTTCTCGACGGATTTTGCGATATGAGCCAGACCTCGGACAAGACACGTCCAACCCCGCGCGCGGGCATCATGGACATCCAGGCCTATGTGCCGGGCAAGAGCTCGGCCCCCGCCGGGGTGGACAAGGTCCACAAGCTGTCGTCGAACGAGAACCCGCTCGGCCCCTCGCCGAAGGCAATCGAGGCCGCGCGCGAGGTCGCCGCCAAGCTCGACGTCTATCCCGACGGCACCGCCCGGCGCCTGCGCGAAGCAATCGCCGAGGTGCATGGTCTGAACGCACAGAACATCATCTGTTCCAACGGCTCCGACGAGATCCTCGGCCTGCTGGCGCAGACTTATCTGGCGCCCGGCGACGAGGCCATATTCACCGAACACGCCTTCATGGTCTACAAGATCTACATCCAGTCGGCGGGTGCGACGCCTGTCGCGGTCAAGGAGACCGAGGAGCGCGCCGACATCGATGCGATCCTGGCGGCCGTCACGCCACGTACGAAGATCGTGTTCCTCGCCAATCCCAACAATCCAACCGGCACTTACGTGCCGTTCCAGGAGGTGCGCCGCCTGCATGCCGGCCTGCCGAAGAACGTGCTTCTGGTGCTCGATGCCGCCTATGCCGAATATGTCAGGCGCAACGACTATGAGGCCGGCATCGAGCTCGCGGGCAGCTCTCAGAACGTGGTCATGACCCGCACCTTCTCCAAGATCGGACTTGGCGGGGCGCGGATCGGATGGATGTATGGGCCGATGCACATCGTCGACGCGATCAACCGCATACGCGGTCCCTTCAACGTCAATGCGACGGCGATCGAGGCCGGCATCGCCGCCGTCCGCGACCGCGCCCATATCGAGCGCAGCGTCGCGCATAACGAGACCTGGCTGGCCTGGCTGAGCGAACAGATGACCGGGCTCGGGTTGCGGGTGACGCCGAGCGTCGGCAATTTCCTCCTCATTCATTTTCCCGACGACGGCAAGCATTCGGCCGCGGCGGCGGACGATTATCTCACCCAGCGCGGCTACATACTGCGGCGTGTTTCGGGCTATGGCTTTCCCAACGCACTGCGTATGACGGTCGGCACCGAAGAGGCCAATCGCGGCGTTGTCGCGGCACTCACGACATTCCTGAAAAGCTAGAACGCCATGGCATCACCGATGTTCGAAAAGATCGCGCTGGTCGGCATCGGCCTGATCGGCTCGTCGCTGGCCCGCGTCATCCGCCGCGAGGGCCTGGCCGGCCATGTCGCCATCTCGACGCGCAGCGCCGCAACGCTGGCGCGGGCGCAAGAGCTTGGGCTGGGCTCCTCCTACGCCATAGATGCCAAGGAAGCGGTCCGCGATGCCGACCTGGTCATCGTCTCGGTGCCGGTCGGCTCGTCCGGCGCGGTGGCGCAAGAGATCGCGCCGGCGCTGAAGAGGGGCGCCATCGTCACCGATGTCGGCTCGACCAAGGCTTCCGTGATCGCACAGATGCAGCCGCATATACCCGGTGGGGTGCATTTCATTCCCGGCCATCCGCTGGCCGGCACGGAGAAATCCGGTCCCGACGCCGGTTTCGCCGACCTGTTCGACAACCGCTGGTGCATCTTCACCCCGCTGCCGGGCACGGATGCGGACGCGCTGGAAAGGCTGTCTGAATTCTGGCGCCGTTGTGGCGCCAACATCGACACGATGGATCCGCAGCATCACGACATGACGCTGGCCATCGTCTCGCATTTGCCGCACATCATCGCCTACAACATCGTCGGCACCGCCGATGATCTGGAATCGGTGACCAAGACGGAAGTCATCAAATATTCCGCTTCCGGTTTCCGCGACTTCACGCGTCTCGCCGCCTCCGATCCGACCATGTGGCGGGACGTGTGCCTGCACAACAAGGATGCGATCTTGGAAATGCTGGCGCGGTTCTCGGAGGATCTGGCTTTCCTGCAGCGGGCGATCCGCTGGGGCGACGGCGACAAGCTGTTCGACCTGTTCACCCGCACCCGCGCCGTGCGACGCTCGATCATCGAGGCCGGCCAGGACATCGACGTGCCGGATTTCGGTCGCCAGGCGGTCGAGCATCCGGCGAAGAACTAGGCTCCTTCAGGCCAGGTCGCCGCCATCATCGCCAGTGTCTCGGCACGATCGGGCGCGCCCAGCCTGCCGCCGAAGCGCTGGCATTTGAGCGCTGCGGCCGCGCTGGCAAAGCGTAGCGCCTGCTCGATCGGCATGGCTTGCGCCAATCCGGCTGCGAATGCGCCATGAAAGACGTCGCCGGCTGCCAGCGTATCCACCACCTTGACCTTTGGCGCAGCGACGTGGCGTACGCAACCGGCCTGCCTGTCATGCCACCAGGTTCCAGCCCCGCCGGCGGTTACCGCGACGAAAGCGTCGGTGCACGAGGCAAGGTCGGCGCATGCGGTCTGCGGGTCCACCGCCTGGCCGCAGACGATGCGCGCCGCCGGTTCGGAGGCGACGATGTGCGAGGCGAGCGGCAACAGCCGCTCCAGCACTGCCAATGGCGCGGTGTCGGCATCGAGGATCCCGGGGCGGCCGGCAGCGCGCGCGGCGCTGAGCGCCAGCGCTGCCGCACCCGGCCAGCGCACATCGGCCAGCACGGCATCGAAAGCCGTGAGATCGGCGACCGGCAAGCCGTCGGGATCGGCCTGAGCGCGCTGATCGTAGAAAGGCACGATGATGCGCTCGCCATGGCCGTCGACGAGGATCGCGGCCAGCGCCGAGCGCGCTCCGGCAACGCGACGGATGAGGCTGCAATCGACGCCCTCCGCCTCGATGCCTGATATCAACTGGTCGCCGACCCGATCATCGCCGGCGCTCGCCCAAAGCCACACTTCGGCGCCCAGCCGGCGTGCGGCGCAGGCGGCACTCGTGGCCATGCCGGAAGCGATCTGGACGCCATCGGCGGCCATGAACTTGCCCTGATGGATGGGAAGCGCTTCGACGCGAAGAATGGTGTCGAGCGTCAGCGCGCCGACGCTCAGGAGTTTTGCCGGTCTGTCCATTGGGGATGCTTAGTCGACCGGCTTGATCTTGCCCAGCGGGATAAAGCCGAGCGAGGCCTTGCCCTTGACCACCTTGAGCGGCATCGACGGTTCGTTGCCGAGCAGCGCCAGGGCGGCAAAGCCTTGTTCGATCTGGTTCTTCTGTTCGGGTATGGCGGCCCCGAGAATGGCGGCCACGGCTTTCGGGTCTTTCAGTCTGATCATCAGATCGGCATCGACCAGGCCCTCGGCGTCGGCCGACAGCGGCCCGGAAACGGTGACGTGCGCCGTGCCCGACGACAAATCGAGCCTGCGGATCTCGACGGCCTGGCCGCGCAGGCTTTTCAGTTGCGTGCCGATCAGGGCCAGGCCGTTCTTCAGCGTCGCCTCGCCACTGGCGTCGAGCGGCGGCAGGACGCGGCCCCCGATCGCATCGGGGTCGATCTCCAGATCGCCGAAGCTGCCGATATAGTCGATATCCCTGCCGTTCGGCTGCAGCTGGCCCGCCGCCTTGCCGGCGCTGAACAGTTGCACCGGATCGGTGTCGTCGGCCGGATCGGTCTGGCCGGACAGGCCCTCGGCCGTGAGCGAAATGCGTCGCGGCAGCGGCCATGAGAGCTTGACGTTGGCCTTAAGATCATCCCAGTCGATCCACAGCGGCACCATGCCCGGAACCGAGGTCCTGAGCGGACCGCGCAGGTCCGCGACCGGCGACAGCGGCTGGATGATCTGGGCGACGGCGTTGAAGGAGCCGGCAGAGGCGGCAAGGTTCTTGGCGTCGTCCTCATAAGCAAGATTGTCGCAGGAGACGGCGAAGCTCAGGGGATAACCGCTGACCTGGAGATTGGCGCAGCCGGCCTCGATGCCACTCTTGTTGAGCGTGGCGATCGCCTTGTCGGCTTCGCTCCGGACCCTGTCGGCGAGATAGAACCAGCCGCCGCTGTAGATGGCGAACAGCGCGATGACAAACGCTGCAAGCCAGAACAGGCGGCGGCGATGCTTCGGCTGGCGTTCGTCAGTGGACGTCATGCTGCGGTTCTCGTTCACGCATGGGGGCTGTGGGCGGGCTGTCGATTCTGGCAACGACAATAGGTAGACAGAGATGGACGGAAAAAACACCGATTCCGGTGTGGTGTTGCCATTCTTACGCAATCAGGCACGGCGATATGGGCGATTTTTGGGTGTTTGGCTATGGTTCGTTGATATGGCGGCCGGGGTTCGCGCATGTCGAGACAAGGCGGGCGCGCCTGCATGGCTATCGTCGCGCGCTGTGCGTCTATTCCTTCGTGCATCGCGGCACGCGGGAACGTCCGGGGCTGGTGCTCGGCCTTGACCGCGGGGGTTCCTGCGTCGGGCTGGCTTTCCGGGTGCCGGGCGAGTTGCGGGACGAGGTCATCGCCTATCTGCGTGAGCGCGAGCTGGTCACCAATGTCTATCTCGAGCGCATGCTCAATGTCCGCCTTGACGGCGGCGGCACGGTCGAGGCCGTGGCCTATATCGTCGACCGCAATCATGAGCAGTATGCCGGTGCGCTCGATGCGGCCCACGCCGCTGATGTGGTGCGCGGCGCTGTCGGCCAATCCGGCAACAATGAGGACTATGTGTCGAGCACGCTGGACCATCTCCGGGCGCTCGGCATCCGCGATCACTGGTTGGAAGACGTGGCCAGGCGGATCGCGCCTTTGTGAAGCGCTGGCTTGCGGAAAAATCCGGCGAGGTCTTTGACCTCGATGCGGCGAGACCTAGGTTAGGCTCCGACTCTCAACGGGCGATAGCCGCCCAATCCCACCAACACGGAGATCAGCCTTGCAGAAACGCCGTCTCGGTCGCACCGACCTTTCCATCGCGCCGCTGGTTCTGGGCGGCAATGTCTTCGGCTGGACCGCCGACGAGAAGACGTCGTTCGACCTGCTCGACCGCTTCGTCGGCGCCGGCCTGAACGCGGTCGACACAGCGGACGCCTATTCGCGCTGGGTGCCCGGCCACGAGGGCGGCGAATCGGAAACCATCATCGGCAAATGGATGAAGGACCGCGGCAACCGCGATAAGGTCGTGGTGGTCACCAAAGTCGGCTCGGACATGGGACAGGGCCACAAGGACCTGTCCGCCGCTTACATCGAAAAGGCCGTCGATGCTTCGCTGAAGCGGCTTCAGACCGAGTTCATCGATCTTTATCTGTCGCACTGGCCGGATCCAACCACGCCCTATGAGGAAACCCTCGGCGCCTATGAAAAGCTCCTCGCCAAGGGCAAGATCCGGTATGCCGGCTGCTCGAATCTCGACGCCGGCCAGTTGCGCGCCGCGCTCGACGTGGCAAGCCTGCGCAGCCTGCCGCGCTATGAAGTGCTGCAGCCGGAATACAATCTCTACGACCGCTCGTCGTTCGATGGCCCGCTGCGCGATCTCTGCATGGCGGAGGACATCGGCGTGATCACCTATTTCAGCCTGGCCAAGGGTTTCTTGAGTGGCAAATACCGCAGCGAGGCCGATCTCGGTCAAAGCCCGCGCGGCGGCGGGGTGAAGGATTACCTCAATGCGCGCGGTATGCGCATCCTCGCGGCACTCGACGCGGTGTCCGCCAGGCATTCGGCCAAACAGGCGGAAGTGGCGCTTGCCTGGGTCATTGCCCGGCCGGGCGTCACCGCGCCTATCGCCAGCGCCACCAAGCCTGAACAGATGGACAGCCTGATCAAGGCGGTGTCGCTGGAGCTGAGCGCCGACGACATGGCCGAGCTCGACAAGGCGAGCGGCTGAGCCGTCAGCAGCGCGCACGATCGTCCAAGACGGTCGCCCCGACCTTGCCATACCGTCATTGACGCTTGGCAAGACAGGAGGCGCGGATGGCAGGCCCGCTTTTTTCGCAGCCGGATATGTGGCGTCAGCTCGTTGCGCTGATGCTTGCCGCTACGGCCGTCATGGGCAGCCCGGGACCGGCGACGATAAGCGTCACCGCCGTCGGCGCGGCGTTCGGCCTGCGCCGTTCCCTGAGCTACGCCTTGGGGGTCATCCTGGGCACGATCACCGTGCTTCTGGTCGTGGCAAGCGGGGTGAGCGCCATGCTTGCCACGATGCCGCGGCTCGCGCCGCTGCTTGTCGCGGCGTCGGCTGCCTATATCCTCTATCTCGCGTTCAAGATTGCCAGCGCGCCGCCCCTGGCGGCGGATGCCGGCGAGGCCGCGCGACCGACATTCACCGGCGGGTTCCTGCTGGCGGTGGCCAACCCGAAGGCTTATGTGGCCATCGCCGCGGTGTTCGCCGGCGCGTCCGCGGATTCGGGCGCCGGCGCCATCGGCACCGGGCCGAAGCTGACCGCTCTCGCATTCATGATCGTCGCCATCCATGCCGTGTGGCTGCTTGCGGGCGCTGCTTTCGCACGCTTTCTTCGCAGGCCGGTGGCTTCGCGCATCATCAATCTGGTCTTTGCCGCGACGCTGGTGCTGACGACCGCACTGGCTGTGTTCGCTTGAACGTTGCGCGGGCCGCCATCGGTCGCGCCGAAGGCCGCCCTTCAGGCTTTGGCGCCGAGTTCCCGCAGCCGCTTCACCGCCGTCGGCGGCAAGGCGGGCGGATTGGGTGCACGGGACGCGTCGATGAGGAACTGGTCGCAGGCGGTTTCGGTTTCGCCGATCAGCCGCCGCATGAATTCCTCCTTGTCCAGGCCCGGCGGGATCGGCGGCAGGAAGCGCGCCTTGATGGTGCCGGGATAGCGCAGGAACTTGCGGCGCGGCCAATAGAGGCCGGCAACATGGGCGACCGGCACCACGGGAATGCCGAGCTGCGCATAGATTTCGACGATGCCGTATTTGTAGGCGGGTTCGTCGCCGGGCGCGCGGCGGGTGCCTTCGGGATAGATGATGAGCTGCCGCGGGTTGCGCGCGATTTCTTCCTTGGTCGCCGCAACCACCGCCTTCAGCGCCTTGGAGCGGCTGCCGCGGTCGACCGGGATCATGCGCATTTTCAGGATGTACCAGCCGAAGAACGGAATCCAGGTCAGCTCGCGCTTCAGGATGTAGAGTGGATCCTGGAGATAGGGGAAGAAGGCGATCGCGTCCCAGAAGGACTGGTGCTTGGGCGCCAGGATGAAGGAACCTTCGGGCAGATTTTCCACCCCGGTGATGTCGCTCTTGGTCCCGGCGATCTTGTCGTAGAGCCACATCGAGGTGCGCGACCAGAACTTCGGCACGAACCAGGCGCGATGGCGCGGCGACAGGAAATAATAGGGAGTCCAGAGGATCATCTGGACGATCAGATTGACGTAGAAGACGAAGTTGAACGCCAGCGATCGGACTTGGAGCATTGGGGGAGGCCCGGTAAGGAGGTGTGCGTTGGTTACACCAAGCGGGCGCAAAAAGGAAATGGCCGAAGATGCCCCCGAACGGCGCCGAAAGACATTTCGGCTTCGCCCACGGCCCAGCCGCGCTACATCAGCCGCGCCAGCCTTTCTTTCAGGCGCGGGGCGGCGAAGTCAAGAAATGCGCGCAGCTTGACCGGCAGCAAGCCGTGGCCTGCGTGCACCAGGCTTACCGGCCAGGGTTCCGGTTCGAACTCCCGCAGCAGCACGCGCAGCGCGCCTGACCGCACCGCCGCGTCGACCTGGTAGGACAGCACCCTCGTCAGCCCGACGCCGGCGAGCGCGGCATCGATCGCAGCTTCGGCGGTGTTGACCTGAAGCCGCGAGCGGACCCGAATCGGCATCTCGGCCTTCCCGACGGTGAAGCTCCATGTCGAGAGCGCGCCCGGCCCTTCGAAGGTAATGCAGCTGTGGGACTCGAGGTCCGCAAGCGCCGTCGGGGCGCCGCGTTCGGCCATATAGCCGGGGCTCGCGCAAACGACACGGCGGATCGTACCGATCCGCATGGCGACAAAACTGGAGTCGGGAAGCCGGCCGATGCGGATGGCGAGGTCGAAATGGTCCTCGACCAACTGGGTTATGCGGTCGGCCAGCGTCAGGCGGATGTCTACGTCGGGATAGGCGGCGAGGAAGCCGGTCACGACCGGCAGCACATGCAGGCGGCCGAAGACGACCGGCTCGGTGATGGCCAGTTCGCCCGTCGGCGCGCTGTATTCGCCGGCCGCCATGCGCTCGGCCTCGCCGACCTCGCCCAGGATGCGGCGGCAGGCGGCAAGATACGCCTGGCCCGCATCGGTCAGCGTCAGCCGGCGTGTCGAGCGGTTCAGAAGGCGGGTCTTGAGATGTCGTTCCAGGTCGGAAACCTTGCGGCTGACCGTCGCCAGCGGAATGCGAAAACGGCGCGCGGCTGCAGACAGGCTGCCGGCCTCCGCCGCGGCGACAAAGAGCGACATGGCTTCGAGCCGGTCCATCGATTCTTCCGGAAATTGGAAGGATAGATTACAAATATGGCATCTACATCTGTCTGATGGAAGCCTCCATATTGGCCGTGACGCAGACGACCCGGGTCAAGAAAGGAATTGTCATGTCGCAAGAGCGTCCGCCGCTGCCGCCATTCACCGCGGAAACCGCCGCGCAGAAGGCGCGCATGGCCGAGGATGCCTGGAACTCGCGCGATCCAGCCCGTGTCGCGCTTGCCTATACGGTAGACAGCCGCTGGCGCAATCGCGCCGAGTTCCTGCAAGGCCGCGATGCCATCCAGGCTTTCCTGACGCGCAAATGGAGCCGGGAACTCGACTACCGGCTGATCAAGGAGGTCTGGGCTTTCCATGGCAACCGTATCGCGGTGCGTTTCGCCTATGAGTGGCATGACGACAGCGGCTCGTGGTTCCGCAGCTATGGCAATGAGAACTGGGAATTCGACGAATATGGGCTGATGCGGCTGCGCATCGCCAGCATCAACGACCTGCCGATCGGCGCTGCCGACCGTAAATATCACTGGCCGCTCGGCCGACGGCCGGACGACCATCCGTCGCTGTCTGAACTCGGGCTTTAACCTCTCCGGGCAAGAAAGGCCATCGATGGACGCGCATGCTTTTACCAGCGACGTCGCTTTCACGCCGACCGTCAAGGCGATCCAGGCCCGCAAGGGCTCTCGCCAGGCCTATTCCCGGGTCGAGGAGCGCGGTGGCTGGCAGTCGGTGATTACATCGGACCTTGCGGCCTTCATCGAGATGCAGACCAGCGTCTTCCTGTCGACGGCCAACGGTGTTGGCCAGCCCTATATCCAGCATCGCGGCGGGCCGGCCGGCTTCCTCAAGGTGCTCGATGAAAAGACGATCGGCTTCGCCGATTTCGCCGGCAACAGACAGTTCATCACCCAGGGCAATCTCGCCGACAATCCGCAGGCCTTCCTGTTCCTCATCGACTATGCCCATCGCCGGCGTGTCAAGATCTGGGGCACGGCGCGTGTGGTGGAAGGCGACGCCGAGCTGATGGCGAGGCTGATGCCGCGGGATTATGCGGCACGGCCCGAACAGGTCATCCTGTTCACCGTGGCCACCTGGGATGCCAATTGTCCGCAGCACATTCCGCAGCGTTTCGAGGCCGCCGATGTGGCGGCGGCGCTGGCCGAACGGGACAGGCGGATCGAACGGCTCGAACAGGAAGTCGCTCGCCTGCGGCAGGCGCCGGGATCCGTCGTCACCAAATGACGAGCAGGTTCAGCTGCCGGCGGCGATCTCGGCCAACGCGATGCCGTCCGGCGTCGGCTTCACCGGAACGATGCCGCGCGCCAATGCCAGCAGATATTTATTGTATTCGGTGAACAGCACGCGCAGCGCCCGCGGCTTGGTCAGCCAGCCGCCATTGTCGAGATTGCTGTTGACCACCGGATAGGGTTCGAGCTTGGCCTTGTGCAGCAGCCGGCCCATTTCCAGCAGGCTGCGCGGCATGTGGTAATTGTTGGTGACGAGGATCACCGTGCCATAGGCATGGCTCTCGACCCATTTGGCGCTTTCCTCGGCATTGCCGATCGTGTCGAGCGCGGCGCGGTCGATGTCGACGCAGCAGGAAAACAGCCTGATGTCGCCGCCAGTCGCGGCCTGAAGCTGGCGTCGGCTGGCGGAGGGATGCACACCGCTGATCAAAAGCCGCGCGCCCTTGCCGGACGCCAGCAGCTCCATCGCCGCATCGAGGCGCGATTGGCCGCCCGTCAACACGATGATTGCGTCGGCCCTGGCAGGGTTGGCAGGGGTGGTCAGATGACTGACAGTGTTGGCGAACCAGCCGAAGCCGCCGGCAAACAGGGCGAGCAGAGCAAGCAAGGCGAAAGAAGAAACGCGCAGCACGGCCGAAACCCGGCCGCGTCCATGCGGAAGCGCCGCCAACGCCGGCATCGGTCCAACGGTACTGGTCGAGTCCCGCACCTCCATCATGGCATGGTTAATCCCGAAATGCGGCCTTTGGTAGGTAAAAATCGCAATTTGCGTTACGGCGGTTCTTCATGCGTGATCGATCCTGGTCATTCGACGTCGTCATGCTTCAGGCTGGCGCACGTCGATGTCGCTGAGATAGGCGACGACGGTGGCGTGCGAGGTTGCAGCCGTCAGCGCGCCGATGACCAGCACCATCAGCACGACACCGAGATAGCCGGCCGAGCCGATGGCGAAGTTGCCGAATAGCGCAGTCGCCTGGTCGGCCTGCGGGGTCGCCATGTTGCGCGAGGACCACCAGGAAAAGACGATGAAGACGGCGACCGCGGCGGCTCCGCCGGCGGCCGCGCCCTTCATGCCGGTGATCAGGAAATGGCGGCGGAACTCGCGGGCGATGAAACGCGCTTCGGCGCCGACGAAATGCAGCACCTCGATGATGTGGCCGTTGCCGGCCATGGCGCCGCGCGTGGCGAACACCACGGTCAGCACCGTCGCCGAGAGCATCAGCGCCAGCACCGCGATACCGATGGTCACCGTGGTGCGGGCCATGGCCACCAGCCGGTCGACCCAGGTGCGGTGATCGTCAAGCGATGCGCTTGGCAGCTTCGGCGTGATCGCGGCGCGCATGGCGGTGAAATCGGGCGGGTTGTTCTCGTCGATGGTGACGATGATCAGCCGCGGGACCGGCAGCTCGTCGATGTTGAGGCCCGAACCCAGCCAGGGCTCCAGCAATCTGGCGGTGGCCTCGCGGTCGATGATCCTGGTCGCCTTCACGCCGGGGAATTCGCCGGCGATCTGCGAGGCCTGGGCAAGAGCTGCCTCCATGTCGAGGCCGTCGACCGGCTTGATCTGGATCGTCGCCTCGCGCGAGATCTGGTTTTCCCAGACCGAGGCGGTGTCGCGCACCAGGGTAACCGCGCCGAAGGTCAGGCAGGACAGGAAGGTCATGATGGCGATGACCAGCACCAGGGCGCGGCCGGCGATGTTCTGCGCCGGCACGATGGGCGCCATCTTGCGCTGGACGCGCGGCCTTGGCGCGGCCGCTTCGTCGGCCTGTGCGTCGAGGTGTTCGGCGGAAAGCTCAGTCATAGATATCAAGCCTCCCGCCGGCCAGGATCATGCGGCGCGCATCGACCTGCTCCATCAGGCCGAGATCGTGGGTCGCGATCACCACGGCGGTGCCCAGGCGGTTGAGTTCGATGAAAAGCCTGAGCAGGCGTCGCGCCAGCGGCGGATCGACATTGCCGGTCGGCTCGTCGGCCAGCAGGATCTCCGGCTGCTCGATCAGGGCGCGGGCGATCGCGGCTCGCTGCTTCTCGCCGCCCGACAGGACTGGCGGCAGCACATGCATGCGTTCGCCGAGCCCGACCCATTTCAACAGCTCGGTGACGTCGGTGCGGTAGCTCGCTTCCTCGCGCCCGCGCACGCGCAAGGGCAACGCGACATTCTCATACGTGGTCATGTGGTCGAGCAGGCGGAAATCCTGGAACACCACGCCGATGCGGCGCCTGAGATGCGGCAGTTCGGCGCGCGAGATGCGCGAGCGGTCCTTGCCGAAGATGGTGATCAGCCCACGCGTCGGCTTCAGCGACATGAACAGAAGGCGCAGCAACGTCGTCTTGCCGGCGCCCGAAGGCCCGCTCAGGAACTGGAACGAGCGCTCCGGTATGTGCAGGGAGATGTCGCGGAGGATTTCCGGACCCATGCCATAGCGGAGGCCGACATTTTCGAAGCGAATCACTTTCGGCGACCTGAAATTCCTAGAGCGTGATGCCGAAAAGTGTGAGGCGATTTTCGGGCGACATCATGCTCTATCACTCTAATTCGGAGGCGGATTCAGATTTCAGGTCGATTTGACCTGAAATCGGAATCCGTCGGCGGCAAGCCGGCCTGTTCTGGGAAAAGACCATCGGCCGGCATGGTTAACCGGCGGTTAATTAGCGGGTTGTTTCGGCTCGTCACAAGGGCTCCGGTGGAGAAGCGTTAACCATTTGCCTTTACGCAAAAGAAACGAAAAGCGAACGTGCTGCAATGCTGGGGCCATGATGGCTGAGGATCGAACCGCGCGCCCGGTTTCCGGCGAAATCATGACCGACCCGCCGGCAAATGCCGCGCCGGAGCGTATCCTGCGCGCTGGCGCGGCGGATATCGTCGATGCCGACTATGTGATGGTGCCGCGGGCCATGCCCCATGCCGAAGCCATTTCACCGCGGCGCGTGATGTCCATGCCATCCCTCGAAGGCATGGACATGCTACGCAAGCCCGAGCCGCCGCCGGTGCGGCCGCCGGCGCCGCGCGGCGGTCCGATCTTCTGGATCGCCGGTGTCGGCGCCGCCTTTGCCGCCTTCTGGATCTCCGGCGGGCATGCACTGGTGCGCCAGGCGCCGCCCGCCGCGGGCGGACCGGGCTCGGCGTTGAGCATTTCAGGGGTGACGTCCCGCGTGGACGCGTCTGGGGCGAACCCCGTGCTGTTCGTCGACGGCGAGGCCGCCAATGACGGTGCAAGTCCGGCGACGCTGCCGCCGCTCGAGATCCGCGTCACCGGCAATGACGGGCGCACGACGCGCTATACTTTGGGGACATCCAGCCGCTCATTGGCGCCAAGTGAAAGATTCGGCTTTGCCAGCCGGCTTGACGTGCCTAGAAACGGCGTAAGGACGGTGTCGGTCACCTTCGCGGAATAGCATGTGCGACAGGTGAGGCCGGCCCGCAAACGGCTGATGTCAGCGCTTCCTGTGCGCGAAGGCCTTTGAAAATCTTGAAGGGACGAAGAATGCCAGTTGTGCGCGGCAAGGACATCGAGGTCCTGTTTTCGGCGTCGGCCATCGCCCGGCGCAATCTCGAACTCGCCAAGGAGATCGCCGGGCACGACTATCACGATCTTCTGGTGATCTCGGTGCTGAAGGGCTCGTTCATCTTCGCCGCAGACCTTATCCGCGCCATGCATGATGTCGGCCTGTCGCCGGAGGTCGAGTTCATCTTCATCTCCAGCTACGGCGCTGGCACCACAAGCGGCGAGGTGAGGGTGCTGCGCGACATCGACAACGAGGTCGCCGGCCGCGACGTGCTTCTGATCGACGACATTCTGGAGTCGGGCAAGACGCTGAGCTTCACCCGCGACCTGATGCTGTCACGCGGCGCCAGAAGCTGCGCCATCGCGGTGCTGCTCGACAAGCGCATGCGCCGCCAGACCACCCTCAATGCCGATTATATCGGATTCGACTGCCCCGACTATTTCGTCGTCGGCTACGGCATGGATGTCGCGCACGCCTTTCGCGAACTGCCGTTCGTCGGCGTCGTCAAAGGCGATGCGTGAGGCAGCGGCAAATACTGAAAAAGGCCTTAACGGCTTCAAGAAAATAACCCATGCCGGAGCGCCGGGCCCTTCAGAAAAAGTCAACGTTTGCTCGCCAAACATGCCGGCCATGGCAAAGCTTCTGATCGTTGAGGACGATGAGTCCGTCCGCACCCTCGCAGCCCGGGCGCTCGAACGCGCCGGACACGCAATCGACATCGCCGCCGACGGCGCGCAAGGACTGGCGCTGATACGCGCCGCGAAGGGCGCCTATGATCTCGTCGTCTCCGACATCCGCATGCCCGAGATGGACGGCATCGAGATGGCGATTGCAGCTTCGGCATTTTTCCCGTCGATGAAGATCCTGCTGATGACCGGCTATGCCGATCAGCGCGAGCGCGCCGAGGAACTGAACGGCATCATCCTCGACGTCGTGCAGAAGCCGTTCACGCTGGCCGAAATCCGTTCACGCGTCGAACGGGCGCTGAGCATTTTCGCCTGATCAGGCGGGATCGGCAGCGACGAGTACGGGGAGCTTGCGCCGTCCGGTGTTGAGCGCAAGCAGGCCGGCGCCGATGATAAGGGCGGCGCCGATCACGGTCGTCGACCGCGGCACTTCGGCGAAGAACAGAAAACCCCACAGCGGCGACCACAGGATGCCGGTGTATTCGAAGGTGGCGACGCGGTTTGCCGGCGCCATCCGGTAGGCCTGCGACAGCAAGATCATGCCGGCGGAGGCGACGAAGCCGCAGGCGGCCATCTTGAGGAAATCCGGCAGCGTCGGCCACAGCCAGGGCCGCACCAGGAATTCCAGGCTGGGATGGGCGGCATGATTGATGCCGGCAAGCCAGAACAGGCTTGCGACCAGTGCGGCGCCGGCGAGATAGGCACCGTTCTGGTAGAAAGCCATCACAGTCGAAGATTCGGTGTCGCCGATCTTACGCGCCATCAGTTGCGAGAAGCCGTAGAGCACCGCAGAGCCCAGCGACAGCAGCGCCGCCCAGTCGAACAGTCCCGCACCCGGGCGCAGCATCACGACGACGCCAAGCAGCCCGATCAACACGGTCGCCAGCGTCTGCCAGGAGACCCGTTCGCCAAGATAGGGCCCGGCCAGCACCATGATGCAGAGCGGGGCCATGAAATAGAGCGCCACGGCATCGGCCAGGGGCAAGGCGGCGATGGCGAGGTAGTACATGGTGTAGGAGGTGAACTGAATGAAGGCGCGCATGGTCAGCATGCCGAACCGCCGCGACAGGATCGCACGCAGCCCGACATCGGCATGGACGAGCACGATCAGGATCGGCAGGGCGACGACCGCGCGGATGGCCATCACCTCGGTCACGGGGTAGCCGCCCGACACCGCCTTGACCAGCGGGTCCTGCAACGAGAAGACCAACACGCCCAGGCACAGGCTCAGCATGCCGAGCACCATCCGATTGCGCATAAGGATCCCAAGCTCCCGTACCAGGACGCAAGCAAGCTTGCAGCAAGCTAAAAAGAACCCGCCACCGTTTCGGGCAGCGGGCATGAGTGAGGACTGTTGATTGGTCCGTGGCCGAATCCTCAGCCACATATCCAATGGGTGAACCAACTATCATCCCGTGTTTGACATGTTGCAAACGAATTGGAATGATACCAGCAATCAAAATTCCTTATGGCGGACGGGATGCGGCCCACTCTCGACAGCGATCTCCTGCGCACCTTCGTGGCCATTGTCGAAGCAGGCAATTTCACCAAGGCGGCCGAGCAGGCCGGCCGCACCCAATCGGCGGTTTCGATGCAGATGAAGAAGCTCGAAAGCGTCATCGGCGACAGCCTGTTCGAGCGCGGGTCGCGCGGCGTGGCGCTGACGCGGCGCGGCGGCGAGCTGATTGTCAATGCCCGCCGCATCGTCTCGCTGCTCGACGAGACGGCAGCGTCGATGGCGGCGGCGCCGCTCGGCGGGCCGGTGCGGATCGGCATTCCGGAAGAATACGGCCATGCCATCCTGTCGCGCGCGCTCGGCGCGTTCTCGAAGCGGCACACCAAGGTCGAGGTCACCGTGCGCTATGCCCATTCGGGGGCGCAGATAGCGGCGCTTGCCGCCGGCGAACTCGATCTGTGCGTGGTGTTCGAATGGCAGGATCCTTCAGGCGGCGAAGTGCTGATGCATGATCCGACGGTGTGGGTGACATCGATCCTGCATAACATGCATGAGGAGCGTCCGGTGCCGATCGCTCTCTATAACCGGGCCGGCTGGTGCAAGGATTTCGCCATCAAATCGCTCGAGCAGCGCGGGCTTGGCTATCGTGTCGCCTACACCAGCGACACGACCGGCGGCCTGAAGCTTGCCGTGACCTCGGGACTGGCGATCGCACCGATTTCGCGCAGCAACATTCCGGACGGCTGCCGCGAGTTGACGTCCGCCGACGGTTTCGGCGACATCGATTCCTCGAATGTGGTGATGCATCGCAACCCGAATGCGTCGGGCGAGGCGATCGACGGCATGCAAGAGGCGATCCGCGAGGCGTTCGTCAACAGGCAGACTCAGCCGGCCGCATCCTCGTAGAAATGCAGCCGGTTGCCGAACGGATCGGCAACCGACACCTCGCGGGTCTTCCACGGCGTCTTTTCCAGGCCCGGCCTGGCGAAACGGTATGCTTTGCCGATCAGCTCGCGATGCAGGGCGGCGATGTCCTCGACCTTGATGCGCATGGCGATGCCGGGCGCGCCGTCGCCATGGTGTTCGCTCAGATGCAGGATGCAGCCGTCACGGCCGACCGCCATGTAAAGCGGCGCGTTGTCGTCAAAGCGGTGCTCCCACAGCACCTGGAAGCCGAGGAAGCCGACGTAAAACTCGTGGGCCTTGGCAATGTCGAAGATGCGCAGGATGGGCGTCACTGTGCCGAGTTTGGGCATGATGTTGCAGCCGCTCCCAGCGGATGCCGCGGCGGCGATCCCTATTTCAGTTCCAGCAGCCGTTCCAGATAGCTGCGCTCGATATCGGGGCTGAGCGCATTGCCGAGCCGCTTGCGGATCGCTTCCAGGATCTGGCGGGCGCGCTGCACGTCGATCTCGTCCGGCACCTTCACCGAATCGCCGAAATCGGGACCCTGGCTGGCACGCGGCCGGCCGAGCGGATCGCGATCGGCGTTCTGCTGGCGACCGCCTTCCTCGCTGCCGCCTTCGTCGCCCTGCATGGCCTGCATCTGCTTCATCATGTCCTTGGCGCCCTTGCGCAGCGCCTCCAGCGCGCGGCCCTGGTGGCCAACGGCCTGATCACCTTCACCATCGCCCAGGGCCTGCTCGGCATTGCCCATGGATTTGCCGGCCTCGCCAAATCCTTCATTGGGCTCCATGCCCATCCCCTCGAGCCCCTTCTTCAACTGTTCGAGGTCGTTCTTCAGCTGGCCCTGGCCTTCCTGCAACTGCTTCAGCGCATCGGCGAATTCCTGCGGCGTCATCGGCTTTTGCCCGGCGAGCGGATCGCGGTTCTCGCCTGCGCCCGGCCTGTTCTGATCTTCGCCGCCTTCGCCGAGCTGTTCATCGCGGTTCTGGCCGCGCTGGCGCTCGCCGCGCTGCATCTGGTCCATGCGGAAGGTGTCGTTCATCATCTCCTGCTGGCGCCGCAGGATGTCGCCGAGCTTGTCCATCTGCTGGCGCATCTGGCTGTCCTGCTGGCCACCCTGCTGCTGGCGGCCTGCCTGGAGGTTGTTCATCATGTCCTGCAGCTGCGACAGCAATTGCTGCGCCTTGTCGCGATCGCCGGACTTCGCCAGGTTCTCGATCTGGTCCATCATGCGATCGATGTCGCTCTGGCGCAGTTCCTGGCCGTTCTGCTGCATCTGCGGGGCGTTGGGATTCTGCTTGGCGCGCTCGGCGAATTCCTGCAGGAACTGGTTCATCGCCTCGCGCAGTTCCTTCATCGCCTTTTCGATCTCCGCGTCGCTGGCGCCGTTCTTGATAGCGTCCTGCAAAGCCTGCTGCGCCTGGCGCAGCCGCTTCTCGGCAGCCGAGAGATTGCCCTCCTCGATGCCGAGTGCGATTTCCCAGAGATAGGAGACCTCGTTGCGCAACTGGTCGTCGCTGTCGGCCATCTTCAACCGGCTGCGCGCGCTCATGATTGCGAGGTAGTGGGACATGTTGTCGAACGTGTCCTCGGGCCGCAGCGTGATCGCATCCATCAGGTCGAGCACGCGCGGCTTGGCGTTGGCGTCGAGCGCCAGCAGGCGGCGCTGCTCGATAACGGCACGCGCCAGCGGATTGGAGAACGGCCGCTCCGGCATCACCAACGTCTTGGTTTCGCTGCTCGCCGTATGCCCGGCATCGTCGGTGGCGACCAGCGTCAACTTGATCTCGGCGCCAGCCCAGACGTGCTCGGTCAGGTCCTTCGAGGTCCTGGCGGCATTCGCCTTGCCGCCGCGGCGCGGCAGCGTCAGCGGCATGTCAGGCGGACCGTAGAGCGGACGCGCATCGGGAGCCTGCGGATCGGCGAGCGCGAACACGGCCTTGGCGTTGGCGGCGCCATAATCGTCGTCGATCTGGTAATTGAGCTCGAAAGCGCCGTTGACAGCGCGCTTCGGCTCGCCGACGAAACGGATCTGCGGCGGCTTGTCCGGGATCACCGCGAAGGCCCAACGGCCGAGTTGGTCCTCGCCCGACTTCAGCGTCAGCGTGCCATCGCTCGTCAGCTTGCCGATGAACTGGCGCACTTTGGATTGCGCTGCCGGGCTTGCCGCCGGCTTGGCCGCGGCCGCCTGCGGGTCGGCGGGATCGATGGCGCGGGCATTGCCATCCTTGTCGGCATAGGCAAGCGTCTCCTCGCCCGAGCCGCCGGTGACGCGCAGCGAAACATCACTGCCTTCGGGAACGTGGAAAGCCGGCGCCGCCTGGTTGGCGTCTGCCGTAAGGAAGATCGGGGGCTTGCCGGTATAAGCGGGCGGCGTCACCCATGCATCGATCCGCGGCGGCACGGCGTCATGCGCGTCCTGGGCGCTGAACGCGTCGGCTATCCGGCCACCAGTCGGTCCGAAGGAAAAAGCGAAGGCGGTGACGAGCAGAAGCGCTGCCACGGCGCGCAATCCCCAGGGATCGCGTTCCGGCACGCGCGTGCGCGGCACGTCGGCGCCGAGGCTGTCGAGCCTGTCGGCCATGCGCTTCTGGTGCTCGCGCCACAGCGCCTGCGAGAAGCTGCTTTCGCGGCCGCTCGGCCGGTCCGTCTGGGTCTGGACGGGGTGGTGCAGCAAGTGATTGGCCGCCTCGATGCGGCGGTCGATCTCGGCGCCGCCCGGCATGCGGAAAAAGCGCAGCGGGTAGAGCGCGGCCAGTGTCGCGACGCCGAAGGCGGCGACCAGCCCGATGCGCGCGGCATCGGGCAGGCGCGGGAAAAGCCCTAGCCAGGAAATGCTGAGAAACAGGCTGGCGACGACGAGAAGCGGCAGCAGGAGCGGCCAGCCCCGTTCGACCATCATCGACACCCGCGTCGCCAGCCGGCTGAGCGCCAGGCGCCCGGCGAGACCACGATCGCTGCTGAAGATCGGTCGTTCCGTCATCGGCCCTTCCACGGGAGCGGGCGGGATGGCCCGAACCTCACGACTCGAAGAATACCCAGCAAACGCGGCGAAGGCGAGGCAGTTCCTGAAAAACGTGAAGGAGAGAAAGGCGCGGCGATCAGAATTTCGCCGGGTTTGCGTTCGCGCCGCAGACCAGGACGGCGAGCCGTTCGCCGGGTGCAGGCGCATAGCGGCCGGACAGGATGGCGCCGAACGCCGCGGCGCCACCGGGTTCCGAGATGATCCGCACCCGGTCCCACAGCGCCTTCTGGGCGGCGGCGATGTCGTCGTCGCTGACCAGGATGGAGCGTTCCACGAAGGCCTCGGCGATCGGGAACATCATCTCGCCGACACGTTTGGGCGCCAGGGAATCGGCGGCGATGCCCTCGGCCGGCGCATCAACCGGATGGCCGGCCTCGAGGGCGCGATAGAGTGTCGGCGCGCCCTCGGGTTCTACGGCGACGATGCGGATACGGCCGGCGAACCAGGCGGCGATGCCGCCGATCAGGCCGCCGCCGCCCACGGCGACCAGCAAAGTGTCGATCTGAGGCAGGTCGTTCTCGATTTCCAGCCCGAGCGTGCCTTGCCCGATAAGCGTTTCCTCCTGGTTGAAAGCGTGGATCTGCAAGGCGCCGGTTTGCTCGGCGAAACGTTCGCTGGCGGCTAGCGCCTCGGCATAGCGGGCGCCGCCGACGACCAGCTCGGCACCGTAGCTGCGAATGCGCTCCAGCTTGGCCGGCGGGCTCACTTCCGGGACGAAGATGGTCGCCCTATGGCCGAGCCGCATGGCGGCATACGCCACCGCCGCTCCATGATTGCCGCCCGAGGCGGCGACGACACCGGCCTCGGGGACCTGCCGCTCGAGAAGATTGGTGAACGCGCCGCGCGCCTTGAACGAACCGGAATGCTGCAGGCATTCGAGTTTGAGGTCGACCGCCAGCGGCGGCCGGTCGAAATCGGCCATGTCGACGCGCAGCACCGGCGTCTGGCGCACATAGGGGCGGATGCGCGGTTCCATCGCCGCGATGCGTTCGCGCGTTATGGTGCTGCCGTCGGTCATGGCCATCTCCTTGGGATTGACAGCAATTAGTAACTTGGCAAAATGCCTAAATGCAAGAGGTTGACGTGTTCAAGGCGATTGCCAACGAACGAAGGCTGCGGATCCTCGACTGGCTGAAGGATCCGCGCGCGCATTTCCCGGCCCAGGCGGATGGCGATCTGGTCGAGGACGGTGTTTGTGCACTGCTGATCGCTGAAAAGCTCGGCATTACGCAGGCGACGCTCAGCGAGCACATGCGTGTGCTCACGCAGGCAGGGCTGTTACGGACCAAGCGCACCAAGCAATGGACCTTCTATCGCCGCGACGAGGGCAGGATCGCCGAGGCGAGAGCGCTGATCCAGAACCGACTGTAGGACCTCCGTCGTTTGGCTTCTATGCAAGCCAGTCGGGGATCGAATCCAGGCCGATCAGTTCGTCATAGGTCTGGCGCGGGCGCACGACGTGGAAACGATCGCCGTCGACCAGCACCTCCGGTACCAGCAGGCGGGTGTTGTAGGTGCCGGCCTGCACCGCGCCATAGGCGCCAGCGGTGGCGATGGCGATCAGGTCGCCGGACTTGAGCCTTGGCAGGTCGCGGTCGAGGCCGAGATAGTCGCCGGTCTCGCAGACCGGGCCGACGATATCGACCGTCATGCGCGGCGCGTCGGCGGGCGGCAGCACCACCGGTCTTATGTCGTGAAAGGCGTCGTAGAGCGTCGGCCGGATCAGGTCGTTCATGGCGGCGTCGACGACGAGGAAATTCTTGGCATCACCTTCTTTCGCGAAGATCACTTGCGAGACGAGGATACCGGCATTGCCAACGATCAGCCGGCCCGGCTCGAACATCACCTTCAAGCCGAGCTTGGTGACGTGCTTGCGGACGACCTGGGCATAGGCATCGGGCAAGGGCGGCGGGTTGTTGTCGACGCGGTAGGGAATGCCGAGACCGCCGCCGAGATCGACATGCTCGATGGCATGGCCGTCGGCGCGCAGCGCGCCGACCAGTTCCACCAAAAGCGCGAAGGCATCGTCGAAGGGTTGCAGCTCGGTGATCTGGCTGCCGATATGGGTGTCGATGCCGGTGACCTTGATGCCCGGCAATTCAGCCGCGCGCGCATAGACCTGACGCGCCTTCCGCCATGGGATGCCGAACTTGTTCTCGGCTTTGCCTGTCGAGATCTTCTTGTGTGTCCTGGCGTCGACATCCGGATTGATGCGCAGCGAGACCGGCGCCACCTTGCCCAGGGCAACTGCGCGCGACGAGAGCAGTTCGAGTTCGGGCTCGGATTCGACGTTGAAGCACAGGATGCCGGCTGCCAGCGCAAAGTCCATCTCACGCGCGGTCTTGCCGACGCCGGAGAACAGGATCTTGCTGGCCGGGATGCCGGCTGCCAGCGCGCGCCGCAACTCGCCTTCCGACACCACGTCGGCTCCGGCGCCGAGCCTGGCCAAGGTCTTGAGCACCGCCTGATTGGAATTCGCCTTCATGGCGTAGCAGACCAGTGCATCGAGCCCGGCAAATGCCTGGACGAAGACGTGGTAGTGCCTGGTCAGCGTGGCCGTCGAATAGCAGTAGAATGGCGTGCCGACGGTTGCGGCGATGTCCGATATCGCCACGTCCTCGGCATGAAGCACGCCGTCGCGGTAGTCGAAATGGTTCACGAGAGTGGTTCCGAAAAGTTGGAGCAGGGTAGGAGCGGGTTTAGCACTCTAAACCGCTCTGACCGGCTCTAGAGCAGCGGGTCGAGAATGAACTTCTTGTCCGCGACCGGTTTTTCCGGTTCCGGCGGCACGGGTTGGTGTGCCTTCTCGGCGTCCTTGCGCGCCTGCACGGCCGCCTCGTAAGGCGTGTCGAGACCGGACCTTCTGCCGCAAGCCGTAACGGCGGCAACCGCCGCAAGCAGCGTCAGTGTCACCAAAATCCTGCTTCCGGTCATCGATCCATCCGTCCGAAACTTTTTTCCGCCGCTGCTTTTAGCCGAGTTCTCGGCGCATTGCACCCTGGATATTGCCGTTGCAATATCGTGGATATTGGCGGTTGCAATATCCGGGATATGGCTGGCCGCAATGTCCGGCATCACGCCTTGGCCAGCCGCTTTTTCCAGTAGCGGATCTGCTTCCTGACTTCCGACGGTGCGGTGCCGCCGAAGGAGGTGCGGCTCTTCACAGAGTTCTGCACGGCCAGCACCGAAAAAATGTCCTTCGTGATGCCGGGGTGGATCGACTGCAAGTCTTCCAGCGCAAGCTTCTCCAGGCTCAGCTTCTTCTCTTCGGCCAGCGCCACCGCCCGTCCCGTGACATGATGCGCTTCCCGGAACGGCAGGCCGAGCGTGCGCACCAGCCAGTCGGCAAGGTCGGTCGCGGTTGCGTGGCCGGAGCCGGCAGCCTTCTTCATCGCCGCCGCGTTCACCGTCATATCGGAGACCATGCCGGTCATCGCCGCCAGCATCAGGTCGAGCGTCTCGGCGGCATCGAACACCGATTCCTTGTCTTCCTGCATGTCCTTGCCATAGGTCAAAGGCATGCCCTTCATCACCGTCAGCAGGCCGACCAGATGGCCGGTGACGCGCCCGGTCTTGCCGCGCACCAGTTCGGCGGCGTCGGGGTTCTTCTTCTGCGGCATGATCGAGGAGCCGGTGGAGAAGCTGTCCGACAGCCTGATGAAGCCGAATTGCGGCGTCGACCAGATGATGATTTCTTCCGCCAGCCGCGACAGATGCGTGGCGCATATGGCCGCCAGTCCCAGGAATTCCAGCGCGAAATCGCGGTCCGAGACGCTGTCCAGCGAATTGCGCATCGGCTCGCGGAAGCCGAGCGCACTGGCGGTCTGGTGGCGGTCGATCGGAAAGCTGGTGCCGGCAAGGGCGGCCGCACCAAGCGGGCTCTCGTCCATGCGTTCGACGGCGTCGCGCACCCGCGACAGGTCGCGCGAAAACATCTCGACATAGGCCATGCAATGGTGGCCGAATGTCACCGGCTGCGCCGCCTGCATATGAGTGAAGCCCGGCATCACCGTCGCGGCATGCTGCTCGGCCCGCTCCAGCAACGCACCGACCAGGCCCTTCAAGGCCTCGGCGACACGAAAGCACTCGTCCTTGACCCAGAGCCGGAGGTCCACTGCAACCTGGTCGTTGCGAGAGCGGGCCGTGTGCAGCCGGCCGGCGGCCGGACCGATCAGCTCGGCGAGGCGGGCCTCGACATTCATGTGGATGTCTTCCAGCCTGGTCGAGAATTCAAACGTGCCCGCCTCGATCTCTTTCAAGATCGTGTTCAGGCCGTGAGCGATTTTCTCTTGATCGGCCGCCGAAATAATGCCCGTTTGCGCCAGCATCGCGCTATGGGCGATCGAACCTCTGATGTCCTGCGCATAGAGTTTGCGGTCGAACGAGATCGACGCGTTGATCGCTTCCATGATCGCGGCCGGACCCGAGGCAAATCGTCCGCCCCACATCTGGTTGCTGGTCTTCTTGTCGCTCATGGCTATAAAACCCGTGCTCGGAGCAGTTTTGAGAAAATGGCAGACGGAAACAGATTTTTCCCGGCCCCGCGCCTGATCCTCGCCGCCCTGGTGGCGGGAGCGCTGGCCGGCGCGGTCGCGGTATATGTCAGCGAGAGCCGGTCTGGCAACAACGCCGCGTCGCAAGTCGCCGTCGGCGACAGCAAGGACGATGTCGCCTGCGCCGCCAAGAGCGAACGCGCCAAGAAGATCGCCGCAGCCGCCACCGGCGAGGTCGCGGCGCTCTTGCCAGCCGATCCGCCGCAATCGATGAAGAGCCTCGCCTTCAACGGCCCGGACGGCAAGCCGATGACCATCGCCGACCGTGCCGGCAAGACGGTGCTGCTCAATCTGTGGGCGACATGGTGCGCGCCATGCCGCGCCGAAATGCCGGCGCTGGACACCTTGCAGAAGGAGAAAGGCAGCGATGCGTTCCAGGTCGTCGCCGTCAACGTCGATGCCGGCGACGACGTGAAGCCGAAGAAGTTCCTCAAGGACACCGGCGTCGAGGCACTCGGCTATTACAGGGATTCGACGATGGCGCTGTTCAACGAGCTCAAGACGCGCGGCCTGGCGCTCGGCCTGCCCGTCACCATGCTGATCGACGGCGAAGGCTGCCTGATCGCTCATATGAACGGCCCGGCCGAGTGGTCGGGGCCGGACGCCAAGCGGCTTGTCGAGGCCGCGCTCGGGTCTTGAAGAGGCTGGGACAAGGCTGGGCGCAAGCGCGGCCTGACCACGCAACGGTCCCGCCCAGCCCATCCGCGTCGGCCTGAGCCGACCCGGTCAATTCGTCGAATGCCTGGATCGGCGCCGGCTTGCCGAGATAGTAGTCCAAGCCTCGGCGTCCAGGGACTCACCTTAAGGACATATATGGCGAGCCGTTTGTGCTATCGGCCAGACGAGCCGTTGGTCGGCAGGGGATAGACGCCCTTCAATACTTCGTCGAAGTGATGACTGACCGCCGCATTGCACTCGCAAGCAAGCCACCGCAGGCCGTCGACCTTGCGAACGACGATCCGGGCACGATGGGTCTCAATGAGACCGTGTTCTTTCAGATCGCGTATGACGCGGCTCAAATAGCTCCGGCCGACTCCGAGCATTACGGCGAGCTGTTCTTGTGTCAGCGCCAGATCGGGAGTGCCCGTCCGATCAATGGCGGCCAGCAGCCATTTCGCTGTCCGTTGCTCGATCGAATGCGCGGCATTGCAGGCGACGGACTGGAACATCTGCGCCATCAGGCAGTCCGCGTACCGCGCGAACAGATTCCGTAGCGTCGACGACCTGGACTTCGCCTCTTCAAGGTTAAGCAGGTCGACGCGGAAGAACGAACCTCCCAATTGTACTTCAGCGCGAGCGTAAGCTGGGAGCCTGCCTTGGCTGACAACTCCGCCAATTGCCCCTTCTCGTCCGACCAGAGCCGTCTCGATCGCACGCCCGTCGCTCAGCACGACGAGATAGGAAATCAGGCTGGGACCTCTCGGGAAGTATGCATGGCGAACCGTGTCGCCAGGTTCATAAAGCAGTGTTCCGGTGGGGGCCGACCACTCATCCAGCCAAGGCTCGAGGATTGCCCAATCTGCCGCGGTGAGTGCCCGCAGAAGATTGTTGCCGATCATGCCGGAGTCTATGTGGGCGCGGGCTTCCATTTACACTCCTCCGAACGATCGCTTGCGGCCCATATCCCAATAACCGGAGAAATGTCCACTAGTGCGCAGACGCGCAAAGCGCGAATGTCTAAGAAGTGACAGGGGTGCTGATCCAGGCCCCATCGAGCGCGAGCTGTGGCGCGTCGGCTCCAGGCGAAATGCTAGAAGATCGCCCAAGGCGGACAACAAAGCCCTGCGGTTGAATTGCTGGCGTGTCGCGTAGAGCACGTCGATACTGAACCCGTGCAACCAGCGTGAGATATGAACCCGGAACAACCGCCCGCTTCAGGGGCCCATCCCCTTCTCCGGCTCTACATCGCCGGAGACACGCCCGGTGCTCGTCGGGCACTGGAAAGCCGCCTGAAGATAATCGAGGAGATGAGCGCATCCATTGAAATCCAGATCTTCGATATCCTGGAACATCCTCATGAGGCGGAGCGAGCAGGGATACTAGCAACGCCGACGCTCTCCGACGAATCCGCCGATCCCCCGCGCCGTCTGGTGGGCGACATCAGCAATATCGCTCAGGTTCTGGACTATTTCGGTTTTCGCAAGAAGGATGATATTCATGACCGCGACGGATGAGATCTCTATCGACCCGGTTCTTGAACGCGTCAATACAGGGATCGAGGCTTTTGACGACTTGGTGATGGGTGGCTTGCCGCGCGGACGCACCACCATCGTGGGCGG
This sequence comes from Mesorhizobium sp. B2-5-11, assembly GCF_006440835.1. Taxonomy (NCBI): domain Bacteria; kingdom Pseudomonadati; phylum Pseudomonadota; class Alphaproteobacteria; order Hyphomicrobiales; family Phyllobacteriaceae; genus Mesorhizobium; species Mesorhizobium sp. B2-5-11. The sequence continues at coordinate 63,672 of NZ_VFUK01000013.1, forward strand.
CACGCCCGGTAGCGGCAAGACCGTATTCGCCACGCAGTTCCTGGCGCATGGCATCACCGGTCTCAATGAGGCCGGTGTCTTCGTCACCTTCGAGGAGTCGCCAACCGAGATCGAGGTGAACATGGCGAGCTTCGGCTGGGACATCCGCGGCTGGCGAGCGGCGGACAAGCTTGTTTTCGTCGATGCGAGCCCGCGCGATCAGGACCAGGTGGTTGTGGGCGATTTCGACCTCGCCGGTCTTCTGACCCGCATTCTGCACGCGAGCCGAAGCGCCGGGGCAAAGCGCATCGTGCTCGATTCGGTTACCCAACTTTTCGATCATTTCGTAGCCGAGCAGACGGCAGTGCGCCGCGAACTTCTACGTATTGCGACCGCGCTGAAGAAAGAAGGGCTGACGGTCCTTATGACCGCGGAACGCAACAGTGAATATGGTGAAATCTCCCGTCACCGAATAGAGGAGTTCGTCGCAGACAATGTCGTGATCCTTCGCAATGCCCTTGATCGCGAGCGCCGTCGGCGGACCATAGAAGTCCTGAAAATGCGCGGCAGCCGTCACGTTGAGGGCGAAGTGCCCATAACGCTGGTCGCCGAACAGGGCATCGTAGCTGTGCCTCTGTCATCGTTGCGCCTGGAGCAGCAATCAAGCACGAAACGGGTCACCAGTGGTAATTCCGAACTCGACAAAATGTGCAGCGGCGGGTTCTTTCGCGACAGCGTAACCCTTGTCAGTGGAGCCACAGGCACCGGAAAGACTCTACTTGTCACCAACTTTCTGGCGGGCGGAGTGGCTGCGGGCGAACGCGCCTTGCTCGTCGGCTATGAGGAGAGCCGCGGCCAGCTTTTCCGCAACGCGCGTAGCTGGGGCGTCGATTTCGAAGCGATGGAGGCGGATGGTCGCCTGAAGGTAGTCTGCCTTTATCCGGAAGCGCAGAGTTTGCCGGATCACCTTCTGATGATCCGCGAACTGGTGGCGGAGTTCAAACCCGATCGCATGGCAATCGACAGCTTGTCGGCATTGGAGCGCATCGCGCCAGAAACCGGGTTTCGTGAGTTCTTGATCAGCGTCACCTCCTTCATAAAGAAGCGCGAAATTGCCGGCCTTTGCACCGCTACCAACAAATCGCTTGTCGGAGGCCAGAGCGCTAGCGAGCAGCATATTTCCACACTCACCGATTCGATCATTCTGTTGCGCTACATTCAGCAGGAAGAATTCATGCATCGCGGCATGATGGTGCTGAAAATGCGCGGCAGCGAACACGACAAACAGATACGGCGCTTCACCATCGACAGTGGCGGTATGCATCTTGGAAAGCCCTTTGACAGCGCGCCTGATGTGTTCGGCGACTCCGCCGTGGACAACACGTCGACATGAAGAGCGCCTTGAATACGGCGCAAAACGCCGCCGAAATGCTGGAATCGCCCGGAGATACATCTCCGGCTGGCATCAGCCAGCTCAGCTTTCGCCAGTTGATCGAAAATACCGCCGACGGGATGCTGGTGGTCGATTTGGACGGAACAGTGCTCTATGCCAATCCTGCGGCAGCCGTAATTTTTGGACAGCCGCTTGACGAACTCCTCCACGTTCCGCTCGGCCGTCCGGTCGTCTCCGGAGAGATCGCCGAGATCACCGTTCACCGTTCCGGCCGCAAGCCGGCAGAAGTGGAAATGCGTACGGTCGAGGTTACCTGGGACAGCAGGCCCGCATTGCTTGCCAGCCTGCGCGATGTCTCGGCCCAGCGATCAAGAGAAGAAAACGCACGCCAGTCACAAAAGCTCGAGGCCATTGGACGCCTCGCAGCTGGCATTGTCCATGACTTCAACAACCTACTCGCCGTTTTCGGGTCTGGCCTTCGGCTTCTGGAGAAACAGATCGCTAAAGATCCTGCGGATGAGAAAGTCGCTCTGCTGGTCGAGGAGATGTTCAGGCGGATCGAAAATGGAGGAGCGCTAACACAGCAACTGCTTGCCTTTTCGCGACGCCAATCCCTGGTCCCGGAACAGATTGATCTCAATGAACGTATCAAGGGGCTGACGACGCTGCTGGAACGGACGTTGGGGAGCGGCATCCGGGTACAATGCAATCTGGATCCAGCCTTGGACCCTATCCTTATCGATGCCAACCAGCTCGACATCGCCGTTCTTAACCTTGCCGTGAACGCCAGAGATGCAATGAAAGGCAATGGCACTCTCACGATTGAGACCAGCAATTTTCCAAATGATCTGGAGGATTTGCGTTCAGCGGCGGCTTCATTTGTTCGCGTGACTGTACGCGATACCGGCTGTGGAATGAGCAAGGACACCCTGGCGCGCGTTTTCGAACCATTCTTCACAACAAAATCGGAAGGGCAGGGTACGGGACTCGGGCTAAGCCAAGTTTACGGCTTCATCAAGCAATCCGGTGGGCATGTCCGAATCGATAGCGAAATCGGTCAGGGAACAAGCCTGCATCTCTACTTGCCGCGCGCTTCTGGAACCGAGCGGCAGCAGAACTGAGCGGCGGCAGACCCATTCCCGGCCAGCAGACTGATTGGCCGATGTCAAATCCGTCAGGCTGAGCGCGGGACGGGAATTTCCACGCATCGACCGAGCATTAAACCGACGCCTTTTTCAGCGTTGTCATGTCAGTGTTGTCATGTGCTGTTAGACGCCGTCCGTCGGTGAGGTCGCTGACCGTCTCGAGACAGGTCCCTGGTACATCAATTCAAGCAGCAAGCCGCTATGCAATCCTTTTCCGGGTCACTTTCATCCGGAAGTGAACGCTACTTTAGCCGGACATGAAGTGCGCCTGCCCGCAACAAAACCGTTGTCCGCTGCGCGCGAACGACACATAGTGCCATTGCGGGAGTGCCCCTTTCGCCAATGACAAGCAATGAGAACGGGAGACGAAACATGAAGTTCTTTGGCTTCGCGGCCGGTGTCGCCGTGACCCTGCTTTCCACAACCTCCGCCTTCGCCGTCACGCAGATCAGCTGGTGGCACGCCATGACCGGCGCCAACGCAGAGGTCGTCGACAAGATTTCCAAGGATTTCAACGCCAGCCAGGGCGACTATCAGATTGTTCCGGTTTTCAAGGGCACCTATCCCGAAACGCTGAATGCCGGCATCGCCGCCTATCGCGCCGGCCAGTCGCCTGACATCATCCAGGTGTTCGATGTCGGCACCGGCGTGATGATGGCGGCCCGGGACGCGATCAAGCCAGTGGCCGAGGTGCTGACCGGCGCCGGGATGGACTTTGACAAGAGCCAGTATCTGCCAGGCATCGTCGGTTATTATTCGACGCCGGACGGCACCATGCTGTCCTTCCCCTATAACTCCTCCTCGCCGATCCTCTACTACAACAAGGACATCTTCCAGAAGGCGGGGCTCGATGTGAACAACCCACCCAAGACCTGGAACGAGGTGTGGGAGGATGCCAAAAAGATCAAGGCGAGCGGCGCCGCCGCTTGCGGCTACACCTCGACCTGGCTGACCTGGATACACCTGGAAAACTTCGCGGCGTGGAACGATGTGCCGTGGGCCACGCAGCAGAATGGCCTGGCCGGCGGTGATGTCGAACTCAAGATCAACTCGCCGATCTTCGTCAAACATTTCCAGGCGCTCGCCGATCTGGCCAAGGACGGCACCTTCAAATATGGCGGGCGCACCTCCGAAGCCAAGCAGATATTCCTCGCCGGCGAATGCGGCATCTTCACCGAATCCTCGGGCGGCCTAGGCGACATCGTCAAGTCGGGCATGAACTACGGCATTGGCCAGTTGCCCTATGACGGCGACGCCAAGGGCGCGCCGCAGAACACGACGCCGGGCGGTGCCAGCCTTTGGGTCTTCGGCGGCAAGTCCGACGAGGAGTACAAAGGCGTCGCGGCTTTCTTCGCCTATCTGTCCAAGACCGATGTGCAGGAATATCTGCACCAGAAATCGGGATACCTGCCGGTGACGCTCGCCGCCTATGAGGCGACGAAAAAGTCCGGCTTCTACGACAAGAATCCCGGTCGCGAGACGCCGATCCTGCAGATGACGGGCAAGGCGCCGACCGACAATTCGAAGGGCGTGCGGTTGCCGAACCTGCCGCAGGTGCGCGACATCCAGAACGAGGAGTTCGAAAAGATGCTTGCCGGCCAGGAAACCGCCCAGCAGGCGCTCGACAATGCGGTCACGCGTGGCAACGCGGCGATCAAGGAAGCGCTGGGGAATTAGGGCGCGTCCGAACCTATCGAGTTATAGTCCTTGCTCTACGAGGCCCCCCTCTGCCCTGCCGGGCATCTCCCCCTGAAGGGGGGAGACTGGCTGTCGCGACCGTTTTCGGCGATTGTCAAAGCTGGAGAATGGCAGCTGCCGCAGGAACTGCCAATCTTCCTCCAAGAAGGGGAGATGCCCGGCAGGGCAGCGGTGAGCGCCGTAGAGTGCCGCTCGGCTTTCCACGCCGGAGCGGCGCATTGACCCCGCGCGTCGTCTTTCCCAACAAAGTCTTGCCATACCTCCTGGTGGCGCCGCAACTTGCCATCACGCTGGTGTTCTTCTACTGGCCGGCCGGGCAGGCGCTCTACCAGTCGATGCTGAGGCAGGACCCGTTCGGGCTGAGGAGCAGGTTCGTCTGGTTTGCCAATTTCCGCAAGGTGCTTGCCGACCCGGCCTATCTCAACTCGATCAAGGTCACAGTGGTGTTTTCGCTCGCGACCGTGATCGTTGCCATGGGCGTGGCGCTGCTCCTTGCCGTGATGACGGAAAAGGTGGTGCGCGGCAAAGGCCTCTACCGCACGCTGATGATCTGGCCCTACGCGGTGGCGCCGGCGATTGCAGGCATGCTGTGGCTGTTCCTGTTCAATCCATCGATCGGCTCGCTGTCTTATCTGCTGAGACGTTTGGGCGTCGCCTGGGATCCGCTGCTCAACGGCACCGACGCCATGATCCTTCTGGTGGCGGCGGCCGCCTGGAAGCAGATCAGCTATAATTTCCTGTTCTTCGTCGCCGGGCTGCAGGCGGTGCCGAAAACGCTGATCGAGGCGGCGGCGATCGACGGCGCCGGCGAAACCAAGCGCTTCTGGACCATCGTCTTCCCGCTTTTGGCGCCGACGACGTTTTTCCTTTTGGTCGTCAATACCGTCTATGCGCTGTTCGACACGTTCGGCATCGTCCACGCCGTCACCGGCGGCGGGCCGGGCAAGGCCACCGAGACACTGGTCTACAAGGTCTACAATGACGGCTTCGTCAATCTGATCCTCGGCGATTCGGCGGCGCAGTCGGTCATCCTGATGGTCATCGTCATCGCGCTCACCGCCATCCAGTTCCGCTACGTGGAACGGAAGGTTCATTACGGCTGAGGAGCGCGATGATCGGTCAATCCCCGTTTCGCATTTTCCTTGCACATGCCGTGCTCATCCTCGGCATACTGATCGTGGCCTTTCCGATCTACTACACTTTCGTTGCCTCGACGCAGACGCTGCAAACCATCCTTAGGCCGCCACTGCCTTTCCGGCCGGGCAGCGAGTTCTGGAACAATTACGGCGAGGCGCTGTTCGGCGGCGTCGGCCGCATCGGCGGGCTCGGCGTCGGCAGGCTGCTCCTCAACTCCACGATCATGGCGCTCGGCGTTGCGGTCGGAAAGATATTCATCTCGATCCTGTCGGCCTATGCGATCGTCTTCTTCCGTTTTCCGCTGCGCATGACTTTCTTCTGGCTGATCTTCATCACCCTGATGCTTCCCGTCGAGGTGCGCATCCTGCCGACCTACAAGGTAATGGTCGACCTCGGTATGATCGACACTTATGCCGGACTGATCATCCCGCTGATCGCCTCGGCCACCGCAACGTTGTTGTTCCGCCAGTTCTTCATGACCATCCCGGGCGAGTTGGTCGAGGCGGCGCGCGTCGACGGCGCCGGTCCATGGCGGTTCTTTTTCGATATCCTGTTGCCATTGTCGCGCACCAATATCGCGGCGCTGTTCGTCATTCTTTTCATCTACGGCTGGACGCAGTATCTGTGGCCGCTGCTGGTCACCAACAGCAACGATATGAACACCATCGTCATCGCACTGAAGAAGATGGTCTCCTTCGCCGATGCCGACACCCAATGGCATTTGGTCATGGTCACGGCGATCCTGGCAATCTTGCCGCCAATCCTGGTTGTGGTGCTGATGCAGCGCTGGTTCGTGCGCGGACTGGTCGACACCGAAAAGTGAGAAGCCGATGGCGACGGTCGATCTGAGGGACGTGAAGAAAGTATATGCCGGCGGCGTCGAAGCCGTGAAGGGCGTCTCCATTGCCATTCCCGACAAGGAACTCTGTGTGCTGGTCGGGCCGTCCGGCTGCGGCAAGTCCACGCTTTTGAGGATGATCGCCGGGCTGGAGACCATTTCTTCCGGCACGGTCGCTATCGACGGCAAGATCGTCAACACGATCGGCCCGACCGAGCGCGACATCGCCATGGTGTTCCAAAACTATGCGCTCTATCCGCATATGAAAGTCTACGACAACATGGCTTACGGGCTACGCAATCGCGGTACGCCCAAGGACGAGATCGACAGCAGGGTTCGTTCGACCGCCAAGGTGCTGGAGCTTTCAGCGCTGCTTGACCGGCGCCCGCGCGAGCTTTCAGGCGGTCAACGCCAGCGCGTCGCCATGGGCCGCGCCATCGTGCGCAATCCGAAAGTCTTCCTGTTCGACGAGCCACTCTCCAATCTCGATGCCAAGCTGCGCGGCCAGATGCGGGTCGAAATCAAGAACTTGCAGCGCTCGCTCGGTGTCACCTCGGTCTACGTCACCCATGACCAGTTGGAAGCGATGACGTTGGCCGACATCCTTGTCGTCATGAATGGCGGATTGGTCGAGCAGGCGGGCGCGCCACTCGACATTTACGAAAAGCCGGCCTCGACGTTCGTCGCCTCTTTCATCGGCGCACCGCCGATGAATCTTCTGTCCCTTTCGGGTCCGGCGCTGACCGGCAGCAAGACGAGCGACTTTGCGCCTGCGAATGCCGTCACGCTTGGCTTCCGCCCCGAGGATGCCGATGTCACTTTCGCGGCCGAGGCACCGTCCGGCGCGCTCGTGCTGCCGACAATGGTGGAGGCGGTCGAGCCGGTGGGAGCGGACAGCTTTCTTCACTGTGCGGCAGGCGGCGACCGCATCGTCGTGCGTGTGGCCGCGCGCGCAACAGCCAAGCCCGGCGACCAGTTGCGCGTCGTGGCCAAGGCCGAGAAACTTCACTGGTTCGATCAGGCTGCAAAGAGGGTCGACTGACGCCAATCTTGCATGCTGATCAGCGAGCCGCGAACCGTCGGCCGGTCAGGCGAATACATGCGCCTGTCCCGACACGGTGAGCCGGACGATCTCACCGACCGCCGGGGCGTCCATGCCGGACTTGCGCAGGATCAGCGGCGTACTGCCGATGGCGGCGGCGTCCGGCGGGTCGGGGCTGTTGAGCAACCGCACCGCGACCGTGCAGGTCGAGCCGGCGAATTCGGATTCCGTTACCTCGCCAAACAGCATGTCCGGCGTGCCCGACATGCCCTCGCGCGATGTCCGCTTCAGTCCGATCTGCTCCGGCCGCAACATGATGCGGGCGACATCGCGGCTGTCCGACGTATCGACGGCGATGCGGCCAAGCGGCGACGTGGCGAAACCGCCCGCTATCTTCGCCGGCAGGATGATGGCGTCGCCAAGGAACTCGGCAATCATCCTGTCCTTCGGCTTGAGATAAAGTTCGCGCGGCGTGCCGACCTGCGAAAACCGGCCCTCGCGCATCACCGCGACCTGGCTGGCGAAGGACAGCGCCTCGGCCTGATCGTGCGTCACCAGGATGGTGGTGATGCCGGCGGCTTCGAGCAGTTCCGCCACGGCCTTGCGCATGGAGGCGCGCAGGCCGGTGTCGAGCGCCGAGAACGGTTCGTCGAGCAGCATCAGCCGCGGCTTCATCGCCATGGCGCGGGCGAGCGCCACGCGTTGCTGCTGACCGCCGGAGAGTTCGTGCGGGCGGCGCTTCAGGATCGCCTTGTCCAGCCCCACTATATAGGCGAGCTCGACGATGCGCTCGGATCGCTTGTCCAGCCGGCGGTCCATCCCGAAACCGATATTGTCGCCAATCGTCAGGTGCGGAAACAGGGCGCCGTCCTGTGCAACCAGGCCGATACCGCGGCGGTGCGCCGGAACGGCGCCGCCGCTGTCGGCCAGCATCTTTCCGTCAAGCACGATGCTGCCCTGGTCGGGCGCCTCGAAACCGGCGATCAGCCGCAGCAAGGTGGTCTTGCCGCAGCCGGACGGCCCGACGATGGCCGTGCGGCTGCCGCTGGCGACGTCGAGATCGATGCCGGCAAGCGCCGCGACGGGGCCGTAATGCTTGTGCAAGCCCCTGAGTTCGAGAAAGCTCATCGTCCTGCCATCCGTTTTGACTGGACATAGAGCAGCCAGGTCAGGGGCAGCGACATCGCCACCATGATGAAGGCGTAAGGTGCTGCCGAAGCGTAGTCGATCTCGCCGCTGTAGGACCAGAATGCCATCGCGAGCGTGCGGGTGCCGTTCGGCGCCAGCATCTGGGTCGCGGTCAGCTCGTTCATGATGCCGAGCGCCACCAGCGCCATGCCGGCGGCGGCACCCGGCGCCGACAGGCGGATCGTCGTCGACCACAATGCATGGAGCGGCGACCGCCCGAGGCTGGACGCGGCGCGCTCGAGCTCGACCGGCGCCTGCGCGATCGACGCCCGCAGGCTGATCAGGGCGCGGGGCAGGAACATCAAGGCATAGGCAACCAGGATGGTGAACAGGGTCTGATAGAGCGGCAGGGCGATGCGCACGGTGATGGTGACCAGCGCCAGTGCGATCACGACCCCGGGCAGCGATCCGACGATGTAGTTGCAGCCCTCCAGCAAGCGCTGCAGAGGCCCCGGCGCGCGGATCGAGATCCAGGCCATCGGCATGGCGGCGACGGTGGCGAGCAGCGCGCCGGCGAGCGCCAGGAACAACGTCTGGCCGAGCGCCAGGCCGATCTCGTCGAGCCGCCAGACCTCGGCGCCGCCGGCGGCAAGCCAGCGTCCGATGGTGACGAACGGTACGCCGAGCGCCAGAAGCGTGGTGGCGGCAAGCAGCAGCAGGCAAGGCACGGTCGCCCGGCCGAGCGGCGCGCGCTGTTGGTGGCGCGCGGCGCCCGAACCGACGCGGGCATAGCGCTCTTCCCCGCGCACCAGCACCTCCAGCCCGAGCAGCACGAAGCAGCAGCTCACCAGCACGCCGGCCAGCATATTCGCGGCCGGCCCGTTGAAGGTCGATTGGAACTGGTCGACGATCGCCGTGGTGAAGGTGTCGAAGCGGATGAAGACGTAAAGGCCGTATTCGGCCAACAGGTGCAGGCCGACCAGCAATGCGCCGCCACAGATGGCAAGCCTGAGCTGCGGCAGCACGACGCGCCAGAACACACGCCAGGGACCAAGGCCGAGTGCGGCCGCGGCGTCTTCGAGCGCCGGATCGAGCCGGCGCAGGGCCGCCGATACCGGCAGATAAAGGAACGGGAAATACGCTATGACAGAGACAAGCACGCCGGCCCACAAGCCATGCAGCCCGGGCACCATGGTGATCCAGGCATAGCTGTGCACGAAGGCGGGAATGGCGAGCGGCGCCACGCATAGCCAGGCCCACAGCCGGGCGCCGGGCAGGTCGCTGCGTTCGGTCAGCCAGGCCAGCGCCACCGACAGGATGATGGCGATCGGCACGGCGAGCGCGACAAGCAGGACGGTGTTGGCCAGAAGCTCGCCGACACGCGGCCGGAAAACCAGCGCCGAGACGGTTTCCCAACCGGTCTGCACGGCGACCCAGACGATGAAGGCAAGCGGCAGCAGGGCCAGCAGCGAAACGAAGATAGCGGCGGCAACGATCCATGACGCAGCGCGCCGGCGCGCCCTGCGGCGCGTCCTCGGCGGCAGGCCCGGGCTTGCAATGTCGGCCGCGAACTGCATCGGCTCAGACTTCGCGCCCTTGCCGCCCGGCGGCGGCAATCGAAAGACCACGATCATGGTCGGGAATACAGCGTGTCGTCATCGACGAATGCCATCTCGAAAAAACAAAACGCTCCCGCGGAATTCCCGCGGGAGCACGGCCGGTGTCCTTATTAGGACGAACGGCAACTAAAGCAAGCCGGCCGCCGTCATCAGGTCGGTGGCTTTCTTGGAGTTCAGCGTCGCGGCATCGATCTTCGGCGCCTGCAGGTCGGCCAGCGGCACCAGCTTCGGATTGGACTCTGCGCCCTTGCCGACCGCGTATTCGAAGGACGTTCCGTTCTTCAGCACGTCCTGGCCGCCCTTGCCGGTCACCCACTTCAGGAAAGCCTGGGCTTCCTTGGGATGCTTGCTCGAAGCCAGCACGCCGCCGCCGGAGGTCGAGACGAAGGCGCCCGGATCCTGGTTTTTGAAATAATGCAGCGCAACGTTCTTGCTGTTCTCGCCGGTCTTGGCCTGATCGCCGAAGTAGTAGTAGTGATAGATCACGCCGCCTTCGATCTCGCCGGCGTTGACCGCCTTCATCACGGTGCTGTTGCCTTTATAGGCGGTGAAATTCTGCTTCATCGCCTTCAGCCAGTCCGCCGTCGCGGCTTCGCCCTTGAGCTGCAGCAGCGCGCTGACGATAGCCTGGAAATCGGCGCCCGACGGCGAGGCGGCCCAGCGGCCTTTCCAGCTCGGATCGGCAAGGTCGAGCAGCGACTTGGGCAACTGGTCGGCCTTGAGCTTGGTGGTATTGTAGGCAAAGACGGTGCTGCGGGCGGCAACGCCGACCCATTTGCCGCTCGCTGCCTGATAATCCTGCGGAACCTGCGCCAGTGTGTCGGCGTCGACCGGCGCGAACAGGCCGGCATTCTCGACCAGCACCATGGCCGGCGAATTCTCGGTCAGGAACACGTCGGCGGGCGAGGCGGTGCCCTCCGCGACGATCTGGTTGGAGAAATCGCTGTCGCCGCCATTGCGCAGCGTGACCTTGATACCGGTTTCCTTGGTGAAGCCGTCGGCCCATTCCTTGGCGAGGCTCTCGTGCTGGGCATTGTAGACGATGATGCCTGTATCCTCAGCCATCGCCTGGCCAGCCATCAGGCTGACCGCCACCACCGCGGCGCCGGCAAGGGTGGAAAGAGCGTATTTCATGGGCGTCGTCCTCGATCTCGTTGAACTGGCACGCAGCACCTATCGATACATGACAGGTGTAGTCAACATTTTTGGCCTGCTTCAATCGGCCGCTGGCGGCATAGACCCATGCCAGGCGGACAATTCCGCGTGATGGCCGCGCGCGACCGACGGTCCAGGACACAGTCGCCGTCGACGAGCCCAAGTTCGCGTTCGCCCGCAATCTTTCGTGACTTGCCGGTAGTTTGCCTTGGACATTATTTCGCCGGCCACGTAACAAATCAGCGCCGAGGCGCGAAGATCGGGGAGTGAACTCTTGTGAGCGGCAAGGACGAGGCCGAGCTTTCCCGGCTGATGCGAGCCGCGATCGCGGGAGATGAAAGGGCCTATGCCGACTTTCTGCACCGGACGGCCGCTCTGGTTCGCGGTTTTGCCAGGCGCAAGATCGTCAAAGGCGGGGTCGATCCCGAGGATGTCGTGCAGGAAACCTTGCTGGCCATTCATGTGAAACGGCACACCTGGCGCCAGGACGCACCTGTGCTGCCCTGGGTCTATGCCATCGCGCGCTTCAAGTTGATCGACGCGTTCCGGCGGCGCGGACGGCGCATCGAGATCGATGTCGACGATATCGCCGAAACCTTCGCCGAGCCGGAAACGGAAACCGTCAGCGAACGCGACATCAGCCGGGCGCTCGACGGCCTGCCGCCGGCACAGCGCTCCGTGGTGTCGTCCGTGTCGGTGGAGGGGCGCTCGATCGGCGACACGGCAGCCAAGTTCGGCATCAGCGAAACAGCGGTGCGGGTTTCTTTGCATCGCGGACTTGCAGCCATTGCCAAGCGGTTCGGGCAGGGGCGGTTTGGGCGGGAATGACATGAGGACCGAGGATCTCATCAAGGCGCTTGATGCCGACGCCCGCAGCAAGGCGATGCCGCTGCGCTCGGCCTGGTGGCTGGCTGCCGGTGTGGCCGCCGTGATCGCGGGCGCGGTTTTCATGATGACGATCGGTCCGCGCCCCGACTTCATGGCTGCCGCACATACGATGCGCTTTCTTTCGAAGTTCCTGTTCACCATCGTGCTCGCCGCCAGCGCCTTCGCCTTCGTCAGGACATTGTCGACACCGGGAGCATCGACAGGCAAGGCGGCGGCCTGGATGGCGGCTGCGCCCGTGCTCGTGGCAGTGGCCGTGGTGCTGGAGCTTTACGCCGTGCCCGAGGCCGACTGGGGCAGGCGTCTCGTCGGTTCCAACATGATGGTCTGCATGGGGCTCATCCCGCTGATCGGCATCGGCCCGCTTGCCATCTTCCTGTGGATGCTGCGCTATGGCGCGCCGACACGGCCGGTGCTGGCCGGCACGGCCGCGGGCCTGCTCGCCGGCGGGCTGGCGGCAACCTTCTATGCCGCGCATTGCTTTGATGATTCGCCGCTTTTCGTCGCCACCTGGTATACGATCGCGATCGCCGCGCTGGCGCTGCTCGGCGCGCTCGGCGGCCGGTTTTTCGTGCGCTGGTAGCGCGACGCCCGCTGCTGCATCCCGCGCATACCGATCCTTAATCATGCCGGCAAATGTTTGCCGGCCGGCGGCATCGCCGATACCCGACGCAACCTTTCCTTAAAATCGATCCGTCAGGATTTTCACGGGAAATGCGATTGCCCACGGGGTGGTACAAATCGTGGCAATGCGAAGGATCATCGGGCCGGCGCCGCACAGACATGCGGGGTTGGCTCTGCTCGTGGGCGGGACAGCGGCGATGACGGCATCGATCCTGCTGTCGCGGCTGGATCCCGGCGCCGAGACGCTCGAATTATGTGTGCAGGCGTCGGTCGGTGTGGCAGCCGGCGCACTTCTCCTGGCCTGCATGTTCGCGCGCGTCATCCGCAAGGACCGCCGCCAGATCGCCGAGAGCGAGCAGCGCTTCCGCCGTGCCATGGAGGATTCCTCCATCGGCGTCGCCATCGTCGGCCTCGACGGGCGCATTCTCGAGGCCAACCCGGCTTTCGCTGCCATGCTCGACTACCGCCGCGACGAGATCGAGGCGTTGACCTTCTTCCAGCTCACGCATGCCGACGATCTGGAGATCGGGCGGGAGACGATGGAAGACCTGAAGGCCGGCAAGATCGATTCCTTTCATTTCGAGAAGCGCTATCTCAAGAAGGACGGCACGCCCGTCTGGGCCAGGCTGGCCGGCTCCGTCATTCGCGACGGGAATAGCGGCCGGCCGCTGTATCTCGTCTCGCAGATAGAGGACATCGATGCGCGCAAGCAGGCCGAGGCGCGGATCGCCGAGGCCGAAACGCGCTGGAACTTTGCATTGGCCGGCGCCGGCCAGGGCGTCTGGGACTTCGACAAGCGCAGGGGCGGCACTAACTATTCCTCGACCTGGGTCAAGATGCTGGGTTACGCCGACGGGGAACTCGACGGTGACCCCGATCACTGGCTGGCGATGATACATCCCGACGACCGCGAAGCAGTGGCCGAGGCGGACCGCGCCCATCTCGAAGGCCGCACGCCGTTCTTCGAGGCCGAATTCAGGATGCGCCACAAGGATGGCCGCTGGCTCTGGTTCCTCGACCGCGGCAAGGCGATCGAGCGCGACGAAGAGGGGCGGCTGATCAGGGCGATAGGCAGCCTGACCGACATCACCCGGCGCAAGCAGGCGGAGGAGCGCCTCGCCGTGTCGGCGGCCATGCTGGCGGACGAAAAGGAGCGCCTCAAAGTGACGCTCCAGTCGATCGGCGATGCCGTCATCTGCACCGATGCCGCCAACCGCGTCACCTTCATGAATCCTGTCGCCGAAAAGCTGACCGGTGTCTCCTGCAATGATGCCCTCGGCAAGACGCTCGGCCATGTCTATTGGGCGGTCGACGAGGAGACCGGCCACAGGATCGGCGTGGCGCGGCCTGCGATCGGCGGCCAGGGAGCCGATGACCAGAACAGCCGCGCCGTCCTCATCCGGCGCGACGAGACGCGCTGCAGCATCCGGCAGGTCGTGTCGCCGATCATGAACGAACGCAACGAATTCTGCGGACTGGTCATCGTCTTCCAGGACTTCACCGATGCGCGCGCGCTGCAGCGCCAGCTTGCCCACGCCGCCGCGCATGATGCGCTGACCGGCCTTGCCAACCGCGCGAGTTTCATCCGCGCCATGGAAGAACTGGTCGATCAGGCCCGCAAGGAGGGGATCGGACATCAGTTCATGTTCATCGATCTGGATCATTTCAAACTGGTCAACGACACAGGCGGCCACGCGGCGGGAGACGCATTGCTCAAGCGCGTTGCCGAGGCCGTGCGTGGCGTGCTTGGTCCGCAGGACATGGTCGCGCGTCTGGGCGGCGACGAATTCGCGGTCATTCTGAAGTCGGGCTCGGCCGCCGGGGCCAGGATCGCGGCGCGATCCATCATCGATGCGATACAGGGCCTCGACTTCACCTGGGAAGGCCGTCCCCATTCGATCGGCGCCAGCATCGGACTGGCTCCTATCAACGCAGATTGCGGCGCGGTCGACGAGATCATCGCCAGGGCAGACGCCGCCTGCTACGTGGCCAAGGCTGCGGGTCGCGGATGCGTGTCCATGGCGCCCGAGAATGACGCCACGGACGACAGGATCGAAATCGGGACGCCCAAGCCCCTGGCCGCAGCGTCGTAGCCCCGCGATAGGGCCGCGATCAACCCTGTCGGGTCAGCGTGTCGGAACCGGATGCTCGCCGCGATAATCGTAGAAGCCGCGGCCGGTCTTGCGGCCGAGCCAGCCGGCCTCGACATATTTGACCAGCAACGGGCAGGGGCGGTACTTCGAATCCGACAGGCCGTCATGCAGCACCTGCATGATCGACAGGCAGGTGTCCAGGCCGATGAAATCGGCCAGCTGCAGCGGCCCCATCGGATGGTTGGCGCCGAGCCGCATGGCGGTGTCGATGGCATCGACCGTGCCGACGCCCTCATAGAGCGTGTAGATCGCCTCGTTGATCATCGGCAAAAGGATGCGGTTGACGATGAAGGCCGGAAAATCCTCCGAGACCGTGATCGTCTTGTCGAGCTGCTTCACATAGGTCTTTGCCGCCTCGAAGGTCTGGTCCTCGGTGGCGATGCCGCGCACCAGTTCGACCAGCTTCATCAGGGGAACCGGGTTCATGAAATGGATGCCGATGAAGCGCTCGGGGCGGTCGGTCTGCGCGGCTAGCCGCGTGATCGAGATCGACGAGGTATTGGTCGCCAGTATGGCCTCGGGATTGAGCTGCGGACAAAGCTGGGCGTAGATCTTGCGCTTGACCGTCTCGTCCTCGGTCGCTGCCTCGATGACCAGGTCGGCACCGGCGAGATCGGCCATGGATGGCGCCGCCGCGATGCGCGCCATCGCCTGGTTGCGGAGCTTCTCGTCGAGCTTGCCGGACCCCACCTGGCGGGCCATGTTGCCGCTGACAGTGGCGATGCCCTTCTCGATACGGTCGGGCGATATATCGTAGATCAGCACCTTGTAGCCCGAAAGTGCGGAGACATGGGCGATGCCGCCGCCCATCTGGCCCGCGCCGATGATGCCGATCGTTTCGATCTTGCTCATTACACCGATCCCGTCGAAAAAGGCCTTTGCGGCCTGCTTTTTGTGCGGTGCAAACTAAAAGGGTGGGGCGACTTCGTCTACCCCACCCCTCACAATTTAATACGCTTTGCGGCAGGGCGTCAAAGCGCCTTCTGCAACTCCGGCAGGACAACGAACAGATCGCCGACGAGGCCATAGTCGGCAACCTGGAAGATCGGCGCTTCCTCGTCCTTGTTGATGGCGACGATGACCTTCGAATCCTTCATGCCGGCGAGGTGCTGGATGGCGCCGGAGATGCCGACGGCGATGTAGAGGTCGGGGGCGACGACCTTGCCGGTCTGGCCGACCTGCCAATCATTCGGCGCATAACCGGCATCGACGGCGGCGCGGGATGCGCCGACGGCAGCGCCGAGCTTGTCGGCGACCGGCAGGATGACCTCCTGGAACTTCTCCGAGGAGCCGAGCGCGCGGCCGCCCGAGATGATGATCTTGGCCGACGTCAGTTCCGGACGATCGGTCTCCGATAGCTTGTTCTCGACGAAGGAGGAGAGGCCAGGATTGGCCGCAGCGCTGACGGTTTCGACAGCGGCCGAACCGCCCTCGGGCGCCGCCTGGAAGGAGGCGGTGCGCACGGTAATGACCTTCTTGGCATCGGTCGACTGTACCGTCTGGATGGCGTTGCCGGCATAGATCGGCCGCTTGAAGGTGTCCGGCGAGACCACTTCGATGATCTCGGAGACCTGCGCCACGTCGAGCAAAGCGGCCACGCGCGGCGCGACGTTCTTGCCCGACGAGGTTGCCGGCGCGACGATGGTGTCATAGGAGCCGGCCAGCGACACGACGAGCGCCGCGGTCGGCTCGGCGAGACGCTCGGCAAGCTCGTCGGCTTCGGCCAGCAGCACCTTGCTCACGCCCTTCAGCTTGGCGGCGGCGTCGGCTGCGCCCTTGGCGCCCTTGCCGGCCACCAGCACATGCACGTCCGAGCCGATCTGCAGCGCGGCCGACAGCGCCTTGGCGGTCTGGTCGGAAAGGGTAGCGTTGTCGTGTTCGGCGATGAGGAGAATGGTCATTTTATCTGTTCCTTCCGATCTCAGAGCACGCCGGCTTCGTTCTTCAGCTTGTCGATGAGCTCGGCGACGCTCTTGACCTTGACGCCCGCCTTGCGGCCGCCCGGCTCTTCGGTCTTGATGACCTTCAGCCGCGGCTTGACGTCAGCGCCGTAGTCGGCCGGGCTCTTCTCGTCGAGCGGCTTCTTCTTGGCCTTCATGATGTTGGGCAGCGATGCATAGCGCGGCTGGTTGAGGCGAAGGTCGGCAGTGACGATCGCCGGCATCTTCAGCTCAACCGTCTGCAGGCCGCCGTCGACCTCGCGCGTCACCCTGGCCTTGTCGCCCTCCAGCACCACCTTGGAAGCAAACGTGCCCTGCGCCCAGCCGAGAAGGGCTGCGAGCATCTGGCCGGTCTGGTTGGAATCATCGTCGATCGCCTGCTTGCCGAGGATGACAAGGCCGGGCTGCTCGGCCTCGACCACGCCCTTCAGTACCTTGGCGACGCCCAGTGGCTCTGTCTGCTCGTCGGTCTTGACCAGGATGGCGCGGTCGGCGCCCATGGCGAGCGCGGTGCGAAGCGTCTCCTGCGCCTGCTGCGGGCCGATCGACACGACGATGATCTCTTCGGCCTTGCCGGCTTCCTTGAGCCGGATCGCCTCTTCCACCGCGATCTCGTCGAATGGGTTCATCGCCATCTTGACGTTGGCCAATTCCACCGCCGAACCGTCAGCCTTGACGCGAACCTTCACATTCGCATCCACAACCCGCTTCACGGGCACAAGGATCTTCATTTTCCTGTCACCTCTCTTGAGATAGTTGGGGCGCGCTATACCAGCGTGAACCCTGTCAGAGTTGTCGAAAGCCGACATTCCGGATGGAAATTCTGCTCTTCAACCGCCAAAGGCGGGCGGAAACGCTTCCGTAGTTGCGGCGAACCCGCACGTCAATATGCCACGGCGTCGGGCAATTCACTCAATCGGTTCAGTCGGGGCCGGGGCACTTCCTCGACCCCAGCGTGGCACGGGCTGCGCGGCAATCGGCTCGTTTACGGCCGGATCTACGGCGACGGCGGGCTGGTCGGCGGGTGCGGCTTCTTCGTCCGCGCCCGCAAAAAGCGGCACGCCGCGGCTGCGCAGCACGAGCACCAGCACGGCGCCGGCGATGATGCCGCCTATGTGGCAGGCCCAGGAAATCTGGTCCTCGCCACCGGCGGCGAACATGACGATCTGGAACAGCACCCACAGGAGGAGCGGGATGAAGGCCGGGATGCGCAGCGGAATGCGGGCAAAGGCCAGCACCCAGACCTTCACCCTGGGATAGAGGATCAGGTAGGCGACGACCACGCCGGCGATGGCGCCGGAGGCGCCGATCAGCGGCACCTGCGAGTCCCACGCGATGAGGCCCTGGAAGGCGGCTCCGGCGATGGCGCACAGGAGGTAGAAGATGAGATAGCGGATATGGCCGAGCGCGTCCTCGACATTGTCGCCGAACACCCACAGGAACAGCATGTTGCCGCCAAGGTGGAAAATGTCGGCATGCAGGAATGAGTAGGTGAGATAGCTCAGGCTTTCGGGAATGACGATAAAGCGCGGGTCGAGCTCTGCCGTGTCATGCACCACGGAGGGGATGAAGCCGAGGCCGAGCACGGCGGCATTGGTGAAATTCTCGCCCCCGAGCGCGGTGGCGCAATAGACCAGCGCGTTGGCCAGGATCAGGGCGATCGTCACATATTGCAGCCTGATGTGCCGCAGCCTGTTGGTGTCGTAGAGCGGGATGAACATAGGTGCCTGGCCTCTCCCGCCTTGGCATAGTTCAGCGGTTCTTGCCAGGAACCCATAACACGTCGGCATTTCCATTGTCATTGACCGCCCTGGCGGCGACGAACAGGAAGTCGGAGACGCGGTTGATGTATTTCAGCCCGTCGCGGTTGACGTGCTCACCAGGATGCTGTGCGAGCGCCACCATCAGCCGCTCGGCCCGCCGCGCCACCGTTCGGGCGAGATGGAGCGCAGCGGCGGCCGGCGTGCCGCCGTTCAGCACGAAGGATTTGAGCGGCTGGAGGTCGTTGTTGAGGAGATCGATGTCGTGTTCGACGCGCTCGGTCTGCGCGGCAATGATGCGCAGCGGCTCGTAGCCGAGCGGCTTGCCGTCGTCGGGCACGGCCAGATCGGCGCCCAGGTCGAAGAGATCGTTCTGGATGCGGGCAAGCATGGCGTCAATCGCCGGGTGGCTTGGGGCGGTGTGAACACGAGCCATGCCAATGCAGGCATTGGCTTCGTCGACAGTGCCGTAGGCGTCCACCCTGAGATCGGACTTCAGCCGCCGCTCACCCGTGCCGAGCCCGGTGGTGCCGTTGTCGCCGGTGCGGGTGTAGATCTTGTTGAGCTTGACCACGTCGCCTCCCGAACGGCCGGTGTCCTCATTTGCGGGTGAAATACACGGCCAGCAGGATCAGCGCCAGCGCCACGGCCTGCAGCACGACGCGCGTCTGCATCAGCTTGTTGGAGGTCATGCCGGAACCGCCGCGCATCATGTTGATCAGACCCCGGACCAGCACGATCACCACGGCGACCATGACCAGGATGGCAAGGATGTTGAAGACGGATGCCATTTGCGTTTCCAGTCCTTTTCTTGTTCAGGCGCGTTTGGCGAGCAGGCGGTGAAGCATCGATGCCGGAAGGATGCGTTTGAGCGTGGCGCCGACCTTGGCGGGCACTGTTACCACATAGTGCGGGCGCGGGCGCCGCGACAGAAGTGCATGGCGAAGCGCCTTGTGGACCACTTCCGGCCCGGGCTTCAGCGCCGATTGGCTGCCGCCGGTGCGCATCCGTTCCAACTGCGCCTCATAGTCCGCGCGATGCACGGAATTCTCATGGTCGATATTCCTGAGAAACCAGGCGAGGCCATTGCTGGCGATCTTCGATTTCACCGGCCCCGGCTCGATCAGCGAGACATGCACGCCGCTGCCGGCCAGTTCCTGGCGCTGACAGAGCATCAGCGCCTCCAAAGCGTGTTTGGATGCCGAATAGGCGCCGCGAAAACGTACCGGCACCAGGCCAAGGATCGACGAGCAATGAACGATCCGGCCACGGCCCTGGCGGCGCATCACCGGCACGAGCCGGCGGGTCAGGTCGTGCCGGCCGAAGAAATTGGCCTCGAACTGCTCGCGCAAGGCGGCCACCGGCAGATCCTCGACCGCGCCCGCTTGCGCATAGGCGCCATTGTTGAACAGAGCATCGATCCTGCCGCCGGTCCGCTCCAGCACTGAAGCCGCAAGCGCTTCGATGGAGGCAGGTTCGCGATAGTCCAGATAGAACGCCTCGATGCCCTCCTTTTCCAGGGCCGCGATGTCTTCGGGCTTGCGCGCCGTGGCGAACACCCGCCAGCCTTCCGCCTTGAGCGCCCGCGCGCAATAAGCGCCTATGCCGGACGACGCGCCGGTGACGATGATGACGCGCAACGCGCGTGCCGACGGATTCGTCTTATGACCAAGGGTTGCCATTTGCCGCATTCCCTTCCCATATTCGCGGCGTCGAGACAATCGAAGGGGAGCGCGGTTCTTGTTGCGGAATATCGTCGCCCTGCGCCGCGTGCTCTACGACGCGATCGGTCATTTCAACACCGATGACGGCTGGGCGATGGCCAGCCATCTGGCAATCACCTCGCTGATGGCGCTGTTTCCGTTCCTGATCTTCGCCACCACGCTGGCGAGCTTCCTCGGCGCGCAAGCCTTCGCCGACACGGCCGTGCACCTGGTCTTCGACACCTGGCCGGAACAAATCGCCAAACCGATCGCGCGAGAGGTGCTGAACGTGCTCACCGTGCGACGATCGGATCTGCTCACCTACGGCGTGCTGCTGGCCGCCTATTTCGCCTCGAACGGCATCGAGGCGCTGCGCACCTCGCTCAACCGGGCCTATCGCGTCACCGAGACGCGCGGCATCATCTATCGCCGCGTGCAGAGCATCTTCTTCGTGCTGATCGCCACGGCAGGCTTCCTGGCGATCAGCGTGCTCCTGGTCTTCGCGCCATTGCTGGCGCGGCTGGCCGAGGCGCATTTCGAGTGGATAAAACCCTATACGGGCACCATCACGCTGTGGCGCTACGTCATCGCCTCGACCGTCATCGTCGGCGGTCTGTTTTCAGTGCATTACTGGCTGCCGGCCGGCAAGCGCCGTTTCGTCTCGCTGATCCCCGGCATCGTCTTCACGCTCGCCGCATGGCTGATCGGCTCGACCATTTTCGCCACCTATCTCGACCATTTCTCGTCCTATGTGACGACCTATGCCGGGCTTGCCTCGATCATGATCGCGGTGGTCTTTCTCTACATCGTGTCCGCGATCTTCATTCTCGGCGGCGAACTCAACGCAGCAATCAGCCGCTATCTCGAGGCACGCGCGCGGGTGGGATGACCGGCTGAATTGAAGAACTGGAGAATTGGAGAATTGGAGAATTGAAGAAGAAGCCCCCAGCGCCAGATGGCACCATTTTCCTCAATTCCTCAATTCCTCAATTCCTCAATTCCTCATTTCTACAATTCTTCCCTTGGTCTGCCGCACCGTTGCCAGACCGACACCGAAGGTCGTGATCGCCATGCCGGCAATCTGAAGCGCGTTGAGCTGCTCGTCGAACAAGGCCCAGGCGATGACGGCCGTCACCGCCGGCACCAGATAGAACAGCGAAGCGACCTTCGACATCTCGCCGTCGCGGATCATCACCATCAGAAGGAAGATGGCGCCGATCGACAGCACCAGCACCAGCCAGGCCATGGCGAAGATCAATTCGCCGTTGATGACGACCGTGTGGGTCTCGAAGGCCAGTGAAGCCACGATCATCACCGAAGCGCCGCCGACATATTGCCACATGGTCGCGGCGACGAGGTCGCCGCCGGAAGCAAAACGCTTCTGCCATATCGTGCCGGCGCTCATGCCGAGCACCGAGACGAGCGAGGCTGTCAACGTGGCTGACGTCACGCCGCCGCCGAGCGCGCCGAGCTTTGGCCAGAGCACGATGACGACGCCGGCCAGGCCGACCGCGAGGCCGGCCCAATGGCGCGGTAGGATCGCCTCGCCGAGAAACTTGCCGGCGAGCACCGCCGTGATCAGCGGCTGCAGGCCGACAATCAGCGCCGACAGCCCGGCGGGCATGCCCCTGTGGATAGCCCAGAAGACCGCGCCGAGATAGACGCCATGCATCAGAATGCCGGCCCCGGTGGCGTGCAATGCCTCTTCGCGGGAGGCTCTCTTGGAGCCAAGCACGACCACCAGGCCGGCGAACAACGCCGCCGCCAGGACGAAGCGCGCAGCCAGGAACGTAAACGGTTCGGCCCACGGCATGGCATAGCGGGCGCCGATGAAGCCGGTCGCCCACAGGACGACGAAAGTGGCGGGGATGAGCCGCTTGACGCTGTGCATTTTCCGGGGACCGCGCTTGATGAGAATTGAGCCGTGGCGAAGCTCTAGTCCGGTTCAAGCCGGCGCGCAAAACGAAACGATTGATCCATGCATCACCGGAATTCAACCGGCCGCCTTTTCTGCAAGCTGTCTCTTCGGCCTTCGCCTGCGTCAGAGACCGACCATCCGCCTGACATCGTGAGCCGACACGCCCGCTTCGCGCAAGACGGCAAGGCCGGTGTCCTTCAGGCTTTTCGACAGCTTGCGCCCGTCGGGTCCCAGGATCAGCCGGTGATGGAAATAGGCTGGCTGCGGCAGGCCAAGCAGTTCCTGAAGCAGCCGCTGTACCCCGGTGGCGGAATAAAGATCCTGGCCGCGCACGACATGGCTGACGCCCTGCAGCGCATCGTCGACGACGACGGCGAGATGATAGCTGGTCGGGATTTCGCGGCGCGCCACGATCACGTCGCCCCAATCGCGCGGGCGGGCCTCGACGACGCGCGTCGCGGAAAGCGATTCGTCTGAAAATTCGTTCCATGACAAATCCTTGCCGACGCGTGCCATCGCCGCATCGACATCCAGCCGCCAGGCGAAGGGAGCGCCCTCGGCAATGCGGCGCTGGCGTTCCTTCGCCGGCAGAGCCTTGTCGACGGCGGGATAGACCGGCACGCCGTCGGGATCGCGCGGCCAGTCGCGCTTTTCGCTCTCGGTGATGAAAGCCCGGATCTCGCTTCTGCTCATGAAGGCGGGATAGACAAGGTCCTCCCGGATCAGCCGGTCAAGCACCGTCTCATAACAGGCGAAGTGCTCGGATTGCCGTCGTACAGGCTGTTCCCAGGCAAGACCGAGCCATTTCAGGTCGGCAAAGATGCCCGCCTCGAATTCCGGCGAGCAGCGCGTGGTGTCGATATCCTCGATGCGCAGCAGCAGGCGGCCGCCGACCGCTCGCGCCAGTTTCTGGTTGAGCAGCGCCGAAAAGGCATGGCCGAGATGCAGTTCGCCATTGGGACTGGGCGCGAAACGGAATGTCAGGAGTGTCATCTCTTGAGCGGCAATCGGGTTGTGCGGCGGTTTTGCCAATTGCTACCGTGCGGCCGGTTCAGGAACAAGAAAGCATGCAACGTATCGCCACATTGGACGACATCGCCCGGGGGCTCGACGCGCTTTGCGCGATCGACCCAAGGCTGGAAAAGATCCGCGGCATGGCGGGCGAGGTGCCGCTACGGCTTTCCCAACCGGGATTCTTGAGCCTTGCCTCGATCATCGTCTCGCAGCAGGTGTCGCGCGCCAGCGCCGATGCGATCTTCGGCCGGCTGACGAAACTGGTCGACCCGCTGACGCCGCTGGCGATCCTTGCCGCCGGCGAGGACATGTTTCGCGAGGCGGGCCTGTCGCGACCCAAGCAACGCGGCCTCCTCGCCGCCGCCCAGGCGGTGGCGGACGGCCTCGATCTTCATCATTTGTGTTCGCTTGACGCCGGCGAGGCAATCACGACCATGACGGCGGTGCCCGGTATCGGTCCGTGGACGGCACAGGTGTATCTGCTGTTCGCCGCAGGCCATCCCGACATCTTCCCGGCGCGCGATGTCGCGCTCCAGACCGCCGTCGGCCATGCGCTCGGCATCGACCCGCGTCCGCAGGAGAAAACACTGATCCAACTCGCCGAATCATGGAGCCCATGGAGAGGTGTCGCATCGCGGCTTTTCTGGTCCTATTATCGCGAATTGAAGGGCAGGGATGCCGCACCCCCGGCCTGAAAACGCGAAAAAGCATCAAAATCTCGTTTTTTTGTGCCTTCGGACGCGTGACAATCCGCTTCACATCCCTGTCATGTCGGGCTTACAGTATCCGCGCCATTCAGGTTAGAGAACCAAGGAGGCCAACGACGTGACGGTTGCCGTATCTCCGGATGGGCTTCCAGCGCTGGTGCTGAATGCGGATTACCGTCCGCTCAGCTATTACCCCCTGTCGCTCTGGTCGTGGCAGGACGCCATCAAGGCGGTGTTCCTCGAACGGGTGAACATCGTCGCCGAATACGAGCACGCGGTGTCCTCGCCGACCTTCTCGATGAAGCTGCCGAGCGTCGTCAGCCTGAAGGCCTATGTGAAGCCGTCGCGGCATCCAGCCTTCACACGCTTCAACGTCTTCCTGCGCGACCGCTTCCAGTGCCAGTATTGCGGCACGCCCGACGATCTGACCTTCGATCACGTCATCCCCCGCCATCGCGGGGGTGCTACGACGTGGGAGAATGTCGTCGCCGCCTGTTCGCCCTGCAATCTCAGGAAAGGTGGCATGATGCCGGCCCATGCCAAGATGTGGCCGTTGCAGAAGCCCTACCAGCCGACGGTGCACGACCTGCACAATAATGGCCGTCTGTTCCCGCCCAACCATCTGCATGAAAGCTGGATGGATTATCTGTACTGGGATGTCGAACTCGAACCCTGAGATCGTCCGAGAATTCGGGACGCTGGCCGTCTGAAGCGATTGTCTCCATGATAGTCTGACATACCCTGATATCGGACCAGCTCGGCCGCGCTCACTTATCAGCGGCTTCGCGTTTTGAGGACCGGCTTCCTCCACTCCGTCGCTGCTTCGCAGCGCCACCTCTCCCCCCTCCGGAGGGAGAGGAAAGGAGCCTGAGGCAATAGGTTCGCGCCATTCCTCTCCCCCGTCGATCGGGGGAGAGGTGGCTCGGCGGAGCCGAGACGGAGTGGGGGTCGACCTGGCTCGGACGTCGAAAGCCGCGCTATCCGACTCGGCCCGCCGGATTTCTGCTCGAACTCTTGTCGTGCCGTTCGGTTGAACGGACTCAGTCGCGCGAAAGCGCGCTGCGGAAGGCGATGGCCGAGAGGACAAGGCTGGCGATGGCGTTCCAGCCGGCGAGCGACAGGCCGAGAATGCGAAGCGCGGCCTTGTCGCAGGACGGGGGCACGAATTTGTCGAGCGCGTCGAGGACGCCTTTGCCGCCGGTGTCGACCGGGCCTCCGCCCGCGGTGCAATCGGCCGGGCCCTGCCACCAGGCCCACTCCACGCCGGCATGATAGATGCCGAGATAAAGGCCATAGAGCATCAGCAGGCCGCCGATGGCCAGCAAGCCGCGCACCACCCATGCCGGCGCGTGCAGCGCCGATGCAAGCAGCGCCAGCAGCATCAGCGGCACGCCGATATAGTAGGGCGTGCGCTGTTCCAGGCAGAGATGGCAAGGGATGTAGCCGCCAATGTACTGGAAGGCGAGCGCGGAGCCGACAGTGGCGGCCATGGCTACGGCAAGGAACAGGGCCGTCATGGTCCGCTGGCGTCCGGTGTTGGCAGTCATGGTCGCAGTCATGGGGTCTTTCGTCCGTTATGTTCGCCGCTCGCCCGGTCTTGTGGTCCATGTCGCCACGCCGCCGCGCGGTTTGGGCGACATGAATCAGAAGGCGTATTTGACCAGGATATAGAGCAAAATCAGGGCGGCTGCCGCCGCACCCGCGATCAGGCCGAGGCGCTTTTCGATGAACTCGCGGATCGGCTCGCCATAGCGGCGCAGCAGCCAGGCCAGGAGCAGGAAGCGCCCGCCGCGCGCCACGATTGCCAGCGCGATGAACAGCAAAAGATTGACGCCGATGACCCCCGAAAGGATCGTCACCACCTTGATCGGCGGCAGATGGGCGGCGCCCGAGGTGATCAGCATCAAGATGATGAAGCCGATGCCCGAAGAGACGCGCAGCGCCTCGAACTCGTCATACTTGCCGTAGAATTCGAGGATGGGCCGCGCCAGCGCGTCGTAGGCGTAGTGGCCGATGAACCAGCCGGCGATGCCGCCCAGCACGGAGGCGACGGTGGCGATCAGCGCATAGCGATAGGCGCGATCAGGCCGCGACAGTGCCATCGGCAGATAGAGCACGTCGGCCGGCACCAGGAACACGGAACTCTCGACGAAGGCGATGAAGGCCAGCCACCATTCGGCGGATTTGCGCGCCGCCAGCGACAAGGTCCAGTCGTACAGTCCGCGAAGCATCGGCTCTCCTAATGTCGTAAATGCCTACCGCACGGCGCCCACATGCACGGCGTGGCCGGCATAAGGGCAGGCAGAAAACCAGGGGCATGGATGAAACAGGTGCATGCGTGAAACCAAGACCCGAAGCGCGCCGCGTTCCTTCTTCCGGACGCCAGGCGCTTCGACACGACGCCTGTCTAGAAAGATTTTCCGCGCCGCACAATGGCAGTGCCCGCAGGAAACCGAAAGGGGCGGTTTGGTCGCGGCTCCGCAGGCTATCGGCAACAGGCCAGTTGACGAACAGGCCTCCAACCGTATAGTCCGCGCCATCCAGGCCGCCCGGCCTGAGCCCCTATGGCGGAATTGGTAGACGCGCTCGACTCAAAATCGAGTTCCGCAAGGAGTGCTGGTTCGATCCCGGCTAGGGGCACCATTTCAGTCGCCGCTTCGATGCGTCTGCCGCTAATTTCCCGATCGGCGTTTCGGCACTGCGGATATGGTGCTCGAGTTTGTCGTGCGCCGCTTAAAGCCGATATCGCAAGAGCGACATCCGGGAGCGGCTCGGCAGGGTGCAGGACGGCCTGTCCAATGCGGTAGCCGCTTTCACGCTTCAGGACCTATGTTGGCCGCCTGACCGTTCCTCGGTGTGGATATATCAGGCCTTGAGATTGCCCCTTGCATCAGTTGTTGCTTATTTATCTGAAAGGGAGGAACTCATGCCGATTCGTCAGAAAGCTCAGGAGGCTGGCGTCTTCGATTCCTCCGAAGTGGCCCTGCTTGGCCGCGTGTTCGACAGGCTGAAGCTCGACGCCCGATCGGCCCAGCAACGCGAAGCGATTTCATCCCGCATAATCGCGAATTACATGGCCGGGATCAGGGACGAAGACGAATTGGTTTCGGCATCCAGACAGCCGCTGGGACGCTAACGCAATTCTGGTGCAAGTCGCGTCGAAACGATTCATCGACGAGCTTCGGAATTCACGTGAATACAAAGGGTCAGAGCGAGCGGGTTCCTTCAATGCCGAACCGCGCCAATGGGTCGGCGTAGACACCGGCCATAGTCGCAAGAAACGCCACTCGTGCCGTCCTATCCGACGGCATCCGGGTTCAACAAGGAAATCCCGCGAAGCTGAATTCGGCGACCGTGCCGTCCTCTCTGGTGACCCGAACGAACAGCGCGCCTGGAATGCGGGGTTGCATCGGATGACCGGTTGCCCGTCTGGCAGCCCCTGCGGGACTTGAAGCCGCCACCTCGTGCGTGCCGATAATTCTCTCGCCCAGGATTTCCTCCACCTTGTAGCTGGTCATTTTCCCCGTTGGGCGACGATCTTGACTATCGACAGAAGGAGCCCGGCCTGCTTTTGGCGGTAGGTTCGGCACTTGGCGAGCAGGCCGGGCTGTGCTCCCGGCTGTCAGGTACCTTGGTGGAGGGCTTAGCCGGTGCGAAAGGCAGACTGTCTCCTTCTCCTCGGACCCGCAATTGGGACTGAAGTCCGAAGCATCGACGCATTGGTCCTAAACCCTGAACATAAGCCGCCGTTCCTCATTGGCGTGGAAGCCGTCGAGTAAAGTCCCTTCATCGACGGTCCCTGGACGCCCGCCGTTGCTGCGAGCGGCGGGTGTCCGACTTCGGGGAGAAAGACATGCAGCTTGGCGAGATCATCGCGAACACCTTCGCCGTCCTGCTGCTGATTTGTTTTCTCGCGATCGTGTTCTTCCTGTTTGGAAAGCCGCTGTGGCCGGACCACTATGCTCGCATGTCGATTATTCTCCCGGTCGACGCGATGACCACGGCTTCGGTGAGACGGACCGGCGCGCATCCTCACCTGCCGGACACTTTCGACATGGCGCTCGCTCGCCCAAGACCGTCCCCGTAGGGCTCCGTGGCGGGCTTCTACGCGTCCAGGATTCTGGCGCCGGCAGCTTTCCCATGGCGGCTCACCCGCTGGTTCCGGCAGGTGGATTTCTCGCGTTCAGCGCCTGTTCCTCGCAATCCGCGCGCCACCGCCGAAAGCGACGGGGAAGAATGAGGACGAGTGGCTCAAGTTAGATCTGGTCGGCCGTTTCAAGTTCCTGAAGAGCAATGAAGATTAGCCTCATGCTCGCTGCCGGATTTCGTGAAGGCGGACCAAAGTCCCAGGGTCTGGTCCCAAAGGTCTTATGTTACCACTTAAGTTCCGTGAATGTCCTTTATATGTTCGAATGAATTAGCTAATTCTGATGTCCGCCACGAGGAAAAGCGCTGAAGAAAAACGGATGCGCCGCCGGCAAGCGACATGAATTATACCCAAAATCGCATCACCTTTGTCGCGCTTTGTTGAAAGATTGTGACTGTTGCTCAAGCAGGCGCTGGCGAATAAACGCTATCAATACAGTGACTGTTTATCCCATGAAGCAACCAAATGCTCAGGCTTGAAGCAAGCATCCACGCGATCCAGAAGATGCGAGCGCGTCTATCGTCTCTTGAGCAGGCTCTTCATCCGGTTGCGCAGCAGGCGGGCCATGTTGCGGGTCTCCCGGTAGAGATGCAGTTGCGAGGCCGCCTGGCGGGCGAGACGGTCGGCGTCCGGCGTCAGGCCGATCACCAGCGTGCCCATCGGCTTGCGCTCGGTCCACAGCCTGCTCATCACTGGATGGTCGGGCACGGCACAGGAATCGGTCATCATGATGTTGGGGTCGTCGAGATGCTGCCTGGTCACCTCGATCATCAGCAGCGTGCCTGGCGAATAGCCGGCCAGAGTTTCGTCGTAGGCCGTCTTCCAGGTGTAGGCAACGCCGGCTTCGACGAAGACGATCAGGCACGCAATGGTGCGGCCGTCGAGCGTCAGCGAATGGATGCGGCACAGGTCCTGCTCGGCCAGCCTGTGCACGGCCTCGCGGGCGAAGGCGGCGCGGTAGCGGTCGATCGCCATGGCCGTGCGCTCGCGGCCCTTCCAGCCGGCCGCCTCCAGCGTCAGGAAGCTCTCGATGGCGTGACGGATCTCGTCGGGGCCGCGCGCCACGACATGTTCAAGCTTGCCGAGGTCGCCCAGCCGCCGCTTGAGGCGGCGGAACTCGCGGTAATGGTGCGCGCGCAGCGAAGCCTTCAGATAGTCCTCGGCGTCGCGTTCGCTCTCGAGCAGCGGACGCTGGGCGTGACCGGTGGTGACCAACATCAGGCCACGCGTTTCGGCCACAGTGGCAACCAGGCTCGCCACCGCGCCGTCGAGCCTGATGTCGGGCAGGACGAACACTTTCGGCAGCTTCAGATGCGGGCGCGACAGCATCGAGAAGAAATCCTCGAGGACACCGACCGGATCGTCGCGGTCGACCAGCGGGGTGCCGAGCGGGCCGAACGGGCTCGACCATGTGCGCATGACCGGAACTCCGAGCGGCACCACCGGCCGCTCCACCGAGAACGGCACCAGAAGGCGTAGCCGGTTGCGGTATTCATCGCCGTCACGGATGACGGCCAGACGCACCTCGCGGTCTTCCAGCCGGGGCATTGCGGGCGCGAGGAAACGCGGGTTGAAGAAGACGTTGGGCTCGATGGTGCGGGCGCACAGATAATCCAGCTCCTCGACGAGGTCGAACCCGGCCGACGCCGGATAGATGGCCAGTTTCCGCTCGGGCCGGTTGTTGGCGAGGATCTCGATATGGGCCGGGTCGGTGTCACGCCCCAGTCCGGCAAGGCCGGACACCATGGCGCCGGCGGGGCCGCCGCTGGTTTCCTCGAGCAAGGGGATGGCGGCCATCACGCGGCTCCTTTGGCTGGCACGAAGATCGCCATGACGATGCCGAGCTTGCGCCAGACCGTGAAGGACAGCGCGCCGGCCTCGAAGATCATGGCGAAGGCGGTGGCCATTGCGGCGCCCCACAGGCCGAAGAGCGGGATCAGCACCACGTTCAGGCCAATGTTGAAGGCCAGCGTCATGGCATAGACGGCGGCGCAGACATTCTGGTTGCCGCTCATGGTGAGCAGGCTTTCGCACGGGCCCACGGCGGCGCGCGCCACGACGCCGAAGACGAGCAGGAACAGAAGCGGATAACCCGATGTGAATTCGGGACCGAACAGCATCAGCATCGGTTTGCCAAGCGCCAGCACCAGCAGCGCCATGGCGAGCGATGGCCAGAAGGTCCACGACACCGTCTCGCGGGCAAAGGCGGCAAGCTTTTCCGGCTCGCCATGGGTGAACTGGGCATAGCGCTGAGCGACGCCTGCCTTGACGGCGAAGTAGACGAAATGCACCAGCGCCAGTGTCTTGACCGTGGCGAAATAGACGGCGACGTCGTTGGGGTCCATATAGGCGCCGACCATCAGCACGTCGGCATTGGTGAGCAGGAAAAAGAAGCTTTCGACCAGGAAGATCGGCAGCGAGACAATGAACCATTGTGCGAAATGCACCTTCATCGGCCCGGCCGGAATCTGCTTTTCCATGCGCCGGGTGACGCCGATAAGCTGGGCGAGCGTGGTGACGTAAGTGGCGGCGATCGAGGCGAAGATCGCGGTCTTCGCGTCGGGCGCGTAGCCGGCGAAAAGCATCAGCGCCATGAACAGCAGGATCAGCACGGGCCGTATCAGATAGGTCGGCGCCAGGGCGAACAGCGCCCAGCTGTTCGCCCTGGCCTGGCCTTGCAGCAGATCCGACAGCGCTATCATCGGCAGGCAGATGACGCCGAGGATGAACGGCAGGACATAGTAGTTTTCAGTCCATGACGAAGCGAGCCACACGCCGAGCGCGCCGAGCCCCGCGATGACCGTCGAGGCGATTAGGACGAACAGGCGGCTGGCCACGACGATGCCGCGCAACTCGTCGATGAGGCCGCGCTCGCGGTATTCGGGAATGAAGCGGATGACCGAGGTGTGGAAGCCGAGGCAGGCGAGATTGCCGACGATGACCATGGTCACCCAGACAAGGACGAAGATGCCGTATTCGAACGAGCCCATCCAGCGCGCCATCAGCACCTGGCTGACGAAGGCGATGACGGCGCTGACGATGCGGATGGAAAAGGCGATGACAGACATGCGGCCGGCCTCGCCGCGCTCGTCGGCGGTGAACAGCACGGCGTCGACGCGGCCAAGCAACGGCTCCACGCGCAGCGCCAAACGCTGCGGCAAGAACCGCCCGGCTGTCGTGGCCGCGGAAAAGCGCACCCCGATTGTTCTCCGTTCTCCGCTTCTTTTCAGGCTTTGGTGTAGCGGAGACACCTTAAGAAAGGGTGGGTGGGGAGCTCCCTTCTCCCCGTTCCCTATACGGGGAGAAGGTGCCGGCAGGCGGATGAGGGGCGGCGCCGGGTTGGGGAAAGTGGGCTGAAGACGAACGGACGCATTCCTATCGAGAGCTATATCGCCAATGTGCGGTTGCTGTTGAAAACGAATTCTGTTTTTCTCCGCAACCAGTGGGGGAATACGTGCAAATAGAAGAATTTATCCACAGATGGACAGCCCGGGAAGGCGGCGCGGAACGCGCCAACTACCAGATGTTCCTGTCCGAGTTCTGCGACGTGATCGGCGTTCCGCGTCCTGAGCCCTCCGGTGCCGAACGCGAACACAATGATTACGTGTTCGAGCGCGCGGTGCGAAGGCGTGCGAGCGACGAGATCGCCTCCTCCAAACGAATCGATCTTTATAAGAAGGGCTGCTTCATACTCGAAGCCAAACAATCGCGGTTGCCCGGCGCGAAGAATGCTATTCCAGGACAGGGCGCGCTGTTCGCTGAGGAACCGGAACAACTCGGCAAGCGCAGCGTCGCGCGCGGCTGGGACGTGATGATGCAGAATGCGCGCAAGCAGGCGGAGGAGTACGTTTATCTGCTCGATGCCAGCCACCCCGCGCCGCCCTTTGTCATCGCCTGCGACGTCGGCAATGCCTTCGAGATTTTCGCCGATTTTACCGGCACCGGCCGCGCCTATAGCCAGTTTCCAGACCGTAAGGGTTTTCGCGTCTACCTCGACGACCTGAGGCATCAGGAAACGCGCGAGCTTTTCGCACGTATCTGGACCGATCCGGCAAGCCTCGATCCTGCAAAGGAATCGGCGCGGGTTACACGCGAGATCGCCAAACGCTTGGCGGAAGTCAGCAAGGCGCTGGAGAAAAATCATGCGGCCGAGGAGGTGGCGCATTTCCTCATGCGCTGCATCTTCACGATGTTCGCGGAGGATGTGGACCTGCTGCCGAAAGGCTCGTTCACCGAACTGCTGGAGGATTGCGTGAAATCGCCCTCGGCATTCGTGCCACTGATCGAGGAACTGTGGGCGAAGATGGACGAACCGGTGCAGAAGAAGCGCTTCTTCTCGGCGTTTCGTACCGAGCTTCGCTATTTCAACGGCAATCTCTTCAAGAATGCGCGGGCGTTTCCACTCGGTCGCGAAGAAATCGGCGAGTTGCTGCAGGCAGCCAAGGCGAAATGGACCGAGGTCGATCCAGCCATCTTCGGCACTCTGCTGGAACAAGCACTGGAGCCGGGCGAGCGCAAGAAGCTCGGCGCGCATTATACGCCACGCTCCTACGTGCAGCGGCTCGTCGAGGTAACTGTTATGGAGCCGCTACGCGGCGACTGGCAGAAAACGCTGACCAAGGCCGAGGCCGCCAAGGACGCGCACGATGACGCCAAGGCGATCGAAATCGTGCGGGGCTTCCATCATCAGCTTTGCCTGACGCGCGTGCTCGACCCAGCCTGCGGCACCGGCAACTTCCTCTATGTCAGTCTCGAACTGATGAAGAAGCTCGAAGGCGAGGTTCTGGAAACGCTAGCCCGCCTCGGCTTCAATGAAAGCCTTGGGCTGGAGCGGGAGACGGTCGATCCGCATCAGTTCCTCGGGTTGGAACTCAATCCGCGCGCGGCAGCCATTGCCGAACTTGGTGGTTTGGATCGGTTATCTGCAACAGCATTATCGCACCCGGACCGGCCATCCGGCGGAGCCGATTTTACGGGCATTCAAAAACATCAATTTCGGCCATCGCGAAGGCTATGATGCGGTCCTGACATGGGATGGTTATCCAGTGCCCAAGGTCGTTGAAAGAGAAGGCAAGCGACTAGAGACGTTTCCCAATGCAAGGTGGCCGGACTGGCCAGATGCGGAGTTCATAGTGGAAAACCCGCCGTTCATCTCCAATCGAGATATGCGAGGATTACTTTCGGATGGTTATGTAAATCAGCTCAAGCCACTTTATCGCGAGTTCACGCAAGCTGCCGACTTGATATTGTTCTTCTGGATACGGGCTGCAAAGAGTGGCATTGCTCGTCGAATCGGATTCGTGTCAACTAGTCGCATTCGACTCAGTCAGAACAATGCCGTTCTACGAAACGCTTTATCCACCCGGTGGTTCATCCGTTTTGCCATACCAGACCATGATTGGCCGTCAGCCAATGACGGAGCAAGTGTCCGAGTTGCGTTCATCACTGTGGACCGAGCTAGCGGGCCTAGCCTCTTGATGCTTGCGCCTGACCACGACAGGGTTGCTGGCGCGCGGCGAGAAAATGATGGATACAGAGAGATAAATCTCGAAAACATCGGGCCGAACCTAGCTGTCGGCCCGAATCTCACGACAATGCATGAACAGCAGGCGAATCTCGGAATTTGCCATGCTGGCGTCAAGCCATACTCACGCGCGCTTCATATCGACGCTAAGGCCCGTAACGTCCTCTTTCCTAATGAAGCGGATCGAGAGAGATATTCACCTGCAATTATGAACGGGCACGACGTCGGACAGCGCTGGAGGGGTTTGTATGTCATCGACGTCAATTCGTTTGATCAAAACCAATTGCGAAAGGATCTCCCAGACGCTTACAATTATATCCTCGAAAAAGTGAAGCCGGAACGAGAAAAGGAAAGAAATCCTAGACTCCGAGATGAATTCTGGAAATTTGAGGCAAACCGATCTGAGCTACGGCAAGCACTGGTAGATCGGTCACGATTTGTTGTGACGTTGGAGAATTCCCCCCAAAGGTACTTCGTATTTTTGCCGAAAAGCATTTTGCCGGATCAGAAGCTCCGAGTTGTTGCAACTGAGGACGCATTTGTGTTGGCGGTGCTTTCTTCAAGGGCTCATTCCATCTTCACTGTTGCGGTCGGAGGCCGTGCGGGAAAGGCCAATACGCCGGTTTACAATACGTCCTGTTTTACACTGTTCCCCTTTCCAGCTCCTTCTGACGTTCTTCGCCAAAAACTCAGCGACGCTGGCGAAAGCCTCGACGAGGTCAGGAAGAAAGTATTGGCCGATTATCCCGATCTGACACTGACCGGTTTGTACAACGTTCTGGAAAAGCTAAAGGCTGGCGAGGTGCTTACAGATAAAGATGAAGACATCAAAGATCGCGGACTGGTGCTGATCCTAAAGGAAATACACGACACGATCGACCGCCTGACGGCAGAAGCCTACGGCTGGTCGCCAGATCTGTCCGACGAACAGATTCTTGAAAAACTTGTGGCGTTGAACGCCGAACGCGTGAAGGAAGAGGCAGCGGGCCATGTGCGCTGGCTCAGGCCCGATTACCAGATACCACGCTTTGCCAAGGGCAAGGCTGCGGAGTCTGGCGAACTGGACCTCGGCGAAGGTGTGGTGGCGATCGATACCGGCAAGCCGGCCTTCCCGAAGGACAGATACGAGCAGCCGCTGGCTGTAGAAGCGCTGCTCTCAGCAAGTGCAGTCCCACTCGACGCCGCGACCATCTCCCGGTCGTTCAAGGGTGGCGGCAAAAAGATCGAGCAACGGGTGGCGCAGGTGCTTCTCACGCTGGCTCGCTATGGCCGGGTGACGCCACTTTCTGACGGCAAGTACACTTCGCGCAAGGTAGCATGAGGATGGGGGGATGAAAGCGGTTGTTCCTCCTTTCGCAGAATTCTTTGTGCCGGTTCTCAAGGCGCTGGACGCCCTCGGCGGTTCGGCTTCCATCGAAGAAATCGACGACAAGACGGCCGCGTTGATGAACGTTTCCGACGCGGCGCGGGCGGCGCTGGTCGGCGACGGGCCACGGTCGAAATTCGACTACCGCTGCGCGTGGGCGCGAAGCTGGCTAAAGAACGCAGGCCTTACGAACAACAGCGAGCGCGGCGTGTGGGCTCTCACGGCGGAAGGCCGTGCGTCGCTATCACTTGATCCGGACGAGATTGTACGGCGTGTGAGGCGAGCCGACGCGGCATTGCGCAAGGCGAAAGTTGTCGTTGCCCCTGAGCGGGTGGAGGCTGAAGCGGAAGCAGCTGGTATCGCTTTGAAGGACTGGCGAGAGCAATTGCTCGACATTCTTCTGGCGCTCGATCCGGCGGCGTTCGAGCGGTTGTGCCAGCGGCTTCTGCGAGAGGCGGGTTTTATCAAGGTCGAAGTCACCGGAAGGAGCGGCGACGGTGGCATAGACGGCACGGGCGTATTGCGGGTTAACCTCCTTTCATTTCACGTGCTTTTCCAATGCAAGCGTTGGAAAGGTTCGGTCGGCGCAGGCGTTGTGCGCGACTTTCGCGGCGCGATGGTTGGCCGCGCCGACAAAGGCCTTGTTATCACCACAGGAACATTTACCGCGGATGCTCGTCGAGAGGCAGTGCGCGACGGAGCTCCGGCTATCGACCTGATTGATGGCGACGGACTTTGTGATCTGCTCAAGGATCAGAAGGTCGGCGTGCGGGTGAAGATGGTCGAGGAAGTGACCGTCGACGAGGCGGCATTCGCAGGATTTTAGCGACGCCAATCTGGACCGCCGGCGCCGCCCCTCATCCGCCCTTCGGGCACCTTCTCCCCGTATAGTGACGGGGAGAAGGAAAGCGCTGCGCCTTTACGTGAAAGCCCCCGTGGCAGTGCTTGTATTTCTTGCCGGAACCGCAGGGGCAGGCTTCGTTGCGGCTGGCCTTGCCCCCTGGTGCGCAGCTTTGCCAGGAAGTACCGATCTCAATCATGATTTCTCCTCGCCACGCCTGAAAGGCCTGCCGGCACTGTTCCGGCAGGCCTTTGCCGTCAGTCGGCCTTTTTCATGGCATCGCATGAGACATTCGGGTTCATGTCGGCGAAGGCGCCGGTCGGGTTCGGCTTCCAGGCCCAGACATGAAGTTCGTAGAAGGGGCCGAGGCCGTAGCGGTTGGGAGCGCTGTCGAAGTTGAACAGCTGGCCTTCGAGCGACGCGGGACCCTTCGCGGTGATATATTCGACGGCCACCAGCTTCAGCTTGCCATCGGCCATCGGCTCGTACATCACGGCCTCCGGCTTGGCGAGGTCGACGGCATCATCCTTAAGATAGGCGCCGTTGACGTAGTGAATGCCCATCGCGCCGCCGGTGATGCCGCTGGCGCAGGGAATCGGCGCATAGCCCTCGGCGGTGGCCGCCGCGACATTCACGAAGCGGCCGTTGGCCGCCCGCACCTCGGCGGCCAGCCGATTGCCACTCTCCGCAGATGCCGCAGTGGCGGCGATCGCCATGATGGACAGCGCGGCAAGGCGCCAGAAATTGACTTTCATTTTATTCTCCATTGGTTGTTGGTGACGCGCAGGCGGCAGGACCGGCCAGTAAGGCCCTGCTGCCCTGCCTGCGCGTTGGATTGTCAGTTGCGGGACGGGTCCGATCCGTCCGTCTCTAGCCGGGCGGCGGTCTCATTGATGCCACCACCAGTATTCCCAGTAGTCCCGCCGCGTCTCGTGCTCCGGCAGACCGACGTCCCGCCTTAAATAATCGTCTTGCGGTGGCAGGCGCCTGCGCCGGCTTCGCAACGGCGCGAGCAGCGCGGACACAATCCGCGATGCGAGACCACGCCGGGAGGGTGCATGGTCGAACGCCACGACGGCGGCTGCCGTTTCGGGAGGAAACAGCACGGTAAGCCGACACCCATCGCTGCCCAGGACGATCTCACGCTCATTGTTCCATCCTTGGTCCATAGGGTCAGCGATAAAAGTAAGGGTCCAGGACCCTCACCTCCGTGATCTTGTCCACCGGTAGCGAATTCTTCTGCGCCGTGCTGCGGATCGCTTCCGGCGAGGGGGCGTCGTAGATGCAGAAACTCTTGTTCCTGTCGGGCGACACGAAGGAGTGCAGCCAGGTGACCCCCTTCTCGGCGTTGCGCATGATGATGCCGCCGAGCGCCGTCGCGCCGACGTCGTTCGTCGGCACGTTGAGCCCGTCGGGGAATGTCCGTTCGATCAGATAGCGAGGCATGGAGTGGCTTCCTTTTGTGACTGATTCACGCTCGAAATGAGCGCGGTTGGAGAAAAATCACGATCGTCGAAAGCGCACATCGGAGCCTTTCCCCATATTGCGCGGGACGATTCCCTATGTTTTCGACGTTTGGTCTGGGAGCCACACTGCGGATACCGAAGCGGGGGTATTTTGGAGAAGGGTCGAGGGACGACGATACTTATGGGCCAGTGACGATGCTTCTGGAACGGCAGGCACAACTCGATCAGTTGGAGGAACTGCTCGCGGAGGCCGCGCGCGGTCGCGGCCGCGTGGCGGCATTGCTGGGCGAGGCCGGCGCCGGCAAGACGGCACTCGTCGAGGCGTTCGTAACCCGTGCCGGGCAGCACGTTTCCATATTCCGCAGCGCTTGCGAAGACCTGTCGATTCCCGATCCGCTGGGACCGCTCTATGATCTGGCCCGGGACGCGCAGTGGGCACTGCCCCGGGCAATCGACGATCGCCAAGGTCAGCGGCTGCCCCTGTTTTCAGACGCTCTCGAGGTTTTCGAGGCGAGGTCTCGGCCGGGTTTGCTGGTCATCGAGGATATGCACTGGGCCGACGACGCGACCCTGGATTTCGTCCGTTTCCTGGGCCGGCGCATCACCAACACGCATATGCTGGTGCTGTTCACGGCACGCACCGACCGCAGCGAAGGGCAGATGCGTGCGCGCCGGGTGCTCGGCGAAATTCCAGCCGGCAACGTCCAGCGCATCGAAGTGCCACTGCTCAGCGAGGCGGCGGTGTTGTCGCTTGCCGAAGCAGCCAACCGCGACGGCAGCGCAATATATCGCGCCACCGCGGGCAACGCCTTCTTCGTCACCGAATTGCTAGCTGCCGAAAGCGAGATGATCCCGCCGGCCAGCGTCCGCGACGCCGTGCTGGCGCGTGCCGAGCGCCTGTCGCAGGGGGCGCGCTCAATGCTCGACGCGGTGTCTGTGTTTCCACGCCGCGCCGATGCCTGGGCGCTGCGCGGCCTCTGTGGCGTCGCCAGCGCCGGCCAGCTGGCGGAATGTGTCTCGAATGGCTTGCTCGACGATCTCGGCGATGGCTACGCCTTCCGGCACGAGATCGCCCGTCGCGCCATCGAGATGGCGCTGACCTCGAGCCGTCGGCGCGAATTCAACCAGCGCGCGCTTTCCGCACTGCAGGAAAACGCCGAGGTGACTACCGCAAGGCTTGTGCACCATGCGGTGGAGGCCCAGAATCTTGAGGCGGTGCGCGAGCTTGCCCCGCTCGCAGCGCGCGAGGCTTCCCGCGTCGGCGCGCATCGCGATGCCGCCGGCTACTACGAGGTCGCCTTGCGGCATGCCGACAGCCTGCCGATGAGCGACCGGGCGAGGCTTTACGAAGGATATGCGTTTGAATGCCATCTGATCGGCCGCATCGATGCGGCCATCGAGGCGCAGAGCCAGGCGCGCCGGCTACAGCAGGCGCTGGGCGACACGCTCAGGGAGGGCGACAGCCTCAGATGCCTGTCGCGCTTCGCCTATCTGGTGGGTGACCGCGAACAGGCGGACCTGTTCGGGGCCCAGGCAGTGGAATTGCTGGAACAGGCGCCTGCCAGTCCGGAGCTTGCCATGGCCTATTCCAATCTCTCGCAGCTGGCGATGCTGGCCGAGAAGCTCGATGAGACGCTGCTGCTTGGCGGCAAGGCAGTCGCTCTGGCCGAACGGTTGAACAAGCCGGAGATAATCTGCCACGCGCTCAACAATCTTGGCTCGGCCGAGCAGTGGCTTGATCTGGCCAAAGGCCGGCTTCACCTCGCCCGCAGCCTTGAAATCGCGCTCGTGCAGAATTTCCAGGAGCACGCGGCACGCGGCTTCACCAATTGCGCCTGCGCCGAAATGAACCAGCTCGATCTTGTGCGCGCGCAATCCTTTCTCGACCGCGGCATTGCCTATTGCGTTGAGAACGACCTCGCGACCTGGCGCGACTATATGCGGGGCGTGCAGGCGCAGCTGCTTTTGCGACGCGGCCTTTGGGACGATGCGGCGGCCATGGCTCTCGACGTCATCGACGATGCTGCAACGACAGCCCTGGTGCGTTACCCATCCCTAGTCGCGCTGGCGAAACTGCGCATAAGGCGAGGCGATCCGGCTGGGCCGGTGCTGGAGGAAATGAAGCGGTTCCTGGACAGGGGAATGGAGCTGCAGCGGCTGGTGCCTTACACGGCGTCGATGGCCGAACTGGCATGGCTTGGGCAAGGCGACGCCAGTGAGGCGCTTCGCCTGATCGAGCTGGCAGAAAGCCTGTCGCCGACGAGGGCGATGTTCGCCGAACTGGCCGTCTGGCGGCTGCTCTTGTCGCCTGAAAGCGACCCTGGCGATACGACCGGCATGGCGGAGCCCTATCGCCTGCTGCTCGCCGGCGATTGGCACGGTGCCGCGACGCTGTGGGCCCGGCTGGGTGCTCCGTTCGAGCAGGCGCTCGCCCTGCTGCGCGGCGACGAGCCGGCCCTGCGCCTGGCCTTGGATATATTCGAGGGGCTCGGTGCCCGGCCGGTCGCCCAGCACGTCCGCGCCGTCATGCGGCAGAATGGCGTCAATAACATTGCAAGGGGACCACGGCAGAGCACGCGCGCCAATCAAGCTGGTCTGACGCTGCGCCAGATGCAGGTCCTGCAACTGATCGAACGCGGTTTTTCCAACAAGAGAATAGCCGAGCACCTGACCATCTCACCGAAGACCGTCGATCATCATGTCTCGGCGGTGCTGGGCAAGCTGGACGCCATTTCGCGTGGCGAGGCGACCGCCGCCGCGCGCGATTCCGGGCTGATCTGAGCACGTAGGAATCGCGCCCGGATCAGAAATCCGGGAATGTGAGCCCTGCGGGTTTTCCTTACGCGAAAGCGCCGTGGCAGTGCTTGTATTTCTTGCC
Organism: Mesorhizobium sp. B2-5-11; assembly: GCF_006440835.1. Classification (NCBI taxonomy): domain Bacteria; kingdom Pseudomonadati; phylum Pseudomonadota; class Alphaproteobacteria; order Hyphomicrobiales; family Phyllobacteriaceae; genus Mesorhizobium; species Mesorhizobium sp. B2-5-11. The sequence continues at coordinate 103,732 of NZ_VFUK01000013.1, forward strand.
GGAGCCGCAGGGGCACGCTTCGTTGCGGCCGACCTTGCCCCAGGTGGCGGGGTTGTTGGGGTCGCGGTCTTCGGGGGCGACGATGGCGTTGCTTTCCTGGCGCACCAGAAGGGCGGTTTCGCCGCCTTCGAAATCGTTCTCGCCGGTGGTACCGTCAATATGCGTGCCGAACATGTCGGGGGCTTCCGGCGGCGGGGCCTCGGCAGCCTGGCGGACCAGTTCGACGCGCATCAGCTGCGCGGTGACGGCCTGGCGCAGATTGCCCAGCATCGCCTGGAACAGCTCGAACGCCTCGCTCTTGTATTCCTGCAAAGGATCGCGCTGGGCGTAGCCGCGGAAGCCGACAACCGAACGCAGATGGTCGAGATTGACGATGTGCTCGCGCCACAGATGGTCGAGCGTCTGCAGCACCACGGAGCGCTCGACATAGGTCATCACCTCGGGCCCGAAGCGCTCGGCGCGCTCCTTGGCGGCGGCGTCGGCGGCTTGCGTGATGCGCTCGCGAATGTCGTCCTCGGCGATGCCTTCTTCCTTGACCCATTCCTCAATCGGCAGGTCGAGATTGAGGAACTCGGCGACCTCGGCCTTCAACCCGGCGACATCCCACTGCTCGGCATAGGCGTTCTCGGGAATGGCCTTGGCGACGATCTCGTCGATAACGCCTTCGCGCATCTCGGCAATGGTCTCCGACAGGCCTTCGCCGTCCATCAGCTCGATGCGCTGTTCGAACACGACCTTGCGCTGGTCGTTGGAAACGTCGTCATATTTCAGAAGATTCTTGCGGATGTCGAAGTTGCGCGCCTCGACCTTCTTCTGCGCCTTTTCCAGCGCCTTGTTGATCCAGGGATGGATGATGGCCTCGTCTTCCTTGAGGCCGAGCTTCTGCAACATGCCGTCCATGCGCTCGGAGCCGAAGATGCGCATCAGATCGTCCTGCAGCGACAGGAAGAATTTCGAGCGGCCGGGGTCGCCCTGGCGGCCGGAGCGGCCACGAAGCTGGTTGTCGATGCGGCGTGATTCATGGCGCTCGGTGGCGAGCACGTAGAGGCCGCCGGCGGCCAGCGCCTTTTCCTTCAGGCGCTCGACGTCGGCATAGATTTCCTTTTCCCGCGCCTCGCGCTCGGGCCCTTCGGGCATGTCGCCCAGTTCCTCGGCGATGCGCATCTCGGCATTGCCGCCGAGCTTGATGTCGGTGCCGCGGCCGGCCATGTTGGTGGCGATGGTGATGGCGCCGGGCTTGCCCGCCTGGGCGACGATCGCCGCCTCGCGCTCGTGATGGCGGGCGTTCAGCACCTCGAAATCCTTAAAACCTTCCTTGCGCAGCCGCTCGGCCAGTTGCTCGGACTTCTCGATCGAGGTGGTGCCGACCAGCGTCGGCTGGCCCTTGGCGCTGGCTTCGCGGATCTCCTTGACGATCGCCTTGTATTTCTCCTCGACCGTCCGGTAGACCTCGTCGTCCTCATCCTTGCGGATGACCGGCAGGTTGGTCGGGATCTCGGTGACTTCGAGGCCGTAGATGTTGCCGAATTCCTCGGCCTCGGTCAGCGCGGTGCCGGTCATGCCGGAAAGCTTCTTGTAGAGGCGGAAATAGTTCTGGAAGGTAACGGAGGCGAGCGTCTGGTTCTCCGGCTGGATTGCCACATGCTCCTTGGCTTCAAGCGCCTGGTGCAGGCCTTCCGAATAGCGGCGGCCGGGCATCATGCGGCCGGTGAACTCGTCGATGATGACGATCTCGCCGTTGCGCACGATATAGTCCTTGTCGCGCTGGAACAGGCGGTGCGCCTTCAGCGCATTGTTGACGTGATGGACGATGGCGACGTTCTCGACGTCATAGAGCGACTCGCCCTTGAGCAGGCCGGCGTCGCGCAGCAGGTTCTCGAGCTTCTCGGTGCCTTCCTCGGTGAAGATGGAGGTCTTCTGCTTCTCGTCGATCTCATAATCCTGCGGCTGCAGCTGGATGATGAAAGTGTCGATGGTGTTGTACATTTCCGAACGGTCCTCGAGCGGACCGGAAATGATCAGCGGCGTGCGCGCTTCATCGACCAGGATGGAATCGACTTCGTCGACGATCGCGTAGTTGTGACCACGCTGTACCATCTGGGCGCGCTCGTACTTCATGTTGTCGCGCAGATAGTCGAAGCCGAGTTCGTTGTTGGTGGCATAGGTGACGTCGGCGGCGTAGGCGACGCGGCGCTCCTCGTCGGACAGGCCATGGACGATGACGCCGACCGAGAGGCCGAGGAACTTATAGACGCGGCCCATCCATTCGGAGTCGCGGGTGGCGAGATAATCGTTGACGGTGACGACGTGGACGCCATTGCCGGCCAGTGCATTGAGATAGACGGGCAAGGTCGCGACCAGCGTCTTGCCCTCACCGGTGCGCATCTCGGCGATGCCGCCATTGTGCAGCACCATGCCGCCGATCAGCTGGACGTCGAAGGGGCGCATGCCGAGCACGCGGCGCGCCGCCTCGCGGGCGGTGGCGAAGGCCGGGATCAGCAGGTCCTCGAGGCTGGCGCCGTTGGCGATGTCTTGGCGGAACTTTTCCGTGCGGCCGGCGAGCTCTGCATCGGAGAGCGCCCGCATCTCGTTTTCCATGGCATTGATCGCCTCGACACGGGGCCGGGTCGACTTGACCCTGCGGTCGTTGGAGGAGCCGAAAACCTTACGGGCGAGACCGCCGAGACTGACCATCCAATGGTCCTTTCGATAGAATTCTCAAACTGAGACGAGCGCCGGCCGGCCCCATCAAATCCACGTGAATGCGCCGCCTGTATGCGGGCAACGCAAAAAGCGCCCGGAAAACGGTTCTGGACGCAAAGTCGTTGGACAGATAAGAGGGGGCTCAACTGATGTCAACGCCGCGCTGGCCCTGCCGGTCGCGCCAAATTCGGCCACAATCTGGCTGATCTGGAAGCCTCCTGTCCTTCACATCCTCATCGGAGTCATCTTAATGTCCCTGTTGTTCCGCCGTGCGTCGCTCGCCAGCCTCGGCCTGGCCGTCGGCCTGTCGGCTCTTTGCCTGTCGCCGCTGATGGCGCAGGAAACCGCACCAGCCCAGCCGGCACCACCAGCGGCACCGGCCGCACCGGCGGCACCGGTCGATCCGAATACAGTGGTTGCCACCGTCAACGGCCAACCCCTCACCGAAGCAGATCTCGTGCTTGCCGAAGGCGAGCTGTCGCAGCAGTTCGCGCAACTCCCGGCCGAGCAACGCCGCGCCGCGGCGCTTTCGGCCGCAATCGAGATCCGCGTCATGGCCGCCCAGGCCGTCTCGACCGGTCTCGACAAGGATCCCGATTTCCAGCGCCGCATGGCCTTCCTGCAGCAGCGCGCGCTGCATGGCGAGATGGTCGAGAAAGGCGTCGTCGACAAGGTCACCGACGCCGAGATCCGCGCCCGCTACGACCAGGAGATCGCCAACACGCCGCCGGTCAACGAGGTGCATGCCCGTCACATCCTCGTGAAGACGAAGGAAGAGGCCGAAGCGATCATCAAGCAACTCGACGGCGGCGCCGATTTCCAGAAGCTCGCCAACGAGCACACCTCGGATCCGAGCGGCAAGACCAGTGGCGGCGATCTCGGCTGGTTCGGACCTGGCCAGATGGTGCCGGAATTCGACAAGGCCGCTTTCGCGCTCGAGGTCGGCAAATACACCGAGCAGCCGGTGCAGTCGCAGTTCGGCTGGCATGTGATCAAGCTCGATGACAAGCGCACCAAGCAGCCGCCGGCCTTCGACGACGTCAAGGACCAGGCCAAGCAGGCGGTCATCCGCGACAAGTATTTCGCGCTGGTCAAGTCGCTGCGCGCCGATGCCAAGGTCGAAATTCCCGACGCCAATTTGAAGAAGGCCGTCGATACGCTGGAAAGCGCCAAGTAAACCAGAACGGTCTCGAAAAAGGGGCGCGGTGGCCAAAGGGCGCCGCGCCCTTTTTTGCGTCAGTTCAGCCGTCGGGCCCCTCTATGCCTCGCAGGAGATAGCGGACCACCTTGCGTATCGTCGCCTCGTCTTCGTCGAGCCGGTTGGTCAGGAGCTGCCGCCACGCATAGGAGGCCACCAGGTCGGCGGCCACAGCCGGATCGACATCGGCCGCGACCTCGCCCCTTGCCTTGGCGCGCTCGATGATCTGGCCGGTGTGGGCCCGGCGCCCGCCGGTATAGCCGGCAAGGGCCGTGGCCGCCGTTTCGTCCGACTGCGCCTCGGCGATCAGCGACCTGAACACGCTGCCCGACGACGTCTCGCGCCAGTGCGCGAACAGGTTTTTGAGGAAGCCGACGAGATCCTCTTCCAGTCTTCCCGTATCGGGAACATCGACGCGTTTCTGGCGCTGGTAGACCTCCAGCAGCAGCGAGGCCTTGCTCGGCCACCAGCGATAGATGGTCGGCTTTCCGGCACGCGCCCGCCGCGCCACGGCCTCGATCGAGAAGCCGGCATAGCCGGCCTCGACCAACACCGCCTCGGCGGCATCGAGAATGGCTTCCGCGCTGTCGGGATTGCGCCGCGCACCGATGGATTTACGCGCCGTATCCGTCTCTTCGGCCATCCTGTCGCCCTCGCCGTCGGTTTAGGCCGGCAATATAAGTGATCCGGCGATGAAACGAAACGGCCCGTTCTTGGCGGCTGAGGCAGGAGAGATTTTGCCTGCCATGTCCCCCCGCACGATGCGCAGGCCGCCATCGGTGCTGACCAACTCTGCCCGCGCTCCCGCGCCGAGTCGCAACGGCTCCCAGAAATACCAGGGCCAGGGTCAGAAGCTGCCCTCGGGAGAGATCGCAACCTGGGCGGGGCGGTGCCAGCGAACTGCAACGGAGCCGGCTGCGAACCGGTCAAGGCCAATTCCGGTTCTCACGCCGCCACCAAAACGCCTTGCGCGGGCGCGCCGTATCGGGCAAACCGGCGTTTCTCCGCCGATTTTTCCCGTCCGAGGTTCCATGTCCACGACGATTTCGCCGCTCGCGCCGAAGAAATACCCCAAGATGCCTGAGATCGAGGGGGTGCGCATCGCCACCGCCGAAGCGGGGATAAAATACAAGAACCGCACCGATCTCCTGGCCATGGTCTTCGAGCCCGGCACGGCGGTCGCCGGCGTGTTCACAAAGTCGAAATGCCCCTCGGCGCCAGTCGATTTCTGCCGGCAGAACCTTGCCGCGGGCAAGGCCCGGGTGCTCGTCGTCAATTCCGGCAACGCCAACGCCTTCACCGGCAAGAAGGGCCGGGACTCCACCGCGCTGACGGGCGAAGCGGCAGCCAAGGCTGCCGGCTGCACGCCAGGCGAGGTGTTCCTGGCCTCGACCGGCGTCATCGGCGAGCCGCTTGACACAACCAAGTTCAGCCATCTGCTGGCTGGTCTGGTCAGCAACGGCAAGCCCGACCTGTGGACCGAGGCGGCCAAAGCCATCATGACCACGGACACTTATCCGAAGGTGGCGACGCAGACCGTCAAGCTCGGTGACACCGATGTCACCATCAACGGTATTTCCAAGGGCGCCGGCATGATCGCACCCGACATGGCCACGATGCTGTCCTTTGTCGCCACCGATGCGCCGATCGCCGCCCCCGTGCTGCAGGATCTGCTGTCGCGCGGCACGGCCAAGACCTTCAACGCGGTGACCGTCGACAGCGACACCTCCACCAGCGACACGCTGCTGCTCTTCGCCACCGGAAAGGCCGCCAAACGCGGCGCGCCGGAGGTAACCGACCCCAAGGATGCCCGTCTGGGGGCGTTCCGCCGTGCGCTCGGCAAAGTGCTGAAGTCGCTGGCGCTGCAAGTGGTGCGCGACGGTGAGGGCGCCCGCAAGCAGGTCGAAGTCACCGTTACCGGCGCGAAATCGGCGCGCTCGGCCAAGCGCATCGCGCTCTCGATCGCCAATTCGCCGCTGGTCAAGACCGCGGTCGCCGGCGAGGACGCCAATTGGGGCCGCGTCGTCATGGCCGTCGGCAAGGCCGGCGAGCCGGCTGACCGCGACCGCCTGTCGATCTGGTTCGGCGACAACAGGCTGGCGCATGAGGGCGAGCGCGATCCGGCCTATTCGGAGGAAGCGACCTCGGCGTATATGAAGCGCGACGACATCCGCATCCGCGCCGATATAGGCATCGGCCGCGGCAAGGCGACGGTGTGGACCTGCGACCTCACCAAGGAATACGTCGCCATCAATGGCGACTACCGGAGCTGACGGACTTGGTTTCCAAACATCCGGCCAGCATGCTGGCGACAGTGCGCCGCTATGAGGCGGCCGGGTTCCGCGCCTGGCCCGCGGCGGCAGTCCATTATGACGGCACCTGGGTGGTGCGGCTGACGGCCGGACATCCGGCCAAGCGGCTGAATTCGGTCAATCCGCTCGATCCCGGCGACACCCAGCACATCGCCGACCGCATCGGCCGCGCCAGCCGCCGTTTCGATGCCTATGGCCGTCCGCTGACCTTCCGCATGTCGCCGTTATCGGGGCCGGATCTGGCCAGCCATCTCGACCGCGAGGGTTGGAGCCGGTTCGACGAATCGCTGGTGATGCGGCTGCCGCTGGCGGATGCGCAACTCGACGCCGCCATGGACCAGATCCCGTTGAAGGACATCAGCCGCTTCATCGGCGCGTCGCTCAAGGTCAGCGGCTCGGACGCGTCGCTGCGGCCAGGCCTGTCGGAGATCATCGGCGCCATCCAGCCCGAGGCCGGGCTGTTCGCGCTCGAGGCTGGAGCGGAACCACTGGCGACGCTGATCTGCGTCCATGACGGCGATCTCGCCGGCCTGTTCGAGGTCGCCACCGACAAGTCGGCACGCAACAAGGGCCACGGCCGCAACCTGATCCTGTCGGCGCTGAAATGGGCGCGGCTGCGCGGCGCGCGGGAAGCCTGGCTGCAGGTCGAGGCCGGCAATGTGCCGGCGCTGGCGCTCTATCATTCTCTCGGCTTCGACGAGGTCTATCGCTACCACTACCGCCGGCCGCCTGTTCATGGGTGAAATCGGGCATGAATGATGTGACGATCGCCGGCAAGCGCCTGCTCCTGGTCGCCGCCTGCGCCCTGGTCGACGCCGACGGGCGCGTGCTCCTGGCGCAGCGGCCCGAGGGCAAGCAGCTTGCCGGGCTCTGGGAGTTTCCCGGCGGCAAGGTCGAGCCCGGCGAGACGCCGGAGCAATGCCTTATCCGCGAGCTCTATGAGGAGATCGGCATCGAGACCGAGATCCCGTGCCTGGCACCGCTCACCTTCGCCAGTCATAGCTACGACGATTTCCATCTTTTGATGCCGCTTTTCATCTGCCGCCGCTTTCGCGGCATCGCCCAGCCGAAGGAGGGGCAGGCGCTGAAATGGGTGCGGCCCAGGCAGATGCGCGACTACCCGATGCCGCCGGCCGACGCTCCGCTGATCCCGTTCCTGATCGACCTCCTGTAGGCGAACAGAACCGCTAGCGGCCTGTGGCTGAGCGGAGCTGCGGGGCGCATAAACCAGCATTAATGGAAGATTTATCTCATCATGAAAAATTGATGCAAGGCTGCCTCGTCGCGGCCGTGCCGGCGATTTTCTGGGGAGCGACAGCATGAGCCTAGACAGGGATTGGGATTCGATCCGGCCCGACCGCAGTTTTCGCGCCGCGGATGCGGGCATGGGCGTGCTGCGCGTCACGCTGCTGTTCGGGTCGGCCGCGGTGGCGCTGGCCCTGATCGCAACGCCCTTCCTCGAGAGCCAGACGCGCTCGCAATCGGCTCGGAATTTTGCCAGCGGTCTCGACATGACTGCCACTGGTTCGATCACTCGTCGCGATACCTATACGGTGCGCCGCAGCGTGCTTCAGCCGCAGCCCGATTCGGTCTGCATCATCCGATCCGACGGCCGGACCAGCGGCGACTGCTGATCGGGTCCAAGACATTTTCAGAGGCGGCGGTTTCATCGCCTATTAAGCCTGTGCCGTTAACCTTTCTTAACAGGTCGGCGGTATGGTTCCGGCAAGAGGGATCGACGTGATGAAAACAGTGCTGCTGCGTTTCCTGAACGATGAAAAGGGCGCCACGGCCGTCGAATACGGCTTGATCGTCGCCGTACTGTCGCTGACGATCGTCGGCGGCATCAGCCAGGTCTTCAACGCGATCACCTGGCTGTTCAGCGACAATGGCAGCAGGCTTGCCAACGCTTTCGCACCCTGATCTGGCTGTCCGCGTCCGCGGACACTGTCATTGCCCCTTGGGCTGCTCCAACACAGTCTTCAGCGAGATCTTGGCCGAACCCGGCTTGAGCGGCTTTTGCTGCGATGCATCGGGCGCCCAGCCGGACATCCAGACCATCGAAAAGCTTGCGCGGATGCGGCCGTCGGGATCCGAAAACCGCTCGGCGTAGATTTGCGCGGCGCGGGCGAACAGCTGGCGTGTGCCCGGCCGCCGGCTGCGATCGGCAAGCGCGCTGGTTTCGCCCATGGCGCGCAAATCGGCCATCAGGTTGAAAAGACTGTCATAGCGCACCGTCACCGTCTCGACATCGGCGACCGGCAGAGCCAGGCCGGCGCGCTGCAGCAGCGCTCCCGCGTCGCGAACGTCGGTGAACGGAATGACGCGCGGGCTGGCGCCGCCGTGAAGCTCGGTCTCGGCCGCCAGCAGGCTTTCACGCAATTCGCCGAGCGTGCCGGCGCCGGCGAAGGCGCCGAGGAAAAGCCCGTCCGGACGCAGCGCACGGCGGATCTGCACCAGCATGCCGGGAATGTCGTTCATGGCCTGCAACGAAAGAAGCGACACCGCCAGGTCGAGGCTTTGCGGCTCGAAGGGCACGGTTTCCAGCGGCGCGACCATGCCGGCGGAATCGCCCAGGAAAGCCGCATCCGCCTCGACACGGACGATGTCCGCCACCTTGCCGCTCGCGGCGAGGATGTCGGCTGCGGCCGACGTCTGGCAAAACAGCACCGCTGCCTTGCTAAACCTGCGCTCCACGGCACCCAGCCGGTCGGCAAGATCGTCGGCACTGCGCCGCATCAGGAAGTCCGCGCCGCCGACCGGATGATCGAGCGCGCGCCGCTTGTGCGCCAGCCACAGTGAGGTGTCCATTATCGGCAGCAAACGGGCAGATCCTTTGTTTGTCCATTCCCCGATGGAGTTGATATAGTGGCGCACAGCACCCACCACGTGGCCGATCCCATGCCCAAGATCAAGCCTCTGGACATCAGGAACCTTGCACGGTCGGCGGCGAACTGGCCGGCGCGCATCCTGTTCCCGCCTGTCTGCGCCGGCTGCCGCAGGCATGTCTCGCAGCCCGGCGTTCTGTGCGGCGCCTGCTGGCCGAAACTGCGCCTCCTGGAGCGGCCCTGGTGCCCGGTGATGGGCACGCCGTTCACCCACCATATGGGTGAGGGCTTTCTGTCGGCCGAGGCGATCGCCGATCCGCCGCCCTTCGAGCGGGCGCGGGCGGCCGTCGCCTATTCCGGCGTCGCCCGCCAGATGGTGCAGGGGCTGAAATACCAGGATCGCACCGACCTGGCGCCGTGGATGGCGCGTTGGATGCTGCGCGCCGGCGCCGACCTCATTGCCGAGGCGGATGTGGTGGTGCCGGTCCCGCTGCACTGGCGTCGCTTCTTCAGGCGGCGGTTCAACCAGTCGGCGGAATTGGCGAGGGCGGTCTGCGAGCTCAGCGGCCTGTCTTTCGCACCCTCGGCCATGCGGCGTGTCAAGCTCACGCGCCAGCAGGTCGGGCTGGAGCGCAAGGACCGCGAGGAGAATGTGCGGGCCGCCTTTCGCGTGCCTGCTGAAGCGGAAATCGAGATCGCCGGCCGCCGCGTGCTTTTGATCGACGACGTCTACACCACGGGCGCCACGGTTCGCGCCGCCAGCAAGGCGCTGAAAAAAGCAGGGGCCGGCGCCGTCGACGTGCTGACCTTCGCACGCGTGCTGCCGGGGGACTTTCGGGCCGACGAGTCCACGACTATATAAGTCGGCAACAAACAGTGGAAATTCGTCATGGTCGACGTCACCATCTATACACGCATGATGTGCGGCTACTGCACGGCCGCCAAGCGGCTGCTCGAGCGCAAGGGCATCGCCTATACGGAGCATGACGCGTCGTTTTCACCGGAACTGCGCCAGGAGATGATTTCGCGCGCCCATGGCCGCACAACCTTTCCGCAGATTTTCGTCGGCGACACGCATGTCGGCGGCTGCGACGACCTCCACGAGCTGGAGGCGCAAGGCCGACTGGACAAGTTGCTCGCCAATGGCTCGACGAATTGAGGATATGACGATGGGTGTTTTCAAGGCGGCCGCGATCCAGATGCGTTCGGGGGAGAGGCCGGAGCGCAACGCAATCGAGCTCGAGCGGCTGGTGCGCGAGGCAGCCGGCCAGGGGGCGAGCTACATCCAGACACCGGAAATGACCGGAGCGCTGGTGCGTGACAAGAAGGCCGCGTCTTTCACCTCAGAGGACAAGGACATCATCGTCGGGACCGCCCGCCGACTGGCCCGCGAACTTGGCGTCCACCTGCATATCGGCTCGACCGCCATCCTGCGCGCCGACGGCAAGCTCGCCAACCGGGCGCTGCTGTTCGGTCCGGACGGCGCCACGCTCGCCTCCTATGACAAGATCCATATGTTCGACGTCGATCTCGACAATGGCGAGAGCTGGCGCGAATCCGCGACCTACGAGCCCGGCACGGAGGCGGTCGTCACGACCATCGAAGGCGCCAAGCTGGGCTTTGCCGTCTGTTATGACCTGCGGTTTCCGCAACTGTTCCGCGCCGAGGCGCTAGCCGGCGCCGACCTGCTTTCCGTGCCCGCCGCCTTCACCCGCCAAACCGGCGAGGCGCATTGGCACGTGCTGCTCAGGGCCCGCGCCATCGAGAACGGCGCCTATGTCGTGGCCGCTGCGCAAGGCGGCCTTCACGAGGACGGCCGCGAAACCTACGGCCATTCGCTGATCGTCGATCCGTGGGGCCGCGTCATCGCGGAGGCGGCGCACAATGAGCCGGCGGTGATCGTCGCCGAGATCGACTCCGCGCAGTCGCTGGCGGCTCGCAAGAAGATCCCCAATCTGAAAAATGCGCGGGATTTCGCTATCAATGCCGGTTCGTCCGAGGCATCGCGTCTCAGGGGAGCGGCCTCTTGATCCGCTTCTCCCTGATCTGCGAAAACGATCACGAGTTCGAGGGCTGGTTCCGCAGCAATGACGATTTCGACACGCAGAAGAAGCGTGGCTTCGTCGATTGCCCGACCTGCGGCTCGCACAAGGTGGAGAAAGCCCTGATGGCGCCGGCCGTGTCGACGGCGCGCAAGCAGGAAACGATAGCGCTCGCCATGGGCGAGGCGCAGAAGCAGGCGCTGGCGCAGCTGAAGGCAATGGCCGAGAAGGTTCGCGAGAATGCCGATTACGTCGGCGACAAATTCGCCGAGGAAGCGCGCAAGATCCATTTCGGCGAGACCGACCCGCGCGGCATCTATGGCGAGGCGACGCTGGAGGAGGCCAAGAGTCTGGCCGAGGACGGCGTCGAGTTCATGCCGATCCCGGTGTTTCCGGAGGATCGGAACTGAGCGGTCAGCTTACGCTGCCGATCAATTTTTCAAGCAGGCGCGAAAGCGTTTCCCGTTCGGCTTGCGTCAGGCCGGAAAGAATCTCGTGCTCGTTGGCGACGTGGGCCGTAACGGCCTCGTCGATCAAAGCGAGACCTTTTTCAGTCAACCGCACGACGATGCCGCGCCGGTCATTGGGGCGCGGACCGCGCACGATCAACCCTGAGGTTTCGAGCCGGTCGAGCCGGTTGGTCATGGCGCCCGAGGTCACCATCGTCGCCTCGTAAAGGGCGGTCGGGGTGAGCGCGTAGGGCGCGCCCGAGCGGCGCAACGTCGCCAGCACGTCGAATTCGCCGGCCTGCAATCCATAGCGCGCAAACAACGGCGCGAGGCGCTCGCGGGCAATCAGCGAGGATGCTTCATTCAACCGCCCGATCACGCCCATCGGCGAGACGTCAAGGTCCGGCCGCTCCCTGTTCCATTGTTCGATCGCCTTTGCCGCCCTGTCCATCTACTCTGCCATGTATCTTGACGTTAAGAATCTTTTCGTTATCTTATCGGAAAATGAAGTGGCGGCCAAGTGCCGGCGACGATGACGAGGACCATCAGATGAAATTTCTCTGGGATTCGGCGCTTGGCCTGTTGGTCGTGACGGGCGGCCTGCTTGGCCTCACGCTGCCGTTCGGCAAGCTTGCGACCGCCGCCGGCGTTCCAGCCATGGTCTGGGCCTTCGTCATCTCGCTCGGCGCCGGCGGCGTGCTGTTGCTGGCTCTCCTGCTGCGTGGCGAGCGCATCAAGCTTACGGCGCGCAAGCTGCGCTATTTCTTCGTCACGGCGGCGGTGTCCTATGCCTTTCCCAACCTCTTGATGTTTTCGGCCATCCCGCATCTCGGCGCGGGATACACGGGCATCATGTTCACGCTATCGCCGGTGATCACGCTCGTGTTCTCGATCTTGCTTGGCGTTCGGCGCCCCAACCTGCTCGGCGTCATCGGCATTGCGGTCGGCTTCATCGGTGCGGTCATGGTCGCGCTCACACGCGGCGAAGCTGGCCAACCGGCCGATTATTTCTGGGTAACGATCGGATTGCTGATCCCGGTCAGCCTTGCCGCGGGCAACATCTACCGCACCGTCGACTGGCCCGAAGGAACCGGCCCGATCGAGCTTGCCGTGGGCAGCCATCTGGCGTCGGCGACCTTGCTTCTCCTCGGCATCCTGACGCTTTTCGGCTGGCAAGCGTTTGTTCCGCTGGGCGCGGTACCGCCTGTGGTCGTCGCGCAGATGGCGTCGGCTTCGGCAATGTTTGCCTTCTTCTTCCGGCTGCAGGCGGTGGGCGGCCCGGTCTATCTCAGCCAGATCGGCTATGTGGCGGCGGCCGTCGGGCTGTTCGCGGGCACGATCTTCCTCGGCGAACACTATCAGCTGCTGACCTGGGCAGGCGCTGTCATCATCACGGCCGGCGTGTTCATCACCACCAAGGCGCAAAGCCGGCCCAGCGCGAAGGCGCAGAGTCAGGCGGCGTGAGCCGGTTCAGACCGTGCCCTTTTCCGCCAGCACCATGTAGTTGACGTCCATGTCTTTCGACCGCTGCCAGCGGTCGGCAAGCGGGTGGTAGACGACGCCGGTGCGGTCGATGACGGTCAGGCCGGCGCCGCTGAGCGCCTTTTCCAGCTCTTCCGGGCGCACCAGCTTGCCGAACTGATGAGTGCCGCGCGGCAGCCAGCGCAGCACATATTCGGCGCCGATGATGGCCAGCCCTAGCGCCTTCAGCGTGCGGTTGATCGTGGCCACGAACATGATGCCGCCGGGCTTGACCATCTCGCCGCATTTGGCGACGAACAGGCCGATGTCGGCGACATGCTCGACCACTTCCATATTGAGGATAACGTCGAATTTTTCGCCGGCGTCGGCCAGGTCCTCGGCCGTGGTGGCGCGGTAGTCGATCGTCACGCCAACTTCGGCGGCGTGCAATTTGGCCACTTCGATATTGGTGGCGGAAGCATCGGCGCCGACCACTTCGGCGCCAAGCCGCGCCATCGGCTCGCACAGCAGGCCGCCGCCGCAACCGATGTCGAGAAAGCGCAGGCCCTCGAATGGCCGTGCCGCGCGCGGATCGCGGCCGAAGCGCGTTGCCACCTGGTCGCGTATGTAGGCAAGCCGGATGGGGTTGAACTTGTGCAGCGGCCGGAACTTGCCGTTCGGGTTCCACCATTCGGCGGCAAGGGCGGAAAAGCGCTCCACTTCTCCGGCATCGATCGTCGATCGTCGGGGCTCTGGCATCGATTGGTCTCCTCGGACGCTAGCAAGTCGGGCGTGGGGGAGGGAAAGTCAAGGCTGCATTTTCGCCTGCTGACAGTGCGAGGCCGGCACCGCCGACAAGCGCCCTCTATTGCCGGCGGCGCCCTGTCAGGACGTGTCAGCTCAGGGAGCACCTCGGCCGAAACAAAAAAGCGGCGGCGTGCGAAAAAGGGAAGATCGTGTTGAGAAAAGGAGATGGCCGTGATTCAGACCGCATCGATCCTTTGGCGCAGGCTCGACCTTGAAGGTCACGATTCCTGCATGCTCTCGCAGCGGCCCGGCGGGCACCGCCTGAAGGGGCAGGCCATCTTCCTGCAAGACGACAAGCCGTGTTGCATCGCCTACGAGGTGGATTGCGATGCCGGCTGGCACACGCGCTCGGCACGGGTCGAGGGCTTTCTCGGCCCGCAAGAGCTTTCCCTGGGGATCGAACGCCGCGCCGACGGCTCCTGGGCGCTGAATGGCGAGCCGCAGCCGGAGGTGGCCGGCCTGATAGACGTCGATCTCGGCTTCACGCCGGCTTCGAACCTCCTGGCGATCCGCCGGTTCGCGCTCGCCGTCGGCGAAGCGACGCCCGCGCCGGCCGCCTATCTGGCCTTTCCCGGGCTCAGAATGACGCGGATCGAGCAGACCTACCGGCGCCTCGACCCGGCCCGCTACGCCTATGCCGCGCCGGCGTTCGGCTATGAGGCGGTTCTGGAGGTCTCTCCACTCGGCTTCGTGCTCGACTATCCGGATTTGTGGAAGAGCGTCGCCCGCCCGGGCTGAGGTCCGCCGCTCTGAGAGCCTTGCCGGTAGCGGCGCTGCGCAAAATGGAGTTCCAGTCCAGCAGGCACGTGGCGCCCTTCTTGTGCGCCATCGCTTGCGAAGCCTGGATGTTTTGGCTAAGGAGGCCGCGCATTCAGCGGCCGGCGCCAGCCGGGCGCTTTCCTCGGTTTTCGGCGCAGAGCCGGCTTCAGTCAAAGGCATTTCGCTTCCATGGCGCGCATCGTGATGAAATTCGGCGGAACCTCCGTCGCCGACATCGCCCGCATCCGCAATGTGGCGCGTCACGTCAAACGGGAGGTCGATGCCGGTCACGAGGTGGCGGTGGTGGTCTCGGCGATGGCCGGCAAGACCAACGAACTGGTCGGCTGGACGCGCGAGGCCTCGCCGATGCACGACGCGCGCGAATATGATGCCGTCGTCGCGTCCGGCGAGCAGGTGACGGCAGGCCTCCTGGCGATCACCTTGCAGAACATGGGCGTGCACGCCCGCTCCTGGCAGGGCTGGCAGATCCCGATCAAGACCGACAACGCGCATGGCGCGGCACGCATCCTCGACATCGACGGCGCTTTCCTGGTCAAACGCTTCGGCGAGGGCCAGGTGGCCGTCATCGCAGGTTTCCAGGGCATCGGACCGGACAACCGCATCGCAACGCTTGGTCGTGGCGGCTCCGACACCAGCGCGGTGGCGATCGCGGCCTCCGTCAAAGCCGACCGCTGCGACATCTATACCGACGTCGACGGCGTCTACACCACCGATCCGCGCATCGAGCCGAAGGCGCGGCGGCTGGCCAAGATATCGTTCGAGGAAATGCTTGAAATGGCCTCGCTCGGCGCCAAGGTTCTGCAGGTGCGTTCGGTCGAGCTTGCCATGGTGCACAGGGTGCGTACCTTCGTGCGGTCGTCCTTCGACGATCCCGACGCGCCCGGAATGGGGGATTTGCTCAATCCGCCCGGAACGCTTATTTGCGACGAGGAAGAGATCGTGGAACAGCAGGTCGTCACCGGAATTGCCTATGCCAAGGACGAGGCGCAGATTTCGCTGCGCCGTGTCGGCGACCGACCGGGCGTTGCCGCCGGCATTTTCGGGCCGCTGGCCGAGGCCAACATCAACGTAGACATGATCGTCCAGAACATTTCCGAGGACGGCAAGCTTACCGACATGACCTTCACGGTGCCCTCCGGAGACGTGGACAAAGCGCTGGCCGTGCTCGACCGGCTGAAGGCCGATGTCGGCTATGACGTCGTGCAGTCGGAAGCCGGCATGTCGAAGGTCTCGGTCATCGGCATCGGTATGAGAAGCCATGCCGGCGTTGCCGCCACCGCCTTCAAGGCGCTGGCCGACAAGGCGATCAACATCCGCGCCATCACCACCTCCGAGATCAAGATTTCGATACTGATCGACGGTCCTTACACGGAACTCGCGGTTCGCACTTTGCATTCCGTCTACGGTCTGGATAAGCAGTAGCAGACTGAATCAGTTGTTGCGTGCGTGCCGGCGGCGGCCGAAACTGCGCCGGCAAGAAGCCTATTGGAGAAGAAGCCGCGATGCGTGACCCGGCCAGTGGCCCGCGCGTTCTGCTGAAACGGCTCCGCGAGCTCATGCAGGAGCCGCTGGAGCCGCAGGAGCGGCTCGACCGCATCGTGCGCGACATCGCCTCCAACATGGTCGCCGAAGTGTGCTCGCTCTATGTGCTGCGCGCCGATTCCGTGCTCGAACTCTACGCCACCGAAGGCCTGAACCCGAACGCGGTGCACCTGGCGCAGCTCAGGCTGGGGCAAGGCCTGGTCGGCACGATTGCCGCCAGCGCGCGGCCGCTCAACCTGTCCAATGCGCAGGAACATCCGGCCTTCGCCTACCTGCCGGAAACCGGGGAAGAGATCTACAATTCCTTCCTCGGCGTGCCGGTGCTCAGGGCAGGGCGCACGCTGGGCGTGCTGGTGGTGCAAAACAAGACCATGCGCCATTACCGCGACGACGAGGTCGAGGCGCTGGAAACCACCGCGATGGTGATCGCCGAGATGATCGCCACCGGCGATCTGGCGCGGCTGACGCGGCCCGGCCTCGAGCTCGATCTGCGCCGCCCGGTCAGCTTCACCGGCCTGTCCTTCAACGAGGGCGTCGGGCTCGGTCATGTCGTGCTGCACGAGCCGCGCATCGTCGTCACCAACCTGTTCAACGAGGACAGCGAAGAGGAAGTCCGCCGGCTCGAGGCATCGCTCGGTTCGCTCAGGCTTTCCATCGACGACATGCTCGAGCGCCGCGACGTCGCCTTCGAGGGCGAGCATCGCCAGGTGCTGGAAGCCTACCGCATGTTCGCCAACGACCGCGGTTGGGTCCGGCGGCTGGAAGAGGCGATCCGCAACGGCCTGACGGCGGAAGCTGCGGTCGAAAAAGTGCAGAGCGACATGCGCGCCCGCATGCTGCACATGACCGATCCTTATCTGCGCGAGCGGATGAGCGATTTCGACGACCTCGCCAACCGGCTTCTGCGCCAGCTGATGGGACGCGGGCCTGATGATGTCGCGGCCTCGCTGCCGAAGGATGCCATCATCGTCGCCCGCTCGATGGGCGCCGCCGAACTGCTCGACTACCCCCGGGACAAATTGCGCGGACTGGTGCTCGAGGATGGCGCGGCCACCAGCCACGTCGTCATCGTCGCGCGCGCCATGGGTATTCCCGTCGCCGGGCAGATGAAGGGCGCCGTTTCCATGGCGGAAAACGGCGATGCCATCATCGTCGACGGCGAGGAAGGCGCGATCCATCTTCGTCCGCAGTCGGATCTCGAAGCCGCCTATGCCGAAAAGGTGCGGTTCCGGGCGCGCCGGCAGGAAGTCTACCGCGAACTGCGCAAGAAGCCGTCGGTGACCAAGGATGGCGTTGCGGTCGACCTTTTGATGAATGCCGGGCTTGCCGTCGACCTGCCGCAACTGGCCGAGTCGGGTGCCGCCGGGATCGGCCTGTTCCGCACCGAATTGCAGTTCATGGTCGCCTCGACCTTTCCCCGTGCCGAGGCGCAGGAGCGGCTCTACCGCGACGTGCTCGATGCCGCGCGCGGCAAGCCGGTGACCTTCCGCACCATCGACATCGGCGGCGACAAGGTGCTGCCCTATTTCAAAGGCGCCATCCAGGAAGAGAACCCGGCGCTCGGCTGGCGGGCGATCCGCCTGACGCTGGACCGTCCGGGATTGCTGCGCACCCAGATCCGCGCCCTGCTGAAAGCCTGCGGCGGGCGGGAGCTCAAGCTGATGCTGCCGATGGTCACCGAGCTCGGCGAGATCGCCCAGGCGCGCGAAATCATCGACCGCGAGGTGCGGCATCTGTCGCGCTTTGCCCATCATTTGCCGACCAGCCTCAAGCTCGGGGCAATGTTGGAGGTGCCGTCCCTCCTGTTCCAGCTTGACGAGTTGATGAAGGCGGTCGACTTCGTCTCGGTCGGCTCGAACGACCTGTTCCAGTTCGTGATGGCGGTCGACCGCGGCAACACGCAGCTTTCCGATCGCTTCGACACGTTGTCGACGCCGTTCCTGCGGGTGCTCAAGACCATCGCCGATGCCGGCGCCCGCAACCACACGCCCGTCACACTCTGCGGCGAACTCGCCGGCAAGCCGATCTCGGCAATGGCGCTGGTCGGCCTCGGTTTCCGTTCTATCTCGATGTCGCCCGCTTCGATCGGTCCGGTCAAGGCGATGCTGACCGAATTGCCGCTGGAGGCGTTGAAAGCGTTCTTCGACGACAATCTGATGGCGCCGGCCCAGGGGCTGCCGATGCGGGCGCTGCTGCAGGCCTTTGCCGACGACCGCTCAATTCCGTTATAGCACCTTTGCAATGATCTCCCTTCCCCGCGACCGCATGGATCAAGTCGTCAAGCGTTTCGAAATGCTCGAAGCGCAGATGTCGGCCGGCCCGGCGCCGGATGCCTATGTTAAGATGGCATCGGAATATGCCGAGCTCCAGGAGATGGTGGCCAAGGTCAGAGCCTTGCGTGCGGCCGAGCAGGAGCAGGCTGGTCTCGAGGCGATGCTCGCCGACAAGAGCACCGATGCCGAGATGCGGGCGCTGGCCGAGGCCGACCTGCCGGAGGTCGAAGAGCGCATTGAGGCGTTGCAGAAGGACATCCAGATCCTGCTCTTGCCCAGGGATGCGGCCGACGACAAGAACGCCATCCTGGAAATCCGCGCCGGCACCGGCGGCGACGAGGCAGCATTGTTCGCCGGCGACCTGTTTCGCATGTATGAGCGCTATGCCGCTTCGCGTGGCTGGCGGTTCGAGACGGTATCGGCCAGCGAGGGCGATGCCGGCGGCTATAAGGAAATCATCGCCACGGTTTCCGGCAAGGGGGTTTTCGCGCATCTGAAATTCGAGTCCGGCGTCCACCGGGTGCAGCGCGTGCCCGCGACCGAGGCCAGCGGACGCATTCACACCTCGGCGGCGACGGTAGCCGTGCTGCCGGAGGCGGAGGAAGTCGACATCGACATCCGGGCCGAAGACATCCGCATCGACACGATGCGCGCGTCGGGCTCGGGCGGCCAGCACGTCAACACCACCGATTCGGCAGTGCGCATCACCCATTTGCCGACCGGCATCATGGTGGTGCAGGCGGAGAAATCGCAGCACCAGAACCGGGCCAAGGCCATGCAGATCCTGCGGGCCCGGCTCTACGACCTGGAACGCAGCAAGGCCGATGAGGAGCGCTCGGAATCGCGCAAGTCGCAGGTCGGCTCCGGCGACCGCTCGGAACGCATCCGCACCTACAATTTTCCGCAAGGCCGCGTCACCGATCATCGCATCAACCTGACGCTCTACAAGCTCGACCGGGTGATGATGGGCGAACTCGACGAAGTCATCGACGCTCTGATCGCCGATCACCAGTCGAAGCTGCTCGCCGATATCGGTCTTGATGGCTGATCCTTTGCCCCAGGCGCTGGGGCCGCTGCTGCGGGCAGCGCGAGCGCGCTTGGCGGCGGTCGATAATCCGGCGCTCGATGCAAGACTGATCGTGGAGCACTTTTCAGGTACGACCCGCACGCAGGCCATTGCCGATCCCGAACATGCGGTCGATGCCGCCGCTCTTGTCCAGATCGACCGCGCCTTGAGGCGCCGCGCGGGCGGCGAGCCCGTGCACCGCATCCTGGGCTATCGGGAGTTCTACGGGTTGCGGCTGTCGCTGTCGCCGGAAACGCTGGAGCCGCGGCCCGACACCGAAACGCTGGTCGAGGCCATACTGCCCTTTGTCAGGGCAACCGTCATGCGCGAGGGCGAGTGCCGCATCCTCGATCTGGGAACCGGCAGCGGAGCCATCGCGCTGGCGCTGCTCAGCGCCGTGCCGGCAGCGATTGCCACCGGGGTCGACTTCTCGGAAGGGGCGTTGAGGACGGCAACGCGCAATGCCGCGCAATTGGGGCTTGGCGACCGGTTCACGGCGCTGCTGTCCGACTGGTTTGAAAAAGTTTCTGGTCGATACCATGTAATTGTCGCAAACCCTCCCTATATACGATCGGAGGACATTGGAAATCTGCAGGATGAAGTCCGGGATTTCGACCCGCGCCTGGCCCTGGATGGCGGCGCGGATGGGTTGGCCCCTTACAGGGTCATCGCCGCTGAGGCGGCTAAGTTTCTAGAAGCCGGAAGCAGGATTGCGGTCGAGATCGGCTACACACAGCACATCGAGGTCACCGCTATATTTCGCTCGTCCGGCTATGCGGTCGCTGGTGCGTTCGGCGACCTCGGCGGAAACGACAGGGTTCTTGTCTTTCAACGGGGAAAGCCTTGACGCAGTGCGAAAAAAACCGCTTGGCAATGCCGGGGAATGCGGCTAGGGTCGCGTTAACCGGATGAGACGAAGCAGGCAGTGCTCTTAGCGATTCGGTTTTCCTTGGAAATAGCTGCCTTCTTGCGCAAACGACGCCCAAGCTTCGTGCGGGAATCGTCCGGCAAGTGATGTAACCGGAACAGGATGGCACGTGGCGCCAACGCAATTGATGCGGGCGAACGCCGGTGAAGAAACGAAACGGCTGGCTGCATGAGCGCCACCGTTCGTGAAGAGTTTTCGAAAATTTCAATATGAAGAGAGTCGAATGAGGCCACAACAGCAGAACAGGCGCATGCGCGGTCGCAACAACAATGGCGGCGGCGGCAACAACAACAATAACAACAACCGCAAGGGGCCAAATCCCCTGACGCGCAACTACGAGAGCAACGGCCCGGACGTGAAGATCCGTGGGTCTGCTCAGCAGATCGCTGAAAAGTACGCCACCCTTGCCCGTGATGCGCAAAGCTCCGGCGACCGGGTGATGGCGGAGAACTATCTCCAGCACGCCGAGCACTATAATCGCATCATTGCCGCCGCGCAGGCGCAGATGCCGATCCAGAACGTCCAGCAGAATCGCGACGAATTCGACGATGATGGCGATGAGGATCGCGACGAGTTCGACAATGTCGGCAACGCCGGCAACAACGTTGCGGATGCGCCGGTTCCGGTGATCAACCACGGCGCGGGTCCGCAGCCGGTTATCGAAGGCATGCCGGCCGAAGTCGCGCTGAACCGGGAAAACGGCCGCGATCGTGATAATCGCGATCGTGATAATAATGGCGGGCGCAACAGTGGCGGCCGCGACAACAATGGCGGACGCCATCGCGACCGCCGCCCCAATGGCGGCTATGGCCAGAACAGCCAGCGCGGCGATTATGGTTCGTCCGCCGAGCAGGGTGCCCAGCAGCAGCGCAACGAGACGGCCGAACAGGCCGAGGCCGTCACGCCAGCCGAATCCGCCGCGCCGGTCGAGCAGGCGGCGCCGCTGTTCGAGAACCTGTCGCCGGCCGGGCTCGCAGCCCAGGCCGAACTCAATGAGACGGCCGCGGAGACTAGTCCCAGCCGTCGTCCGAGGCGTCCGCGCCGCCCGCGCGGCAATGCCGACCAGATCACCAGCGGCAACGACAATGCCGACGCTGGCGAGGTGGTCGCGGCGCCGACGGACAATGGCAACGCCGACACCGCGGTCGCCGACATCGACAACTGAGCGGCGACGCTTCCATGCATTGAACGGCGGAGAGAAATCTCCGCCGTTTTCGTTTTGCGCGGCCGTGGAATATTATGCTTTCGCAGCCATCGAGACGTCTTGAGGGTTCGCGGGTTGCGCACCATATCAGCCTCAACTGGATCCGGCTCTCACGGGCGGGTCCGTCACCGCAAACTGATCCGGTGCCGCAAAGCGGGCCGGTGATGGAAGGAGACAGGTATGAATCTCGAGAAATACTCGGAGCGCGTGCGCGGCTTCATCCAATCCGCGCAAACCATGGCGCTCTCGCGCAACCACCAGCAATTCACCCCCGAACATATCCTGAAAGTGCTCGTCGATGACGACGAGGGTCTGGCTGCGTCGCTCATCGAGCGCGCCGGCGGCAGCGTCCGCGACGTCAAGCTCGGCATCGAGACGGCACTCGAAGCGATGCCCAAGGTGGAGGGCGGCAACGGCCAGCTCTATCTGGCACAGCCGTTGGCCAAGGTGTTTTCGACGGCCGAGGAACTGGCCAAGAAGGCCGGCGACAGCTTCGTCACGGTCGAAAGGCTGCTGACGGCGCTTGCAGTCGAGAAATCGGCCAAGACATCAGACATACTGGCCAAGGCCGGCGTTACCGCGCAGGCGCTCAACCAGGTGATCAACGATGTCCGCAAGGGCCGCACCGCCGATTCGGCGAATGCCGAACAGGGCTATGACGCGCTGAAGAAATACGCGCGCGATCTCACCGCCGATGCCCGCGCCGGCAAGCTCGATCCGGTCATCGGCCGCGACGACGAGATCCGCCGCACCATCCAGGTGCTGTCGCGCCGCACCAAGAACAATCCGGTGCTGATCGGCGAGCCGGGCGTCGGCAAGACGGCGATTGCAGAAGGCCTGGCGCTGCGTATCGTCAATGGCGACGTGCCGGAATCGCTGAAGGACAAGCAGCTGATGGCGCTCGACATGGGCGCGCTGATCGCCGGCGCCAAATATCGCGGTGAGTTCGAGGAGCGGCTGAAGGCCGTGCTTTCCGAGGTCACTGCCGCTGCCGGCGGGATCATCCTGTTCATCGACGAGATGCACACCCTGGTCGGCGCCGGCAAGGCGGACGGCGCCATGGATGCGTCCAACCTTCTGAAGCCGGCGCTGGCGCGCGGCGAACTGCACTGCGTCGGCGCCACCACGCTCGACGAATACCGCAAGCATGTGGAGAAGGATGCCGCACTCGCCCGCCGCTTCCAGCCGGTCTTCGTCGAGGAGCCGACGGTGGAGGACACGGTCTCCATCCTGCGCGGCCTGAAGGAGAAATACGAACAGCACCACAAGGTGCGCATTTCCGATTCGGCGCTGGTCGCGGCGGCGACGCTGTCCAACCGCTACATCGCCGACCGGTTCCTGCCGGACAAGGCGATCGACCTCGTCGACGAAGCCGCTTCGAGGCTTCGCATGCAGGTCGACTCCAAGCCCGAAGCGCTGGACGAGATCGACCGCCGCATCATGCAGCTCAAGATCGAGCGCGAAGCGCTGAAGGTCGAGAAGGACGAGGCTTCGAAGGACAGGCTTGCCCGGCTCGAGAAGGACCTCGCCAGCCTCGAGGAGGAATCGACCGAGATGACCTCGAAATGGCAGGCAGAGAAGCAGAAGCTCGGGCTCGCCGCCGATCTCAAGAAGCAACTTGACGAGGCGCGCAACGAACTGGCCATCGCCCAGCGCAAGGGCGAGTTCCAGCGCGCCGGCGAGCTTGCCTATGGCAAGATCCCGGAACTGGAAAAGAAGCTGAAGGAAGCCGAGGCCCAGGACGGCAAGGCTGGCATGGTCGAGGAAGTGGTCACGCCCGATCATGTCGCCCACATCGTCTCGCGCTGGACCGGAATTCCGGTCGACAAGATGCTGGAAGGCGAGCGCGACAAGCTGTTGCGCATGGAAGACGAGATCGGCAAGCGCGTCGTCGGCCAGGGCGAGGCGGTGCAAGCTGTTTCCAAGGCAGTGCGGCGCGCTCGCGCCGGCCTGCAGGATCCGAACCGGCCGATCGGCTCGTTCATGTTCCTCGGCCCGACCGGCGTCGGCAAGACCGAACTGACCAAGGCGCTGGCGAACTTCCTGTTCGACGACGAGAGCGCGATGGTGCGCATCGACATGTCGGAGTTCATGGAGAAGCATTCGGTTGCCCGATTGATCGGCGCGCCTCCCGGCTATGTCGGTTATGAGGAAGGCGGCGCGCTAACCGAAGCGGTGCGGCGCCGGCCCTATCAGGTCGTGCTGTTCGACGAGATCGAGAAAGCGCATCCCGACGTGTTCAACGTGCTCCTGCAGGTGCTCGACGACGGCCGGCTCACCGATGGGCAGGGCCGCACGGTCGACTTCCGCAACACGCTGATCATCATGACGTCGAACCTCGGCGCCGAATACCTGGTCAATCTCGGCGAGGACCAGGATGTCGACCAGGTTCGCGACGAGGTGATGAACGTCGTCAAGGCGTCGTTCCGGCCGGAGTTCCTCAACCGCGTCGACGAGGTGATCCTGTTCCATCGGCTGCGCCGGCAGGATATGGGCCGCATCGTCGAAATCCAGCTCAAGCGGCTGGAAAACCTGCTGGTCGACCGCAAGATCACGCTGTCGCTGGACCAGGAGGCGATCGACTGGCTGGCATCCAAGGGTTACGACCCCGCCTATGGCGCGCGGCCGTTGAAGCGGGTGATGCAGAAAGACCTGCAGGATCCGCTGGCGGAGAAGATCCTGCTCGGCGAGATCCTCGACGGCTCGACCGTCAAGGTGACCGCCGGCTCCGACCGGCTGAATTTCCGTTCGAAGCCGACGGTCGTCGCGACCGAAGCGGCAGCCTGATTGAACGCCGCGCGCCCAGGACGGGCGCGCGGCTTTTTCGCGTCTTTCGGCAGGAGCACGCATGACGCTGGACGACTATAACGGCTTCTGCGCCTCGCTGCCCGCCACATCGCATGTCGTCCAGTGGGGCGGCGCCCATGTCTGGAAGGTCGGCGCCAAGGTCTTTGCCATCGGCGGCTGGAGCGAGGGCCGCGACCCTTTCATCACCTTCAAATGCTCCGACATTGCCTATGATGTGCTGAAGGAGCAGCCGGGCTTGCGGCCCGCACCCTATCTTGCCTCGCGCGGCATGAAATGGATCCAGCGCCAGACAAGCCAGAGCATGGATGATGGCGCGCTGAAGGACTACCTGCGCGAGAGCCATCGTCTTGTCGCCCTGAAGTTGACGAAGCAGGCGCGAAAGGAACTGGGACTTGCCTGAGGCTAAAGCGCGTCACGCTCGACGGATTCAGGCGACGCGCTTTAGCTCTTGGTTCTATGCATGTCGTTCGCCCCAAACCGGGCCGCTTTTGGACGATATGCATTTAGCTGATATTCGTCGAGGCGCCGGAAAACCGCCATCTTCATGCCCGGTTCATATTGGAACCTTATGGTCGGGCGGTGGTTCGCTGGCGAAGGATTCGCTACGCGCGAAAGCCGCCTGCGACGGCAATTACGGACCGGAGAGTTTGCCCACGATGTTGCGGACGATCTTCACCCTTTCGGCACTTGCGGCCGGACTGGCGTTTTCAAGCGCGTTCGCCGCGCCGACTGAGGACGCTTCGCCGCGGGTCGTCCGCCCCGCTGACGGCGGCATCCTGCTGGCCCAGGACGGCAATCTCGACATCTATTACGACGCCAGGGGGAACCGCGTCATCGTCGATGCGGACACGGGCAAGGTCGTCGCCATCCAACCGCCGCAGACCAGGCTCGACCGACGCGCGCTGCGCCGCGAGACACGGCTGCGCGAACTCGGCCGCGTTCCCGCCGACGACGACCGCTACTATCTCGACGATCCGGAAGACATGGCACGCTTCCGCCGCAGGCAGATGGAAGACGAAGGCCGGGTCATCGCGCCGCCCGTCCAGGAATATGATCCCTATGGCGACAATTCCGTCGAGGCCTACCCGCCGGCCCCCGGCGGCGACGGCGTCTACGACGACAACTATCCGGAAGCGCCCCAGCCGGCAACGCCGCCCTCCATCAAGCGCCAGCCGCTGAACGAGGCCTCGATAGAGCCGGTCGAGCCCACGGCTCCCGCCGCGCAGCCGGCGCCCGCAGACGAGGCGGGATTACCGCCGAAAGCAGGCGGCAAGACTGTGGTCGACCCGTCGCTTTCGCTCGGAGCACGCCAGGATGTCGCGGCTCTGCAGGTGCTGCTTGATCGCGGCGGCGCTTCGCCTGGCGTCATCGACGGGCGCTTCGGTTCGAATGTCGACAAGGCGCTGGCTGCCTACAACCAGATCACCGGCAGCAATCTGCGATCGACCGACGCCGTCGGCATCCAGGCGGCCCTTGCACAATCGGGCGGCGATGCCTTGGCCAACTACACGATCACGCCGGAGGATGCGGCCGGTCCCTATGTTGCGTCGATCCCGGAAGATTACAGCCAGAAGGCGCAGCTCGACCGCATGGGCTATACGTCGGTCACGGAAGCGCTTGCCGAGCGCTTCCACATGGACGAGAACTATCTCAAGGCGCTCAACCCGGAGGCCAATTTCAACCGTCCCGGAACGATCATCAAGGTTGCCAATTTCGGCAGACTGGTGTCGTCGCCGGTGGCTCGTATCGTCGCCGACAAGGGCAAGAAAGAGGTCTTTGCCTATGATACGGCGGGCAAGCTGGTCGCGGCCTATCCCGCCACCATCGGCTCGTCCGACACGCCGTCGCCGTCCGGCATTCATGCCGTGTCCCGTGTCGCGCTCGATCCGAACTACACCTACAACCCCAACATCAATTTCAAACAGGGCGAGAACAATAAGGTCCTGACCATTCCGCCCGGCCCGAATGGCCCTGTCGGCTCGGTGTGGATCGCGTTGGACAAGCCGACCTACGGCATCCATGGCACGCCGGATCCCTCGAAGATCGGCAAGACCGAAAGCCATGGTTGCGTGCGACTAACCAATTGGGATGCCCGCGAGCTGGCCAAGCTGGTTTCGCCCGGCGTGACGGTGGAATTCGTCGACTGAGACGATGCGGCGTTCGTCGCTGGTTAGAGCGGTTCAGTGTTCGATGGACTTCCGAGCCGCTCCGGCGCTGCGCGCTTTTCCCGGGAAACCGCCACGTTTTTCCTGGAATTGCTCTACCCGATCATCCTGCGCAACCATTTCGCGCTCGGTGTCGCGGCATAAATCAGCTGCACCATGAGAATGAAGCCGACGCTGAGCAGCGGGGTGACCAGACAGAGCAGGGCGCCGACCGCCCACAGAAGCTGCGCCTTGACGATGCGCAGGTAGACCGTGCGTTTCGTTTCGACGTCGACATCATCCGCCAGAAGGCCATTTTTCTCCGCATAGCGCCAGCTGGCGATCAGGGTGACGCCGAGCATCAGCAGATTGAGCCAATAGACGGCGACCGCGGTTCTGAATTCGAGGAAGTCGGCCAGAAGATCGGTCGAGAACGGCAGCAGGGCGATAAAGGCGAGAAAGCACAAATTGAGCGTTGCCAGCCGCCTGTCGGATCTGGTGATCAACCCATGCTGCGCCTGCTGGCCGAACCAGAAGATGGTCAGCGTCAGGAAGGAAAGCGCATAGGTCAGGAAGCGCGGCGCCAACGCCAGGACGGCGTCGAGGAGATCGCCTTCGGAATGGATCGCCTCGTGCGTCGGTACACGAATCTCCAGAACGATCAGGGTCAGCGCGATGGCGAAGACGCCGTCGGTCAGCCCGACGACGCGGTGGAGCCCGGACTGGGATGGTTCGAGCGGTCGCTTCATCGATTTTCTCCCCTGTCTGATCGGC
Organism: Mesorhizobium sp. B2-5-11; assembly: GCF_006440835.1. NCBI lineage: Bacteria > Pseudomonadati > Pseudomonadota > Alphaproteobacteria > Hyphomicrobiales > Phyllobacteriaceae > Mesorhizobium > Mesorhizobium sp. B2-5-11. The sequence goes on from NZ_VFUK01000013.1 coordinate 131,051, forward strand.
TCCGTCCGATGCCGCGTGAAAGCTTAGCATGCCGGCGCTTGTTTGCACCTGCGTGGGCCGGCACCTGCCAATGCGGCCAGGTGGCTGCGCAGCTGGTTTCAACGACCGGGACCGCTGGCTGGTTGTTGCAGGCGCGCCGCGGGTTTATGCAGGTTGCATGCATTCACCGAGCAAAGCCGCTGCCGTCCCGCCGCCGACCGCCAACGGTACGTTCTGCCCGCAGTCGCAGCGGCGCTATGTGCTGATCGCCGCGATCCTGGCTTCAGCGCTTGGTTTCATCGACGGTTCGATCCTTGCCATCGCCACGCCGGCAATCCGCGTCGATCTCGGCGCCAGCCTGGCGCAAGCGCAGTGGATATCCAATGCCTATGGGCTGACGCTTTCGGCGCTCATCCTTGCCGGCGGTGCTGCGGGCGACCGCTTCGGCCTGCGCCGCGCCTTCGTCGCCGGCATCGCGCTGTTCATCGCCGCTTCATTGGCCTGCGCGCTGGCGCCCAATCCGGCGGTGCTGATCGCGTTTCGTGCAATCCAGGGCGTCGGCGCTGCGATCATGGTGCCGGGAAGCCTTGCCATCATCGCCAAGGCCTATCCGAAAAAGGAGCGCGGCCGCGCAATCGGCATCTGGGCCGCCGCTTCGGCGCTGACCACGGCACTCGGTCCGGTGCTGGGCGGTTTCGTGTTGTCGACCCTTGGCAATGGAATCTGGCGTGCGATATTTGCCATCAACCTGCCGCTTGGGCTGGTTTCGATCTACCTGCTGCTCGCCAAGATCCCGGCGGATCGGCCGACCGAAAAGCGCAGCCTCGATCTTGGCGGCGCGGCGCTGGCGACACTGGCCTTCGGGTTGCTGGCCTACGGGCTGACGGCGATGAACGCGGAGGCTGCCGGATTCATGTCGGGTTCGGCAATCGTTGCCGGCGTGGTCCTGCTTTTTGTCTTCATTTTCTACGAGCGCCGGCAGCGCGAGCCGATGATCGATCTCAATCTGTTTCGCATCGGCGCCTTCGCCGGCGCCAATCTCGCGACCTTCTTTCTCTATTTCGCGCTGTCGGCCAATCTTTTCTACCTGCCCATGCTTTTGATCGCCGGCTGGGGGCTGAGCACGGCCGAGGTCGGCTTCATCTTCCTGCCGCTGTCTGCATTGATCGCACTGCTGTCTGGGCCTGTCGGCCAGTGGTCCGACCGGATCGGACCGCGTTTTCCGATCGCCAGCGGCAGTCTGGTGGTTGCCTTCGCCTTCGCCGGGCTTGGCTTGTTGACGCATGCCGGTATCCACAATTTCTGGACCGGAACATTTCCGCTGATGGCGCTGATGGGGTTCGGCATGGCGCTGGTGGTGTCGCCGCTGTCGACCGCGATCATGACGGCGGTGGAAGACAAGGATACGGGCGCGGCCTCCGGTATCAACAATGCCGTCTCGCGCATAGGCGGCCTGATTGCGGTTGCGGCTATGGGGTCGCTTGCCGCCTGGGTCTACGCGAAGGCCCTGGATGGCAGCGCCTTGCCCGGCGTGCCGGGGTTCGGTGAACCGGCGACGACCGGACTGGCCCCGGCTGTCGACGCCGCACGGCTTGCCGCCAGCGACGCCGCATTCTCGGTTGTTTCCTTTGTAACGGCGCTGCTTTGCCTGCTTTCGGCTGTCATCGCCTGGATGACGATTTCAGGCGAATCATTGCCATGGCGCCGGCCCGCCGAAAACCCTCGCGACTGACGGGTGGATCGAAGGAACTATCCTTCGATCTTGGCGCTCGCGACCTTCAGCGAATCACTGTCTTCCTGCTTCAGCAGGTCGTCGATGCGCTCGCGTTCACGCTTGAAGGCGACAAGGTCCTCGCCCTTCAACACCTTGCCGACGGGCAGGCGGACGCGCATCGGATCGACCTTGGTGCCATTGACGATCAGCTCGTAGTGAAGATGCGGGCCGGTGGCGAGGCCGGTCTGGCCGAGATAGCCGATGGTCTGGCCTTGGCGGACGTGAACGCCCGGTTCGATGCCTTTGGCAAAAGCGCTCTGGTGATTGTAGGAGGTCTCATAGCCGTTGGCATGGCGAATGATGATCTGCTTGCCATAGCCGCCGGCCCAGCCGACCTTCTCGATGACGCCATTGCCCGCGGCGATGATCGGCGTGCCGATGGGGGCTGCCCAGTCGACGCCGGTATGCATGCGGACATAGCCGAGGATCGGGTGCCTGCGCGCGCCAAAGCCGGAGCGGAACTTTCCGGCCGGCAACGGATTGCGCAGCAGGAACTGCTGGGCGCTCGAGCCGTCCTCGTCGAAATAATCCGTGCTGCCGTCCTGCATCTGGAAGCGGTAGAAATTGCGCGTCTGCCCGCCGAAGGTCGCCGAGACGTAAAGCAGTTCGGAATTGTCCGAGGTCTGGTCGTCGCCGTCGGGCTGCGAGAACAGCACTTCGAGACGGTCGGCCGGATTGAGGCGGGACTGGAAGTCGACATCGGAAGCCAACAGCTTGATGAGCCGCTGCGTCATGGCCTTGGACATGCCGTAGGAATAGGCGGCGCGGTAGATGCCGTCATAGACGTTGGGCAGGTTGCCGCGCACCACCACTGGCGCCGACGAATCATCGAACGCCGTCAGCAACTCCGGATTGGGCTCCGGTTCCTGCGCCGGCACATACTGGCCGCGATCGTCGAGCGCGATGGTGACGATATGCTGGGTCCGATCGTAGACGCTGGTGCGCACGACCTTGGCGGCGTCGCCATGGACCTCGAGACCAACACGCAGCACGGTTCCAGCCTTGAGCGCCGGGGCGTTCAAGAGCTTGGTGATCGCCTCGGCCATGCCGGCGGCGTCCTCGCCCGTATAGCCCGAATCTGCGAAGGCTTCCGTGATGGCGAGATCCTTGGTGAAAGGGATGATTTCCTCGGCGAAGGCCGGTGCCTGGTCATCGGCGTTGGCACGTGGCGCGACCGAAACGTTCTCCGGCACGATCCTGACGTCGTAGGAGCCGGCCATGCTCTCGGCAAAGGCCTCGCCAAATCGCTGCGGGTCGACATAGTGGAGCGAAGCGACTTGGACGGCGCCGTCGCTGAGATCGGTGCCGGCCTCGCGCACTACCTTTTCCACCTCATCGGCGGAAAGGTCGCTCTTTTCATCGAAGGAAGCCGTTTCAATGGGGAAGTCGACGGTCTTCAGGCTCATTTCGCTTTCGACCTTGGTGCCGTAGATCTGGCCCGGCGTAGCGGCGGCCGTCGCCGGTTGCGCCGATGCGTCGTCACCGTCGTCGCCGAACACCTGCATCGGATCGAAGGGCGGGTAGGGCCGGTTGGTGGTATGGCCGGCCGCCAGCGCCATCTTGATCTGCACGAAAGGCATGGTGTGGATGACATCGCGGTCGCCGACCTTGGTGACCATCGACACTTCCATGCGTCGACGGTCCTTGGCCTTGGCGATCTGGCGCGGCGCCACCAGCCTGGTGGTCTTGGCCATCTCGCCCGAATCGCCATTGCCGGCAAGGCCGATCAGTTCGGCGATCTCGGGTGGCGTCGCCAGTTGCTGGCGCCCGTCGAGGGCGGCGAACAGCGCTACGCCCATCAGCACGCTTGAGGTCACGCCGGTCAAAAATGTCCCCGACAGCCAGCGCGCGGAAACCTCGCGCCGGTCGGGGGGACCACTGCGGCCGTCCGCAATAAGCGGCGGCTCGTTGCCGAGTTCGGCTATGACATCTTCCGTATCTGGCATCCAGAAAGGCTGCTTTTTCCCCGGGCGGAACGGCTTGTCGCTTTTGTTGTGGCCATGACATTTGCCTGTCACGGCAGGTTAAGTCAACGAAGCCTCGGGCCCCGGTCGAATTCCCCTCGCGCGCTTCTCTTATAGAGCGCTCTGCAATGAGGGCGGCGTTTCCCTCTCTCGAGGGCTCATCGCACACCTCTATATGAGGCTCTCAAAAGAGGCACTGCGCCGCTGCGCTGCGCCCGCTTTGTTGGTTCTGGTGTCGAACGGCAATGCGGCGGCAATAGGGCTCCTCCGTGGCTGGATACTCCTTGACGTCCTGTTCCCCAACGGCAGCCGTCTATCGACAAATCGGGCCTGAAATTTCTGTCGCAAAAAATTCAAAAACATCTGAGATCGGTGTTGACAGTTTGTCGGGGTGGCGACTATATACGCCTCACGAACGAGGGCGGTGCGCCGCTGGCGACGAAG
>NZ_VFUK01000014.1:0-127708 GCF_006440835.1 Mesorhizobium sp. B2-5-11
AGGATTCCAGATTTGGCAGACCTCGGCTGGCGCCAGGACGGCTCCGCCACAAAATCTCACCCGATGCATAAGAACGGATCGGCGCCCATCGTCTCGCGCACCAGCGCGGCCAAACCCTCGGCGCCCTTGCGGAAGTCCACTGGCTTCGTCGCGACCATCACCTTGACCGCCCCCGTCGGCCCGATCACGAGGTCCGCCTTCAGCGCGCGGATTACTGCGGCCACCGTCTTGATATCGGCGCCCCGGCCGACGCGCATGACGATGCCGTCGATCTCAAGCTCGATCATACCGGCATCTCGGGTGGCTTGCCGTTTCCGCTGCTTCGGTGAACGGCTGACTACAGGTTCCGCCGCCGCCAACACCGTCGGCACAAAGGCAGGAGAATCTTGCTGCACCGAAGTGGCCTTTTTGCGCGCTTCGCGGCGCCAGGCGAAGACCTGCTGCGGCCTAAGGCGATACCGACGGGCGGCCTAGGAAATGATTGCGTTCGGCTCCAGCGTCTCCGCGATGATCCGCGCCTTGTCATCCACCGACCAGTGACGCCGACCGCCGGCACCGTTGATCACCACCCCTTACTGTGTTCAAGCTCGATGCGCCTTATCGTCAGCGAAGCGGGAGTCGGCCCGAATTCCGCACAGTGGTTAAGGTAACGGGCCCGCTCAGGTTGCAAATCTGCCGAATAGGCCGCTACGCGTTCCACCGGAAACGAGCGTCCGCGCATTTTATTACAACCGACAAGCCCTGATTGCCAATCATCACCACGCGGGGATTTTCATTCCGAGAGTGCTGGCTCGGGCCGTGCGTTCCTTTCAGACAAATTCAGGAGCGATGCGTCTAAGCGCAGCTCTCAGTGCTTCCGCTAACCGATCACCCCATTTGATCTGATCGGCCGGTTCCGTGATCATATCCTGCCTAATTTCCAACTCGATTCCGAGCAGACCTCGATGTTCCGCGTAGACGGGGACTGCATAATCCGACTCATTTTCCAGCGCGTAAGGCTGATTGAAGCCAATGTCGAGATCGCCCGCCATCTTGAATTCTTCGGCCAGCGCGTCTGCCAGGCGGCGATCTTCGTTGAAAAGAAGGCCTAGGTGCCAAGGGCGCGGCGTCGGGTAGTCGGTGTGCCAAGGGGTGAAACTGTGGACGGTCAAGATCACCGTTGGACGTTTCGCGGCAAGACGGGTCCGAACCACATGCTCGATCCTCGCTTGGTAGGGATGAAAGATCTCAGACAGGCGCATGGCAGCAGCCGGTACAGTTAGATCCAGATTCCCCGCGATAGTCGTTCCGTCGGTCATCGTGACAAATGCTGTCGGGTTGTGGGGTGGACGATTGCAGTCAACGATAAGCCGGGAGTAGCGCTGGTAGATCAACTCGGCGTCGAGTCGTTCGGACACCCGTCTACTGACGCCGAGAGCACCGATGTCGTAAGCAATATGACGTATGAGATCGGCTGGAGAGACGCCAAGAGACCCGAGCGACTTAGGGATCAGCCGACCAGCATGATCGCAGAGCAGAAGAAACGGCGATGATCCTGTCGGGCAAACATGCCCAACCGGGTTAGGCTCATCCGGCCCAAGAAGCCCATCCTTCCAACGGTATCCGGGTACATCCTCTAGTTCGATAGGTGCTTGGAGTAGGTGCCGTGGCATTGGCTTCTCAGTTGCGAGGGCAGATCGGTTGCGAGGGCACCAATCGACTCTAAGATCGGCAGGCGATCAAGATGCGCGGCTATGATCAAGGCGATTGACGAGCCCTCTCTTAGATACCATGGCACGACATGCAAGTTCCGGCGCCTCGCCAGAAACCTCGTCTATCGATCGGACTGAGTGAAAGCCAATCGCCTGTTCAGATATCTCGCTGTGTCCGATGTTGATACGTTTCATACTGTTGGGCTAGACAACTCTAATTGAGCGGTAGCAATTCGAGAATTCAAAGCAGATGACACACGGCAGGGTGAAGCAGAAATCGACCTTGGTCGACCCAGTGATAATTTCACACCCGTCGCCCACTGCCGACCAAAGCGTTGCGCGCTATGCGCGCTTCGAAGCCACCGCGAGAGGTTCCCGTCACGGCGAGCCCGAAATACTCATCAAGAAGCGCGAGCACACGCTGCGTATCGTTGCGGAGCTTCTCTAGCCCGTACATCTTCACGACGTATTTGGCCAGCGATTGGAGAACGCTCTCCTCGTCTTCTGCCTGGAAGACGAATGGGTCTGTAATTCGCTGCACAGTCACCTCATCGAACTGCGCAGCAGCGAACAGATCAAGAACCTCGCCCGCGGTGAAATGAGGATAGTCGTGTGGCGTCACCGAATGAGTTGACACTACGTCAGCGAACCAGCGGGCGGTGGCTGAACCCTCTTCGAAGTCATGAAGAACGAAGACGCCACCGGGCCGAAGAATTCGCGCAGCCGCTTGGACAGCGGTGGTGCGTTGAGCGTGCGGGATGTGGTGCGTGCCGTAAGCCATCAGCACACCGTCCACCGACCCGTCTTTAATCCAGAACGGATCGGTCGCGCTTTGCCAGATTGCGAAAAGGCCGTCGCGGATGCAACGGTCCACCATGAACTGAGAGATGTCAGAGTTGATGAACGTCGGGCAGCGCGCCGCACCCAAGATCTGATGGGCTACCTTGTTCACGTAGCCGTCACCGGCGAGAAGATCGCAGATGATCATTGATGAACAAAGTCCGTCGCAACCATTGGGGTGCATCTTGCCCAGAAGATCCATCACACCCTCCGATCGTGCCAGCAGCGACAGTTGGATGCTATCGAGGTAATCCGCCCCACGCCCTTCCGAGGTGAACTCATTGCGCGAGAGATTCGCCAGATTTGTAAGGCAGGCGGATGACTCTCTAGCTATTCCGGGCTCGATCGCCTTGAAGGCCAGCGGGTCGATCTTTTGCAACTGGACGAGGTCCGAATTCAAATTATTGCGAAACATTGTAGTTCTCCCTGGTGATTGTTTGCCAGCGAACAGATCGACAGTTCCCTGCCGGATCTCAGCGATGAAGGGTGGAATGATTTACTTTGCAGACCGCCTCCGTGATATAGCAGCACTGCTCCACGAGCGGAGGCGAACGAGCGTGGCCGAACCCTTTCCGGCCAAAGTCCCCGCATCGAACCAGAAAAAGTTGTCTAAATCAAATGACATAGAATTTTCCTGAACTCGAACTCTCGACAGTCTCTTACACAATTATACGTCACATATTCTGAGTAAACATTATAGCTTACAGCAATCATGCATACCTTTTGCAACGCGATTTTGATGAATGTGAAATAGGGATATGCGCCTGTTCGGTAGTTACCCACCCCTTCTTGCTGCACGGTAGCGCGTCCTCGTTGTCTTTGCCCGGATACGTTTGCCGCAGTATACATATCAAGCGAGAGAGGAATGTTTTCACCGACGAGATATTCAATTGCTGGCGCAAGGATAGTTGGGTCCCTAGTTGAGTGCGCCGGACCCTACAAGGAAATCGAGAAATGGCTTACCGGCCTCGTCCCAGATTGTCGCTCCGAGGGCCTTCGTAAAGACGGTTGGAAACGACCGGCAATAGCGACGAACGTTAGACTCATGAGCTTCGAAAATGTCGATATCAATTAAAGGGCCTCTCTGGTGCGTCTTGCGATCAAAGCTGCAGGTTCTATGTTCACGCATTCCAAACCATTGAGTTGACGATTAGCTACGGCCAATCTCGGACTTAAAGCGAACTTACCATGGTCAGCGACTTGCATTCGCAAAGAGTCTGTAAACTTGTTTGACGAATCTGTTGCAACGCTTGGGATAGCGATACCTTGACAGTCAGTACCCGCCTTTGCGGCAGCGCTATCGGCGGCGTTGTTGGCATGGGCGACTGACATAACCGCACCGGTTTTCCAGCATGACTGCAACCCCGATGTTTGGGTATTTCTCTAGCAAGCTGTTGAAAAGGCACTCGCCACCGGATCGCAGCGGTAATTCACTGGTTCCGAAGGGATTCGGAAGTGACGTGCGCGGCGGCGACGATCGAGCTGGCGAACTGTTTAGCTATGTTGACCTTGAGGCGCGGGTGCGGCGCAATCATCCGTTGCGGGCGATCCGGTGGCGGGCGGGCGTAAGTCGAAGGTCAGCAGCAGTCGACTGCGCATCGACGCTGATAGATGCGCAATCCATCCGCATTAAAGGTCGGTCCTCCAAAGTCAGGTCCACCAGAGAACAAGATCCGGCCGCGCAAACCCGAAAAAGCTGTTCAGCAACAAGCGACGCTTTCCGTTGCCTGGTTGACCGGTAACCCCGTGAACGAAGCCGCCATCGATCAAAGCGATATCCCCGGCCTTGAGCTGGATCTCGCGGCAAGGAACGGCCTCGAGATAGGCTGCCGAGTAGGGATAGCCGGTGGTTTCCACGCCCTGCGACTTTCGGTCGGCAACTGTCGGCTTATGGCTCCAGAGCCTCAGATTGCCGCCTTCCTCGGGCATGCTCGGATAGAAGTTAAATGCTGCGACAGTGTTGTGCGCCACGGAAGAAAGCTCATAACCATTGCCAGCACATAAGACTTGAGCGACGTCGTCGTGGGGGTCCAATGAAAATGCGCCGCTGCCAGACCAGTTGATGGCACGACAAACATTGGCCTGACCGTGTTCTGAACGGGCCAGTCGCAGTTCGATGCCCTGGTTGTGAAGCTCGCGCTTCAATGCGCTGAATATTGCTCGGACCGGGTCAACCAAATTCTTAAACAGGGCCTCGACGTGCGGCCGCGCATTTTCGGCCTCTGCGAAATAGGTGGCTGCATCCTTCCTGTAGTGGGATGCGCCAACATACTGTCCTGGCACTCCATCCTTTCGCTGCTTGAGACCGGTACTGGCACTGAAGTTCGCGCTGATCTCCTCGGCTACTTCAGTGCTGAAAGCCTGCTTGATGTGCAGAGCGGTCGTCTCGCCTTTCAGGACCGAGATGATGTCAGCAGTGCTGATCGAGCCGGTCCGGTGTCTGATCGAAACAGGAGAGATGGCGGGCGGTTGAGGAATCTGATTACGCATTGTCTTGCTCCTGTAGTGCGTGGTCAAGAATGGCGACGCCGTTATCAAGTTCGACATCGGTGATGGTTATCGGCGGGAGGACTTTGATCACGTCGCGATTTGGCCCTGAGGATTCGATAAGCAGGCCATTCTCGAACGCGACATCGTGCACGCTGCCGACCAGGGCCGGTGAACGGAACTTGAGGCCAGCCATCAGACCGCGGCCCCGTTTTTGTTCAATGTATCTGGGAAATTTCGCGACGAGGCGGTCAAGGTGCCCCTGCAGTTTGGCCGCTGTCTGTTCCACGCCTGCAGTAAACCGGCTGTCCGACCACATTTTGGACATGGCCCCTGCCGTCACGAAGGCGAAATTATTGCCTCTGAAGGTCCCGCTATGTTCTCCGGGTTTCCATATGTCCATGTCGGGGCGAATAAGGACAATGGAGAACGGACTCCCTGAACCGCTCAGTGACTTGGAAAGGCACACGATGTCGGGTTCGATTTTGGCGAACTCGAAGGAGAAGAAATCGCCTGTTCGGCCCGCACCCGCCTGGATATCGTCGACGATAAAAACAATGCCATGCTTGCGGCAAATGCGCTGAATTTCTATGAGCCAAGCCGCGGATGCGGCGTTCATGCCCCCTTCTGCCTGGATGGTCTCCAGAATGATTGCGGCTGGCTTTTCTATGCCGCTCCCTGGGTCGCTCAAAACGCAATCAATGTAATTGGCGGAATCGAACGCTTGGCTCGGATAGCCGTCAAATGGGATACGGATCACATCGTGGCGCGCAACGCCTCCCAGCTCTCTGGTGGACGCCGACCCCGAGATCGCTAGCGAGCCGAGCGACATACCGTGGAACGCATTTGTGAATGCCATGACGCTCGAGCGGCCGGTATACTTTCGCGCAAGGGCCAGCGCCGCTTCGTTGGCGTTTGTGCCCGTCGGCCCAGGAAACTGTATCTTGTAGGAAAGCCCCCTGGGTTTCAGGATCGAATCCACAAAGGCTTCAATGAAGTCACGCTTAGCCACCGTATGCATATCAAGCGACAGCACAATGTTCTCACCGATAAGATATTCGATTGCTGGTGCCATAATATTCGGGTTGTTGTGTCCGTAGTTGAGCGCGCCGGAACCCACAAGGAAATCGATGTGAGGCTTGCCGGTCTCGTCCCAGATCGTCGCCCCCAGTGCCTTCGTAAAGACTGTGGGAAAGGCCCGGCAATATCGGCGAACATTGGATTCATGAGCCGTGAACGCGTTGATGTTCATCTTTAGGTCCTCTGCACGGAGATCATTCACGGGGAGAGTGATAAAACTTTCTGCTCGTGGTGAATGTTCTTCATGTCACATTGACACCAGAATCGTCGGATTGACTTTTTTGGGCCGGTACTTCGCGGGAATTCTAATTGGTGTGGCTATCTCTCTTAAAAATACCCCATTATTGCGTTGCTCCAGAGCTGATACCTAGGGTGAATGCGGTGGACAACATATAGATTTTCCGGACAAGCACCGATACTACGGCATCGGGTAGTTGACGGATCAGCCCCATCGCCCCTGCGAGAATTCGGCCGACCAAATCATAGGAGTCGTCCGACCGCTGGAGCACGTCACCACAGGCTGTGGAGCGCGGCGATCGCGAAGCCGCTCGCGAGCGCCCTCAACAGTGCCGCAGCGAGCGGCATTGCGGCGGTCATCCGGTCATCGATGTTCCCCGGCAAAGCTCGGTTGCGGGTCTTAAAGGAATCATCGACGACCGATGGCATGAGGAACCTGCGTGCGCTCTTGGCCGGTCTCTTGCGCGACATGATAGGCCTTCTCGGCGAGCGAGTGATGGATTTGGAGGTTGCGGCAGCCATCGGCGCCGCGTATGACGAGGCTCGAGCTCCACGACAGGCCGCGCACCGAGCTCGCCGAATCTTCCTTTCTATGGTTCGATAATCCCAAGTTCCACAGCTTTCGCAGCAAGTGCCGTTCTGCGGGTCGTGTCCAACTTCCGCATCACGTTTTTCACATGGAAATCAACCGTGTTTTGGGACCGTCCTAATATCGTCCCTATTTCCCCTGACGTTTTTCCTTTCGATATCCAATGAATGCACTCTCTTTCCCTATCAGAGATCTTATAGGCGTGCTCCGATGACCTCTGCGTTCCGAGCTTCGCAACCCTCAGATGAAACTGTACTGCGGCAATTTGCAGATAGGTGATCGCTCTATTTTCCAATTCGCCGTCCGAGGATTTAGCAAAACACATAAGCTTAAAGCTGCCAGCGGGACCATGTAATGGAACGGTAACGCCTGACTTCAAGCCGAACGTCCCCGCCTCGTCCAGGACGCGGCGTTCATTTTCAGTCGTGCTTTCGTGGGTATAAACCTCACTCCACCGGAAGGGCCCTACCCCCTTTCGACCTTTCTTGATGAGCGGGTCTATTTTGGCATAACCCATCTTTAAGTAGCGCTCCTGCCATTCATCAGGGTAATTCCACATCATCGCAGAGTCCGGTCGGGTCGGCTTCAAAACCTTTTGTTCTGGTGCAAGGGGGCCATAGGCTATCCACGGGCAATCGAAATTCAGCGCAAACGCGGACAACAATTCGAACAACTGTTCGGATTCAGCGACATCATTAGTCGTGTCGAGGAATAGGCTTAACTCGGCCGCAATCCGCGAGAATTCCATGATCTCTCCTTCAGTTGCGTTCTCATTGGTGCGAGCTGCTCCAGCCCAGCATCCCAATTGCGTGGTGGAATCTGAGTCCTGGCTCCTCCCCTGTCGACAGAGCTTCAAGAGTCGTGCCAACTTGGGCGCAAAGCTTTTCTTCAGATTGCAATGGGCTGGGTAAGGTACCCAGGAGATGAACCGAACGCACTTTGTCGCGGAGTGAACAGTCGTTGGGTCGCAGAATGGCAGCGGAGCACGAACTCAACGGCCTCGTGTCTCTCGACGGCCAACCGCCCAGGGAGGAATTTGGTCGCGAGCCTCTGCGCGTAACGCTCTGAATTATTTACCAGATCATCGACCGTCCGCGGAATTGGCTCCGGCCTTTCCGGTTCGGCACTGTCGTGGACACGTCCGGCACGGCAGGGCGGCATACGCGAGCTGTCGCCCGTCAGCCGTTACGGAAGGTGTAGCCGTAACCATTGATTGCGGGCGCGCCACCCAGATGGGCGTAAAGGACCCTCGACCCCTCTGGAAAGAAACCTTTCTGGACGAGGTCGATCATCCCTTGCATCGATTTGCCCTCATAGACCGGATCGGTGATCATACCCTCGAGCCGCGCGCACAGACGGATCGCCTCCTTCGTTTCCTCGGACGGAACGCCATAGCGCGGGTACGCGTAGTCCTGGAGCAACACCACGTCAGCCTCGACAAGTTCCGTTTCGAGCTCGACGAGCATCGCTGTACGTTTGGCAATGCTAAGCACCTGCGCCTTGCTCTTTGCTGGAGTGGCGGATGCATCGATACCGATCACGTTGCGCTGTCGACCGTCCTTCGCGAACCCGACGATCATGCCGGCATGCGTTGAACCTGTGACAGTGCTGACCACAATGTAGTCGAAGGCAAAACCAAGCTGTTTCTCCTGGTCGCGCACCTCGTAAGCGAACCCCACATAGCCAAGGCCACCGTATTTGTGGACAGAGGCCCCGGCCGGTATCGCATAAGGTCTGCCGCCCCTTGCCTTGACATCATGGAGCGCTTCTTCCCAACTGTAGCGGATACCTATGTCAAAGCCCTCGTCGACCAGGCGCACCTCTGCGCCCAAGATGCGGCTCAAAAGAATGTTGCCGACCCGGTCGTAGACGACATCGTCATGTGGAACCCAGCTCTCCTGAACCAGAAGACATTTCATGCCGATCTTGGCCGCGACCGCTGCGACCATCCGGGTGTGGTTGGACTGCACGCCCCCGACGGTGACCAGCGTATCAGCATCTGACGCGATCGCATCGGGAACGATGTATTCGAGCTTGCGCAGCTTGCTTCCACCGAACGCGAGACCTGAGTTGCAGTCCTCGCGTTTGGCGTAGATCTCTACCTTGCCGCCCAGATGTTTGCCGAGGCGGTCGAGCTTCTCGATCGGCGTTGGGCCAAAGGTGAGCGGATAGCGTGGGAACTTTTTCAGCATGTTTTCTCCAGCAGAGGTATTCAAGCTGAACTATCTCCAGCCTAGGTCATGGGCGTTCGTGCTGAGCCAGCTATGTTCTGGAACGTTGTAGAAGTGACTCACATCATCGCCGGCGTCTCCGTTCGATCGACCGGTGCCGGCGTGCTGCGAGCCTCCTATGTGCGTGGCGAACGCAAACAGCTTCACCGAGCATGTTGCCACCCCTGGCCAGTTCCGGCCCACCTGTATTCTTGTCCTATCAATTCGATGTCTCTTGTTGGGCGTGAACGTGAGTTCCGCTCTGTCACTACGCCTCAACACAGCGTCAACACACAGCGCAGTCAGAACGAGCTGAGATACATCTGAACATTCATTCCTCAACTCGTCATCTTGTGGCGGCTGGTTCGAACTGCGTTGGCCTACCCTTACCTCTGCTCGACAAGCACACTGGACCGCCAGAGCAGAAAGAGCACGCTGCCGAAATAATCCCTCTGGAGCAGTAGCGAACAGGCCAGCGTAGCGACGACGGCTAGACGGATCGCGTGCTAAGCGAAGAGAACGGACACAGCGTTGCCGCTCCAACCACCGCCGCGAGTCGACTAAAGATGATGAGGTCCAAAGTCGTTCTCCTATCCCGTCATTGATGCTGCTCATGCTGCAATCTGGTCGGCCGCGACATGCGTCTGGCAGTTCTTTGGGCAGACACGGCCACAGGCTCCGCAGCCAATGCAGCGGCCGGCATGGTCCACTACCATGACCATACGATTGAGCTCACCGTCGAAGTCGTCGTCTTCCCCGTCGCAGATGCCGAGGATTTCACCCGCGTCATCCACGCCGTGAAGATGCATGACCTCGCGCGAGCAGACCTTGAAACAGCGACCGCAGCCGATACAGATTTTCTCGTCTATAGCGGCCAGATATTCCGGCACCCATTTGGAGCCGTCGCGGGTGATGCTCGTCATCGTAAGGTCCTCATTTTGGCGAGCTCTCTCCGGGCACTATTCAACTCGGCATAAACAGCGTGCGCTGTCTCGGCGACTTCCGCTATCTCAGTCCATTTGTTCGGGAGGCCCTCGGCAAGGTCGCGCAAGTTCGTCTTGGCAATCGCCGCGCGCAGTTGCAGCTTTCGGACTTTCTTCAACATCTCATCCAGATTTGACATGAGCCTTCCTCGAAAATTCGGTTTCATCCTCGCAACGTCGGACAGGCAATGACCGCAGTCGCATCGTCGCCCAGTTTCGTACCGGTGCGGGCAAGTTTCCGGAAAGTCTCGAAGACGACGCGGTGGACGTCTCAAACGATTAACTGCCCGCCCGTGAAAACCCCGAAACCCCGATCGATTTCATCATTGTTGGCGATGTGGTCACGCAAGAGCGCTCCTCGATCACAATCCCCGCTGCTGTGTGAAATATGTCGAGCCTACACAGCAGAATCGCCAATGATCGGGATCTGAAGGACGCAGTTTTTCGTGATGATGAAGCCGACCAGCAGCTCGGTCATTTGCCCTGGCATCGCCTGTCCTGAGCTCGGATCAGCGCCAGGAGCCGTTCGATGGTCGACGGGCAGGATCAAGCGCGGTGTGAGACATATCGTTTCCTCAATTCAGTGTCGTCTCAGAGGGCGAGCTCTGCGTTCGGCTGCGCCAACTTCGGGCCCGCTTACGCGGCCGCCCCCCGGCTTGGCCGGGCCGGGTTCCAGGTAATGCTGTGCTTGGGCCGACCTTGAACATGTCCTGGACTGTGACGTCCTCCGCGATAGCTTAAATTCTCGTCGAACATCGCGTCCGCGGCGAACCGTCTCTGGAGGTCGTTGACGCCCCAGCCTTGACCTACAGCAACGATCCCCTCGGTGCTGCATGGGCATACTTGCTGCGAGCGGGCTGCATGCATTGGGCGAATTGACCAGGGTTCGATTCCACTTGTCATGCCTTTTGCAATCTCTGCTCATGAGGCCACTCCGCTTTAGTGTTCAGGAGCCTTGATTGCGGTGCCACACAGAAGTCCCCGCAACAGACGTTCTCACCCGTGTAGTCGGCCAGGGCTTGAAGCAAGGGGCTATGGTGTGTCTGTTTGATGTGATCAGGCATTGGCTCCGGAATATCCAGCGATTTCAGTGCCGCTTCGATCAACTCGATCGCGCGAGCGTTGTTGCCGCTCTCGTGGTAATACTGAGCTACCGGGAGGTAGCAACGGAATTTAAGGCGCCCGTCGCCATCCGGGGGATTCAGTGTCAGGATTTGTTCCGAGAGCGTGTTGCCTATCGCAAAGCGCTCAGCACGGGGAAGATGGGAGTTGTCTATCGCGGGATCGAAGAGCTGATTCAGGGCCATGACCATCCAAGACACGGCCTCGTTTTTTTTGTTGATCGCGTCCTCGACTAACTGGCGCATGACTGGCAAGCCGCTCTGCATGTCCCGCAGCTTGTGAAGCAGAAGATTCGCTTGAGTTTGCCGAAACCCGATATAGTCCGGCATCAATGCCAGGCCTTCTTCAACTGCCGAGAGTGCGGCCGGCCAATCCTCGGCCTGTGTGGCGGGCTTAAGTTTGGCGTATATCGGTTTGGTCCGGGCCCGTTCGCGCGCTGTGCGTTGGCTAGTAGCGAACCGCCTTATGTCGGCGGCCCTCGCTTCATTGCTGCTGCGCCAGCTGCCGTTCAGAACTTTGGGTAAAACCTCATCGAGTTCCGCCGGGTGTCCGATGAAAGCGATGCGGCCGTTGCCATCAACCAGGAACGACTCAGGGATTCCGGGAGAAGAACTCGCCTGCATCCATAGTCTGTTCATTTCACCGGTAAAATCGAACGCAATCCGGTAATTCAGATTCAGGAACCTCTCGGTCAGCCACGCATCCAACTTGGTCCGCGCCTCGTCTGCGGTTGGAGCCTGTTCGCTAGTTGCGATTCCGACGACCTCGAATCCACTGTCTTGATATTCCTCTTGCAGCTGCATCAGATTGGGTATAGCCGCCACACAAGGTCCGCACCAAGTCGCCCAAAATTCGACCAGACAGACCTTGCCGGGCTGAAAGTTCGTGATGGGTTCGCCACGCAGCCAAGTGTCCACTTTGATTGGCGGAGCGGGGGACTCAATACGCAACACCGTTTCGTTCTCCAAATTCCCACACCTTTCCTGGCGCTTATGGGTTAGCTGGTCGTTCTCTCTCTCAAGAGCGGAACACACGAGTTGGCAGGCAACCAATCCGGCTTGCGTGTTCTCATGCGGTCAGCCCTCACGAGTATTGCCGCAAAGGCCGTGCCAGCACGCTTAGTGCCCGTTAACTCCATGGTTACCCCTTTGAAACCTCATAGGCCCAGTTGGCCAGCTGTCTTCGACCCGACAAGTTTCTGCCGGCTGTAAGTTTTTGGACACCGCAACCACTCCTGCGTAAGAAACCGAACAGCTTGGCTCTCTTCTGCGGTCAAATGGCTCGGCTCCTCCAGCAGCAGCATTTCGGCGCCGTTCGAAAGGGCGGGGCTAGCTCCGCGACTGGCTCCCGCGTGCAACGACTGAGTGCCGCCCGGTTACGGTTGAGCTTTTCTGCTAAAGCCGTTGTCGATGAGGCCCAGCGTCGAGTGCGAGCTGCCGACGGACAGCGCGAATGCTGCTTCGCGGGGACACGGATGCCGCATCCACCCCGCTCTTCGCTGCAGCGAAGGCGGACAGCATTCCTCGGCCCCTCCCGCTGGTGATCAGTAGCCGTAGGTCATATCCCGCTGCCCATTTCTTCCGCCACGGGGTGCGGCCAGTTGTCGACGGGGGCAGGTCTGATGAAGCCGGCATGCTCGCGGTTCGCCTGCGGCACGCGTCCCAGAAGGCTGTCGAGGATGCGACGCGCTCGCCAGGCCAGCAGGCCTAGATTTGGATCAGCCAGCCCGCGCTGCCCGAGGGTCGCGCTCTGTACGAAGATGCGCCTTTCAGGCGGTCCGTCCCAGCACACGGAAAAATCTTCGCGGATAGCCAATTCGTTGTCGCTCTTTTCCAGCCGGCAGGCCATCGGCTCCAAGAAGTCTGGCAACGCGTTCTCGTAACCGGTGGCCAGGATGACGATGTCGGCCGTGACTTCTTCGAGCTCACTCCTGCCGCGGCGCAGGGTCAGCCTGTGACCCGCGCCGGCGTTGACGCAGTGCGAGACGGTGCAGCCCGGCCGCAGTGTGATTTCGCAGTGGCTTGGCTCCAAAAACGCGTGCCGGTATAGCGCTTGATAAATCGCGCTCAACGTCTCTTCCGAAATGCCGTCGGAAGCAAGCACGAAACGCCTCAGGTACAGTTTGCGCTGCGACTCGCTCATTGCCGCCAAGCGATCCGAAGAGCACGCTATGAACAACTCGTTTGTAAACGGGCTGTTGTCGATGGGCTGATAGTTTTCGCCCTCCGAGACCCAAGTGATCGATCGAGGCCGCCGCTCTTTTGGCAGGCCGACGAGGTGTAATAGCACCTCCGCTCCCAACTGGCCTCCACCAACCACGCAAACGTCCTTTTTCCAATCCTCAGGATGGATGCGCGGTAAATCCGATAAGTGGAACAGGTTGCGCCCGGTCCAGCCCTGAAACTGAGACGGAATCCGCGGCTGCTTGCCGATGCCGATCACGAGGTCTCTGGCGCCACGAACTGCGTCGTCCGTCCACACCCGAAATTCGCCCTCGAAGCGGATTTCGCGCACAGTCTCGCCGCCGCAGACAAGCGGGTTCCGGTGGAAGGCCCAGTTCAGGTATTGCTCAAACTCAGCTCTGAGCACGGCCTCGAACTGTGCGTTCAGGAAGTGGAATAGACGCCCGTTCTCGTATAGATAGTTTGCGAAAGTGTAGGCTGATCGCGGGTTCACCAGCGTGACCAGATCCTTGAGGTGGTTGACCTGGGGTTCCGGCGAATCCAATGCGCTGCCGGGGTGCCACCGGAAGTCGACCTGCCGATCCAAGAACAGTGCCCCTCGACCGATCTGCTCGTGTATCTGACACGCAAGGCTGAGATTAGGCGGTCCAGCACCCACCCCAATGCAAGAGATGTCCACTTGTCCTGCTCCTATAGATGTTTCCCAAACACGCGATGCTCGCGGCGAACATCGGCCATGGTCATTCGGCTTCCGCACTACGCGGCCATTCTCGACGCCGGTGCGGCTGGATTCGCTAGCGTTTGTCCCCGCGTTCGTGTGGTCGGCTGTGTGAGGCCCAGGGATCCAGCCAAGTGATGAGATCGACACTCATGTCGGGACGTGGGGGCCGTGCGCGGGATCGACGTTTCCACCCGCTTCGATGATAGCGTCTCGCTCAGCGGATGCTTACCGACCTTATTCGGCGTGTGAAGCGGGCGCAGTCGCTCGCCTCCAAGGTGATGCGCCCACTTCTGACCGGTTGTGGATCAGCCGAAGCGCGGTCCCAGTGCGGCAACAGCATTCTTCAGTGACCCTGACCATAGGAGGACATCCTTCTGATGTGTTCAGAAGATTCCCTGCATCGAACGTGCCAGAAGGAAAATTGATCAAAACAACTGGCAGCAGGTTTGTGATCGTGTCGGCTATCCGACGTTGAGGTGGGAAACCTTGCACCGGCGGCAGATTTGTCCCGGTGCTCTTACCGGTAAGCTAACAGGGTAGCTCCGATCCCGAATAAATGTTCGCTTAGCCTGATCATGGCAGGACGTGCGCTGATGTGTTCGGAATGTTCCCTCAATCGACGTGCCAGGAGGAAACTTTGATGGAACCAACTGACAGCGGGTTTGTGATCGTGTCGAGTATCCGACGTTGAACGGCAGGCCTTGAAGGTTTGCACTTTGTCGCCCTTCGGAACAGCACCAGCTTGACCAACTCTAGCGTTTTTTTCAGATGGGCGCCGTCCGGGGAATCCGGTAATGTCTCATGTGTCATGCGACGTGGATCTCTCCCATGATGATCTGATAGGCATAGCATTCTTACGTCGCATGACGCTCCCATTAGCACTCGACTAAGGTGCGCGCGGCAGCTTCTTCGCGCGCCAGCACAAGCTCCCTTCGTCGAGGTCAATGCCGATGACGTGGGCCATTCGTCCGACCGCTGCGCTCGAGCTTACATCTCCGCCGGCGCAGCCGCCGTCGATTACGGTGGAAGCCGACAGCGGCTCGAGGCGATCAGCAGCGATTGCGTTGAAGACGCCAGCACACGCCAAATCGCGGCAAGGAGCGCGCGGCCACCAGGTCGGAACGTTGTTCCTGGCCAGACAATCCTCGTCGCGCGATTGGTTCAGTAAGGTATCGTCATCGAGATAGCGGCTGCAGTTCGTTCATGCATCTCATACGCCAAGACCGCTTTGCACCCTCGGGTCCAACCCACGATCCGGCTTCGGCGACATCCATTGCGCCCTTAAGTCCGCAGCGAAGCGTGGCGGCATACCGTTTGAGATAGCTCACCTTCGCCGAAAATCCGTCCGGAGTGTTGAGAAGCTCGCGCACGGCATCGGATTTGGAGGAATGCAGATCGTCTGCCGGTCGCGCCGAACGGGTCCGCCGGTCGCGAGCACAAATGATCAGGCTCGTGACGCTGCGGGATGGATCCAGGAAGCGAGCGACGAAATTGAGTGATGAACCCTAGGCATCAGAAGGAGGACGCCGCTCCACCTTCCGCCTTGCGCATGACCTGGAGAGATTTCCGGTGGGCGTCGCCTCCCGAGCAACGCTTTTTCATGTCCGTTACTCTCCGTAAAATAGATTGTTTCGATGGAGCCCATCTACGATGTGAATGCGTGCGCCTCGCATGCGATCAACAACCGAACCCCAGAGCTCCATAACGAATGCCTGCGCAACTCGCCTGCAAACTCGACGCCCGATCTACTTATGAGAAACCGTACGATCGGCGATGCCGATCATCCCAATCGGAACTGCCCCACGTGGCACGGGCGAGCCAGTCGATTGAGAGATGACTGGCCTGCTTTGCAGCTGCGGTAGGTGGCCAATCCGGCAGCGTGCTGTTTCTGACTGGCCGTCCAGCCGCGCTTATAGGTTTCGTCTGTTCAACGGCCGCGCGGCAATCGCCGATCGACATCACGGGCGCGGTGAAGGTGGATACTGCGCACATGCGCTAGGTGGGCACAAGGACCGCGGAAGAGATGAACAAGAGCCACACCAATTCAAGTCGAGCTGACGCAAGGCAGCAGCTGATCGATCCGACTGACGATCTCAAGCTCATGTAGCGCGCTGGAGTGGCGGTCTTTGCCTCGGCGCCCGTACCATCGGCGCACCACTGCGCACGCTGACAAGCCGGAGTGGCCGGTGACCGGACGGGTTCGCCTTCTAGTGAAAAACCGTCTTTCACTTTGATCGAGCGGGATTCTGCGTTGCGCGATTTGTGTCCGGTCTGGTTCGGTTCTTAGTCGCACGCGATGGCCCGCATTCATACGGTAGATGCACTTCATCGAAACTATCGATTTTACGATGCGTAACGACCATGAAAAACGCTGCTCGGAACCTTCTGAGGACGATCAGCTGCATGAAGTACCGAGCGGATATCAGCGGTCTGCGGGCCGTCGCCGTTGTTCCGGTTGTCCTGTATCACGCTGGTTTTTCAGCGGTCAGCGGCGGGTTCGTTGGGGTCGACGTCTTCTTTGTGATCTCCGGCTTCCTGATAACGTCTGACATCATCGAGCGCACCGACAGGGGCGAATTCTCGCTGCTGGACTTCTATCACCGCCGGGTCCGACGGATTTTTCCTGCCCTGTTCGCGATGCTGGCCGCATGTTTTGCGATGGGGTGGTTTGTGCTGCCGCCGGGTGAGTTCATCGGCTTCGGCAACAGCGCCATTGCCGCTGCGATTTCCGCCAGCAACTTCTTTTTTTACGTCAACACCAACTATTTCACTGAAGCCGCGACCTCGCTCCCTCTCCTGCACACATGGTCGCTGGCCGTCGAGGAGCAGTTTTATTTCCTTTGGCCTCTGGTGGTCATACTCATGATGCGATGGCTGAGACCGTGGGCGGCAGTCATCGTCGCGGCGCTGGGCATCATCTCCATCACCGCCGCTCAGCACTGGCTTCAGAGCGATCCGCCCTTTGTATTCTACATGCTTCCGACACGCGCTTGGGAACTGCTCACGGGCGGGCTGATCGCGCTGCCTGCTGCTAAGGCAATGAGGCCAACCCGAACGATTGCGGAACTCCTCGCTGCCTCAGGTCTGGCGCTCATCACCGCTTCACTCTTCCTGCTCAATCAGGATACGCCATTTCCCGGCCTATACGCGCTTGCTCCTTGCATTGGAGCGGCGCTCATCATCGCGGCCGGCTTTCACCGCGACACGATGGTTTCGAAAGCGCTGTCGATCAAGCCTGCCGCCTTCATCGGGCTCACATCCTACTCGCTTTACCTCTGGCACTGGCCGTTGCTGGTCTTTGCAGGCATCTATCGGAATCGCGAATTGTTCGTCTCTGAACGTGTCGCGGTCGTACTCGCCGCACTGCTCGCGTCAGCACTCTCCTGGCGCTTTGTCGAGCGCCCGTTTCGCCGGAGGGCCACAGGCTGGAAGTGGATGGTACCGACCGCCGGCACAATGGCCGGCGTCTGCTGTCTATCCCTGGCTATCATCTACAGCTCCGGCTTCCCAAGCCGGGGTCCTGACGACGGTCCTTCTGTTCAAGCGCTCAGAGCGGAAAGAGCCAAGTTCGAATCCTCTTCCTGCCTCCAGCGTGGCGGGCTCATTCCCAAGACGGGCGAATGCATCCTCGGCTTCGGCAATATCGCTCCGAGGGTCGTTTTGTGGGGCGATTCTCAGGCTGCCCATCTTGCCTCTGCTTTAGACGAGGCGGCCCGGACGACAGGCGTGCGCGTCAGACAGATCACAAAGGCGGGGTGCGCTCCTTTTCCCGACATGACGATGCTTCCCGCCAGTCCCTTGAGAGCGGATTGCCCGGCCTTCAATGCGTCCGCGCTCCAATCGGTGCTTGCCGATCCCAACATCACACTCGTGATCCTGGCAGGCCGCTGGAACGCCTACTCGGGGCGTGGAGGCAGCTTCCTCTCGACAGACGGAAGCTGGCCTTCGCAGGAGACTTCCAATGCCAACTTCACGTCCGCGATAGAACAGACCGCTGCCTCACTGGCGGCCCATGGCATCAAGACCGCCGTGGTTGGACCCACGCCGGAACCATCCATCGATGTGCTGACTTGCCTCGTCCGTGCCGACTTCATGAAGGGCGACGCGCCGTGCTCTACCATGCCGGCCGAGATGTCCTGGCAGAACAATCGAATGCTCGCGGATCTGCTGCCGCGAACCGTACAGTTCATTCCCATAGTCCCAGCTCTGTGTGGGCAGCAAAACTGCCCGCTGAGATCAGGTGAAGACGTCTTCTACCTTGACGCGATCCACCTTTCGCCGGCGAGCCGGCATATCCTTGCCCCTATTTTCGCCAAGCTCATCTCTTCGTCAGCCATGAATTCGGCTAAGGCAGGCTTTCCGGGGCAGTGAGGATCGCACACTGCTTCCGTCCGGCGCCAGCTAAAGGTCATCACGAGCTGCGGCGAAAGCCCTACCTTAAGTTGCCTGAGGGCACTCGTCTTGAGTTATATGAAGCTGCAATTGCCCTCGACATGGGGCAGCCGGGAACAATGGCAGCCTATGCCTGGCGCTGCAAAGAGCATTGCCTTGAGCGAACGGCTGTGCTGGCCGCAGCAATAGGTCCTAACTCGTCTACCAAGCTAACGACTGTCTTTCTCAACTGAATTAAGCCAAGCTACCTTTCTCGTCTTGGGCCAATCTGCCGCGGCCGTGCTTCGATGAGCTCGAGCAGCGCCGCTGCACGGCCTTTGGGGCCGTCTCGGGCGAGAGTTCGACAAGCAACTCAAGACCGGAGCATTTTGTTCGGTCAGGCCTCGTGCACTGCCTCGAGGAGCTTCGCGCCGCCGCGATCTTTTTCCCGATATCTGAATAGTTCGCCCAAGTGAACTAAAGCTTCGAGCGGCATCGGTGCAACTCCCGAGCCGGTCAGCGCGCCAAAAACAGCGGCAATGTCGGCTTGTCAACAATCCATTTCGTTGCGCCGCCGAAGAGCCGCTCACGCAGGCGACGGCTGCCATAAGCGCCCATGACTATCATGTCGGCAGATGTATCGATTGCGTGCTGCGCAAGCACCTTGGCCGCCGATTTGCCAGCACTTGGCAACAGGTCAACCGACACCCGAGCACCGTGGCGCGTGAGATAGGCAGCAATATCGGCTCCAGGTTTCGCGCCGTACCCTTTGTGGTTCGCCTTCGGACCCACCAGGACAACACGAACTTCCTCAGCAGCGCATAGGAGACCCAGCGCTTCCCGAACGGCACGGGATGCCTCGAGTCGCGAATCCCAACCGACCAGGACGCGCCTTGGCCACAGGGTCGCCTCAGCGCGCTTGGGCACAATAAGCACCGGTTTTCCCGTATCAAATAAGCTGCCGTTGATGACGACAGGTCCGACAACACTGTCGTTGAGAAGTGCGGGGCCGACAATGGTCAGGTCGGCGCAGAGTGCCCGCTGTCGCACCACCTCCCCCACGCCAGTCAAATTGCAATAATCCGTATCGACATCATAGGAAAGGCACATTGCCCTCAGCAGTTCCTGGATCTTCTCGGAGCGTCTTTCCAGTCTGGGCACGTCCAGTGTAAATCTGTCTTGCCGAAACTGATTGTTCAATGTGGCCATTGCCTGTCCACGCCCCGTGGGCCACTCGGGGACACCATCTCTCATCGGCCGATATGACAAAACGAGCATCAGAGCCGGTATTATCCGTACGGAAAGATGCGCACCGACTTCAGCACACAAGCCGGCAGCAGTTTCGACGTCATGATCGGAATGGTCTGCGTCCGTCACACAGAGTACGCTTTTAAAACCCATTTGCCTGCTTCTTCCTGAGTATCTCGTTTAGTCTAGCGGCAGGCCGCAACACCGACTCACAGCGCGAGGGAAAGGGAGTGGCACTACACCTCAACTGATTCAGCCGTCCGGCATCTGGAGCGAGTAGCCGGCCGACCTGACAGTGAGAATGCCGCCGCCGGGCCAAGCCTTCTTGAGGGCTGTTCTGATCCGGCTGACATGGACATCGACGGTGCGTGGTTCGACATGGATGTTTTTCTCCCAAGCCGTGCCGATAAGCTCCTTCCGGCTGAAGACCTTGCCGGGAGCCTCCATCATAAGCAGCAGCACGTTGAACTCGATGACTCCGAGGTGAATGTCGTGGCCATTGCCGCGAATCCGGCGGGCATCCACCTTCATCTCGAGGTCACCAAAGGTGAGCCAGCCGCCGTTTTCAACGCCATGTGCGCCCCGCTTCGGCAGCGCCAGCCTCGCCCGTAGAAAGTCGAGCAGGTTGGCCGGGACGATCGGCCGCACAAATCTCTCGTCAATGCGAGCCTTGAGGAGATCGAGGTGCTGGTCCTCGGCACCCGGCGCGATCAGGGCAATAACGGTAAGGTCGGCGGTCCGGGGCTCCCCCTTGAGCCGGGCGCAGATTGGGGCCCCGGTTATGCTCGCCGGACCGCAGTCCAGCACGACGGCCTGGAATTCGCGTTCGTCGGCCAATGCAAGCACTTCCTTGGCGCTCCTTACCGGCTCAGTGGCGAAGCCGTCCACCTCCAGTATGTGGCTGAGCAACAGATAAAGCTCGGCATCTTGCGAACAGATCAGGATGAGTGGCTTCATCGGTGTTACTTCAGGAGCTTGATCCGCCTGGACGGCGTCGGCTGCGACGGTTGGCCATCGCGGCTGCTGAAGATTGTCATGGCCCCTGGGCTCGAAACCTGCTTCATCACGCACGCGCCACCTCGGGATAGGTTTCGATGGCTGCGATTGCGTCGCTGACCAGCTTCGTGCCGGCCCCGGCGAGCTTCCGCAACGTCTCGAAGCCGAACCGGTGGACGTCGCGCAGCGTCTTCGACAGAGCGACCAGCCGCCCAGTCGTGAAAAGCACGCGCCCAAAGCCTTCACGGCTCAGCTCCATGATCGGCGATGCCATCAGGCCGCAGCGCTCCTCGATCGCAAGCCCAATGGCGGTGTAGAACATATCTAGCCTCCACAGGACGTCCGGGTCGGGATCGCCTATGATCGGGATCGCACGGCGCTGTTGCTTGGTGATGATGAAGGCGGCCAGCAGTTCGCGGTCCGCTTTGCCTTCCCACGCGCCGTAGGAGTCCTGAGCACGTATTAGCCGCACGAGGCATTTGAGAAACGGGCTGGCAAGCGCCACCTCGTCCTCATCGACAGCAAGGCTAAGGGCAGGGTCGAACATTTCGCCTCCTCATTTCAGTCCTCGTCTTCAAAGGACGGCTTCTGTTTCGCGACGCCTGCCTCAGCCAGGACCTTGCGCAGCCAAGGTGGAGGGCAGGTCCTGAGCATCAGCTGCGTGCGAACCAGCACCTCTTGGATGCTCTGAGTATGCCGCACCTTGATCGGATGGATTTTTGCCGAAACAAGCTTGGCTGCCGAAGGTCCACCGATCGCCAGGCAAAACAGGAGGTGGCAGCCCTTCAGCGCTTTTATCTTCGGTGTGATGCGGTCATCCCTCTCGGAGTGATGTTTCCCACTTTCGTCGGAGACGTCGTCGAACTCGATGACTTCCACAAGCTCCCACTCCTCGCGCGTCATATCGTAGATGACAAAGCGCTTGGCCGACCCGAAATGGGCGTTGAGTTGCTTGACGTCCTGGGTAGCGATTGCCACCCGCAAAGCGCCTGCTTGTCGTTCACGCATCGGACGGTGAACCTCGTCAGTGACGAGTGAGAAGCGACGCATCGGGCTCACCTGGCGTTTGGCGTTTGCGGAATGGATCGAGCTCATCAGGCGTCGGCGCACGCCGGCCGGCCTGGAACAGGTTGGCAACCTCGAAGACCAGGTCACGGGTCCCTTGATAGAGGATCGAGAGCCTGTGCTGGCTGCCAAGCCGGTCGAAGACGGGGAAGCCGATGCGCATAAGCGGAATGCCAAGGCGTTTCGAGGCCTGGCGTCCATGTGAATGGGTGACCAGAAGATCAGCGCCGCTTGCAAGTGATTCCAGATCGCCGAGATCGCCGACCTGAATCGACTCCGCCGGTACCTTTTCCAGAATTTTCGACATACCGGTCGTCGTGACGGCCGCCGTGATTGCGCAGCCCATGTCGACGAAGAACGCTCCGAATTGATAGAGTTGGTCTGGTTCAGCAGCGATCGCAATTTTCTTGCCTCCGAAGTGGAAATGTCCGTCGAGCAACGCATCTTGCAGTTGCGCCCGCC
This sequence comes from Mesorhizobium sp. B2-5-11, assembly GCF_006440835.1. NCBI lineage: Bacteria > Pseudomonadati > Pseudomonadota > Alphaproteobacteria > Hyphomicrobiales > Phyllobacteriaceae > Mesorhizobium > Mesorhizobium sp. B2-5-11. Next base: position 22,286 of record NZ_VFUK01000014.1, read on the forward strand.
GACGGCGGACGCTTGCCGGCACAGGCTGGCCAGAAATAGCCGACAGCAGCGAAACGAACTGATCGGCGCCCTTCAATCCGGTCAGCGACTGAAACAGCACGTAAGGCACGCCGGTCGCCTTGTAGAGAACCTCGGCCGGGCGGCGCATATGCTCGCCGATCGCGATGCAGTGCTCGGCCGTGCCGAGCTCGCGGATATCCTCGATGCTCGTTCCGCCATAGGTGGTGGGGACCCAGTGGTCTGGCACGGTACCGTCGAGCGAGCCTGAAAGGTCTGGCAAGATCACCGATTGCAGGCCAAAGCTTTCGACCATCTCGCGCAAATGCTCGAGGTCAGCCACGGTGAGGTTCCAGCCAGGAAGGATCGCGATCTTCTTTGACTGCCGCGCCCGCTCCCCAGGCTTTGTAATGCCTTCGATCATGGCGGTGACAGCCTTGGCCCAGCCCTCTTCAAGGGCGCCGGCGAAATCCGGCGTGTTGGCCAGCACGATCTCGGTACCCGCGAGTTCTTCCGCCCGTCTCAGCCTGATGTCCGAAATGTCGCCTGCGCAATCCTCGCCACGGGTTTCCACCAGGGCCGTGGTGCAGACCCCAATCAGCTTTGGCGTCGTGCGGGTCTTGAGGTTGAAGATCGCCTCTTCCAGATTGTCCGACCCGCCGAGGATGATTGTTATTTCATCCATCGCGGTCGTCTGTAGGGGAATCGTTTCCTTGAAATGCCGCACGAACAGCACGAGGGCAAAGCTGGTGCAGCCCTGGGCGCCGTGGAACAGCGGCACTGCGCCGTCAATGCCGAGAAACGCCAAGGCGGCACCAAGCGGCTGTGACGATTTCAGCGGGTTGATCGCGGCTGATTTTGTCTGGGGAAGGATACGCGTCATCGGATCTCCTCAGCACTCACGCAAATCGTCGGCGCCTTGCCGGCGGTTTCCTGGACAGCGTGCAGGTTCTCGGCGTCGTCGCTTGGGCCCGGCAGTGCGTCGTACCCATGGATCGGACCATCCCACGGGGGTCGCTCGCGCACCTGGCGCCAGATCGGGTTGTGAATGGCGAGGTCGATCTGGCGTACGAGTTCCACCATGCCGTCATAACCGGCGTAAGGGTGCTGGCGCTCCTGGTTGATGTCGAGCCAGGGCATCTTGGCCTTCAGCGCGACGAATTGCGTGCGCCCACCCGAGAGCATGATATCGGCCTTGCCTCCAGAGAGGATGGCGTAAAGGTCGCGCGCTGACATCTGCTCGAACGTATCGTTGTCGTCCTTGAGCATCTGTTTGATGCGCACCTTGTCTTCGAGCGTGGATTTCTTGACCGAGGTGCCCACGATCTCCATGCCGATCTCCACCAGCGCATGGACGAGCGACCAGGACTTCACACCACCGGTGTTGAGCAGCACGCGCTTGCCTTGGAGCCGCGGCCGGTAGGCTTCGAGCTTCTTCCATGCAATCGCCTCCTGCTGGGCGATCAGCCTCTCCGTGCGGTCCAGGATCTCCGGATCGGCCCCCTTCCTCACCAGGAGCTCAGCAATGTTGCGGAGTGCTTCCGACGTATCCGAGATGCCATAGAAAGAGCCCTCGAAGAACGGGATGTCCCAGCGCTCGTCCATCTTGCGGGCTAGAGTGATGAGGGCCGTCGAGCACACCACCATGGCCGCCCGGGCGCTGTGCGCGGAAGCTACGTCGCGATAGCGCGCGTCGCCCGGAATGCAGGCGCGAACCCGGATCCCGAGCCGATCCAGGAGCGGCTTGACCAGCCAGAATTCGCCGGAAAGGTTGAATTCACCAAGGACGTTGATGTCATACGGGCCGGCGTCGTCGGGTTCCACCGTGCCGATGACATGGTCGAGCAACGCCTCCGCGGCAAGCTTGTTGCCCAGGTTCTTGGAGCCAGCCAGGCCCGGCGCGTTGACGGGAACCACGGCCAGGCCGAACTTTTCGGCGGCGCGTTTGCAGACGGCCTCGATATCGTCGCCGATGAGCGCCGTCACGCAGGTCGAATAGACAAAGACTGCTGCGGGCGCATAGGCTTCCTTGATTTCGCGGATCGCCTTGAAGAGCTTCCGCTCGCCCCGCCCCATCACCACATCGAGTTCGGTAAGATCGGTCGTGAAGCTTGTGCGCCACAAGGTTGGCCCGGACGAAGCTGCACCGCGGTTGTCCCAGGAATTTCCCTCGCAGGCGAGCGGCGCATGCACCAGGTGGGCAACGTCAGTGATCGGCTGCAGGACGATCTTGGCCCCGTCAAACGCGCAGCCGCCCGCTGCCGCTCCCGGCGTCAGCGGCCGTGCGCAGCCTTCCTTGCGCGCCCTGACGTCCTTGCCACGGTTCTTGTCGCATGCAGGCTCGTCGAAAACGTCCTGGATCTTGGCACTGAGCGAGGTCATTGCGTCAGTCTCCAAAGTCCATTCGGGCAATGAACAGCCTGGGCGAAAAGCTGGCCGTGTGCTTTAGCGGGTGAGGTCATAGGAATAGTCCGTCACGCCCGTCTGGCTCGTCTCGCGATCGAGCTTGTCGAAGATCTTGTCGAGGATCGTGGTCAGCACGCGTAACCCGCCCTGGTAGCCCATGAGCGCAAAGCGATGGTGATGGTGCCGGTCGAAGATTGGAAACGTCAGGCGGATCAGCGGCGTGCCGGTGTCGCGCTCCAGATACTTGCCATAGGAATTGCCGATCAGCAGGTCCACCGGCTCGGTGAAGAGAAGCGATCGCAGCGCCCAAAGGTCCTTACCCGCCCAGACCTGAGCGTCCATGCCGAAGGGCGAGGCGTCAAGCAGTTCCTGCAACTCGGCTTGCCAGGCCGAGGAGCCGTTGGTTGCCAGGCAATGTGTCGGCTCGCCGCCGGTCTCCATGACGAAGCGGGCCATGGCGTACACGAAGTCCGGGTCGCCGTAGATCGCGTATTTCTTGCCGTGCAGCCAGGATTGGCTGTCGGCCATGGCATCAACCAGTCGGCCGCGCTCCAGTCGGATTGCCTCGGGGATTTCCTTGCCGGAAAGCGCCGACACCTTCATCAGCAATTCGTCGGTCGCCTGGACGCCCAGCGGATAATGGAAGGAAGCCGTGGCCTGCCCAACTTGCCCGCAATAATCCAGCGTTTTTCGCGTGTTGTAGTGCTGGAGCGAAAGCGTTGCCTCGGCGTCAAGTGCCCCCCTCACCTCTTCGATCTTGGTGCCGCCGTCATACATGCGGTATTCCCCGTCCGATGGCGTGTCGAACTGGTCAGAGGCGTCCTGGATGAAGGTGTAGGACACACCCATCATATCGAGCAGGCGTTTGAGTTCCCGGTTGTTGCCGACGCAGAAGCCGTCGAAGCCCGGAATGAGGTTGATGGTTCCCTTGGTTTCCGTGCGCTCCTGGCCTTTCCAGAAGTGCTCTAGAATGCCCTTCAGCATGCCGTCATAGCCGTCGACATGGCTACCGACGAAGGCCGGCGTGTGGGCGAAGGGCACGTCAAAGTCGCGCGGCACCGACTTTTCGTCTTTGGCGTTCTCGATGAAGCTGTGCAGGTCGTCGCCAATGACCTCCGCCATACAAGTCGTCGAGACTGCGATCATCTTCGGGTCGTAAAGCTGGTAGGTGTTGGCGAGCCCATCGACCAGGTTCTTCAGGCCCCCGAATACTGCCGCATCCTCGGTCATCGAGGAGGAAACCGCCGAAGCAGGCTCCTTGAAATGGCGCGATAGATGAGAGCGGTAGTAGGCCACGCAGCCCTGGCTACCGTGGACGAAGGACATGGTCCGCTCGAAGCCCGCGGCCGCGAACACAGCGCCGAGCGGCTGGCAGGCCTTGGCGGGATTGATCACAAGCGCTTGTCGGGCGAGGTTCTTTTCGCGGTATGCCCAGGTCTTGGTGAATTCACCCTGATCGGCAACGATCTGATCCGGGTGCGGACATTCGAAATTCAGCTTCTTCCCGGCGAGCATCTGCCTGTATTCCGGCTCGCGGAACAGCGGAGCGTGGTCGAGAATCTTTTCGGCCGACTGCGGCATTGGTATTACCTCTTTCCATCTGGCCGCGCCATACGGCAGCTCAGGTACGTGGAGACGTTTGCGGTTTCCCGAGGCTCACAAGCCGCGAGGGTTCATCGTCTCTCTGGGGAGACTAGGCCTGGGACAGGGCATCTATTCGGCAGCCATCGCCTGCCCACGGGACGGGCTTTGTTTCCAAGGTGCCTGGTAGAGGCCCCAGACCGGATTGTTGATCGCAAGATCCACGTCGCGCGCGAAAATGGCGAAGCCGTCATAGCCGTGATAAGGTCCCGAATAGTCCCAGGAGTGCATTTGACGGAACGGGATACCCATCTTCTGCACGGGGTATTTTTCCTTGATGCCAGAGCCAACCAGGTTGGGGCGAACTCCCTCGATGAACTTCTCCAACTCGTAGCCGGTAACGTCGTCATAGATCAGCGTGCCATTCTTTGCGTAATGGCCCGTGCGTTGATAGTCATCGTTGTGAGCGAACTCGTAGCCGGTGCCAACGATGATCATGCCGAGGTCTTCGTAAGCTGTGATGACGTGGCGGGGGCGCAGGCCGCCGACGTAGAGCATGACGGTATTGCCTTCGAGGCGTGGCCGGTACTTTGAGATGACCGCGTCGACAAGCGGTCTGTACTTGGCGATGACCTTCTCGACTTTCTCCTCGATTTCGGGGCCGAAATGCTTGGCTATTTTACGCAGGGAGGTCTCGATCTGGGACGGTCCGAAGAAATTGTACTCCATCCAGGCGACGCCATACTTTTCCTCCATATGCCGGCAGATGTAGTTCATAGACCGGTAGCAGTGGATGAGATTGAGCTTGGCCTTCGGGGCGCGCTCGATCTCGGCGAGTGTCGCGTCACCGGACCAGTTGCCGACCACGCGCAATCCTATCTCCTCAAGCAGGATGCGCGAGGCCCACGCGTCGCCGCCAATATTGTAGTCGCCGATCACGTTGACGTCGTAAGCACCGGCCTCGAAATCGACGTCCTTCTTGTCGAAGACCCAGTCGCGGATGGAGTCATTGGCGATATGGTGGCCGAGTGATTGCGAGACGCCGCGGAAGCCCTCGCAGCGCACCGGCACGATAGTCTTTTCGTACTCCTTGGCCTTCTTGCGAGAAACTGCCTCGGTGTCATCGCCAATGAGACCGATCGGGCATTCGGATTGCACCGTGATGCCGTTATTCAGCGGGAACAGTAGCTCGATCTCATCGATGATCTGTTCCAGTTTCTTGTCACCGCCGAAGACAATGTCTTTCTCCTGGAAATCGGATGTGAACTGCATTGTCCCGAACGTGTCGATGCCCGTTGTTCCGACGTAGTAGTTGCGGCGCTGTGACCAGGAATATTGGCCGCAACCGACGGGGCCGTGCGAGATATGGACCATATCCTTGACCGGACCCCAGACCACGCCCTTTGAGCCGGCATAGGCGCAGCCGCGTATGGTCATCACTCCCGGAATGGACTTGATGTTCGATTTGACGTCGCATTCGGAAAGGATCTCGTTTTCCCCGCCGGCCTGGTCCCCGCTCTTTGCGACGCTGAGATGCTTTTTGCGGCGCTTCGCCGCTTTGTCCGGATATTGCGATAGCACCTCCTCAATAAGCTTCGCATGGAGAGCACCATCATTCTCGTATTCCAGGCTCATGGGACCCCTTTCAAGGTGTCTGGTGACGCCTCACCGACGAGGCGCCGTTCTTTGCAAGGCGTGCCACCTCAAGGAGGGCGCCCAATATCGGTTACTGGGCTGCCGCCTTTGCCGCTTCCTTGGCCTGAAGCTCGGCAAGCATCTGCTCGTCGGTTTTCATGATGCCGAAATCGAGCAGCATGTCCTCGAGCTCCTCCATGGTAATCGGGGTCGGGATGGTACCCTGGCCAGAATTCGCATGGATCTTCTCAGCAAGCGCGCGGTATTCTCCGGCCTGCTTGGAGTCGGGCGCATATTGGATCACTGACATCTTTCTGAGCTCGGCGTGCTGGACGATGTTGTCGCGCGGCACGAAGTGGATGAGCTTGGAGTTGAGCCTGGAAGCCAGTGCTTCGGCCAGGTCAAGCTCACGGTCGGTCTGACGCTCGTTACAGATCAGTCCGCCGAGCCGAACACCGCCCGAATGTGCATATTTCAGGATGCCCTTGGCGATATTATTGGCGGCATAGAGCGCCATCATCTCCCCGGACATGACGATATAGATTTCCTGCGCCTTGCCCTCGCGGATCGGCATCGCGAAACCGCCGCAAACCACGTCCCCGAGCACGTCGTAGGAGACATAGTCGACATCGTCGTAGGCGCCGTTCTCCTCAAGGAAATTGATTGAGGTGATGACGCCGCGGCCGGCGCAGCCTACACCCGGCTCCGGGCCGCCGGACTCCACGCACTTGATGCCTCTGTAGCCTACCTTGAGCACGTCCTGAAGCTCGAGGTCTTCCACCGAACCTTCCTGTGCCGCGAGATGCAGGACAGTATCCTGAGCCTTCGAGTTCAGGATCAGGCGGGTGGAATCCGCTTTGGGGTCGCAGCCGACGATGAGGATTCGCTGCCCGAGGTCGACGAGAGCGGCGAGCGTATTTTGGGAGGTGGTGGACTTGCCGATGCCGCCCTTGCCGTAAAAGGCGATCTGACGCAGACGTGACATTAATAGGTTTCCTTCCTTGGTTTCATCCGTCGCGGCTGCCCGGGACACAAATGCCGATGGGCAGCTCTTGCCGCCTCACAACGAGGTCTCAAGTTTCGTGCCAACTTTTTCGAAGGACAGCCAAAGCGGGATTTTTCCTTTTGGCTCTAGCTAGTTAGCTTGTGCGCTAACAAGTGCTCGCTGGCAGATAGATTATTGTTGGAACAAGCCGTGTAGCGGACCCGACAATGCCCGACACAAAACGTCAGGTTCGAGCCACCGGAAATGGTCCTTTCAGTCAGAGCCGGTTTTTGGCTGCTTAAAGGCGGCGGTCATAGCGACCGGCTCGCGTCGTCCCGTCACGGAACATCAGACATCCGGGCTCGGAACTGCTGGCGCGCATGGCTGGTTCGAGACGGACGCCGAGGTCGGCATAGAACAGCCTGATGAGACGTCTGCCGACGATGACACCCCCGTCGGGCACGGAGAACCGGCACCGAAATTGCACGCCCTACTGTCACAAGATGTCGGGCAGCGATGGCGCGCTTCTGCCTTTAGTTCGGGTCATCGCAGCCAACCCATGTTGGGCGAGGATGTTCATGACCGAATCGGCGACGGGTCTTATCGAGACTGTTCTGCACGGCCCAGAAACGCCGGATCGACTATCTCCTCCCGCATGGGGTGCGGTCATTTCGCTTGCTTTGGGCACCTTCGGGCTGGTGGCGGCAGAGTGTCTGCCAGCCAGCGTGCTGACGCTGATAGCGCGCGATCTCGGCATCTCAGTGGATGCGGCTGGATATGCGATCACAGCGACGGGCATTGCTGCGGCGATCTCAGCGCCGACGATGGCCATTATTGCAAAGCGCCTGGACCGCAGGACCGTCCTGTGGGCAATGATGCTGCTTCAGATCCTGTCCAACCTTCTGGTGGCAGTCGGGTCGTCGCTGCCGGTTTTGCTGGCAGCACGCGTTATGCTCGGCATTGCGCTCGGAGGCTTCTGGTCGATTTCGGCATCGCTGGCGATACGGCTCGTTCCAAATCATCTTCTGCCGCGCGCCATGTCAATCATCCTCGCCGGCGTTTCGGTCGCTCTCGTATGCGTGCCTGCATTCGGCGCCGTCGTCGGCGGCAGCTTGGGATGGCGAGTGGCCTTCACGCTCACCGCAGTGCTTAATGCTGTTACGCTGCTGGTGCTGCTTTTAACGATGCCGACGCTGCCTCCGGTTGAAATGGCTGGATTCCGCAGTCTGCTGGATGCGGCCAAAGATCCGACCATAAAGGTCGCACTTTTGGTCGTACTGCTGGTCGCTTCTGGGCACTTCACCAGCTTCAGCTATATTCGGGTCTTCCTCGAGACGACTCCCAAGCTCGGTACCAACGGGATCTGGATATTGTTGCTCCTTTCTGGCATAAGCGGCTTCTTCGGCAGTTTTGCCGGAGCATTCCTGGCCAAACACAGTCTCAAGGCAGTCGCGGCCCTGCCATCCTTCCTTATGGCGATAGCCGCTGTCTCGTTGCTGAAGTTTGGAGCATCGACCTTTGCCTCGGCGATTGCGGTTTCCGTATGGGGCTTTGCCTTCGGCGCGGTGCCGGTGGGGTTGCAGACTTGGATACTGCTGCGTGCGGTTCCCGAGCAGGCCGAAAGCGCCGCCGTGCTGATGACCTCAACGTTCCAGGTAGCCATCGCAGCCGGCGCGATTTTCGGCGGACTGCTGCTGAAGGATCCCGACCACGTCACGGGTGTCTTTGCCTACACCGCAATTGCCACATTGCTCGCGGCACTCACAGTGTTCGTATTCGACCCGAAACACGCAACCTAACCGCCTGGTGGGAGAGAAGCTCGCCGTCGAGGTGGACTCGCACCAGCCGCGCGACGCGGTCTGCGCACGATACTTTTTCGATCCAGGCCTTCGTCTCGCCTAGGATGGCCGCCTGGATCGCGGTACTGCCTCTTCCACGTCGGCTCTTCAACGGGCATGGACCAGCGCCGGTGCCTTGCCGGCCTGCACCGAGACTACAGCGAGCGATCAGCGCTCGGCCGGGCGGACTTGGTCAGGTTGCGCAGCCCATCTTCGCCGACATCGATGTCCTGATATTGCAAGGGTGTCAGCGCAACGACGGTCTCACCTCTCGAATGACTATGTCCGACAACTTCATGGCAACGACCTCGTCCCGCTGGTGGACGCCGACGAGCTTGGGAGATAAGGGCGCAATCTGCTCTTCAACCGTTTGAACGTCGGGCACAAATGGGCAGCAAACTTTTTCGGCGCGAGCTAGCGAGACCCGTCAAATCATCGGTTTTGAAATGCCGATTTAGTGCCTGCCAGGCATAGCGATCGAATGGATCACAGAAATCCTTTCAGTTGAGTTGGAGCGGAAGATCAATGCGCTCCTGCATCAAGCCTCGCTAGGGGCAGCCGAGGCTCTCCTCGAAATTTGCAGACGTCCCACTGACAAGATTGTTGGCTATTTGCGTGCCCGGTTGGCGCTCCGTTGCGTTCTGCCGGTTCCCGCAAACAGCGGACGCTTCTTGGCGACCTTTGGGTCGGCTTTGCGACAATTCTAGTCCAGTTTCCGACACAATGGATTTCGATAGGGACGCTCGGCGAGAGGAACACCATGCGTGTAAAGATCGTAGCCGAGTCGAAAGCGATCCTTATCGAATCCGGATCGTGGCGCTGCCGGCCTGCGTTCACGTTAGTCGCACGTAAAAACACGCCAGGGCAAACACACTGTGCAATCGCTGTGCCGGCCGATGCGGGGTATTGCCTGGGCTTGCCCTGTCTGGCCCGTCCTTTGCCAGCCGGCGCCGGACGGGTGAATACCCTCTCTACACAGGACTTTTGTTCGGTGTGATGACGTGACGGCTCTGGCGCGCACCTCCGGTTGGCGAAGACGTCGTACCGAAGCGATAGCGCTGGTGCAGGAGCAGCTTCATTGGAAATGGCATGCCGCTTGCAGCCTTGTGCTTAGAGCCCATCAAACCAGGAAGAAGGTGACTACCATGGCTGACGCCCCAAGCTCCAAACGATGGACAAAGGCGACGGTGGCCGTCTTCGCTGAAGATCGGGACGTCGTCCGGTTCGGAGATCCGTCCTCCGAAGCGGCTTTGCAACTGGGGTCCGATGCCGAGACGCCAGATGATGCTCGCGCATTTGCCGGAAATCGGTTTGCATCAGCATGTCAGTGGCCAAGAGGCTTCTCAAAATTTCGGCCGAGCCCACGTCGGCCGGAAACAGGCAAGTCCAGCCAATACGCTGAACCAGTTCAGCCACGCCGCTCTGCGGCGCGGAGAATCACTTTTGCGACGCATATGCTCATCCCGCTCCTGGTCATGTCCGGTTGCCAGCATTTTGACCCCGGGTATGAGGAGTGGGTGATCCATGCCGGCTCCGGCGCCCTAGTCGCGGCCAGACCAATCGCGGCGCTAGAAGGTGCCCTCATCCCTCATATCGATGGCTTTCGGGTGAGAAAGGTCTGGAGCCGGGCCGTTGCCACGAATCCGGAGCCGCGTCCCCCAATCGCCCACGTCGATGCGGTTCGGGTGAAGAACACCTGGAGCCGGGCCGTTCCCATACACCCGAATGGAGAAAGCATCGGGAGCGCCGTCGGCATCATGCCATGCACGAGACCCGCAGCTCGGTATTGCGCCAGCCCCTGCAAGAATCCAGTGCCACCTCCCTTCAAGGAGAAAATTGATGACCGGTAAAAAGAAGGTTCCCTTCGTCACGTTTCTTACGCGTGTCCGCGATGATTCAGTCCAGGGGCCAAATCCCTACCGCTGGGAAAAAAGAACATCCGACGACTACTTTGCCGGCAAACGGGTCATCCTGTTTTCGCTGCCCGGTGCTTTCACACCGACCTGTTCGACTTACCAACTGCCGAATTTCGAAGATCTCTATGCGGAATTCAAGAAGGAAGGAGTTGACGCGATCTACTGCCTCTCCGTCAACGATGCCTTTGTCATGAATGCATGGGGGAAGTCCTTGGGGTTGCAGAAAGTCGAGCTGATCCCCGACGGTTCAGGCGAGTTCACCCGCAAAATGGGCATGCTGGTTGCCAAGGACAATCTCGGCTTCGGTATGCGCTCCTGGCGCTACGCGGCTCTGGTCAATAATGGCGTGGTGGAGCAGTGGTTTGAGGAGGAAGGTTTCTCCGACAACTGCGGGACCGACCCTTATGGCGTCTCATCCCCGCAGAACGTCCTTCAAACATTGAAGGACGCTGCATGACCTGGTGCCGAGGATGTGCAGCTGCGTTTGGACGCCACTTGCACAAGGGCAAAGCTCTAAAGCGGCGCGTCCGGGAAGGTCATTCAAAGGTGACGCGCATGAGAGGCGTCGACCCTGTGAGAGATCGAAACCAGCCGCAGTCAAGAGCTTCTAGACAGGAATAAGTGACCATGCAACCGTCATTGAGCCTACTTCAGAAACAGTCTCTGGGATTATCGCCTCAACTCATCCAGTCGATTCGCCTGCTTCAAATGAACATTCCCGAACTGAATCAGTTCGTGGCCCAGGAGCTCGAGAGAAATCCCCTTCTGGAGTATGCGAAGATGTCCCGGGATCTGCCCAGGCAAGGGAAATCGAGCACCGCGCCTGGCGATCATCGTGCCTTCGAGGAGTTTGTCGCCTTACCAGAAACGCTGCACGACCATGTCGCTTCTCAGATTTCCTTCACCGCCTTCACGCCGCACGAGCGGCTGATTGCTAATGTGCTTGCGGGACATCTGGATGACACTGGTTTGCTTGGGGCAAGTGCTTCGGAGCTGGCTGGGAAGCTAAACATCCCGCTGGCCGATGTGGAACGAGTTTTGGGTATCTTGCAGCACCTCGATCCGCCGGGGATTTTCGCACGATCTCTCGGCGAATGTCTTGAGATACAGTTGCGCCAGCGAGACCGGTTCGACCCGGCCATGGCGGCTTTGATTGCCAACCTTGACGTGCTTGCGCGGTGCGATTATCGGACTTTGAAGGTGCGTTGCGGCGTCGACGACGAAGATCTTTTCGACATGCTGCAGGAAATCCGTGCGCTCGACCCCAAGCCCGGAAACGCATTCCACTCGGGCGCGCCGGAATGCATCGTGCCGGATGTCTGGGCCACTCCCTCGCCCGGAGGTGGATGGCAGATCGAGCCTGATCCGAACACGCAGCCCAAGTTGATGATCAAACACACTTATCTCAAGGAAGTTTCACGCCGAGTCGCCAAAAAATCGAAAGAGATGACATTTCTCAACGAATGCCTACAGAATGCGCTCTGGTTAATCAGCAGTCTCGATCAGCGCGTCAAGACGATCGTCAAAGTTTCGAACGAAATCGTGCGCCAGCAGCATGCCTTTCTGGACTATGGCGTCGCCCACCTACGACCCCTCAATCTCAAGGCGGTCGCTGACGTGATCAACATGCACGAGTCGACTGTAAGCCGGGTAACGTCGAACAAGTACATGCACACCCCACGTGGAGTGTTCGAGCTCAAGTACTTTTTCACTGTCGCGATCGCTTCTTGCGAAGGCGGTGACGCGCACTCCGCCGAAGCTGTCCGCCATAGGATCAAAGCAATGGTCGCCGAAGAATCGTTTGAGAACGTGCTTTCGGACGATGAAATCGCTGACCGGCTCAAGGAAGACGGTATCGATCTCGCTCGCCGCACCGTCGCAAAATATCGCGAGGCGATGAATGTCCCCTCCTCCGTACAGCGGCGCCGGGAAAAACGCTTGTGGCACAACGGTAATCAAGGCCTCAGGGCCTCGTGACGAAAAGCGGCGTTTAAACCGGTGTGACGCGTTCTTCACATTCGCCTTTCTCGGGGCCGAAGCAATTTTCGAAATCACTGCATTCCCGACAATTGGGCGCAGTGCACAGCGAAAACCCTTCGGCCTCGCAGAGTTTGCGGTAAAAGTACTTCTTCCATTTCATATTTTGGGTGTTGCCGGCCGCCAGCGTCGGAAAGTGTGTGGCCAGAAGGCGGTTGAGCTCGGTCCGGTCGGGAAGCCCAAGGTCCTGCCACAGATGGCCATCATGCATGGCGCGCCGGGCGAGGATCTTAGCGAAGCGGGCGCTCGCCGGATGACTCGCCCGGGCATGTGCCAGTAGCAGGCCGCGCAGAAGTTCTTCCTCTACACCCGGCTCAGCATCGCTGACGTTTGCCGAGGCGAATGCTGCCATCGCGGTACCAGGGAAACCGCGGGGCAAGACCTCGCGCAGCTCGGCAAGCGAAAGGCCTGTTGACTCCGCCACTGTCGTGCCAGCCTCGACCTCCTTGAGCGCACAGGAGAAGACGCAGGCAAGCACATGTTCGTCGAACTCCTTCTCCGGCTGGATCGTCGGCCATTGGCCGGTGCCGATATGCGCATCGTTTTGACCGGACATGGTTCCGTTCTCCTGGTCTGTGCCTTCACGCAGCACTCTGCCGAGCGCAACGCGGGTCAGTCAGTCTTTCGGGCACACGTGTGCGCAGGCTCGTGCCCAATGAGCGGTCGGGGAAATCGACCGCCTTGATCATGCAATTGAGCCTCGCCTTGAAACGCGTCCTGCAGCCTGTCGGGCAGGCGAGAATTTCACCCAGGACACGACGCCGTGAATTTGGCTGACGGCGCGAGCAGGTCCTGAAGCGACGGTTAGCCGTGAAGGCTCGCCCGTCGGCAGGCGAGATAGTGGGGAACCCCATCTGGGGCCGTCCAGGTGACGGCAGCGCCACTCATCGAAACCCACGCCAAGTTCCGTTCATGAACGTGCCATTTGAATCCGTTTATGCCGAGTGGAACGAAAAAGAAGCTGCGGCCACGAAGTTGGCCCCCTTATGATTTCAAACGCGCGCATAACCCAGCGCCTTGTTGATTGCGGGAATGATCTTGTCTCCCCAGAGTTCGATCTGGCGCAGCATTAGCTTTTGGTCGAAATCCCCCAACTGGGTCTGGATTGCGATCTGATCCGGCTTCAGAATGTCGATCTCTTGCAGCAAGCGATCAATCACGCGATTCACACTGCCGATCGGCAGGTTGTTGCGCATTGCCCCGAAGGACAGATCCTGCTGGGTGGGCGTTTCCTGCAGCAGATAGCCGTCGTGGCTCTGCTGCCGGCGCTGATGCAGCGCCTCGGACAGGCGGCGCTGGAAACGGGCGTTGTCGAGATAGCTGTTGATCTCCTCCTCGTCATCGCTGGCGTAGCAGCAACGCAACAGCGATATCCTGGCGTCCGTCACATTCCTGTCCTCGGAAGCCGCCGCCTCCTTGATTGCTCCGCGCAACGTGCTCAAGCTCGCCAGGCCGTCGTGGAATGCGGTGACAAAGAAATTGTGACCCTCTCGGTAGGCCCGTTTCATGCGGGCCGGCCCGCCGGCCATCCAGATGGGCGGTGCCGGCCTTTGGACGGTGCATACTGAAATCGCCGTCGGGGGTATTTTCTCATAGTGGCCATCGTGCTCGAAGATGTTCTGGTTGAGACCCTTCAAAAGGATATCGAGATGTTCCGAAAAGATCGCCGGCGCCTCATCGATACTGACGCCGAAGCGCTCGAACTCGAACTGTTGGTATCCAGAGCCGACGCCGAGTTCCAGGCGACCGTTCGCAAGGATATCGGCGAAGCCGATCTCGGAGAGCAGGCGCTGCGGTTTGTAGAGCGGCAGCACGCAGACGGCAGTGCCGAGGCGAATGGTGCTCGTCACTCCGGCGCAGTGGGCCACCATCATCAATGGCGAAGGGATCAGGCTGTAGTTGTTGAAGTGGTGTTCTGCGAACCAGGCTGTGCCGAAGCCGGCCTGTTCCGAAGCGATGGCCTGTTCGATCGAGTTTCGGATAACGATCTCGGGGGATTGATGATACCCACGTTGGGCGGCCAGGATGAAGGTGGCGAATTCCACTATGTTTCCTTGTTTGCTGATGGTTGGCGGATTTGGAACTGCGCTCATCCGAGACACGCGATTGCCTCGGATCGGGCGCCTGGCAGGGGCATAGTGGTACGATAAGCAGTCCGGATCCATGGTTGCCGGCACGCGCGAGAGCTTGTCCCCATGCCGAGGGACGTTGCCCCGCCGACATCTTGGATCGGGGCCGCGCCGCGGGCGCGTTCCAAGCCAGGTCTCCGCTTTCATGGACGGCGCCCGGTAGCGTAGCGATGGTCGACGTTCAAACACCCGCCTCCGCAAAGCATTCGTCGTAGAGTTCGCTGGCGTTTCCTGCGTCACCGAACGCGGTCCAGCCGCCGTCCACATAGAGGATCGAGCCGTTGATGTATGAGGCGTCGGAGGAAGCCAGGAAAAACGCTGCATCTGCAACGTCTTCCGGCCTTCCCATCCTGCCCAAAGGGATCCGTCGGCCGATCGTTGCCAAGTCGATGTGGCCGGTTTTCGCCAACTCGCTAATGGCGGGAGTGCGGATATAGCCAGGAGCGACGGTGGCTGTGCGAATGCCGGCGGGCCCCAGTTCGGCCGCCATGCATCGGGTCAGCATGTCCATCGCCGCCTTCGAGGCACCGTAGGCGTGACGCGGCGCGAAGGGCAGAAAACTGTTGATCGATCCGAGGTTGAGGATCACGCCGCCCGGGCGCATTGCTTTGATCGCTTCACGCGCGCAAACGAAGGCGCCAGTGAGATTGACATGCAGGACACGTTCGATGTCTGCAGGCATTTGTTCGATCCCAGCCACAAAAGTGTCGACGACAGAAGCACCGTTGACGAGGATATCGACGCCCCCGAAGCGCTCCCTCAGTTCCTCAAACACCGCCACCACCTCGGCCTCGACGGCCACATCTACCGATTTCGCGATGTTCTTTCCGCCGAGCAATGCAGCCAGGAGAGTTGCCGCGGTGCGGTCTTTATCGGCGATCACTACGGTATCACCATTCGCGGCAAAACGGCGAGCAACGGCGGCGCCTATACCGTTCGCACCACCCGTGACGAGCACCACTCGCGCGTCGGCGCGTTGGGCCGGACAGGAGAGTTCGCTTAGGGGAACGCCTTCCACCTCAGGGCAGGCATCCCCAGGTTGGTTGAATGACATCCAGCCGCCGTCGACCGCCAGCACGGATCCCGTGACGTAGTGCGCCTGTGCGCTTGCCAGAAAACGCACAGCCCGGGCGATCTCGTCGGGCCGAGCCATGCGCCCCATTGGCACGCGACGGCGCATCGCCGAGAGGTCCATTTTGCCTGCTCGTTCCAGCTCTGCAGTCATAGGCGTGCGCACGCAGCCCGGCGCTACCGCCGTCACGCGGATGCCGCGATAAGCCCATTCGCATGCAAGCGACTTTGTCAACGAGATCAGGCCTGCTTTCGAGGCTGCGTAGGCATGGCGTCTGGGATTGCTGGCCACGCCCGACATCGAAGCGACGTTGACGATGGCACCTCCCGGCCTCATGCGCCTCGCCGCCTCGCGCGCCATGACGAACGGCCCAATCAGGTTTACTGCCAGGCGGCGTCGGAAGGCGTCGACATCGGTGTCGACAGTGGCAGCCACATTGGGTCCCACCGCGGCGTTGTTGATGAGGACGTCGATCTGCCCGAACTGTGCTTCGACCCGGCCATAGAGCGCGAGGATATCTCCCTCTCGCGAGACATCGCACTCGAGGCCAAGGTGCTGCTCGCCGAGATCGCGGGCCAGTTCAAACACGCCGGTCCCAGGAAGGTCCACCGCAACAATAGTGTCTTGATCTGCCGCAAGAACATCGACCAGGGCACGGCCGATTCCGCCCACGGCGCCTGTTATGATTACGACCCGTCCTGCATGCTTCATGGGAACTTTCTCCAGGAGTCTCTGAAATCTCTGCCCTCGACGTGGTGCGGCGGAATGGTGCGCCCCCGTAGAGCACCCTGTGCTGGCGCCGGTCGCGTGCGTTCCCAGACAGGCGTCGTCCGCATTGGCTGCGATCCAACTCTCGGTCGGATAGTCGAATGTGTGTCCGACGCCTCAAGCACAGGGGCTTGCCTCGATGAGCGGCTCTGCCAAGTCCAGCAAATCGATGTAGACCGGCCTCGGCGCGCTCGTGGCCTCAGACCAGAGCGCTGTCGCGGTCACGCTGTCGCGGGGCAGAAAGGCTACCCTGGCGGCCGCATCTTTAGCGTGCAGGGTATCGCTAAGCTTGCTGTGGCGTAGCAGAGTTGTCATAAATTATCGTCCCACCGATGTGGTTTTCCCGTTCGGAGCTGGGGACGCATTATCGCGAGAAGCAACGCGATGCTTTCCGATCGCGTAGACCGGATCGTTCGGATACGGTGCTCCAATCGGCTGTCGCAGGCCGAACCGTTCTGTCTCAAGCACCGCAGCTGGGACCTGCTCCTCGAGCCAATCGTAGACGACGGTCCGATCGGCAATCCGCCACTCGCCTGCCCTCTTTTGAAACAGATCGCAGTAGCGCCCGCTTAGCAGCATCTGGCGCATTTCTCCGTCTTTGTCCGGTCCGCGTTGCAGCGCGGTGAAATAGCTCTCGACTGCGGCCTGAGCCGGTTTGATGAATTCGACAAGGACGTTCGTGATCTGATGGATGTTGCGCGGTCCGGTCTTGAAGACACCGAGCGCAAACCGGATGAAGCCCTCGGCCGAGCCGCGATAGGCCCCATGATTGTCATGTGCATCAGGCCAGTAGGCGCTACGCAGCGCTGCCTCATCGGCGCGGTCTATCCCGCGGCAGTACCGATAGAGGCAGTCGCGGATCGCCTCACGGTCGAGTAGTTCGGTAGTTTTTGCGGGGTCCATAGTCGAAAATTCCGTCGTTCTGAGGTGTTCCGGGAGCGCATTGTTCCGTTTGCGCGTGGCCTGGGCTACTATGCGCGCAGCAGGCGGATCGTCTATTTCCAGCGCTAGTTCGGGGCAGGATCGCACCCCATCTGCCGCAAGCAGTTGCTCCCCATCCGCAACATCAATGTCACCAGGTAGGATGTAGCCCGCCTCATCCAGCTTGAAGACTGCCGGCGCTCGCGCCGAGCATTGCGCATGACCCTGGCACCTGGCTTTGTGAACGATAATGCGCACGGCTACTTCCCACGTCTGTGCCCAGTTCCGGGCGGCCTTGGTCAAGCCCAATCCAGAATCAGATTTTCGATCCCGAACACATGGCCGCCATGGGTGATGGGTGCTGTTGCCTCCTTGATCCGAAAGGGCGGTATGCGCGCCATCCACTCCTCCAGCCCAATGACAATTTCCCGCCGGGCGAGATGAGAGCCAAGGCAACGGTGGGGACCATAGCCAAAGGCGGCGTGGCGGTTGCCCTCTCGCGTCAGATCGACCGTGTTGGGGGCCTCGAATTCCGCAGGGTCACGATTTGCAATCATCGTGGCGCAGGAAACAAAGTCTCCCTTGCGGATCGGCGCGCCTTTGAAATCGATATCTTTCCGTGCCACGCGGATCATCTGAACGCTCGGATAGGCGCGCAGCAACTCTTCGGCTGCGAGCACAATCCGGTCCGGTTCGTTCCGCAGCAATTCCTGATCTTCGAGGTTGCGCGCGAGATAGGCCAAGTCGAAGCCAATGGCTGCAGCGACGGTGTCGAGTCCCGCAACGAAGGTAAGCACGCCAATGCCACGGACCTCCTGGTCCGTCAACCCGCGACCCTCGACCTGTGCATGCACGATGAAGCTCATGAAATCGTCGACGGGCTCTTTGCGGCGCATCGCCGCTAGTTCGTCGATGAACGCCACAATAGTCCGAGCAGCCGCCGGCCGTCTCACATCGTCGCCGTGGAGCAGATCTTTCGCCCAGCCGACAAATGTATCGAGACGGTGATCCGGCAGTCCGAGAAAGCGAAGGAAGATGTTGACGGCGAAGGGAAAGGCGAAATCCTTCATCACGTCGCAGCTCGTGCCCCGCGAGGCGATGCTGTCGATGAGCGTTATCGCTCGCTCGCGGATAGTTGGTTCAAATTCCGCTACGCGCTGTGGCGAAAGCAGCGGATTGAGCAGTGAGCGAAAGACTCCATGGTACGGTGGATCGAGTTCGAGCGGGATCATCGGCCAGTCTTCGCCCAATGCAGATGCGAAGATGCTGCGATGACTGGAAAAGACTTCGGTCTCCTGCAGCACCCGGCGCTGATCTGCCGCCCGAGTGATGACCCAAGTACCCTGTCCGGCCCGCGTGTTCCAAGGCGAATAAAAGATCGGCGGCCCGGCATGCACGCAAGCGACTGCTGCGTGCGGATCGCCGTTGGGCGTCGGGGACATGCCTGGCGAGGTAAAAAGACTGAAGTCGCCCACCATTTCCGGGGGGACATGATCTGGAACCGGGTTGGCTACCATTTGGTCCTCCTGCGTTCAGGCGTTTACGCCGCTGAACTGCGTGACGCACTGCCGACATCGCCTCAGATGACATTGAGCAAATCGCGTGCCGAATAGGGGCACCGTTGGCACCCGCTCATATATCGTCGTGGCGACCCGGTATGGGGCTACGCCTGGTAGGGCTTTCGACATTCTTGTCCGTTCCAGACATCACAACGGTGCGCATAGAAGCTAACGAGGAGCCTGGTGGAAGCTGCCTAAGGATCGAACGAGGTCCCTCCCAGACCGGGTGTCGCTCGGCGGTAGCGAAGCCGCTCGCGAGCGCGCTCTCCACAAGCGCTGTAGGGAGCGAGCGGCTTTGCGGTGGTAATCGACGGTTCGCAGGCAAGGTGGATTTGCTGACAGCGATTGGTTCGCAGGAACGATCACTGACCATGATGAGCCTGCGCGCTCGTGAAGAAGGCTCCGGCCCCGATCCCTTGCTGGTTTGCCGCCGAGCGGCGGAGCTGGAGCTTGGGGCCGCCGACGCCGCCAACGGCGAAAAGAAGGCCTACGTCCGCCGAGGCTATCGCGAGGCCGCAAATTAGCTCTGAAGATTCCGCCCCGACATTCTTCTGCGTCAGGATCACCTCGCCTGGCGGTGACGATCGCCTCGTCGGACAGCTGCTGCCCGCCGGAGAAATCCTCGACCGCACTCGTCGTACCGGCAACCAGGCCTTCGACTGCTGCGTCGCCGCCCCGGGCCGAGAATCTAACCGCCCTGCTCCGATAGCACGAACAGGATGCGCTGGCGTTCTTTGATGATACGGTCTGCTTCGGGCGGCGTTCAGCTTTGCATCCATCTCGCACGCTACCCTTGCGGACTTGGCATTGGACGCCGACGGGCCTTGCCGACCTTATGGATCATTCGAGCACGCCTTTGTGGACCCATCCCTCTGGAAACTGGACGAAGGGACCGATCGATTTCACCTCGACCACTTGATGCCACCCGGCGCCGTACAGGGCCGGGATGTTGGACGTTCGATCGACGTACAGCTGACGCATTAGACCAGGGGCAGCTTCCGGTTCTGGGACATCGCAACGGAACCATCGATGGCTGGCTCGCCACGGGTGTAGCGCCCTGGGGCTGGAGACTACGGTCAAGGCGATCCGCGACGGGTCGCAAAAGACAGCTGTGCTCTCGTTGGCCTCGGCAGGCGCAGAGGTGGTCAGCAGAATCCAGAGTAGCGGCGCGGACGCCGAGCGAAAACGGAAATCAATATGCGTCGGTCCTACCTCAAGCGGCGGTTGAATTGGGAAAGCGCGGCAGGTTCTCGGTCAGTAACCGCCAGTCGTCGCGCTCGGGTTCGCCTTCCCTGCGCGTCCCGAAAAACTGGATGATCATATTGCCGTCGGCGCCATAGGCTTCGAGTGACGTGACGTGGCCGTCCCTGGTCGGCTTGCGCACGGCCCAAACCTCGCGGATGTGCTGGGTCCTGAGATGCAGGTGGAAAGTGGCGTCGAGAACGTTGATGCAAGGCCCGATCTGCCTGACCAACTTGATCGGGCCGGAATGGATCTGGATGCAGCCAGGATTGCCGACAAAGCACATGATCGGCATCTCGTCCTCGGCGACACGATGGAACATGCCGCCAATGGCAGCATTGTCAAGCAGCCAGGCGTAGTCCTGGCCGACCATGCGGACCGCCCGGCGGCGCCTGAGGTTCAGCGTCTTCAGCATGCCGAAGAACTGGTGTACGTCGGTCAGCTGGCTCCAGTGCTCCCGCAGGTCGTCGATGGTAGCGGCTTGGTCCGGAATGTTTGCCTCGTTTTCGGCTGACCTCGTCTTAACCGATACAATCGGCTCCTGGTTCGAGGATTGGAGTTCGTCTGTCAGTCTTTGATAGGCATAGAGGTTTGAGGACGGCCTCAGATGCACCTTGTGCACTGCCTCGCCTGCGGCGTCGAAAAATTGCAGGCTGCGGCGGATCTCCCCGCCTTCGCGTGTCTCGACGGCAAAGCCATGCGCCCACACCTTCGGGAAGATGCGCAGATCAATGTCATTGCCGAGCACCATGGCGTGATGGCTGCCGGTGAGCACCTTGTCGTAGATGCCTATCTTCTCATGCACGGCACTATCATTGCTGGTCAGCGCCATTACCTCGCCGACCGCCTTGAGAGCGGTTAGAACAACATTGACGCGTGGCTCGATGCGCACCGTGCCAAAACCGCAATGTGCCGCGGAGAGCTCCGCTTCCGAGATGCCCAATTGGCCAGCGAGATCGCGGTCGCGGATTTTGGGGCTGTCTTCGCGTGCCCGCCGGATTCTCTCTGGCGAAGGTTTCTCGCGCTGGTGCATGTCTTACCTCTGCTTGCCCATACTGTCGGTCAGGAGCGTTAGTCCTCGCCAAAAGGGAGCCTCAAAACTCGTGCCAATTTGCCGAAGCATCTCGGAAACTGGCTTACGTGCCAGCTCAGCGGGAACTCGGGCCCAGCCCCTGTGGCGGACGCGACAAATCCGACAATACGTGTCGATTGCCGGACGCCTTCGCAGCAATTCCGAACCGGAATCGCGGCAGTGTTAGCGATGTCGCACTGTTCCAGCGCCGCTTTTCCCATTGGCACGGACCATGCATGGTGATCCGCAAAATCGTCACGCACGAGGATAAGCGAGCCATGATTACGCTCACCGACAAGGCCGTTGCCGCGGTCAAGACCGCTCTTTCCGCCGCTACTGACCCCGCGGAAGGCTTTCGCATCATGGTTCAGCCCGGCGGCTGCTCCGGCTTCAAATACTCAATCGGCTTGGAGAGCGTCCCGCGCGAGGGCGACGCGATCCTCGAGACAGATGGGATCAAGGTGTTCTTAGACGCCGGCTCCCAACCGCATGTCGCCGGCATGACCGTCGACTTCGTCACGGGGCTCGAATCCTCCGGCTTTGTCTTCGATAACCCAAACGCGCGAGCGAAGTGCTCATGCGGCAAGTCCTTCAGCTGATCGTCGAAGCAGGAGAGAGGGCCCGGGAGGTGAGCTCGTCGATCGCGACGGCGGCGCCTGTCTAAATCAATTTGTGGGTGCTGCACCGGCTCTGGATCGTCTCGGCTATCAACGGCGGGTGCAAGCGCGATGAATCCTTGCGCTTAACGTCATTCCGCTCGATTGGAGACCACACCCATGACAGTTCTCTATCTCGACAACAACGCAACGACACGGGTCGATCCCGAGGTCGTTCAAGCGATGTTGCCCTTCCTTACGGATCAATTCGGCAACCCTTCGTCGGCGCACGGTCTTGGCACCCTTGCCGGCGCCGCGTTGAGAAACGCGCGGCGGCAGCTGCAGGCGCTGATCGGCGCGGCGTTTGATGACGAGATCACCTTCACCTCGGGTGGGACGGAAAGCGACAACGCGGCCATTCTTTCGGCGCTCGAGGTGATGCCTGACCGGACAGAGATCGTGACGTCCGCCGTTGAACATCCCGCAGTGCTGGCGCTCTGCGCACATCTTGAGCAGACGCGCCGGGTCAAGGTGCACAGGATCCCGGTGGATCACCATGGCCGGCTCGACATTGACGCTTACCGGGCAGCCCTCAGCTCAAACGTGGCAATCGTCTCGATCATGTGGGCCAACAACGAAACTGGTACGATCTTCCCCGTCGCAAAGCTCGCCGAATTGGCGAAGGAAGTCGGCGCCCTTTTCCACACCGATGCCGTGCAGGCGGTCGGCAAGCTCCCCATGGACCTGAAATCGACCGCTATCGACATGCTATCGCTCTCCAGCCATAAATTGCATGGACCGAAAGGCGTCGGCGCACTTTTCCTCAAGCGCGGTGTGCGCTTCCACTCGCTGATCAAAGGCGGTCACCAAGAGAGAGACCGGCGTGCGGGAACCGAAAACACGCCCGGCATAGTTGGGCTCGGCATGGCAGCCGAACTCGCCCTGAAATTCATGGATGATGAGACCACACGGATAAAGTGGCTACGCGACCGGCTGGAGAACGGGATTCTTCAGCGTGTACCAAACACCTTCGTCAACGGCGATCCCTTCGAGCGCTTGCCGAACACCGCAAACATCGCCTTCGAACGTATCGAAGGTGATGGAATCCTGCATCTCCTCAACCGCGTGGGTATCGCCTGTTCCTCAGGCTCCGCCTGCACCTCTGGCTGTGCACAGCCGAGCCATGTGCTGAGGGCGATGAACATCCCACATGGGGCGGTCCGTTTCTCGTTCTCGCGTGACAACGACCAAGACGACGTGGACCGGGTGCTCGAGGTCTTGCCTGCCATCGTGGAGAAGCTGCGCGAGTCCCTCAGTTCTGCGCCGGAAGGGCGGAGTGCCGAAGACCTTCAATGCGGTCCCTGTCTCAGCGCCGGAAGCTCGGGCGACCATTCATGAGAAGTCAGGTCTTTCTCAAGGAGACGACTCTGCGCGAGGGCGAGCAGGCACCCGGCGTTGCCTTCACCGTGGCGGAAAAACTTGAGATCGCTGAGTCGCTTGCAGCAGCCGGCGTCGCTGAGATCAAGATCGGCACGCCGGCAATGGGCGCCGACGAGATCGACGCAATTCGCGCCGTGGTCGCGCGGAGCCTCTCGGTGCGGCTCACGGCCTGGTGCCGGATGACCTCACCGGATCTCGAAGCAGCGATCGAGGGCGCGGTCCGGGCCGTCAATCTGTCGTTTCCTGCATCGAACATCCAACTTGCCACCAAGCTCGGCCTCGATCAGGCGGGAGCGCTCCAGCTTATCGAGCATATGGTCGGGCGCGCAGCCGCCAGCGGCTCCTCCGTCGCCGTTGGCTGCGAGGATGCTTCACGGGCCGACCGGGATCATCTCGGGCGCGTTATCATGATGGCGGCGCGCGCCGGCGCAAGGCGCGTGAGGCTGGCTGGCACAGCCGGCGTTCTCGACCCCTTTTCGACCTTCGAGCTTGTCGCCCAGCTGGCGGCGATCCGCGCCGGCGCGCGCCATGCCTCGGCCACCGTCCTTGGACTCAGCGAGCGCGCGGGCAATGCCGCGCTGGAAGAGGTGGCCGCCGCGTTAGCTGTCCTCCAGCACGCAGATGCTGGCATCGACCTGACCGCATTGCCTGCCCTGGCAGCCAAGGTCGCGCAGGCGTCACGCCGACCGACAGCCGCCACCAAGCCGATCGTCGGGGCTGTGACCTCCAAAACCCTCCGGAGATCAAGGCGCATGATCCGGCCGCGTCTGGCCGATCTCCTCATAGATGCCAGCAACAAGACCTCGGTCCCATTCAGGTCGGAGCCCGGGCAGATCGAGAGCCAATGCGGCAATAATCGAGCCCATCTCGCACTGCTCGGCGCTGCGCATGGCGCCTGTTCGCCACGCCCGGGCACCGGGGTGCCCAGCCTTGCGACCAACCGATTGCCTCGCTGGCTCAGCCCACCTCGTGCATCAAACTGCGGATTTTCGCGGCTGTAGATCAGAGTTTTTCGTATTTGACCCAACAGTTTTCCGACAAGGGAGAATGTAATGACCTGTTCCGCTGACGGCCGTCCCATCGATGTCACCGATATCGTTACGCGACTGAAAGGAGTGTCGGCCGCGGAGGAGTTCTTCTCTGTCCTTGGCGTCTCCTATGATCCGAAGGTGCTCGACGTTTCACGGCTCCATATCATGAAGCGTGTGGGACAATATCTTGCTGAGGAAGATTTCTCCGGTCTGCCCGACCAGGTGATCGCCGCGCGCGTGCGCGCCCTGCTGGAACGGGCTTACGGGGACTTCGCGGTTTCCTCGCCGCTCACGCACCGGGTCTTCAAGGTGCTCAAAGATCACGATCCGGATAAAGCTTGCACGACACGCCGCGCCTTCGTTCCTTTCGATCCCGTCCTGAAGCCGTTCGGCAGGGAATGATCGCGACATAGACGCGACGCGACAATGTCAAGAAGTCGACAAGTTCGGGATCGCAACGGCGCCATCCGTAGTGAGCAGCCCGAAGGGGAACAGGGCCGCAAAGCACTTGGCACGAATGATGCAGCCAAGAACTCGCACCGCCAGCCCGCCGGATAACAGCGTAGAGAAACGCCAATGCACATCGTCGTCAGCATTAAGCAGGTGCCGGACTCGGCACAGATACGGGTCCATCCGGTGACGAACACCATCATGCGCCAGGGTGTGCCGACCATCATCAACCCCTATGACCTATTCGCCCTCGAAGAAGCTCTCAGGCTACGCGACGCTTATGGCGGCGAGGTCACCGTGCTCACCATGGGTCCGCCCATGGCAGAGGACTCCCTGCGCAAAGCGCTTGGCTACGGCGCCGATCGCGCGGTGCTTTTGACCGACCGCTATTTTGCCGGTTCCGACACACTGGCGACATCACTTGCTCTCTCCCAGGCAATCGCGAAGATCGGCGAAACCTTCGGCACGCCGGACGTGGTCTTCACGGGCAAGCAGACGATCGACGGCGACACCGCGCAAGTCGGGCCCGGCATCGCCAAGCGTCTCGATCTCAGCCAACTCACCTATGTCGCGAGAATCGCTACCATCGATCTTGCTGCGCGCGAGATCACGGTGGAGCGTCGTTGCGAGGGCGGGACGCAGACGCTGAAGAGCAAGCTGCCTTGCCTCATCACCATGCTGGAAGGCACCAACGAGATGCGTCGGGGCTCGATCGAAGACGCATTGAGCGCTGCGCGGAGGCAGGTTGTGAAATGGAGTGCGGCCGAGGCGGGCATTGAGGACCTCACCAAGTGCGGCTTGCGTGGCTCGCCGACGGTCGTCAGACGCGTTTTCGCCCCTACGGCGCGGTCGGAAAAGGCAGCGCAAATTGACACGGCCGAGAAGACGCTGCGCGACCTCGCCGACGAACTGATTGTTGCAATTTTCACCCGCCAGCCGGCACTGGAACCGGAACTCGCCTTCGACGGCGCCTGACGGCAAGGAGCAGACCATATGTCGAGCGCGAACCCAGACACTCCCCGCCCGCCCGCCGGCCGTGCCGGGATGACGAAGGAACTGCCCGAGCGTTTCAGGGCCTATCGGCACGTTTGGGTTTTCATCGAGCTTGAACGCGGCCAGGTCCACTCCGTGTCCTTCGAATTGCTTGGTGAGGGCCGCAAGCTGGCAGACAAACTTGGCGTCCAGCTCTGTGGCGTTGTGCTCGGACCGCCGGAAGAAGCCACCCAGAACGCGGTCGCCGAAGCCTTCGCCTATGGCGCCGACCTTGTCTACTTCGTCGAGTCGCCGCTGCTCGCCGACTATCGGAATGAGCCTTTCACCAAGGCGATGACCGATCTGGTTGATACTTACAAACCCGAGATTCTGCTTCTCGGAGCGACCACGCTCGGCAGGGATCTCGCCGGGTCCGTCGCGACGACCTTGCTAACAGGGCTCACGGCCGACTGCACCGAACTCGATGTGGATGCCGACGGTTCGCTTGCCGCGACCCGTCCGACTTTCGGGGGTTCGTTGCTATGCACGATATACACGCTGAACTACAGGCCGCAGATGGCGACGGTGCGACCGAGGGTCATGCCCATGCCGCAGCGGGCGGACAGAGCGATCGGGCGCGTCATCGCGCACAAGCTTTCACTGGCCGAGGATGAGATCGTCACCAAAATCCTCGGCTTCCTGCCGGATAGCCAGTCAGGCACAGCCAATCTCGCCTATGCCGATGTGGTGGTTGCGGGAGGGCTCGGCCTCGGCGGGGCGGAGAACCTGCAGCTTGTGAAGAGTCTCGCGCGAGCGATTGGCGCCGAATTTGGCTGTTCGCGGCCGCTGGTCCAAAAGGGCTGGATGCCGGCGGATCGGCAGATCGGCCAGACTGGCAAGACAATCCGGCCGAAGCTTTACATAGCGGCTGGTATTTCTGGCGCGATCCAGCACCGCGTTGGGGTTGAGGCAGCCGATCTCATCGTGGCCATCAACACCGACCCGAACGCTCCGATTTTCGATTTCGCTCACCTCGGGATCGTCACCGATGCGGTCCGCTTCCTCCCCGCGCTCACCGAGGCCTTCACCCGGCGGCTGTCACCGCACAGCCGCGACAAGCTTGCGAGCTAAGGGAGATCGAGATGATCAACGAAGAATTCGACGCGATTGTCATCGGAGCCGGCATGTCCGGGAACGCAGCTGCTTACACGATGGCAAGCGACGGCTTGAAGGTACTCCAGTTGGAGCGAGGTGAATATCCGGGCTCCAAGAATGTTCAGGGCGCCATCATGTACGCGAACATGCTGGAGAAGATCATCCCGGATTTCCGCGATGATGCACCTCTGGAGCGGCATCTGGTCGAACAGCGGCTATGGGTCATGGACGAGACCTCCCACACCGGGATTCACTATCGGTCGGAGGACTTCAACGAGGTGAGCCCCAATCGCTATACCATCATCCGTGCCCAGTTCGACAAGTGGTTTTCGCGCAGGGTGCGCCAGGCCGGCGCGACGCTTCTGTGCGAGACGACCGTGACGGAACTCGTGCGTGACAACAAGGGCAAGGTGATCGGGGTGCGGACAGATCGGGCTGGCGGAGCGATCTACGCGGACGTCGTTGTTCTTGCAGAAGGTGTCTGCGGGCTGCTTGGCACGCGAGGCGGCCTGCGCAAGATGCTGACGCCCGAAGCCGTGGCGCTGGCCGTCAAGGAAATGCATTTCTTGCCCGAAGAGGTCATTGAGCAGCGGTTCGGCGTCAAAGGGAGTGAAGGCTGCGTGATCGAGGCAGTCGGCACGATATCCCACGACATGGCCGGGCTCGGGTTCCTCTACACCAACAAGGAATCGATCTCACTGGGCATCGGCTGCCTCGTCTCGGATTTCACCGCGAAGATGGAGAGCCCTTACGCCCTCCTGGAGGCGCTAAAAAACCATCCTTCGATCCGGCCGCTGATCGCCGGCTCGGAGGTGAAGGAATACGCGGCGCATCTCATTCCTGAAGGTGGCTACAAGGCAATTCCGCAGCTCTTTGGCGACGGTTGGGTCGTTGTTGGCGATGCTGCGCAATTGAACAACGCCATTCACCGCGAGGGTTCGAACCTCGCCATGACCTCCGGTCGCATTGCGGCTGAAGCTATCATCCAAGTCAAGAGACGCAACGATCCTATGACCAAACGGAACCTCGCCCTTTACAAGACGATGCTGGACGAATCCTTCGTGGTGAAGGACCTGCGGAAATACAAAGACATGCCAGCCTTACTCCATAATAACGCCGCTAATTTCTTCACGACCTACCCGCGGCTAATGTCGAAAGCCGCGCAGAACTTCATGCGGGTCGACGGCACGCCAAAGATCGAGAAGGAAAGGGCTACTACCGCAGCCTTCATCAAGGCGCGATCGCGGTTGGGTCTGGTCAGGGACGCTATCCGCCTGGCATTGGCGTGGCGGTGAGGCACTGACCACATGACAAACCCAGTGACGAACTTGCGTGTAGAGGACAAGCTTTACCAGAACCGCTATCTGGTGGACTCCGGCCGTCCGCATATAAAGGTGCGACCGCACGAGCAACCAAGCGCGAATCTGGTCGCGCTGACCCACGTCTGTCCAGCGAAATGCTATGAGTCGAACGACAAAGGTCAGGTTGAAATCACCGCTGATGGCTGCATGGAGTGCGGCACCTGCCGCATCTTGTGCGAGGCCAGCGGCGAGATCGAATGGAACTATCCGCGCGGTGGCTTCGGTGTCCTCTTCAAGTTCGGATGATCCGCGTTTGCATAGGGCACGTGTGTACTCCTGAAGTTACCACAAGCGCCAACCGCTTCTGGCGCCATCCTCGCAAAGGGGGCGGGTGAACAGTGTGCTTCCAGAATTGAATGAATGCTACTTGGGAGGAGCATTGGACCACAACTCCTGAGTGTTTCCAGGGCTCACATACCGCCGGACCGGGTTAACGAACGCGGCAGGTCAGATACGCTTTGCGCCGACATGACATCGAGATGAAGAAATTCCAGCGTTCTCACGATGTCGAGAACAAGACCATACCCCTGCGCCAGGTGCGCGGGAACTGTCCGTGCCAAGGCCAAGCTGCTCGGGTCTCTGACGATGATCACGCTTTTGATCGCGATCATGAGGAGCCCAGGCGGGCGTCTGGACGAGAGTAAAGGGGAGGCACGCATCTCCCAGCTGGAACCATGCCGACACAGTATGCGGCGACACCTTCACCGCCGATGAGTTCACAGTCGCCGAGATCGACATCTTCGCCGGAGACCGGTCGAGAACGTTGTGCCGAGGCGCTCACGGGTGAAGGGATCGACACGCGATTTCTGTCTCTCAATGATGTCCGGCCGTAGTCGCCTTCCTCACCTTATGCGGCTGCCGCTGTCCGAGGTCCGACAAATTTATGTCGGAGCAGCCTCATGATATCCGACGCGAAAGCCAATTGCCGATCATAGTGCCGCCTTTTGAGTTGGCATTGCGCTTGCGCTTTGAACTGCGACGTTAACCCGCAACGGAGCCGTTCGATGTCCGCACCGGCAATTTCGGTTGAGAGCCTGACCGAGACGAAGCTCTCCGACCAGTTGCTGGCGAGCGCGAATTCGGGTGGCTGCGTATCTACCTCCTGCGGGTCGTCGACAAGACCGGACGATCTGGATCCGGCTGTCTGGGACAAGATCAAGGATCATCCGTGCTTTTCTGAAGAGGCGCATCACTATTTCGCGCGCATGCACGTCGCTGTCGCGCCTGCGTGCAATGTCCAATGCAACTATTGCAATCGCAAATATGACTGCTCCAACGAAAGCCGGCCTGGGGTTGTCTCGGAAAAGCTGACGCCCGACCAGGCGGTACGCAAGGTTATCGCGGTCGCCAACGAAGTGCCGCAGCTTTCCGTGCTGGGCATCGCCGGACCGGGCGATGCCTGCTACGACTGGGAGAAGACAAAGGCGACGTTCGAACGCGTCGTCAGGGAAATCCCCGACATCAAGCTTTGCATCTCTACCAATGGGCTCGCGCTGCCGGACCATGTCGCCGAGCTTGCCGACATGAATGTCGATCACGTGACGATCACCATCAACATGGTCGATCCGGAAGTCGGAGCAAAGATCTATCCCTGGATCTTTTACGACCACCGCCGCTACGTCGGCATCGAAGCCGCCAGGATCCTGCACGAGCGACAGATGCTGAGCTTGGAGATGCTGAGCGCGCGCGGCATCCTCACCAAAATCAATTCAGTGATGATCCCCGGGGTGAACGACCAGCACCTGGTTGAGGTGAACAAGCAGGTCAAGCAGCGCGGCGCGTTCCTGCACAACGTCATGCCCCTGATTTCAGACCCGGCTCACGGCACGTACTACGGACTGACCGGGCAGCGCGGCCCAAATGCAATGGAGATGACGGCTCTTCAGGATCTTCTTCAAGGCGGCGCCAAGCTGATGCGCCACTGCCGGCAGTGCCGGGCAGATGCCGTCGGCCTGCTCGGCGAGGATCGTGGCCAGGAATTCACGATCGACCAGATTCCTGGCGAGCTCACCTATGATGCCGGCAAGCGCGAAGCCTATCGGGAGCTGGTCGCGGACGAGCGCCGTGATCACCTGGCGGCCAGGAGCGAAGCGATTGGAATGGTCAAGGCAGCCGGCTCCGGCAAGTCCCTGGTCGTCGCGGTGGCGACTAGGGGCGGCGGCCGCGTCAACGAACACTTCGGCCATGCCAAGGAATTCCAGGTGTATGAAGCCTCGCCGATAGGTATCAACTTTGTCGGGCACCGCAAGGTTGAGCAGTATTGCCTCGGCGGGTGGGGCGAGAACGACACTCTCGAGTGCGTCATCGCCGCGCTGGAAGGCGTAGACATCGTGCTTTGCGCCAAGATTGGAAACTGCCCCAAGGATAAGTTGGCGGACGCCGGTATCCGAGCAACCGACGCTTATGGCCATGACTATATCGAAACGGCAATCGGCGCGATTTACGCCGCCGAGTCCGGCGTCCCGGCACTCGCGGCGAACGCCTGAGCCGTCTCATTCCACTCGAACAGGAGTCAAAATGGCTTTCAAGATCATCGCATCCCAATGCACGCAATGCGGCGCCTGCGAATTCGAATGCCCGTCCGGTGCGATCAAGTTCAAAGGCGAGAGCTACGTGGTCGAGCCGCAGAAGTGCACAGAATGCCAGGGAGAATTCGACACGCAACAATGTGCCTCGGTATGCCCGGTGCCGAAGACCTGCGTTCCCGCCTGACCCGGCATAGGGCTGCTTCCGGGAAAGCCTGCGCGCCCCATCAACAACTCTGGCCTCAAACAAACAAGGAACCGCCATGCGGCTCGCACGCGAACAGGAGGTCGAAATCCGCAGGCCTCCCCAATTCAGGCCGGGAGAGCGGGTCCGCGCCACTCGTCACATAAAGAATGACGGCACCTATCCTGGCAGGGAGATCGGCGAAAATCTCGTGCGCAAGGGTGAAGAGGGTTATGTGCGCGACATCGGCACCTTTCTACAGCAGTTCTTCATCTATGCCGTCGAATGGATCGACCGTGGCACGGTCGTTGGCATGCGAGCGCGCGAATTGATGAGCCTCGACAGGGCCGACCTTGCCGGTAGGGCCGAAGAAAACGCGAAGCAAGGGACGGCCTGATGAAAGTTATGATCCGCAGGACCGATGCCGGATTGTCCGCGTACGTCCCCAAAAAAGA
Source organism: Mesorhizobium sp. B2-5-11 (assembly GCF_006440835.1). NCBI lineage: Bacteria > Pseudomonadati > Pseudomonadota > Alphaproteobacteria > Hyphomicrobiales > Phyllobacteriaceae > Mesorhizobium > Mesorhizobium sp. B2-5-11. The sequence continues at coordinate 53,613 of NZ_VFUK01000014.1, forward strand.
TCTCGAAGAGGCGATTATCAAGTTCGAGAACCAAGATTTGTGGGGTGGGGTCGTAACGCTCAGGAACGGCTGGCGCCTTCTCCTACCCGATCTTCCCCCGAATACGCGTCTGCCGATCACCGTCGAGGCAAGAAAGCTTTCGGACGACGACTGACGTTTCGCCTCAATCAGGAGGCGTGGAGAGGAAACGAGCATGAACACGATCCCGACCTCGGGCCACCTCTTCGTCGTCCGCGACAGTTTTGCCCGAAAGCTGCTTGAGCTGGCCAGACAAGCGCTCATTTCCGATCACGTGATCCCGTATCTCGGTCCGGGTCTGCTGCGGCTAAGCTCAGCGGAGCCGCCTGTACCGTGCACCCCGGAGGCCGTCGCCGCCGCACTCAACACCCGGGCCACAGCTCCCTCGAAGATCCGCACCAACATGTGGTCGGTCGCGCAATTCATCGAGCAGCGCCGGCATCGCCGCACACTTCAAGCCTGGATGGCAGATATATTCGCGGGGCCGACGGCGCCGACGCTCCTCCACAACTGGCTCGCAAAGCTCCCGCTCTCCCTCATCGTCGACAGCTGGTACGAAGGCGCCATGAGGGCGGCGCTGGCTGAGGCCGGCCGAACCGACGTCGCCGAGATACAAGGCGTCACCCGGGCGAACGAAACTCGCGACATTTGGACCAGAACCTACGACTTGTTCGGGACGGAGCTCGAGCCCGGAGCAGCGACAAGGACGGTTCTCTACGCGCCTCATGGCAGTATCAGGCCGGCCGCAAATTTCCTCATAGCCGATTCCGACTATGTCGAAGCCCTGACCGAGATCGACATCCAGACCCCTATCCCTGACGTGGTCAAGGAACGGCGCACCGACCGGGGCTTTTTATTCCTCGGCTGCCGCTTCAACGATCAGATGCTGCGCACTTACGCCAGGCAGATCATGAAGCGCTCAGAAGGCCCACGTTACGCGATAATGGACGGGAAAACGCTGACCAGAAACGAAGCGCGTTTCCTTGGGGCAAGCGGGATCACGGTGATTGACATGCCAGACAGCGATGCCGTGGCGCAACTCGCCGGGTCAACGACTTGAGCCAATGCCCTGGTCAACTTGAGGACTTCGTTGGTGTGAGTCGATGGCTTGTTTTTGAAGGCGCTAAGTTAAGTTAGGGACACACCGTGAGCAGTGATGCTGTTGGCACGACCTCTCTCAAATCGTCCGCGCATGTGAAAGCGGCCGGGTGGGGCCGGGGCTTGAGCACGCTGCTGCGCATCACGCGCATGAATCTGAGGCATCCGGGCCAAGCCGCGCTTGCGATCGGGTCGACTATCGCAGCCGTAATCCTGCAGGTGCTCATTCCCCAGCTTCTCGGCGACGCTATCGACCAGACCAAGGTAGTCCTCGGGGGCGGTGCCACGGGGGCGGCTGCAGAACAAGCGCTGTGGGTTCCGGCTCTCCTGCTGCTCGCCGCGAGTACGCTACGCGGCCTTTTCACGATGGCGCAAAACTATTTTGCCGAGGCCGTCGGACATCACGTCGCGTACGAACTGCGGCTGGCTTTTTACGACAAGGTCCAGCGCCTCAGCTTTTCCTTTCACGACCGGGTGCATTCAGGCGACCTGATCACCCTCGGCATCCTCGATCTCGATGGTGTGCGGATGTATTTTTCCACCGCCCTGGTTCGCTTGCTTCTGCTCACCATGCTGATCGGGATCGGCGGCTACAGGATGATCTCAACCGACACGCTGCTCGGTTTCATCGCGCTGAGCTTCGTGCCTTTCGTAGCCTGGCGATCGTCGATCACGCAGGTCAAGCTACGCGCCATCTGGCTCAACCTGCAGGAGCGGCTTTCCGTCCTCGGCCGTGTGATGGAGGAAAATCTGGCGGGTATCCGCGTTGTCCGGGCCTTTTCGGCACAGGCCTACGAGATGGCAAAGTTCGACCGCGCGTCGAAAAACGCGCTCGAAGTCGCTCACCAGCAGGTTGACGTGTACGTGCCAAATACGTCGGCGATGACCCTGGCCTTCTTTCTCGCCATGGGGTTGGTCCTCTGGATCGGTTGCAACAAGGTCATCGTCGGCCAGATCAGCGTTGGGACGCTCACCATGTTCCTGGCCTTCATGACGATCCTGCAAATGCCCGTCCGGCAGATTGGCCTGATGGTCAACGGCTTCGCCCGCGCTTATACTTGCGGTTCGCGCCTCTTCGGTCTGCTCGATCAGGACAATACGATCAGGGATGTTCCCACCGCCCGACCACTTGAGATCGGTGAAGGCACTCTGCGCTTCGACAATGTCTCGTTTGCATATCCCGGCACCGGAAACCGGGCCGTTCTTGAGAATGTCACTTTTTGTGCCCGTAGGGGCGAGACGATCGCGATCGTGGGTCCGCCGGGTTCGGGCAAATCGACAATCGCTCACCTGATCCCCCGCTTTTACGACGTCACTGGGGGCGCCATCATGCTTGACGGGCAGGACATCCGTGGGGTCACCCTCGCCACGCTTCGCAAGGCGGTCGCTGTCGTACAGCAGGATGCATTCCTGTTCACTACCACGATCGAGAACAACATCGCTTATGGCGACCCTTGGGCAAAGGAACAGCGGATCGAGCGCGCTAGCGAATCCGCCCAGTTGCACAACTACATCCTGGGCCTCCCCGCAGGTTACAAGACGGTCGTCGGCGAACGGGGCACTTCTCTGTCAGGGGGTCAGCGGCAGCGCCTCACCATAGCTCGCACCATGATGTTGCGTCCATCAGTCGTCATTTTCGACGACTCAACGGCCGCGATCGACGCCGCCACCGAACAGCGCATTCGCGTGGCGATACGGCGTTTCGCCAAGGATAGGGTGACGATCATCATCGCCCACCGGCTAAGTTCGCTCAAGCACGCCGACCGGATCCTGTTTGTCGACAACGGCAAGATCGTGGAACGTGGTACCCATCAAGAGCTTTTGGCCAAGCAAGGACGCTACAAGGCCCTTCATGATCTGCAGTTGCGCCCGGGAGATGACATTGTGACGAAGTATAGGGGCGCGCCCTGATGGCCCAGGAGCACGCCAGCGAAATCGAAATCGAACCCAATGACGGCGGCAGACGTCCCCCGCGCGCGGTCGTCGGTTCCCATCGCGCCGAGGAGGAGATGTTCGGCCGGGCCTTTGACCAAAAGATCGTTCGGCGCATCTGGGCCTTCGTTCGTCCCTACCAGGCCACGGCAGCCGTCTCCGTCGCCGCATTACTGATTTTCACTGGCACGCAGCTTCTCATCCCGCTGATCATCCGCTACGCGATCAACGAGGCCATAACCCCGGCAGGCGTTGATCGCTCCGCACTGCTTGAGGCCGCCGGCGCGTTTGCGCTCGCCATTCTGGTTAATTTCGGCGCCGCTTACGCACAGGAAGCCGTGATCGGGAAAATGGCCGGAAACGTCCTCTTCGACATCCGCCGCGCCATGTTTGCGCATCTGCAGATGGTATCGCTCTCCTTCATGGACAAGACCGAGATCGGACGCCTGATGTCCCGCCTCCAAGGCGACGTCAACTCTATCCAGGAATTCCTCGAAAGCTCAATCTACTCTGTAGGCGACATAACGCTTCTCTTCGGCATCATTGTCGTTATGCTGTGCGTCAACTTCAGGCTCGGCCTTCTGACGCTCTCTGTCTTGCCGGTCCTGTTGGTTATCCGCATCGTCTGGCTGCCGCGTGCTCGCGACGCCTTCACTGCTGCACAAGACACCAATTCAGTTGTTAACGGCGCGTTGGCCGAAGCCATTCACGGCGTGCGCACCGTTCAGTCCATGGACCGCCAGCAGGTAAACTTCGCATTGTATGACGACAAGGCACATGCTGACCTCACAACCCACCTGATCGCTGCCAGGTATACACAGATAATGGTGCCGATCGTGGATGGCCTCACAGGCCTCGCCATGGCTGTCGTAATTGTGGTCGGCGGCTCCATGAATGGTCCCATCGAAGTAGGAGCGTTGGTTGCCTACATATTCTATATCCAACGCTTCTTTGACCCAATTCGTTCACTTACCCTGCAATATTCGGTCATGCAGAGAGCGATGGCCTCCGGCAAGCGCCTGACCGAGGTGCTGGACGTCCAGATCGAGGTGCAGGACAAACGCGACGCGCGGGTACTTTCGGCGGAAATGGACTGCTCGGTTGAGTTCAGGAACGTTACGTTCGGCTACGATCCCAACCATCCGGTGCTGAGCAACGTATCTTTCGAGGTCAATCCCGGCGAGACCGTCGCCTTGGTCGGGCCGACCGGCTCTGGTAAATCGAGCGCAATGGCCCTCGTCCACCGCTTCTATGATGTTCAGCAAGGCCAGGTGCTGGTCGGCGGACGCGATGTGCGCGACCTCACCCAGGAATCCCTCGGCCTCCAGATCGCCATGGTACTGCAGGAACCGTTCCTGTTCACCGGGACAGTCTTCGAGAACATCCGCTATCACAAGACCGAGGCCACGCGCGACAGGGTGATCGAGGCCGCTAAGGTGGTCGGAGCCCACGACTTCATCACGAGCCTTCCCAACGGGTATGAAACCCAGCTCGGCGAACGCGGCGGCAACCTTTCTCTCGGCCAGCGTCAGCTTGTCAGTTTCGCCCGCGCTCTTGTTGCCGACGCCAAGATCCTGGTTCTTGACGAGGCCACCGCCAACATAGACAGCTACACGGAAATGTTGATCCAGAAGGCTCTGAGAAAACTCCTGGAAGGCCGCACTGGCCTCGTCATCGCTCACCGGCTCGCCACAATCCGCTATGCCGATCGGATCATCGTACTTCAGAACGGCCAGGTTATCGAGACCGGCAACCACGACAAACTGATGGCTATGGGCGGGCTCTATTCCAAACTGTACGATCTGAACTACTCATCCTTCGACGACATTCCCAAAGAGGAAGCTGATGCGACCGTAAAAGCCGCCTCTCGTACCTGATGCAAGCATCGCCGGCAGTATCCGCTTTAGGCGCGTCGGCGAACGCCGCGGATGAAGCGGGCAGAGAAAACCACTCGCACTCAAGGAAGCCAACCGCGTGACGGCCGTATGATGAGCGGGATAACCCTAATCCGTTTCCAATCAGACGAACGCTGCCTCGCCTCCAGCAAGCCCTGGACAAGAAGCCGTGCGAACGAGACCGATCCAGAAAACGGCGGCAACCATCTGCCTCCAAGCGTTGAAGAAACGCTGTAGACCTGACGCAGGGCCATAAGCCCCGACGGGTGGGCAACTGTCCAGCGGATGATGTTTGATCTGCGGTCACTTCAGGTTTTTCCTCGGTAGCATACTGTCCCGCAACAGCGTGTGGCTCTGGTCGAGGCAAACCGGCTGCCGCGCGCCGAGCGTGTGGCATCGACGGTCCACGCTTCCAAGATCCCACCTCTTCCTGCTCCACACCAAGGCTCGCAAAAATCGTATCAACTCACCCATCGACCCGACATTCGTTTCCAGCGGTTAGCCTAAGCCCTAGACAAGAAAGTGCCTGAACGAAGAGGTTTGTCGCGGACCCGACAATCCGACACTCCGTGTCGGATGGCGATCATAGACCGCTATCGTACTCGGATACCGGAAAAGTGGGGCAGCGAGTGGGACGCGATTGAGCACGAGACCGCTGGAGGCCATTCGGCCTAGAGTCGGTTCGGCAGCCATTGATCCCGCGGACCCGGCGCCCAGCCGTCTGGTGCAAGGCACCTCCCCGCTGTTTGTGGGAGCGTAATCGACGAACCCGCGACCAGTCTACGTTCGCCCCAGTCGCGTTCCAGTAGCCGCGTCGCTCAACCATCATTGCCGAAGCTGGCCGTCTTCGCCGTGTTCATCGCCAGTTTCTAGGTTCTGCCTGCTGGACACTCGACACAGCCGTCAGCCAATATCGAGGCCAGCCCGCCTTTTCCAAGTTCGGCGACGGCAGGCTACGTCTCACCGGGATGAGGCCGGCAAGTCTGCGGGCGTCAGCGTGAGAACTCATTTTCGGGCATAGTTCGAGCACTCCTTCGCAAGATCGCGTCAATCCAGCAGACGGCACGTGTTGTGCAGCATCGGCGAATGCGGTCCGACTACCGGCCTTTCGTTAAGGGCGGGGCGTTCCCGACCATGGCAGGAGCACCAATTGCGCTATCCGCTCGCCTTTTTCCTCTCGAGTGCCGCAGATGCGATCGCTCCGTCTCGCCGGCGTCTCCATCTAAATGCTGGGCGCGAGCTGACGATCTCGCGCAAGCAGGCGCTCGCTTTTCTGGCCGATCCCGACGCCTATCTCACCGGAAACCGCTGTGAGCTCGATGATACCTCAGCGCTACGAATACGAGACCTTCGGGGCACGGCACATCCCCTCGCGCAACGTGGCCACGGCGCTCTGGCCTCCGCCAGCAAGGGCCAACTCAGATAGCACCCCAGAGACGAAAACCACGTGAACCTGCACACGCGCCAGCCGGCGACGACTGCGCAATCGACAAGTGACCTGCACGCCCGGCATTTTGCTGTTGTCGGCGCTCTCCTTGGCACGAGGATTGCGTGACCGTTACCGAAATAGCAAGGAATTCGAAACCGTTAGCAGGAGTAAAGATGGATACCGCACAATTGGACCGGGAGATCCACAAGATCGCCAACCAATGCGTGACCGAGGCCAGGGCAGTCGTCAAGAATCGAGGGCTCCAGCCCCAGGAACTAACCGCGAAAACGGTCGCTGCCGGCGTCGACACTGTCGAGATCGTACGCTCGGCCGACGCGGCCATGAGCAAGGTTGACGAGGGGACGTGGCTGTGACGACGATCGCCTACAAACACGGCGTAATGGCCGCCGACAGCCGTGCCTACGGCGCCGGCCTGGGGTCAATCGGCTCCAAGCTCAAAATCCGCCGTCTTCCGGATGGACGCCTGATTGGCGCAACGACTCCCCAGGTTGGCGCCGGTGAGGCCATTCTGGACTGGTACGCCGCTGGCGCTGACGTTCACAACACGCCAGAGGGTGTAAAAGGCTCCAACGTCGGTCTGCTGGTCGTTCATCCCGACGGGCGCGCTCAAGTGGCGTCTGGCGCCTGGACACTGACCGGCATGCTCGAAAGCCCCTATTTTGTTGTCGGCAGCGGCTCCCATTACGCGGAGGCCATTCTCGAATCCGGCGGGACCTCACAGCAGGCTGTAGAGATCGCCTGCAAGTTCGATTCGCACTCCGGGCTCCCGGTCGTGTCCCTGATGCACGGAGCGCCCTGCCCTTCCCCGCGCCACCCCAGGCGGGCCAAGTGGCTGTCGTGGGTCGGCAGGAGGTTCAAGATTTCGGGCTAGTTATCGTCGCAGCTGCCGGCCGTGACAATAGGATGAAGGGAGTCTGATGGGGTACAAACCAACGCGGCACAAGCCGCGCGAGGCAGCCCTGATCCGCTTGATCATCAACGGGTTCGGCGGCCCAGCGCCGGCGCCGCTAGTAGCGATCGCGCTGCTGGCGACGTCGGCCATCCAGTTCGCCGGCGTACCGGTCTCAGTCGTGGCGCTATTGTTCTTGCGCCGCCAGCTGGAGGAATCTTTCAGTTAAGGCCCCGAGGCGTTGCTTCAATCACTCTGTAGACAGTGGTCGGGTCTTCGCCTGGATCAGGAGTTCGCGTGACTCGTCGGACATCGCAGCTGTGAGGGTCACCCTTCGTGCGTACCCTGTGTTTGGCATTGACGAGACCTTTCCCTTGCCGGCGCAAGCAACGTCGTCAGATGAATGACCAACATCAGGCGTGAATCAGCAAGAGCGGGCAAACCACACCAGCGGCTTCTGAGGACCGCGGACACCTTGCGCTTGTCGGACATGACCTGGACGAAAGCGGACACACACGGAGCATTGTCGATCCAGACATGGACGAATCCCGCCGATGCCGAGGAGGCGATTGACTACGCCCGTTTGCCGCCGGTGATGCGATGTCCGACGAGGCCAAGGCCGGCCCAGCTCTTGATGTCGAGATGAACTACTTCGCCGGGATGCTCCCGCTACCGGGCGCCTGGGACCCGGCTCCGACGCACCGAACCTGTTCAGGCCCAAACCGCCAGTCGGCCGCTGCAACGATCCATTGCTCTGCGATCACCGATCCATCGTACAAGTCCTCGTCAATAAGGTGTGCGGCCTGCCAAGGGTTCTCTTCGATCTTGGTCGGCACGCCCTTCCAGATTTTCCTTTCAAAAGACATCGTGGGCTCCTGCGAAAAGGCGGGCCCGCAATTTAAAGGCGGGCCCGCAATTTACAGGAGTCTTTAGCATGGACGTGTTCTACACCAAAAAGGATAGCGAGCGCACAGAGCTCATATCGGGTGGTAGCACCGGTCACCGGTTCCTCGTTCTATTTTGCTTTACATAACGGCCACCTGTCGTTGGGGCCAACCAGGTCGAAACAGCTTGAAATTGGCCTCCTGCCCGCCAATCTCATTGCTAGGTAGCAAAGCGTCATGGCCCCATGTTCTTGCCTGGGTCGATCGAATCGAAATGGCGACGCGGGGACCCCACATCGCTCGTCTCAAGGCGCCAAAGCACCAAGGCTTCATCTGGTTCGGTTGATTCTTCACAGACGTTTGATCTCAATGCCGTATTTCCTCAGCGTGTAGCCAATCTGGCGCGGCGTCAGTCCAAGCAGGCGTGCCGCCTTTGCCTGGACCCAGCCACATCTTTCCATGGCCGCGATGACAGCTTCAGCACCGGTCGTTCTCGTACCGTTCAAGTGAGCTATCCTGCTGAGTGGCGGCTCCCCTGTAGTCTCAGGCGGGACTGCGACGGAGGGAGACGTACCGGCAGCAGCCGGCGTTATGGCCGCACCCCCTGGCGCCGGCAACATCGGACGCGATTGCAGCGCCAGGCTGACGGATCTGACCTTATGCAGCGCCGCTGCGAAGCATTGGCCTTGGCAGCATGCAAAGTCGCCTCTCCCTATCGATGCCCCCATCGCCAGAACGGCTGTCCGATACACGCAGTTCTGGAGCTCGCGAATGTTGCCGGGAAAATCACAGTTCATCAGCACTTCAACCGCACCGGGATCGAGGGTCATCGTAACGCCGTTCTCATCATTGAAATTTTTGAGAAACTCGGCTGCGAGGAGCGGAATATCACTGCGCCTTTCGCGCAGCGCCGGCACCCGCACCGTAAACACATTGATGCGGTAATAGAGGTCCTCCCGGAACTCATTTCTGGCAACTGCCTCTTCCAGGTTCTTGTTCGTGGCAGCGATGATCCGAACATCGACTTTGACGGTCTGGTTGCCGCCGACGCGCTCGAACTCCTGCTCCTGCAGCACACGCAAGAGCTTTGCCTGGAACGATGGCGAGATCTCGCCGATCTCGTCCAGGAACAGCGTCCCTTTGTCGGCGAGCTCAAAGCGCCCCTTGCGCGAGTTGAACGCGCTTGTGAATGCGCCCTTCTCGTGACCGAACAATTCGGATTCCAGGACTGTCTCGGATAGCGCAGCGCAATTGACCTTGATGAAGGGGCGTTTGGCGCGCGGCGACAAATCATGGAGGGCCTTGGCGACCTTCTCCTTCCCGGTACCCGACTCGCCTCGCAACAGAACCGCAATCTTGAGCTTGGCTACGACCTGGATATTCTCAATCAGATCGCGAAACGGCAAACTGTCGCCAATCATCCCCTCGATGTGAATCTTGTTACGCTGCCGCGCCGGTTGGTTCTGCTTTGGCTGCAAGTCGTGCTGGGCCATGGGTTGCTGGCGACCGCCCCCTAGGGAGCGACGAAACTTGACTGTCTGACCTACCAAATTAGCGATTTGGTTGAGCAGATAGAGGTTGTGATCGAGCCAAGCTCTTGGGTCTTCGCCCAGTACGTGGTCGATGGTCAGTGTGCCCACGACATCCGCATCGACGCGAATGGGAACGCCGATGAAGGACACTGCTGCGTTGTTGGAGACCCCGAGCACGTCCGTGTCGGCGGCGGTGAAAGCCGAATGAAAGGCGATGTTCTCGGTGACCAGGGGCGTGCCCGCCCTCATAATGTGGTCGATCGCGTTCCGCGGCACACGGCGGCTCTCGCTCGAGCCGGCGCCGAAGATTTCCAGTTCGCCATGACTGTTTAAGAGAGAGATGATGCCGTGCCGCATCGGCAGAAACGATCGCAGAATATCTACGACCTTTGTCAACGTGACATCGAGCGCGGAGGGGGCGGCAAGTGCTGTAGTAAATATTTCCACTACGCCGGCAAGCTCGCTCTCACGTGACGGCAGAGTAGCGGATTCCATTTTGGCGTCGTGAAGCGATGGGCAGCATGACGGCGTCTGCTCAGCACTTTCTTCAGATTGGCGATTGTTGTCATGATTTAGCATGTCATCCTCCATTCCGGGCCGCGACAGCAACGCCGCGCCATGTGGGCCTGCGACGTCGCCGGGCGTAGAGGCCCTGGTCAAATGGCATCGGCGCCCCAGCCACCGTTGGCCGGGACCGGCATGAGTTTCTTCGCCCCGTAGGCCGCCGCAGATTGGCGCACTTGCTCGCGCGTCGGAGCCACGAGTGCTTGGGACGTCGATAGAAACAATCGTGACGCGGGGTTGGCGGCAGCACGCCGGAGTTCCGCAGGAGGCATAAGACGAAAAGTAGGTCTCGGTTTTTGGCTTCGGTCAGGGTCCGATGAAAGGCAGGCACGAAAAATGCGGGAGGCGATGCTCGATGCATAGCTGGACTATCCTTAGTGAATCGGGGCGCTCTACAGGCTCTTCCGGTGGCCACCACTGCTGCTCGGAACGAGATGGGCAGTCAACAGCTGCTCGGAACGATGTGGCCAATCAACCGAACTTCCTTGCATTTCTGAAAGGATGAGAGAGGCTATGATAGAATCCATCATTCAGATTCTAGGAGATCGATGGGAACGGCAAAGATGTTTGCCCCGGCGTCTCGAGGGTGCCTGGCGCGCTGAGCGAGCCGACGCATTTGCGCGCTTCTATCGCCGGCAATCGCTGCCGACGTCCTCCTGGTTCCGGCTCGCTGAGTGACCGCGACAATCGTTCATTCCTCGCTATTTGATGCCATTCCCACGAGAGCAGGCTGGCGCGTGCCATGGCGCGAAGTTGTCGTCGTGCGGGCTTCAGTGTTCGTGCTGCAAAGCATCTCCTCAATCACACGGTTGCGCCAGGACCCGCGGGATCAATCGGTCTGTCGACGGCCCCTTCGAGACGCTCTGCTTCGGCGGGAGCGCGGCCAGAGCACGCTCGTGTAGGTGATCCTCCACTCCGGTGGCGGTCGGTCGCAAATACGACAAGGAAGCGGGGACATCGGGGCGCCAGAGACACAACCGGCGGCCGCTCTGCCAGGCAAAGCAATTACTGCACGGCGCCCTGTCAATCCTCTTTCTTCTACCGGACCGTATTGCTTCGACGCGGCACAATGCCGAGCCTAAGTGCGGGATTTCGCCCAGGATCAGGCAGCCAGTGCGGAAACCCGCACAAACCTCGGGGACACCGGGTGACCGAGCGTCTGAACATGCACGATTGGGCGCGGGATTTCCACTTGGCACGACGCTTGCAGCCGAAACGACAGCAGCGCTCGACCGGAGCGCCGCGATGGAGAAGCGCGGGAAGGGAGGAGGCCCACCCCGATCCGGTCAGGGAGAGAAAAGCTGTTGGCTCCACCGATTCGAAGCGCCGGTCCCCCAGCCCGCAAGGCCTTCTACGCCCAACTGTACGTGCAGGTGCTTACCGCCATCGCCCTCGGTGTCGCAGTCGGCTATTTGTATCCGGGCACCGGAGAGGCTCTGAAGCCGCTGGGCGATGCTTTCATCAAGCTCGTGAAGATGATTATCGCACCTGTGATCTTTCTAACCGTAACGACCGGCATTGCGGGCATGAACGATCTCAAGAAGGTCGGCCGGGTCGCCGGCAAGGCGATGATCTATTTCCTCACCTTCTCGAGCCTCGCATTGATCGTCGGTCTCATTGTCGCCAATGTCGTTCAACCCGGCTCTGGCCTCGATATCGATCCGGCCTCGCTCGATGGCCAGGCCGTGCAGGGCTATGTGGCCAAGGTCCACGATCAGTCGGTGACCGGCTTCCTCATGAACATCATCCCGTCAACTATCGTTGGTGCCTTCGCCGAAGGCAACATCCTGCAGGTCCTGTTCTTCTCGATTCTGTTCGGCAGCGCTCTGGCGATGGCCGGAGACACCGGCAAGCCTGTGCTTTCCTTGCTTCAAGCGCTACTCGCGCCGGTGTTCAAGCTGGTCGGCATCCTGATGCAGGCCGCGCCCGTCGGCGCTTTCGGCGCCATGGCCTTCACAATCGGCAAATATGGCATCGGTTCAGTGGCCAACCTCGCCATGCTGGTCGCGACGTTCTATTTCACCGCATTCGTCTTCGTGTTCGGGATTCTTGGCGCGGTGTGCCGATACAACGGTTTCTCAATCTTTTCTCTCGTGCGATACATCAAGGAAGAGCTGCTGCTGGTCCTGGCAACGTCCTCCTCGGAGGCTGCGCTGCCCTCGCTCATGGAGAAAATGGAGAAGGCAGGCGCCAAGCGTTCCGTCGTGGGTCTCGTCATCCCGACGGGATATTCCTTCAATCTGGACGGTACCAATATCTATATGACGCTTGCCGCCCTCTTCATCGCCCAGGCAACGAACACGCATTTGTCGGTTGCCGATCAGATTCTCCTGTTGGTCGTCGCGATGCTTTCCTCGAAGGGTGCCGCAGGTATTACGGGGGCTGGCTTCGTCACGTTGGCCGCCACGCTTTCCGTAATACCAACTGTTCCCGTTGCTGGGATGGCTCTGATCCTTGGTGTGGACCGCTTCATGTCCGAATGCCGAGCGCTGACGAATGTAGTGGGTAACGCGGTGGCTGCGCTCGTCGTCGCCCGCTGGGAAGGCGAATTGGACGAAGCGCGCATGAAAGCCGCCTTCTGCGGGAGCTTGCCGAGAGACTAAACCGGCCACCCCGCCCCAGCAAGATTGCTGCAGCGCGACCAATCAAGTCGCCGCGCTGTCATCAGCACGAAACAATCGGCTCGCGGCTCTAAACAGCGCGTCGCGAGACACAAGATCAGAAGCGCCAATGCGGTGAATCAAGAAACATGGATGCCTTACGCAAACGAAACCGAGAGCGACGAATGCTCGGTTGCTCCTTGAGCGCTGTTCATTGGATAGGTTGCCGATCGTGGAGCATGTCGAAATCTTCACGTTGCCGCCCGGAACCGTCGCCGGGACCGGGCCGATGACACAGGGACAGCCGATCAGAATTGGCGCGACGGCCAAGCGCCCCACAATTGCCGATCTCGCCCGCGAAGCCGGAGTGAGCGTAGCAACGGTCGATCGCGTCCTGAACGATCGTCTTCCGGTGCGGGAGCGGACCGCGCGGCTGGTCAATGAAGCCGCCCACGCGATCGGCTATCATGCGGCGGGTCTCATCAAACAGCGCTTGCAACGGGACCTGCCGCAGTACCGGCTAGGCTTCATCCTGAGAAAGCCGGCCCAGCATTTCTACCAAGATTTCGCGCGCGAGGTCGAAGCAGCGGTTACTTCGGCCGAGACCTTCCATGGCACTCCGGTTATCGAATTCGCGCCTTCGCATTCGCCCGGGGAGCTGGCGGCTAGCCTCAGGAATCTTGGTAGGCGCTGTCACGCGATCGGCATGGTGGCGCCAGACCACCCTAAGATCACGGCGGCAGTCGAGGAGCTCAAGGCAAAAGGCATCCCGGTTTTCTCGCTGCTTTCTGACTTCGCCGCTGGCGCGCGCGAGGGCTACGTAGGTCTCAACAACCACAGGGTCGGGCGCACGGCAGCTTGGATGTTCTCCAAAGCCGCTAAACGGCCTGGCAAAGTGGCGGTGTTTGTCGGCAGCCACCGTTTCCAGAGTCATGAGCTGCGGGAAAGCGGCTTCCGCTCCTATTTCCGTGAGAACGAGCCAGCATTCGAGGTGCTCGATACGCTCTTGAACTTTGAGAAACGACAGATCACTTACGAGGCGCTACTGCATCTTATGCAGCGGGAACCTGAGCTCGTCGGGTTCTACGTGGCCGGCGGTGGCATGGAGGGTGCCATCTCCGCGCTCCGGGACGAGTGCAACGGTCAGGATCTCGTCGTGATCGTGAATGAAATCACGCCGGAGTCACGGGCGGCTCTCGCGGATGACATCGTCACGATGGCGCTCGCCACGCCACTGCGCCGACTTTGCCAGGAGCTGATGCTGCTGATGGACCGCGCCCTCAAGAACGGCACGGCGGAGACATCGGGCCAGACATTTCTGCCGTTCGATATCTATGTGCCGGAGAATATCTGAATGATGTGATTCTATCAGTGCGTGCCAATTTTCTATCATAAATGCAAGAATCGCTCGATTGACTAGCCTGCTCCAATCAGCTTTGTGCATCCGCCTGCGGTGGGGCGCGCGGAGAAGCCAGACAAGACTGGCGCCGCACTTTTTGAAGGAAAAGCCAAGCCCATGCGCCAGGTATCTCCCCGCTTTGCGCTGGAAGACATGGCGGCGCCTTCTGTCGACGTCAGTGCAATTTTCGCAATTGCGCGTGATCAGGGCCTGACCGATGTTCAAATCCGTGACCATCGTTTCAGCAATCCTGTTGCACGCGCCATTCCGGCTGCTGAGGTCCGCTCGGCCGCTACCGAAGCCGGCGTCACGATAATTTCGATGAACGCTTTGCAGCGCTTCGACGACTGGACTGCCATCCGCCGGGCGGAGGCGAGCAAGCTGGCCGACTACGCTGCGGCGTGCGGGGCCAAGACGGTCGTGCTGGTGCCAGTCAACCACGGCTCGCGCGCCAGCGCTGGCGAGCGCCATGACTGTCTCCGCCTCGCTCTAAACGCGCTCAAGCCGGTCCTCCAATCGCGCGGCCTTGTCGGCCTGATTGAGCCGCTGGGCTTTCGAACCTGCTCGCTCCGATCAAAGAAGGAAGCGGTCGAGGCGATTGCCGCGGTTGACGGCCAGACCGTGTTTCGCCTGATGCACGATACGTTCCACCACACGCTCGCCGGCGAGGCCTCCTTGTTTGGCGAGCTTACCGGACTGGCGCACATTTCAGGCGTGAACGACCCGATGTTCTGGATTTGCCCGGATCGCCTTCTTGGAGGTTCTGACAATGCCAGTCAGATCCAGGCGCTGCTTGACCATGGCTATGCGGGACCCTTCTCGTTCGAACTGGTAGAGGAAGTGTGCACGATTGACGAGCTCGCTGGCGCGCTTGCCGCCAGTATTGATTTCATCCAGCGCGTGCTGTCGACGCGAAAGCAGTTGGTCGAAGAGGTAGAAAGCGAAATGGACGTGTAAAGCCTCGCGTGTTGTCACAGCGGAACAGCCATGCGAGCTGCCTCCTGCATCATTACCTCGCGCATCCAGACGCTTGCCGGATCGGTATTATGGAGTGCTGGCCATTGGACCGCTTCGGTGAAAGCAGGAAGCGGCAGCGGAAGTTCCACAATCTGAAGGGGGAAGGTTTTTTCGAAGTGCTTAACCAGCCGGAAGGGCATGGTCGCAATACGAGCCGTGCCGGACACCATGGGTGGGATCATGCTGAAGCCCTGCACGGCCACCTCGACACGTCTTTTAAGACCATGCTCGAGTAAGAACCATTCCTCGACGGACGGCATCAGCGAACGTCCGAACCTGACCGAGACGTGCCTCATCGACAGGTATCTCTCGAATGTAAGTTGCCGTCTCAGCTGCCTGTTCGTGGGACAGCCGACGCATACGAGCCTCTCGTCGAACAAGGCCACGCTCGAATGCGCGCTCGACGTGAACAAATCTGGAAGAACTACAAAATCGACGTCGCCGCGCCCGAGGAGCTCATCGGGGCTATCGTTGACAGGCAGCAATTCGAAACTGACGGCGGGGGCTTCCCGGGCAACACGCTCCACGACTTTCTCAAAAAAAACGAGCGTGGCGAAATCGGAAATAGTGATCCTGAAGCGACGATCGGATCGAGCCGGGTCAAACGGATCGGAAGAAATAATCGTACGCTGGATGTGCAGCAGAGCGTCGCGAACTGCGGGGCCAAGTGCTGCCGCACGTGACGTCAGAATACGTTCGCGGCCGTTCATGCTGAACAGTTCATCGCCGAAAAAATCGCGCAGTCGGGCGACGGCCGCACTCATCGCCGGCTGACTGAGATTGATCCGGCGTGCCGCCGCCGAGAGATTGCGCTCGGCCAGCAATGCGTCCAGCACGACGAGAAGATTGAGATCAAGCCCCCTGAAACGCATTTCTGCGGCTATCCATAGAGTGGATACCTTCCATCGAAACAAAGGATTTTATCATTGTGCTGAAATCTCGCATGGACAAACACCTGACGCACCGATCACCGCTGCCTCTATGCCGTGATGAGCGTCTTAAGGACAACCCGAAAGGAGAAATTCTTCCATGCGCTCTGCCGTGCAGTGGAGGTTATGCTGGGAAAATAGCTTGCAAGTGGCCGACCATGTCGAGCTCTCCGATTTCTTCCGAAAGATCTATGGACGAAACGGGGTCTTCGGCGCAAAGCCATTCGAAGGTGGCCGCAGTTGGGCCGGCGCAAGACCCGAACTCCGCCTTATTGCCAGCGACCCTGAGGGCGTAGCGGCACACATCGGAATACTGCGCCGCTTCATCAAGGTTGGCGACGTCGATGTTCTTGTGGCTGAGTTGGGCCTGTATGGCGTTCGTCAGGATCTTGAGAAGCTCGGAATCAGCTTTTCTATGCGCGCCGTATATCCCGTCCTGCAGCAGATGGGGGTTCCCTTCGCTTTCGGCACGGTTCGGCACGCCATGCGTAACCATGTTGAGAGGTACTGCAGAGAGGGCATAGCCACCATTGTGCCAGGCGTCCGGGTCCGTTCGAGCCGCGCAAATGTGCATCACGACCTGCCGTCCACGCGCCTGGATGACGTACTCGTGTTGGTATCGCCAATTGGACGCTCCATGGACGAATGGCCCTCCGGCACGCTGATCGACCGCAACGGTCCGGAGCTGTGAAGCTTCGGGGCTGCATATCCGTCCCGAGTGGCTACGGCCTCCCAGCAAGATTCTTCGCCATCGCGGCCTGCGCCGCAGGCCAGCCGGACTTATCCGGCTCCATGGGCGTTAAGCTTCTTCAGTTGCAGAAGTTTGATGGCTGGTTCCCCGATGCGCGCGGCTCAAGGAGTTATGTCGCGCCACGTAAAAACAAGCTGAAATGGAAAGAGACAAATGTCTGATCAACTTATAACGGAAGTCATTGAGATAATCAGGAAGCGCATCGAATCGGAGAACGCCGAGGGAACGACTGCAGCATCCGTCGGCGAAATAACCACTGCGAACGAAGTGACTGCGCTCGGGATCGATTCACTGGGGTTGGCGGACGTGCTCTGGGATCTCGAGCAGGCGTACGGCATCAAGATCGAGATGAACTCGGCCGATGCGTGGTCTGATCTCCAAACTGTCGGGGACATGGTGGAAGCCATCCGCGGCTTGCTCAACAAGGCGGCTTGAATGGATCGCCGGGTCGTCATCACTGGACTGGGCGGGCTGTGCGGGCTGGGCACCGATGTCGGGTCCATCTGGAAAGGCATGCGCGAGGGCCGATCGGCCATCGGTCCCATTGTCAATGCACAGCTTCACGGACTGGAGGGCGCGATCGGCGCCGAGATCAAGACGCTGCCTGAGCACGACATTGAGCCTCGGCAGCTGCTCTCCATGGGACGTTTCAGCCTGCTTGCCGTGCTTGCAGCACGCGAAGCCATGCGACAGTCCGGACTCTCCTGCGATGAAGGCAATGCCCATCGCTTTGGCGCAATAGTGGGTGCCGGCTTCGGCGGCTTCGATGCGACCGAGAAAGGCTACCGCGACGTCCTTTTGGGGGGAGCGTCCCGCGTTGAACTGTTCTCGGGAGTAAAGGCGATGCCGAGCGCGGCTGCGTGCCAGGTCAGCATGAGCCTCGGCCTTCGCGGGCCGGTCTTCGCCGTCACCACCGCCTGTGCATCGGGCAATCATGCGATTGCCTCGGCCGTAGACCAGATCAAGTATGGCCGGGCCGACGTGATGCTTGCGGGAGGCAGCGACGCGGCGTTCGTGTACATGATGATGAAGGCATGGGAAGCCATGCGCGTGCTCGCTCCGGACACTTGCCGGCCCTTCTCCGCGGACCGGAAGGGAGTGGTGCTGGGCGAAGGTGCGGGCATGGCCGTACTGGAAAGCTATGAGCATGCTACCGCCCGGGGTGCAAAGATTCTTGCCGAGGTCGCGGGCATCGGTCTGTCTGCCGATGCCTCCCACATCGCCGCGCCGGCAGTTCACGGGCCGGAAGGCGCGATGCGCGCCTGCCTTGCCGATGCGAAACTGAATCCAGAGGACGTCGAGTACCTGAACGCGCACGGCACCGGCACCAAGGCCAACGATCAAATCGAAACGGCGGCGATCAAGCGAGTCTTCGGTGAGCATGCTCATTCGATGTCCGTCTCTTCCACCAAATCCACCCACGGTCACTGCCTAGGTGCAGCCAGCGCGATTGAAATGATCGCCTGTGTGATGGCGATTCAGGAGGGCGTGGTACCTCCGACCGCCAACTATCGCGAGCCAGACCCCGATTGCGATCTCGATGTCACGCCCAACGTGCCGCGCGAGCGTAAGGTGCGTGTGGCCATGAGCAACGCGTTTGCCATGGGGGGCACGAACGCAGTTCTAGCGTTCAAGCACGTATAGTGAGCGTCCATGTCGCCGCAAAGTCCTTCCGCGAGCCTTGCTAGACAGTCTGAACGCTCTCCCAGTGTCCACCAGTCAGCTCCAGGTGGTCAGATCGGTCGAGCCGCGTCTGGTCGTGCGGCCGATGCCGCCGCAACCCAATTGGTGCGTGAACTCACCAAGGCCGTTTGGCTGGATAAAATATTACGTCGCCGCGGATCGGGAGCGCCCAGGAAGCCATCCATCGAGCCGAGACTTCCGGCAGGCGAAACCGAATTCGCCGGCCTGAAGAGAAGAGGACAAGATATGTTCGAATTGAAGGGCCGCAAGGCGCTCGTCACCGGGGCATCGGGAGGCATCGGCGAGGCGATAGCCAGGATACTGCATGCGCAGGGCGCCATTGTCGGCCTGCATGGTACGCGCATCGAAAAGCTGGAGACGCTGGCCAACGAACTGGGCGACCGGGTCAAGCTGTTTCCGGCCAACCTGTCGAACCGCGACGAGGTCAAGGCGCTTGGCCAGAAGACGGAGGCCGATCTCGAAGGGGTTGACATCCTGGTCAACAATGCCGGCATCACCAAGGACGGCCTGTTCGTGCGCATGTCGGACGCCGATTGGGACTCAGTGCTCGAGGTCAACCTGACCGCCGTTTTCCGGCTGACCCGGGAACTGACCCACCCGATGATGCGCCGCCGCCACGGCCGCATCATCAACATCACTTCAGTTTCGGGTATCACCGGTAATTCGGGCCAGACCAACTACTCAGCTTCCAAGGCCGGCATGATCGGTTTCTCCAAGTCTCTGGCGCAGGAGATCGCCACCCGCAACATCACCGTCAACTGCGTCGCCCCGGGCTTCATCGAATCGGCCATGACCGACAAGCTCAACGACAAGCAGAAAGAGGCGATTATGGCGGCGATCCCGACCCGGCGGATGGGCACCAGCGCTGAAGTCGCGTCCGCGGTTGCCTACCTCGCCTCCGATGAAGCAGCCTACGTCAGCGGCCAGACCGTCCACGTCAATGGCGGCATGGCCATGATCTGAGCACGGGTAACCGGAGCCTACCTTGTCGTAGGCATCGCGCGACAGGTCTCACCGCCGGGGTTTGCAGGGCATGTGCTGCTGCATGCGGATCAAACGTCCGCGGCGCTTGTCGTAAACGGTTCATCCCGCAGCCCGGCCACGGCTGCACCCATGGCCGTGCGATGAGTTTGATACGCGTGCCGCGGAAGCGCAACAGGGGTCTCAAAGCCAGGCGCAGGCCTTTCCAGGGTCGTCATGGCGACCAAGATCCTTGCGCTCACCGATCCGCTCGGCACTTGTGTGCTTCGTCCCCCGTCAGGAGGCCGCTTCGATACGGGGTTTCGCCCGCGCATCGAGGGCGTCGCCTTCGGCGATCCGATCGCCGACACGGGGTTCAACATCAACACCATCATTGCCGATCT
Source organism: Mesorhizobium sp. B2-5-11 (assembly GCF_006440835.1). Taxonomy (NCBI): domain Bacteria; kingdom Pseudomonadati; phylum Pseudomonadota; class Alphaproteobacteria; order Hyphomicrobiales; family Phyllobacteriaceae; genus Mesorhizobium; species Mesorhizobium sp. B2-5-11. Next base: position 73,639 of record NZ_VFUK01000014.1, read on the forward strand.
GAACGAGCGCGGCGCCAGGATCGCAATCCAGCACGATCCGAGGCGCGCCTTGCCGCCGCCTCTCGATCTGGAAGCGTCATCTGATCGAGAACTTCTTCTGCACCCAAGCGTATGGCAGGACAACTCCAACCAGAGCTTCGAAGCGAGCATCGACCGCAACCCTGGCATAACCCACGATGGGCCTCAGACCAAGGCCAGCCAAGATGCGAACCGGATGAGGTACCGACCAGAGACATGCACTTCGAGCTCCGCTCCTCGCTCCGGGCGTCTCACAGTCTGCAAGCGCAACACCTGCCGATCAGCTGACGATCTGTCGCCTCAGGCAACATGAGTGTGGGCGGTAACGGCCGACACAAATCCAGGAGCGCTGGGGGCCTCGCGTGGATTCGCAGGAGTAGCAAGTCGGGATGCTTCCTGCACCATTATCTCCCGCATCCAGATGCTGGCTGGATCACCGTTGTGGTTGGCCAGCCATTGGACGGCTTCGGTGAAAACGGGAAGCGGCAGTGGAAGTTCGACGACCTTAAGGGGGAACGTTCTTTCGAAGTGCTTAACCAGCCGGAAGGGCACGGACGAAATACGAGCTGTGCCGGACACCATTGGCGGCACCATGCTGAAGCCCTGCACCTCGACTTCGACACGTCTTTTTAGGCCGTGCTCGAGCAAGAACAGTTCCTCGATAGAGGGCTTGCGCCAACGTCCGAACCTGACGCAGACGTGCCTCATCGACAGGTATCTCTCAAATGTAAGCTGCCGTGGCAGCTGCTTGTTGGCGGCACAGCCCACGCATACCAGCTTCTCATCGAAAAGCGCCACGCTTGGAAACGCGCCCGACATGAACATATTCGGAAGAATTACAAAGTCGATGTCGCCGCGCCGGAGGAGCTCGTCTGGGTAGTCATCGAGTGGCAGCAATTCGAACGTGACGGCGGGGGCTTCACGAGCGACACGCTCCACGACTTTTTCAAAAAAAACGAGCGTGGCGAAATCGGAAATAATGATCCTAAAGCGTCGATCGGATCGAGCCGGGTCAAACGGATCCGAAGAAATAATCGAGGACTGGATACGCAGGAGAGCGTCGCGGACTGCGGGGGCAAGTGCAATCGCTCGTGCGGTCAGGATGCGCTCTCGACCGTTCATACTGAACAGTTCATCACCGAAAAAGTCGCGCAGCCGGGCGACAGCCGCACTCATGGCCGGCTGGCTTAGGTTTATGCGGCGTGCCGCCGCCGAGAGAGTGCGCTCGGCCAGCAATGCGTCCAGCACAACGAGAAGGTTGAGATCAAGCCCCTTGAAACGCATGCGTGCGGCTATCCATAGAGTGGATACCTTTCATCGAAACAAACGATTTTACCAGTTTTGCTGAACGTCGCATAGGGACCTCACAAGAGATGTAAGCAAGCCCTAAAGGAACTTGATGCTTGCGTGGGTGCCGGACAGCATTTCTGGCGTACGCCTTCCGGTGTCGACCGGATCGCATGTCCAGTGCGGCTAAAGTTCACCGGTGACCTGCGAAAGCCATATCGCGCCGGCTCGACGCGACAAGCTCCCCGTCATTAGGCGCTTACCTCAGGAAAACAGGAACGGACAGAGGTCTTTCCATGCGCTCTGAAGTGCAGTGGAGGTTGTGTTGGGAAAACGAGTTGCAACTGCATGAGCATGTCGAGCTGTCAGACTTCTTGCACAAAACCTATGGAGGGACTGGCACCTTCTCCGCAATGCGATTCGAAGGCGGCCGCAGTTGGTTCGGCGCGAGGCCAGAGTTCCGCGCAATTGGTAGGGACACGCACGGTGTAGCGGCACATCTCGGTCTACTGCGCCGGTTCATCAAAGTTGGCGAAATCGACGTGCTGGTGGCCGAACTCGGATTGTACGGGGTGCGTAGGGATCTTGAGGGCCTCGGCATCAGCTTGTCCCTGCGCAGTCTGTATCCGGCGCTGCAGCAGATGGGCGTTCCATTCGCTTTCGGCCAGGTTCGGCACGAAATGCGAAATCACATCCAGAGGCTCTGCAAGGTGGGGCTTGGGAAGATTGTGCCGGACGTTCGCATCCGCTCGACCCTGGCAGACATGCATCCCGACCTGCCGCCCACGCGCTTGGAGGACGATCTCCTCTTTGTCTCGCCGATTGGGCGGTCGATTGACGAGTGGCCGTCCGGCACCTTCATCGAGCGGAACGGTCCGGAGCTATGAAACATCTGGACCGCATATGTGAAATGTCCAGTCACTGCGCAGACGGCACCCAAGAGCGCAGCGTCTATCTCACGTTTGACGACGGTCCCGATCCCGTTTGGACACCGGAGGTCCTCGACGTGCTGGCGCAACACCGGACACCGGCGACATTCTTCCTGATCGGTGACGCGGCTGTAGACCGGCCGGAGCTTGTCCGGCGAATTATTGCGGATGGGCATGAAGTGGCCAATCACACGATGACTCATCGCGACCTGTCCAGATGCGAACCCGGCGAAGTTGAACGTGAAATAGTTGAGGCGAACAGCGCCATCAGGATGGCGTGCCCCCAAGCTGCGCTGCGGTACTTTCGTGCGCCCTATGGGAGCTGGACCGAAGAAGCTCTCAAAGTCTCGGCGAGCACTGGATTGGCACCCCTGCATTGGTCAGTCGATCCGCGAGACTGGTCTCGCCCCGGCGCGGACTTGATTGTCGATGCAGTTCTCGCCGGGGTCCGCCCGGGCGCGATTGTGCTCCTTCACGACGGGTGTGACTGCTCTCGAAGGAATCCACGCGACCAGACCGTTATGGCGCTGTCCCGCCTGATCCCAGCGCTGCACGACCGCGGATTCACAGTCCGACCCCTTCCTCAACATCATTGAACAAACGAGATCCTATGGACCCGCTTACCACAGCCAGTACCGTCGCCGTTTCGTGTTACGCGCTGCTCTCGACCGTTTATAAAGGCATGCAAGCGGTTTATGCGCAGCCGGGACACGTTGCCTCAAGCTCGGACGACTTGCTCGCCTTCGACCTTTGGCCGAGCGTGGATGTCATTATCCCCTGCTACAACGAGGAGCCGCGCACACTTTCGGCCTGTCTGGCTTCGGTTGCAAACCAGGAATACGCCGGAAAGCTGCACGTCTATGTGGTTGATGACGGTTCTGGAAATCGCAACGCCCTCATGCCGGTGCATCACGCCTACGTAGACGACCCCAGATTCACCTTTATTCAGCTCCCCCACAACGTCGGCAAACGTAAAGCACAGATCGCCGCGATCCGTGGTTCGTCTGGAGATTTCGTGCTCAGCGTCGACTCTGACACGACTCTCGAGCCCGACGTGATCGCGAAACTTACCGCAAGGATGCGGGATCCAGCGATCGGCGCCGCCATGGGCCAGCTGACGGCATCCAACCGGAGCGACACTTGGTTGACCCGGTTAATTGACATGGAGTACTGGCTCGCTTGCAACGAGGAACGGGCAGCGCAGGCCCGCTTTGGTGCGGTCATGTGCTGTTGCGGCCCCTGTGCAATGTACCGCCGCTCTTGTCTGATGTCGCTGCTGGATCAATACGAAACTCAGCTGTTTAGGGGCAAACCTAGCGACTTCGGCGAGGACCGCCATCTTACCATCCTGATGCTGAAAGCAGGCTTTCGGACCGAGTACGTTCCGGACGCCATCGCGGCGACAGTCGTTCCGGACAAGATGGGACCCTATCTGCGCCAACAACTACGCTGGGCACGAAGCACTTTCCGCGACACGCTGCTGGCACTGCGCCTGTTGCCGGGCCTCGATCGCTACCTCACGTTGGACGTGATTGGACAGAATCTCGGTCCATTGTTGCTCGCGGTCGCTGTACTCGCCGGGCTCGCAGAGCTCGCATTGGCAAATACGGTGCCTTGGCCAACGGCAATCATCATTGCCGGCATGACGATCATTCGATGCACCGTGATAGCTTTGCGTGCACGCCAAGTCCGGTTCTTCGGCTTTTCTCTGCACACGTTCATCAACATCTTTCTCCTACTTCCCTTGAAAGCTTATGCGTTGTGCACCTTGAGCAACAGTGATTGGCTGTCGCGCAAAAATGCCATCCAGCCCCATGGGAGCAAGAAGCCGATCATCGTCGCAAACCCGATCACCAGGGCAAATGGTACAGGCAGTCCGGGAATTGCCGGCTCGAATCGTACTGATCGTTCGCGCGATTCTGCACAGCTGGTTGAGCCTGGCGTTCTTCACAGCTCCGACTGAGCACTTGGGTAGAGAATACGTCGTGAGCTTAGGCATACATCAACGATCAGACCGAGAACCAGCCGAAAGCGACTGTAGCCTTCGACCCTTTTTTGCGCGGCTGCTACAATCGCTTTCTCTCATTCCTCAAGGACCAGCACAGGTACCAGCTGCTCTGGACCAGAACCTCGAAAGTAAGCTGCCGGCCGGCCGATTGGCCTGTTTTCAGCCTGAGATAGACGTATGTCCAATGTAGCAATCGACCTTGACCAGGTAACCAAGTCATTTGGCAGCAAACTCGTTGTGAAAGGGTTGTCCTTCACTGTGGGGACGGGAGAGTGCTTCGGCCTGCTGGGGCCGAACGGTGCAGGCAAGAGCACCATTGCCCGCATGCTCCTCGGCATGACCCGGCCTGACTCCGGTAAGATCACGGTGCTCGGGGTGCCGGTGCCGGCTCGAAGTCGCTTGGCCCGCAAGGGCATAGGTGTCGTTCCGCAGTTCGACAACCTGGACCTGGAATTCACGGTCCGCGAGAACCTGGTGGTGTTCGGGCGATACTTCGGCATGAGCACACGGAAGATTCAAGAGGTCGTTCCATCTCTCCTCGAGTTTGCCCGCCTTGAGAGCAAGGCGGACTCACGTGTCGGCCAGCTGTCAGGCGGCATGAAGCGGCGTCTAACGTTGGCACGCGCGCTGATCAACGACCCACAACTTCTTATAATGGACGAGCCAACTACCGGCCTCGACCCGCACGCCCGCCACCTGATCTGGGAGCGGCTCCGTTTTCTGCTGGCGAGCGGAAAGACAATCATTTTGACCACCCACTTCATGGAAGAGGCTGAGCGGCTATGCGATCGGCTGTGTGTACTGGAGCGGGGACGCAAGATTGCCGAGGGCAGCCCTCATGCGTTGATAGACGAACATATTGGATGCAATGTGATCGAGATCTTTGGCGGCAATCCGCAGGAGCTGACTTCGCTAATCAAGCCGTACGTTCAGCGCATTGAGGTAAGCGGCGAGACACTCTTTTGCTATGCGCCCGATCCAGAGCAGGTGCGTGGCCAGCTTCGCGGGCGCGCAGGTCTGCGGATTCTGGAGCGCCCACCAAGTCTGGAGGACGTCTTCTTGCGGCTAACCGGACGCGAGATGGAGAAGTGAATGATGCGTGAAGATCTTGCGGCGGCACTGCCCGCCAACGCGTGGAACTGGATTGCGGTGTGGCGCCGCAACTATCTGGCGTGGAAGAAGGTCGCATTTGCGTCTCTTCTCGGTACTCTCGCCGATCCTTTAATTTACCTTTTCGGGCTCGGTACTGGTCTTGGCCTAATGGTGGGTCAGGTTGAAGGCGCCTCGTATATTGCCTTCTTGGCAGCCGGGATGGTCGCGACAGGCGCGATGACCGCATCGACCTTCGAAACAATATACGCGGTTTTCAGTCGCATGCGCGACCTGGGCACCTGGGAAGCAATCCTGCATACACAACTCACGCTGGGCGACATCGTTCTCGGTGAATTGGCGTGGGCAGCCACCAAGGCCTTTCTCGCAGGCACGGCAATTACCATTGTTGCTGCTACGCTGGGCTATGCGGCGTGGACGTCCGTGCCCTATGTGCTGCCGGTGGTCGCTCTCACCGGCTTTGCCTTTGCCAGCCTCGCAATGGTCGTCATCGCGCTCGCGCCCAGCTACCACTATTTTATATTCTATCAGACGCTCGTCATCACACCCATGCTGTTCCTGTCTGGTGCGGTCTTTCCAGTCGGCCAACTGCCAGGCGCCTTTCAGCGCGTCGCGGCCTTCTCCCCGCTGGCGAACTCTATCGACCTGATCCGTCCGGTAATGCTCGGCCATTTGGCAGACAACGTCGGGCTGCATATCGGCGCACTTTGTATGTACGCCGTATTGCCGTTTTTCCTCTCTGCTGCGCTGTTTCGTCGACGTCTGATGCGTTGATGCTGCTGCGACCGGCACGAGAGGATTGAGTCCAGTTCAAGACATAGCAGCCGAGCTTGTTGTGCCCTGGTCTGCCCTAAACCCTCGCGACCGCTACTAGCTGGAAACACATAGCAATGACTCACCCCACGCCTACGCCTCAGCCTTTTGTGATCCTTGCGATGCCAAGGACTGGCACACACTATCTCGAGGAATTGCTAAACGAGCATCCGACGGTACTAAGCAACGGTGAGCTGCTCAATGAGTATGATGCCAATTGGCCCGGGAAGGATCGCCTGCTACGCACCGATCGTGAGCTCCTCGAACAAGCCTACTTGCGCTATCCCACGCCAGACTACAAGAAAGTGACGCATGTCGGCTGCAAGATCAATGAACCCCAATTTCGCGAACGCCCAGCTTTTTTTGCCGAACTGACTCGTTGGCCAGCCCTCAAAGTCATTCTCGTAACTCGAAATATATTAGAATCGCTACGGTCCTTTGCACAGGCAAGACAAAGCGGGCAATGGCTGAAATTCAGTTCGGACGCCGCTCGGCCACCGCGCGTCCGATTGTCAATCGCTGACTGTGAGGCTTACTTCAAAGCCGCGGACGATTTCCACGCGCGCATTGAGCACTCCTTCACGTCGAGCCAGCTGCTCGTAGTGGAATACGAGAGCCTCCTTCACGAGCCCGCTGCTTGCTTAGGAAAGGTTTGGGATTTCCTGGGCGCGCCGACCATCGAGCTATCTGATCCAGCCAACCTTCAGCGCCAGGAAACGCGAGCGCTAGACCAGACCGTGCAGAATTTTGATGAGTTGCAGCTCCACTTCGCGGATGGACCTTACGCCCGGTTCTTTGAAGCGGGGACTCTCTGACTGGCGCCGTTCTCGGTTCACGGTCGCAGCCTAGCTTCTGTGCCATCTGATCGTGGTCGCTTCCCTGGGTTGGCTTCTCCGGCATCAACGAGGACCGCTTGCCTCATACAGAGGTGAACCCGCGGTGGAAAAATGACGATGCCCAACATCAGGTTTCACAAGCTTGCAGCCATTGTTGTGCTCATTGGTTTCGCGGCGTGGATGGCGACAGGCGAGTTTTCGTCGGTCGGCAGCGTAGCCGCCAACAAAGCCAAGGCAGCCGAAGCCGAACAGGCCAAGGCGCCGGACGCGGCCAAGCCGAAGACGGCTGAAGCCGAGCCGAAGGCACCGCTGCGCACCGTTGCGGTGGTGACGCCGCCACGCAAGACCTATGCACGCGCCATCCGCATTTCCGGGCTGACCGAAGCCGACAAGCGGGCGGTGCTGGCGACGCGCGTCGCCGGTGTCATCGACAAGCTGCCTGTCAAGCAAGGCGATCACGTCAAGACGGGGGATCTGGTGCTGATGCTTGCGGCGGAAGAAAAGATCTCGATGGTCGACAATGCAAAGCAGTTGGTGGTGCAGCGCCAGGCCGAGTTGGACGCAGCCTTGCGGCTGATGAAGACCGGCAATCTGCCGAAGCTGCAGCTCGACACCGCGCGCTCGAACCTGACCTCGGCGCAGTCGCAACTGGAAACGGCACAGGCCGAACTTGACCGCAACGAGGTGAAGGCGCCCTTCGACGGCGTTATCGACCGGGTGCCGGTGGAACTTGGCAGTTCCATCATGCAGGGCGGCGAGGTGGCAACCATCCTCAAGCTCGATCCGGTGATTGCCCGCGGCGAAGTCAGCGAGCGCGATCTCGGCTACCTGAAACTCGGGGACAAGGCCACCATACGGCTGGTCAGCGGCCAGACCGTCGAAGGCACCGTGCGCTACATCAGCCGCGACGCCTCTTCGGCGACCCGCACCTTCCGCGTCGAGGTTGCCGTCCCCAATGCCGACGGCTCCGTGCCGGCCGGCATGACGGCGGAAATCGCACTCAGCGCGCTGCCGACCGATGCGGTGCTGCTGCCGCGCTCGGTGGTGACGCTCGGCGACAAGGGCGACCTCGGCATCCGTGCCGTCGGCAAGGACAACAAGGTTGCGTTCTTCCCCATCGACCTCGTCGACGACACGCCGACCGGCTTGGTGCTTGGCGGCATCCCTGCCGATGCGCGCATCATCGTTGCCGGCCAGGAACTGGTGAAGGAAGGCGATGAGGTCAAGCCGGTCGAAGCCGACCAGGCAACCATCCAGAAACTGCTGGGCGAAGCGACCGCCGGCACGCAGTAGCATGGGGTACGGCGGACAGACCCCGGGCGGGGACACTTGGCTGCGACGCAGCTCGTGAAATTCAAGAACAGGCGTTAGCCATGGATATCGTCAGACTCGCAATCAACAATGCCCGCCTGACCATTTCGGTCCTCGTCTTCCTTCTGCTCGCCGGCTGGGTCGCCTATCAGTCGACGCCGAAGGAAGCCGAGCCCGACGTTCCGATTCCGATGATGTATATCAGCCTGATCTATCAGGGCATTTCGCCGGAGGATTCGGAGCGCCTTCTGCTGCGGCCGATGGAAAGCAAGCTGAAGAGCCTGAAAGGCCTCAAGGAAATGCGCTCGGCCGCCTTCCAGGGCGGCGGCTATGTGCTGGTCGAGTTCCAGCCGCAGACAAATCTGGCGACGGCCTTGCAGGACACGCGCTCCAAGGTCCAGGACGGCAAGGCCGACCTGCCGCAGGCGGCCGAAGAGCCGGTCGTTACCGAAGTCAACATCTCCGAATTCCCCGTCCTCGTCGTCACCCTGTCGGGCGAATTGCCCGAACGCGTGCTAGCCGCCGCGGCGCGCGAGTTGCGCGACCGCATCGAGGAAGTGCCAGGCGTCCTGGAGGGCTCGTTGCAGGGTTCGCGCGACGATCTTGTCGAAGTCGTCATCGATCCGATGAAACTGTCGTCCTACGGGTTGCAACTCGATCAGCTGATCGGCGCTGTCGGTGCCTCCAACAGTCTGGTCGCCGCCGGCAATATCGAAGGCTCGGAAGGCAAATACGCCGTCAAGGTGCCGTCACTGATCGAGACGCCCGAGGACGTGGCGGCCTTGCCCGTGGTCGCCGGCCCCAATGCCGTGGTGCAGGCCAAGGACATCGCGACGATCCGCTCGACCTTCGCCGATGCCACGACGATCACGCGCCTCAATGGCAAGCCGGCCATCGCCATCGAAGTCAAGAAGCGCATCGGCGCCAATCTGATCGACACGCTCGCCAAGGTCAGGGAGGTGTCCGACGCCTACGTCAAGACGATGCCGCAAGGCATGAACGTCACCTACACGCAGGACAAGTCGGTCTTCGTCAACCAGTTGCTCGGCGATCTGCAGAACCACGTCATGATCGCCGTCATCCTGGTGTTCATCGTCATCCTCTACGCGCTGTCGGGTCGTGCCTCGCTGCTGATCGGATTGGCCATCCCCTCATCCTTCCTGATCGGCATCCTGTTGCTGGCGATGATGGGCTACACGATCAACATGATCGTGCTGTTCAGCCTCATCCTGGCTGTCGGCATGCTGGTCGACGATGCCATCATCGTCACCGAGTTCGCCGAGCGACGCATGAGCGAGGGCATGCCGAAGGAGCAAGCGTTCGCGCTTGCCGCCAAGCGCATGGCTGGCCCGGTCATCGCGGCGACGATGACGCGCATTGCCGCCTTCTCACCGCTGTTGTTCTGGCCGGGCATCATCGGCGACTTCATGAAATATATGCCGATCACGCTGATCGTGACGCTCTCGGCCTCGATGCTCTATGCGCTGGTCTTCGCACCGACGCTGGGCGCCATATTCGCCAAGGCGCCCGCCCATCACCCCGACGACAATCGCGACGGCTGGTACATGGCCGTGGTCAAGCAGGCGGTGCATTATCCCATCACCGTGCTTGTCCTCACCGTGGCGCTGTTGTTTGGCGTGGGCTACGCCTATTCGAAATTCGGCGCCGGCGTCGAATTCTTCCCGAATGTCGAGCCTGACTACGGCCTGCTCTATGTCCACGCCCGCGGCAATCTTTCGCTTGCCGAAATGGACGCGGCCACCAAGACGGCGGAAAACCGGCTGCTCGGCTGGCCGGGCGTGAAGTCTGTCTATACCCGTGTCGGCAAGACGCAGGGCGGCGGCCAGGATGTGTCCGAGGACGTCGTCGGCGTCATCCAGTATGAATTCATCGACTGGCGCGAGCGCAAATCGGCCAACGATATCCTGAACGATTTGCGTGGCGTCATGGCCGGCATTCCAGGCGTCGACGTCGAGGTTCGCGTTCCGGAAGCCGGCCCGCAGACGGGCAAGCCGATCCAGATCAGGCTTTCGGCCGTCGACCCCAAGGGGCTCGACGACAAAGCGCGCGCGGTTGCGGCACGCATCGGCAAGGTGCCTGGCGTCATCGACATTTCCGACGGCCTCCCGCCGCCCGGCGTCGACTGGGCGCTCGAGGTCGACCGTGCCAAGGCAGCGCAATATGGCATCAGCCCAACCGCTGTCGGCACAGTGGTGCAACTGGTGACCAACGGGCTGAAGCTTTCGGAATACCGGCCTGCCGGCGCCGACGACGCCGTCGACATCAGGCTGCGTCTGCCGGAAGACCGGCGCACGCTGTCGACGCTCGACGAGCTCAGGGTGCAGACCTCGCAAGGCTCGGTGCCGATCTCGAATTTCGTCGTGCGCAAGCCGGAGCCGACGGTCGGTATCCTCAACCGTATCGACGGCGCGCGCACGGTGGTCGTCCAGGCAAACGTTGCCGCAGGCGCCCAGGTCGCGGCCGTGCAGGCGGAGGTCACCAAGGCCGTCTCCGGGATGGATCTCGGCAGCGGCATACGTTGGAAGCTGGCCGGCTCGAACGAAGACAGCGCCGAGGCCAGCGCCTTCCTTGGCAAGGCCTTCGGGGCGGCGATCTTCCTGATCTTCCTGGTGCTGCTGATGCAGTTCAACAAATTCACCAGCGTCTGGCTGGTGCTGTCCTGCGTGGTCATGGCGACGATCGGCGTGTTCCTCGGACTGCTGATAACAGGCGAGACGTTCGGCATCGTCATGTCGGGCATCGGCGTCATCGCTCTGGCCGGCGTGGTGGTGAACAACAACATCGTGCTGATCGACACCTATGACCGGCTGCGCGAAGAGGGCTGGGACAAGATGGAGGCCGTGCTGCAGACCTGCCGCGAGCGCGCGCGCCCGGTGGTGCTGACGGCGGTATCGGCCATTCTCGGCGTGCTGCCGATCGCCTTTGGCCTTGGGCTGGAAATCTTCCACCACGAGACGACGATCAACGCGCCGTCGACGCAATGGTGGATTTCGCTGTCCTCGGCGATCGTCTTCGGCCTGTCCTTCGCGACGGTGCTGACGCTGGTGGTGACACCCTCGATGCTGATGGTGTTCACCCGCGCCAAGATCAAGCCGGGCGCACGGCGCGGCTTGTTCAGCCGGCTGTACCGGCGCGGCAAGGGTGAGATCTCGTCGGATGCGCAAAAAGCGGATGCCGGTCCGGAACCAGCGATCGCCTTCCCGAAAGCCGCCGAATAGGCACGCTGCATGATTTGAATGGCAAAGGCCGCCCGGAACAACGGGCGGCCTTTTGCTTGTTTGCCCCGCAATACGGTGGGCAGTGCCTGACGCAAATGCTCTTCGACTTGCGTTCAGGTCCTTGGGAAGCGCAGACGCGTAAACTACGACCTCTCGGATAGCGGGCGTCGGACAAGAATTCTGGCGCTCCGATCCGCGATTCAGGATTACTAAAGCCCGAGCTTCCTCTTCAGTTCCGCGTTCTCCTTGCGCAGGCGTTCCGCGAGCAGGCTCTTCAGTCGCTTGTTTTCTTCCTCAAGCGCGACGAGGTCCTTCAGATCGTCACCAACCGGCGCCGGCGGCGTAGCTTTCTTCCATTGATAGTAGGTCTGTTCCGAGATGCCGGCCTGCTTTACGGCGCTCTTGTGGGTGGCGCCGCCACTGATAGACTTTTGTATGAGGGCGAGCATCTCGGCGCGCTCCTTTTCAGAGTAGGTCTTACGTCCGGTCGTCGCTGCTGGTGCTTCCTCCGCCTTAGACGCCGCGCTGGCATTCTTCCGAGCAGCTGGCCTAGGCTCAGCCTTCGCCTTCGGCGACCGTTTGGCCTTCTTCTTTTCAGGCATCTCCACTTTGGCTGCCGGTTGGGTTGTAGTTGTTACTGGTTCAGCGTCCAGGGAATTTGCCATGAGATGCTCCGCTCGCGGTTTGTGCCTGTGTTCAGCATCAAGCGCTACGACGCTTGAGTCAACAAGTCGATGATTTGGCAGATCCATCTCCTCGAGTTCTCTTCTTGTCTCGGCCGTTGCTGCGGTAAGATCGACACCGCTCCAGATGGAACCACTTCGCTTTTGAGAACTGCGCTTCTGTCTTATCTCGACCGTGAATGCCGGGGGCTGCCGCCTCATAGGTAGTTCCTTGTTGAAAACGAATTGCGCTGGAAGTCGCGGCAGGCGACGGGTGAAGGTCCGGCCGATTCTTCTGCAGTCGAGCTATATGCATCCGACCGCCCGAGCAAGACCTGTTGGTGACGTACACCGCGGACCATAACGATTCCTGCGAGTACCTAGAAGCAAGTAGGCACTATGCCATCTCTCGATATCGACCAGGTGGCGGAGTCCGCAGCATGCAAAAACTATCTATCGTGTCTTTGATTGTGCATCGACGGCAGGGGTACGAACTGAAAGGAACTGCTCAAGAGCCGATCCAATCTGTCTGTCAGTTCTGCGGGTCACGTGCCGGGACGGTGTAACTCGACGGGAGAAGCCGCTCGCGAGCGCGCGCTCAACAGCGCGGCAGTGAGCGAGCGGCGTAGGGGGGGGTTGGCGTGAAAGGGATTGAAGCGTCGGGCTCGAGGCCTTTATCGAGCGGGGGTTACATTCGCTTCGGCAGCGTGGAACGACACACGATCGATGTCTTTGAGCTGAACCCCGGACGTTGCGAGGCAGTGCTGAAGAAACCCCAAATCGGCTGGGCGCAAGCTCGCTTGACTTAGATCGGGCTACGCTAATGTTCGCCCCTCAATCAGACATGGTCTAACACAAAAGTTTCGATAGCCCGCCCCCTCAGCACCAGATCCAAGGTTTCGCCTTGCCGACCCATCTACTTGGCAGGGCCGCCCAAGGCGGTCCATGGCCAGTCTTGAAACAATGGCGACCCGCAAAGCACCTGCATGATCAGGGCACAGGAGCGATCTCCAATGACTTCTCCGCTCAATTGCCTCCGCGCCTCAAACCGGAACTCGCCTGAGAAGCCCGCGTCGGATGAGATCGATGCTGGCGGCAAATGCGCCTGCAAAGTCATTTAACGCATGGACCTCCTCCACAAGCTCAAAGGAGAAGGGGCCCGAATAGCCGCCATCGAGTAGCGTCCGGATTTGGCTGCAATTGTCCGAGCCGCCCAGGATGCGATCCGGGCGAATCCAGAAGGTTGGATCGTTTATGCTCGAAATGTGCACGAGACCGGTCAAGTCGCAGAAGAAGGACGTCTCGCTGGCAAGCGTGTGGTGGAATGTATCGTGGACAAGCCGGAAGGCGGACTGGCCATCAACCGAGGCAATGGCGCTAGCCGCTTCTTTTTTCGACCGAAGTGAGGAGGTCTGGAACCCAAGCGGCTCGATATACCCAACGAGACCCCGCGACTGAAGTATTGGCTTTAGCGCCTTTAAGGCGACGCGGAGATTGCCTTGGCGCTCGGCATTGGCGGACCGCGAACCGTCGTTCACCGGCACCAGCATGAGCGCCTGGGCGCCGCAGGCGGCCGCATAATCGGCGAGCTTGCTGGCCTCGGCTTTGCGGGCGGGAGTCCACTCGTCGAATCGCTGCAAGGCGTTGACTGAGATAATCGTGACTCCCGCTTCGGCAGCGGCAGCCCGGATATCCGCCGACGGCTTGCCGCGCACAACAGCCTTGCTGCAAGGATTAGTCCGGACTTGCACGTCGGTCAGACCGAGATCGCGGGCGAGTGCGAGGAACGTCATGACGTCAAGCCCAGGTGTCGCCATATGGTCGAGCGCAAACCGAAGCGGCGCCAGGCGCACGGAGTGGCGTTCTTTCATCAAGGCGGCCGCCATTCGCGGCTCACTGGCCGTTTCTCGATTTTCAAGGCCGAAATGTTCGGCATAGGGAGGCGAGCCGGTCGAAGTCACCCGCTCTCTATTCATAGGATTGTCTATCATTGTGAGCCGACTTTCACGCAACGGGTACCACCGCGCCTCTTGAGACATTCATCTGCTAAGCGAAATGACCGAAGATGGATCCAGCCTACCCAGCCGCTTCTGCAGAGTGAGTACCAGGCCGCAAGGATGCTGAACCGCTCCGGAGCCAAACTGATGTGGCCGGCTGCTCCGCCGTAGCGAGGTGGACGGCCAGTGCAATCATAGGGCCTCCCCGACCTCTCCCTCAGGCTCTGATTCAATCCAGGACGCGCTGCTGTGCGGCCTTTAATGGCTCTGGGCACAAGGCCAACGCGTCGGCGAGCGTATTGAACGCAATCGGGGCGACCGCCGGCGAGACTGCGGGCGACAACATAGAGTCGCCGAGCACCAGGCGTTATCGCCAGCACAAAAGCCGCGGCAAGGCGTGGGGCGAGTTGCGTCAAATTTGTCATGGTGGTCGATACCAACGAAGTTTATGTTGCTAAGGGATGAAGGAGGCGACCTCACGGTCAGATGCCCGCTCGCTCGCTGCGAGGCCCGCAGCCACTCCGGCACGGTCGGCCGCGTTCCGATTCTGGCTCATCTTGCGCTTGCCCTCGATCCTCGTGATCGACATGCGCAGACCCACAATTCCGCGGAGTTGGGCCTGCACGAAATCCGACGGCGCATCCGACACCGCCCAGGGCGAGACGCGCTCACCCTCTTGGTGGTCGGTCAGGCGATTCACGGCCTCCAGCAGCCTCCCGGTGTCCTCGAAGAACTCGACCGGGCCATAGGCGTGGACGGTGACGTAATTCCAGGTAGGCACAACCTTCCCGGTTTCCTGTTTGGTCGCATACCACGCCGGGGTCACGTAAGCTTCCGGCCCCATGAAGATGGCCAGACCGTCGCCCAGCGGGGGAACACGGCACTGTGGATTGGCCTTGGCGAGATGGCCGTAGATCACGCCGTGCTCGCCCTCGCTTTCATCAAGCAAGAGGGGCAGCGGCGAGGCGAAGAGTCCCTCGGCCGTCGCGGTGACGAAGTTCGCCAGAGGAGATGCGCGGACGCTCGCCCGCAGGAAATCCATATCATCATCGCGGAAGGCGGGAGGGGTGTACATCGGGGGAACTCCGTGTGTGCGCTGCAGGTCGGGATACCGGCAATCTGACCCTCAGGAAACAGCCAGTTAATTACAAATGAAGTCGTCCAGTTGGTGAAGTGACCTGGCGAGCCCAGATCATCGGGCCAACTATCTTAGTGGCCCAACAGTCGTAGAGGGCCGTGTGTCCAGCTTGCGTAGCCCAGCAGGACCTGTGTGACGCCGAGCTGGCGCCGTCCTCCCGGGTTGGCAAAATTAATTAGGACACAGCATGTGCCGCCGAGCCGCTGGCGGTGTCGGCGGCAAGCTCGCGACCCGCAGATATGGCTGCGTACCGATCTGCTCGGGAAGTTAGCCTTCGAAGGAGGCGGAGAGCTCCCCCGACGGGTGAGCATACGCCTCTCGATCGACATCTCTGATAGGCTTCCGTGCTGCCGGCCTGCCTATCAGGCCGCGCATGCAGGCCAGCTCAGCCGCGATGACAGGGATGGCACGTTCCTCAACCGACCCGCCTGGCGGAACTGGCGACCGAGGCTTTTGCGGTGGTGATTTCCTGTTCGTAAACCTTACACCCTGGTGCAAGCTCTCTCAGACCGCTCACGAGCATCTTAGCTGCGTCCTCGAGCGCTCCCTCCGGCATCGCTGCTAAGCTTTCCAAAATAAACCACATGCGGCCGCCCACCGTCTCCAACCGGGTGCGCGTGCCCTGCCGCCAGTTCCAGCGGCGACATGTAACTGCCAGATCGTCGCGCCAGATGACCTCCCCCTTGGAAGGCTGTTCGACGACCGCTTCGCCATTCAAAACAGTGTGGAAGCACTCCGTTCCTTCCGCAATTGTCAGCCGTGGTTTACCGACGTATGCATCGAAATTTTCGCCGCCGACGGGTATTGCGAAACGCAGGCTCACTGCATTGTAGAGGTCAACGACAGGATTTATCGATGGGATGCGGCCGTCCCTCTCCACCCGTTTTTTCAATGCGTGCGCCGAGCACGGCGTCCGGTTTGGTTTTGCTCCGAATCGGACGTATGCCTCCGCCCAATTGGCTAAGTGCGCTTCTCCCCAGGCGGGTCCTCCCGCTCGGACGAAATCGCAAGCCTCTCCCAACACGTCTCGAGCCATGACGCCTCGCGCACTGTCCTGTGCATCAACAAGAATGCTGATAGCGCGAAAGTCAGGTGCGATCTCTGCCATTTCCTCGTCGATCAGCGGAAAATCCATCAACGCTTTCTCCTTTAAGCCGGCCGCACGGCGCCTTGCTTCCACTGGATGTAGGAGTCTCGTCGAGAACTCTCTTCGCCAGGTCGCAGGGTCAGAGTACTGCCCTGGACCCTGACTGGGCGACAGGGCCAGTCATGGCAAGTCTTGCTGATCCAGTCTGCGATCGCTGCCGGCGTGACTCTGGGGTCACGAGCCAGGCCTGTGCACCGTCAGGCCGGTTATTGAGGATGTTGCCGAGTGCTCGCAAGGCTTTTTACCCGTTGAACAGCGCCAGTAAGGAGCCGAACGCCATTCTCGATCTGCCGAATGGTCAGGGCGGAATAGCCCATCACCAGTCCAATCCGGTCAGCACGGCCTTCATCTCGAATGTATAGTGATGAAATCGGATGGATGCCCACCCCGACCCGCCGCGCCTCTTCAACCAGGATGTCCTCCAGCGAGCGAGAAAGATCCTTGAACCAGACGACGACATGCAGCCCTGCATCAGCACCCTCGATGACAATACTGTCTGCGAACGCGCGTTGAAGGACGGCAAGCAGCGCCTCTCGACGCTCGCCGTTGAGACGGCGGACGCGTCGCACATGGCTTTCATAACCACCGCTCTCGATAAGTGAGGCCAGGGCCTCCTGTTCGGCAACCGGAGAATGCCTGTCGAGAAGCTGCTTGGCCGTCGCAAAGACATCTTGCAACTCGGCCGGAACCACCAGGTAGCCGATGCGCAGCATCGGCGACAGTGTCTTGGAGATCGTCCCAACATAGATCACGGAACTGCGGTCTTCCAGCTTGTGCAACGGGGGCACCGGACGAATGTCGTACCGGTACTCGCCATCGTAATCGTCCTCGATGATATAGGCGTCGTTGCGCCGAGCCCATTCGAGAAGCTGATAGCGCCGCGAAATCGACAAGACGCCGCCGAGCGGGAACTGGTGCGACGGGGTGACATAGGCCAGCCGCGCCGGAATTTCCTGCAGCAGCTCCGTCTTCATGCCCTCGCTATCGACGGCGACGGCCACTGGAGTGGCTCCTGTGCTGGCAAAGACCAGGCGCGCCATTCTATAGCAGGGATCCTCGATCACGAAGCTGTCAGCAGGATCCAGCAGCAGACGCGCGCAAAGGTCCAGGCACTGTTGTGATCCACTCACGACGAGGATCTGCTCGACCCGGCAGCTAAGCGTTCGGGCGCGCCACAAATATCCCTGCAACGCCTGGCGCAAGCGATGCGAGCCGCGTGGATCGTGATAGGCCAGCCTTCCGGTACTTTGTGACATCGCCGCGTTCATCGCGCGCTTCCACGTCAGTGCAGGGAAATCAGATGGTGCGAGGTCGCCGTAGCGGAAATCGACCTTGAGACGGTTGGGGAGGTAGTCGGACCGTGGCGGACTGGCGCGCAGTCGCTCGCCGTAACTGGAAAGGTGAATCGGGCCAGTCCGTTTCGGCACCGCGCTGGTCGCTTTACTCCCGACTAGCGAAGCTGCAACGCGAGGTCTTGCGCCTTGGATGACCTCAATGAAACCCTCGGCGACCAGCTGGTCATATGCCACCGTCACCGTGGTTCGCGACACACCGAGTTCATTTGCGAGGCCCCGGGACGACGGCAGTTGGCTGCCCGTTTCATAGATGCCGCCCAGGATCTGCTCGCGAAGAGCTTCGCAGATCTGGCGCGCGCCCAGACCTTGAGGGCGAGCTGTCGAAGCGGCAGGAGAAGGCTGGACCATTTCTTTCATCGCCAACTGAACGTTCCATCTGAGTTAGTGTGACGGCATTGTCCCCGAAATCAAGAGGGCTAAAGCCGATGGCCAGCGCCGAAGATCCGCTTGAAAACGAGGCAATATCAATGCCATTCCGGAACGAGGTCGACCTCGCATTTGCCACCCGGGTCATCCATCACGGCTACGATCCGGCCGGCTTTTCCAATTCCGTTCAGACGCCTGTGTTTCTTACATCGACCTAGATTTGAAGGCGTGGCAGCAAACGAAGCCGCCGCAGCCCTTGGCGGAAGACTTCTACGCACGCGAATACAACCCGACGACTGGGGTCCTCGAAAAGCGGCTCGCCAATCTCGAAGGAGCCGATGCTGGGCTGGTACTCGCCTCGGGGATGGCGGCCTTCGGCACGCTGATCCTTTCGCTGCTTTCGCAAGGTGACGAACTCATCGTCCACAACACCGTTTATGCCAATGCACTCGCCATGGTCGAACAGGGCCTGCCGCATTTTGACTAAGGTCGTTGCCCTCGACCTGTCAAATCCCAGTAATCTCAAGGGGGCCATCACCGAAAAGGACTCGGCTCGTTTTCTTCGAGACGCCGATCAACCCGTTGAGCCGTATCCTCGACATCGCTGCCATTGCCAAACACGCCCACTCTCGCGGCGTGAAGGTCGCGGTCGACAGCACCTTCGCCTCGCCCGCCCTCCAGCGTCCGCTGGAACTCGGAGCTGACATCGTGATCCATTCGCTGACCAAGTACATCAACGGACATGGCGATGCGCGGGGCGGTGTCATACTCGGCGATGCGAAGACATTGCACCTGTTGCGCGAAACTGGCCTGCGCTATCCGACCCGGGCAGCGCTCTCGCCCATGTCCGCGTTCCTGATCTTGCGCGGGCTGAAGACACTCACGCTGCGTATGGAGCGTCACAGTGCCTCTGGGCTCGCGGTCGCCCAGGCGCTCGACGCACCGGGCTGTGGCTTGGGTTAGCTATCCGTTTCTCCGCTCTCATCCCGACCATGAGATCGCGCGCAGACAGATGTCGAACGGCTCAGGCATGTTGGCTCTCCAAACGGGGTTCGAGGGCGCGCGCCGTATGATGGACGGTCTCACGTTGATCACCAGGGCAGTCAGCCTTGGCGATGCTGACCGTCTCATTTATCATCCGGCAAGCCTGACCCGCTCGCGCAAGTTAATCTGCAAGGACGCGCATTTGCCTGAAGCAGTCGGCGACGACCTCATGCGCCTGTGGGTAGGACTTGAAGACGCCGTCGCTGCCGTCACTATCGCTTGGCGTAAACCGCGAGCGGGACTCGTCCACCCGTTTCGTCCAGCGCCTCGGAAAAGCCCGACGGCGTTCCTCGCGTGACAGATACATGTAAGTGCCGGTGCTGCCGAGCAGGCCGATGGAATCCACCTTTGCTGCACAGGGCGCCGATTTGATCACCGATCTCAAGCAGGCGAACGTGGGCGCTTTGCGCACCGATGAAGCGGTAAAATATGCAAGTGATGCGAAGGCCCTCGGCGCAGCCGCGGGATTTTCGCCGCTTTGTCCTACAGTCCGCTCACTGAGGACGAGGTTTTCGAGCATTTTTACGACAGTGGCGCGCGAAAGTGGCCTTCCGATCGTGATCTACGACGATCCTGCAAACACGCATTTTCGCTTCACGCCAGCACTCATCCGCGTCTGGGACAGCTGCCTGAGATCCTCGCTATGAAAAACTCAGCGGACCGGGGCGATGCTATCGAAGGCCAACTTGCGTACCAGAAAGAAATATTGCCGAAAGAATTCTCAATCGGCTACAGCGGCGACTGGAACGTCACGGCGGCCCTGATCGCGGGCGCCGATGCATGGTACAGCGTCCTCGGTGGCATCTTGCCGGAGCCCTGCCTGGGGATCGTCAGAGCGGCTCGGCACGGCGACCACACAGAAGTACACGGGTTAGACGCTACGCTGGCCCGGTGTGGGAGCTTTTTAAAACGTTCTCGAGCCTTCGCATTGTCTACGCTATCGCAGAGCTCCTCGAAATCTGTTCCGCCCAGCCCCCACGGCCAATCAAGCCGGTTTCCGCTGCCGCGAAGTACCAGGTCGCCGAAGTCCCGGCCCGTTTAGGATCAGGTGCCCCAATCGTAAGCCCCGCTTTCGAGTGGTGTGCTGACCACCGACGGATTACAGCTCTCGACCCCTACCCAGCGAGCTCACCGTGTGTGCCGAGGGAGCGCAGCACCTCCCGTCCCTCGGGACCACATCCTTGCTCAGCGGCTTGCGAGGCCAGCTCTCACTGCGGCACAGTTCTGGCAAAATGTCATCGTCCGAGCATGCTACTCCTCCTGATTGTGTCAAGTTTAAATCAAATTGTCCTATGTATGTTCACCGTTGCGCGACACTGACCTCGTAGAGGGCTGACGCGGCGGCTACTGAGAGGTTAAATGAAGAGCGATTTTTCCGCGGCCCGGGTGCATTTAGATCGGGCGTACCACTATCTTGGTGGTGATGACCCGATGAGCCAGACGGGGCGTGAAGCCTTGGACGCTATAATTGAGGCGGTCGCCTTCGAAGAATTCAAACAGCCCCGCCAACAGGCGGAGGTGCTACCATTTCCGGATGTGCGTCGCTTCTGAGACGATCGCCCTAGCTATTGACCTGTGGAGCAAATCCTCCCTGCTCCCCAGGCATAACCGGATGGGTAATAGCCATGAAGGCCTGGGGCGCGCATCCACGATGCCGGGCAGGTAGCGAACCCCATGGCCGGGGACCACGCGGTCGATTGGGCCAAGGTCCTGTCCGAAGCGCTGAGGAGAGTTTCCTTTCGGGCGAGACCGTGACGTCTGTCGCCAGACGAGGGGGCGTGCGCCGGCGAGCCTCGGCGTGGCGCGCCGAAGCGGTGCCGTACGCCGTTCGGCGGCCTTGTTTGTTGAGAATGCCGGCGATGACGGCGTCGGGTATGCGGTGCAAGCCCCCGCAGCAGCACCAGCGTGTGCTCGTCCGTACGACGAGGAGCGGGCCAGCGGGCCGACGCACATATCTACTTTGAACGCTCCGGCTGGCCCCCGTCTGGAAAAATTCCCGAAAATTGGCGCGATCGAAGCTTTTGAGCGGTGTTCGCTATAACCTTCACATCAATCACCGCGCCAATCCGTCAGGCGCGAGGCTCGCGCGGGCAAGTCGATGTTGCATTAGTTAATCCTCCGGGGAATCCGCAAAAGCGCCGGCAGCAACAGCAGCAAAAGTGAGCCAGAGCCACATCTCAGTGGAAACCGCCGGTCAGCTCTCGTCGAAATTCGACTGCAATGTCTTCAACCAGCTCTCTTTCGTATCCCCGGCACGAAGATTACCCTCCAGCACAAGCTCGGGGACGGTTTCAATTGTCGCACTGAATTGCCGACCAATATTTGCGATCGCCCCATTTTTGTCTTGCTTGTCAAGAAGCTCTACAAGCTGTCTCATATCAGTTATAATACATGATAGACGCTCCGGCCGTTGCAAATCCAAAAGACGTACATATCTCGTTCGGATGTTGAACTCATGAACGAGATCCAGCATTTTTCCATTGTTTCCACCCTCTGCGATCTTCTCATAAAATACCTCGAGGAACTCCCCAAACAAAATACAGTCGTTAGAGCTGGGGATCGTAGGAAGCGTCGACCACGGCTTGGAATGCTCATCTGGGCCTTCCCTGAAAACACCCTGAAGTATTGCGTTGGCAACACCATACTCATCTGATAATTGCTTTGTATCCAGCTTTCTTGTGTAGTAGCCATTGCGAGGAGATCCGACGATGTACTTTTCGGTTTCGATCTGAATCAATGCCTCGCGTAACGGGGTAACGCTCGTTTTCAGGGTAACGCTGATTAGACGTGGGTCGAGTCGCGTATCGGGGGGCACCTTAAAATCGACGATAAGTTTCTTCAATGCTTTATAGAGTCGATTGGCCTTGGACCGATCCCATCCTGGTGTATCTTCGTGCTGCCTATACATGCCTTCTCCTGGGAGAATGGTTTCTGCTATTCAAAGAAGCTTGGGCTGCAGCCCCACTCCTGGTGTCCCTCGCCCGCCCGATCTGCCCTTACAACCCGGGGGAGCCGGTTAGATGGGGCTGATCCTCGTGCGCGCAAGTGACATTTTTGCCCCACGGGGACATTTGAACCTCGCCGCCACATCAAACGGTGAGCCAAAGCGGCCGCTTTGAAGCTGGCCTCAGCGAGCTTCGCCATGCCATCGGTATCGTTCTTGTTTCGTTAAGTTTCGCTTAAGGCGCACCAGAACCTGGTCGTCGCCGGCCAGACCGGGATCGAAAGTCATGGCTGGCCTGCGCCTTCGACCGTCAGGCGGCACGGCTCGATCATTCCGTGCTCTACCTGCGCGTTTTACGGCTCTCCGAGGGATTTGCGTTCGCCCGCATTGATGGCCGCTGCCGCCGCCTCATCTACAAGCTCACGCGCGTGCGGCTCCTCATCCTCGACGACTTCGGAACGCACTCCCTCATTGAGGAGCAGCACTTCCATCTGTTCGAAATCGTCGAGAAACGCTATCGACGCAAACCACCCTGATCACCGCCTGTTGCCAGATGGCATCATCGCCGAGCTAAATATCAGGGGCCGCCGCCATTCTCGACAGGCTCGCTCACCGCAGCGCTCCAGTGCGAAAGCAAAGCCGCTGCGTCTCCTATGAAGTCAGTGCGTGTCGCAGCCTCACTTTGCCAGAGCGCCGCCTCTATTCACTTCCCATGGTATATTAGTGAACAAATGTCCGCGTACTTAGCATCACGTCGTTCGCTGCCTGCAGTGCCTGCCCCCGTCACCTTCCGCCCTTCCATTGTGGAGAATCTGATCCAAGTGGCCAGCCGAGGTGTTCATGGGGCGCGCGATTGCGGGTAATCCTCTACGCTCCACTCGTCATTATTGCACGTCCGATAGCCAAGGCAATTCTGGGCAGCGCTGACATTTCCGCAAACACGCGCCGCACGATTTCCTCGGCGATCCGCTCCGGGGTCGACGTGGGCTCGTCTTCGGCCGGGACGAACGATGCCATGCCGGCGAGGCATTCGCGCAGCATGCGCCACGACCTTCGCCGCAGCGGGAACTGGCTTCATGTACATGCGCAAATTAGTCCTAAAGAAGATCGAGTGCGCGATCAAAATCATCGTCGACACCAGACGCGGGCACCAAGCGCTAGATTCCTTCCACCGTCATGATTGCTGACAACGGCCTTTGGCGTAGAAATTGGCCCGCCACTCGATCGGCGATCGAGGCACTTGGACTGCGGATATCAGGTGCAAGAGGCGGACTTGACGCCCTGACGGGCCGCATTTTTGCCTGGACGCGCCGGCGCGTCTGGAACGACCCGATCGCGAACGACGTGTGGCAGCGCTTCGATCGGGTCGACCTTGCGCCGGCCGATGCGGTCTGATCCTGTAAGCTCAGGCGCCCTCGACCAGCGCGCGCCGGGCATGGGTGTTGCCGGCCGTTGCGATGCGGCCCGCGCCAGACGGTCTCGCCACTCGATTGCTCGCCGGGACCAGGCCGAAGTAGGCCATGAGCCGGCGTGGATTGAAGAAGCGGGTGAAGTCGCCGACTTCCGCAACCAGCACCACGGCATTGGCTGACGCGATACCGCGTATTGCCTGCAGGCATCACCCACCGAGCGCCGGTTCATTCCGGGATCGGCTGAGTATCTGTTACTGGACCTGCTGCAGGCGCCGTTCCGCATCATGACGGCATCGACGTAGTCCTGAATCCGACCTGCTGAGCGGGATGTTCGAAGGCCAATGTCAAAAGCAATCGGCAGCAAGCCATTCGCCAGGCCGCCCCACGCTCTTGCTTATGCCCGTGACGCAGCAGAAATCGCGAAGACGTTCATGCGCTCGCGTCAATATCTGTCGCACGACGGGGCTACACAGGCGATCAGGTCGCGAATGGCTTCGTGATCGTTATGGGCACCCAGACGGGGGTCAACTCTCCGGCCCGATTGCGGCGGGCGAGCATGGTGGCATCCCGACGGTTTATCTTCACCCGATCGCCGGCCGCCTCGGAATCAGCGATGACGCCACCACGTCGCAGCGATGACTCAGGCTTGTGAGTTGGCGATAACGGCCATAACCGCACGCGCCGGTCTCCTAGCCAAACGCTAGCGGCTTGCCGGAATGCCCAGACGGTTGCAGAGCTTTTTGATGGCATCAGTGTCATTGGGAATCTCGCCGAAATATTCCAGCGATCCGCCGCGTCAGCTCGCTGCCACCGCGATCGAAATCCGCTCCTTGTGAATATCCACATATGGCCCGCCTCTTGTGCATGAGGCACTGCGCCGGCCAGCTGGCTTAACCCTCGGCCGTTGCTTATCGGATGACGGGCCACCCTCAGGCCCAGCAGTCATAAGGGGTACGTGGAGTCGCCGCGGCTCCTGACGCTATCACATCAATCCAGAAGTTGAACAATAAGTCAGACTATCTTATCAATAGGCTCTTATGCCTCTTCAACTGTAGGCGACATGCCCGATTGCATCGTTTCGCGCAAAAATAGTCGGATATATTTAGAAATATACTTATATTCTCTTGCCTTCTAACTGGCACAAACCTATCTGCTGCAAATGCCGGTTCTACTGATCCAGGCATTCCACTCGACCAACATTCAAAGGAATATGTTCATGCCCCAAACTGAACCCTCTGCGTGGCAGAAACTTCGTCAACATTTCTCCCGCACTCCGAAGTCGAAGAACTGGGGCAAGCGCATCGCAATCGGCGGCATTGCGGTCGTCACGCTTGCCAGCGTCGGCGTCTCTGGCGCGCTCAGCCAGGGTTACGGAGGCGTGCAGCGCTTCGACGTCGGCGGCGGCCACGGCGGACCCGACATGCACATGCAGACCGGCCTCCGCCATGGGACGGGCTACTGCGCGCATGACTTAGGGTCCAAGCTCGTTGATCTTGACATCACGCCCGAGCAGGAAGAAGAGTTGGCGGCGATCACCGACCAGGTCCATAACCATATTCGCCTCATCAAGCAGGGCTTAATCCAGGCGCACAATGATCTCGCCGAGCTGCTCAGCGCGTCAACCCTCGATCCCGACGCAGTGGAGGAGGTGCGCGCCGAGATTGTCGAGTGGGCCGGCGAGGCTTTGCGCGCGCTGACGACCGATCTGCTGGATGCCACCGAGGTGTTGACGGCCGAGCAGCTTGAGCAGTTGCTCGACGATTTCGGGGATCTCGAAGATCGCGGATAAGCTCTGTACGAGCACAGGTTCGAACGGAGCGGACAAACGAGCATGGCGGACCAGGTCCTCATCGTCGATGAAGACAGGCGGCTGTCCGCCATGCTCGCGGAATATCTGACGGGTTACGGGTTTCGTGTGCTAACGGCGGACACGGGGGGGGGCATTGCCGACATCGCGCGGCAGTACCCCCCAAGCCGTAATTCTCGATGTCAGACTGGTCAGTCTACAGCGGGCCGAATGTGGGCCGTGGCAAGATTCCCCCCGGTTGGCAATCTGCTGCTTTCAGTCTGAAAGATCTTGCCCGTTTGCTCGCCGACAACAAGCCTGTGGTGTTCCTTGCAGGCCGCGCAGAGCTTGGTCCGCGTGCCTTGGGAGGCAGAAGCATTCTGGCGGCTGCGACTTCGCCGGAAATGAAGGACCATCTCAACAAGATCAAAGTGCGAGAGCACTTCCGGCCGGTAGCGCCAATATGCTTGGAGGATCGTGCACCTGACATGTTTGACCCCGGCACGCCGGATCCTTACATGCTGTTCGACCACCGAACCCGTTCAGAGTGGAAAGAAATAATCCCGGCGGTCGTCCATCTCGACGGAACTGCGCGACTTCAGACGGTTTCAAGAGCTTCCGAACACCCAATTTGCAGAACTTCTCATAGAGTACGAGAAACTCACGGGCATTTCGCTGCTCTGCAACACGAGTGCAAATCTCAATGGACGTGGTTTTTTTCCGGATGCTGCTGCCGCCTGTGAGTGGGGCTGCGTAGACCACGTTTGGTGCGATGGGTTGCTTTTGACCAAGACAAGTCAATTCGAGGGCTGACCGAGCCGCAGCCAAGGTTCCTGCATCGCCGGCGTTGAGCGCGGCTGCGACAATCATCGGGTCGCACATCCATGGAGCTGTTCCTTGGCTGGCGTCGATCACCACATAAGGTCACGTGGGCACACAGGCTAGCGTGCCGTCTCCTTCCTGAGCCGCCGGGGTGACATGCGACCGATCATTTCAACGTCGTAGTTGGCGTCATCGCAAGAGTATCCGGCGGCCTGAATGGTCTAGATCACAGCCTCATCGAGGAACGGTTCGTTGCACGAAATCGCTCGTAGGAAAATGGCGACAGGTCCAGTGTCTGAAACCCGCCGCGGATGCATCAATAACGTTCAATGGAAGAACTGACCGGTCAGGTTCGTTGCCCGCCATACCTCAGGGGTGAGCATCCGACGCCTCCCGATGCGCCGAAGGCCGACGTAAGCCACTTTAGCAACGTTGGACGGATGAACGAGGTTCGATATCCCGAAGCTTGCGCTTCCTCTTGGTTTCCGCAATCCTGACAGGATGCGACTTTCGCGTATTGCTTTGCGCTGGCAACAGTTCGGTTGGGCCAAAAGCCCGCCGCTGCGGTTGACTGAAAGCCGCCATTGACTGTCGCTGCGCCGCGACCGTCCTCGAGATGCGTGAGAACACTAGGCGCGCGATAGACACGCTACACCCTTCATCGCCGCTGAGTTGGAGAGAGCAAAACTGCGCAGAGAACGGCTCCAAACCCGACAGTGACGCGCAAATCCTTTGCTGAAGAGCTAGAAAGCGCCTCGCAACTGAGGATGCGCTCATCAGCATTGCTGCAGAGATGAAAGTGGGCGGTCGGAGGTCATTCAAATCGTGTTGCGCAAGTGGGAGCTCAAGCGGCTTGTAGAAGCGAACACCCGGCTAAGGACACTGCACGATAACAGGCGTTTCGTGCTCCGCGATGCCAAACAGTTTCAATTCGACAATCCCCAATTCGAATGCGACCGGGACGCCCTTTCCGGCACCAAGTGCTCGGTAGAAACCGGTGGCGAACGCGATCGCCGCCTCGTCACTGATTGTCGTGCGCATGCCGATGACGAAGGGGACATGCCGGGCAATCGCAAGAGCCTGGTTTTCAGAAAAGCAAGCGTTGAGCAGGACACACCGGACTTTCTCGCCCGCCGCCGCGAACAGCGCGGCCAACGCGTCGGGGTCGATTTCGTGGCTCGTGCCATCGGATGCTTCCACACAGATTGCACCATCAGCAGTACCGTGGCCGGAGAAGTGCACATAGGCCGGTTCGAGCTCAAGCAGTGCCCGCACCATGTCCTTGGCACGGACTGCTCCGCGTGCTTGGAGGTCAAACCGCTCGCGGTATCCTGCCGTTGCCAGCTCTTCTCGAATGTCCCGCAATTCCCTGTCGAGCCGCAACCGAGTTCTGTCCGAGGGATTGGCCGCTAGAAAGAGTATCCGGAGCTTCGTAGCCGTCTCGACAGCTAGTGCGCTCAGATAGGTCACATAGTCCATTGTACTGTCGGCCCAGAGCGCGATACCATCGAAGAAATCGGCTTCTGCGCGTTCGTAGCGACGCTGCGCTTCCTCCGTCCCGAAATGTTCACGCGAGACAGTTGGGTTGCGCGAATCTCTGATCGCCTGCGCGAACTCACGGCACCCCTTCCACTGCTGGCTGGAATCCCCTCCGGTCACCCGTCTGGCCTTCTCCCGCACAAGGCTTTCAATCAGCTCGACCTCCGCGTCCCTGGGCCATTCTTCGGGCGTGATACCCGTGTCTTCCTTACGGTAGTGTCCAGCGGTACGCTTCGCCCTGGCCTTGAGCGAGCCAATAAGGCTTTTTAGCCCACTTCCGTTCGCGTCGATTTCCGTCTTAGCCACGCTAATCCCCAATGCAGCGCATGCCGAGCAATGTACCCGTCGTGAGGCGCGAGCTTAACCTTAAAGCGAGCTGTGTTCGCCTGAACCGATTCGAGCCGACGTCTCTTGCGATCCGCTGCCGCCACCACCTGCCGATGGGATCGCTGGGATCTTCTCGGCGGAGCTGCGCTTCCTAGCGCCAATGCCGCGGCCCGCTCGAACGCTGTTCGGTCGCCACGAACTTTCAGCAGAATACCCCGTCGCCTTGATCGACCATACGTCGCCTCGTGGGTCGACAATTGGTAGGCAAGTTCATACGGTTTAGCTTCCAGTTCAAGAGCAGTGATGGAGAATTGCATGAACCAGCCAACTCTGCCGCCTTCTGAGCGGAATTACTTGAACTTTGTCCTCAGAAACGCGAGCCAGGGAAGCGAGGAGGCCTAGGTCCGATGTTTCAGGCGCCACGGTTTGATTGCCCCCGGCCAGCCCTTGCTCTTGGCTCGACCGCACCCATTCTGATTTCGGAGTAGACAATGTCGCGCATCGATAGCCTGCGCAGCGAACTCGCTCGGCTTAAGCAATCGGAAGGGCGGCTTCGGAAGGAACTCGCCGGGCACGAGGCAACAGTTGCTTTGGCGCGGAAAGATGCCGGTTCGAAGCGTCAGTCGGCGGCGCGGTCCCGCAATGCGTCGTCGATCAATTCCTATCTCCGCTCGGCTGTGTCACTCGACCACAAGGCCACCGAAACCGGTAAGAAGGCTGCCGCGGTCGCCGAGAAAATCGGTCGCAACGCCAAGGACCAAGCGAGGAAGCAGGCAGCGATCGCTAGCGCGGAAGAAGACCTGCGCAAGGAACGCGAGCGCGCCGACAAGAAGCGCCGACGTGAGGAACTCACTCACGCGCGTCAGGTTCACGGGCTCCTGCAGTCGGCCCCGCATCTCGCGCGTATCCCCGAGCCCAAACCCGAACGGCTCCGAGTCCTCTACGTCACAGCCAATCCCGAAGCGACCGAACGCATCTACCAGCGCGACGACGGGTCAGTCGTCGAGGAGGGCCGCTGGCTCCAGACCGACCGTGAGGTGCGGGACGTTCTCAAGGCACTCAAGAGTGCGCTGCATCGCGATCTCATCGATCTCGAGCATCTTCCGGCAGCGACGTTCGCCGATCTGATCGATGGGACAAACGAACGACGTCCGCATGTTATCCATTTTTCGGGTCATGCCGCCGAGGGCGCCTTGCTATTTGACGACGGGCTTGTCCACAGTACTCAAGCACGACCGATACCGCTGCAGTGGATTGCCGATCTGCTGGCGGCAACGACAACGCCACCGATTCTCGTTGTCCTCAATGCGTGCGACAGTCTCGTCGGCGCCGAAGCGCTGCTCGAAACGGTCCCTGTTATTATCGGAATGCGTGGTGAAGTCGGGGATATTGGCGCCAGGGTATTCGCAGTGCGTTTTTATGCAGCGATCGCTGAGGGACAGCCGGCGGGGATGGCTTTGCAGCAGGCCAGACTTGGCCTCAAGGACGCCTTGCTGCTGGACGACGCCTCCTTGCTCGAGTCGTTGTCACGATCGGGGATAGACCTTGATCAGGTTGTGTTGGTGAAGGGGCAAACGCCAGCCGCCTGAGACTGATAGTTCGTGCCGGCGCGTCCGGACCAAAATGGAACTGGGGGACTGATGAGTAGCGACGACAACGCTGAACGCGACAAGGGTCTCGTCTTTGTGGATACCGCTTTCGACCGACGGCCCGCGACCCATGTGATGATCATTGGCGTCGGCGCGTTTCAGAGCAAGAAGCTGAAGCCGGTTACTTCACCGCCGATCTCGGCACGCGCTATCGCCGACTGGTTTCTCGATCAGAAGGCCGGATTCACCAACCCGGAGCGGCCGCTCGGGAGCCTTGCACTGGCCCTCTCTGAAACGCCCCCTGGGCAGGCTGGCGCCCAATATGCAAGCGTAACCGTGCCACGAGCGACGTTTGCCGAGGTGAAGGCTGCAGTGAAGGACTGGGTCAAGCGGGCCAATACGCACAAGGACAACGTGATGGTGCTGTTCCTTTCAAGCCACGGCGAGAGCTTCGGTCGGAGGACAGCCTTCTTACTTGAAGACTACGACACAGACCCGCTTGAGCAGACCGCCGGAATGACCGAGATCGAGCAGTTCATTACAGCGCTCGAGAACGCTGTGCCGACGTCGCAGCTGTTATTGTTCGATTGCTGCCGTTTGAAGACCTCGTTGGGGCTGCCTGCCGAAGAGGAGTTCGGCACCAAGCTGATCTCGCTTTCACGAGCGCGGGACGACCACGGTGGAACGCGCCACCAATGGGCGCTCTGCTCAACTAGCCTCTATGAGGAGGCCGACGGTCGGCGCGATAAGACAACTGTCTTCACCGACAGTTTGCTCCGAGCGCTCAACGGTGCCGCGGCCGACGTGTCGGGGGCACGCTGGCCGGTTCGACCCGGCATTCTCGTTGACCGGCTCACTCAGTTTCTAAGGCTCTTTGCTCGACCAGACGGGTCGTTGCAGACGCCGGCGGGCCGAGCCGCTGGAAGCTTTGCGATCACCTATCCTGGCGGCCTTGATCGGGTGAAAACCTATGTCAGTCTTTCCGATCGAGCCCGATGGCCACGCTGTCGCACCGTCATCTCAGACCATCGGGAGGTCGTGTCTACGAAAACTGCGGGCGAGGCCGCGCCCTTCTTCGCGGAGTTTGACCTCGAAGAACTGAAGACAGTGACGATTTCAATTGATCGGGACGGCAAGGCTCTTGGGTCAGAGATACTTACCCCTCGCGCTCCCGTGGCATTCGTCGAAATCGGAGCGGTACCGACCGTCGAAACCGCCTCGCCAGTCCCGCGTCGCGGCCCCGGCGCCGAATTGGTTTTTGAGTTTACTGCCGCAGCGGAGGTAGGGGCCGGCTTCGTCGTCGCATTGTCGCGGCGCGACGGCAACAACCCCGGTCCACTGAAACCAGTAGTCGGCGGCACTCGCGAAAAGCTGCGCCTTGACGTCGAGCCGGGTGCCTACAGCGCCGTCATTACGCTTCCCGACGGGACGAGCGTCAGCAGGGAACTCCAAGCCGAGCAAGGCGCGAGTGTCCATAGCCTGATTGTCAGCGGCCCTTCCCTGCATGAATGGCTGGGGTATGCGACCTTAGCCGGCGCGCTTCTTGCCAGCACCTCAATATCCCAGGGGCCAGACGCGGTCAGCGCACCTCGATTTCCACAGCAGCCTCTCAACCCTAGGGGACCGACGGTCACCAGTGTCGCCCGTTCAATGCCGGCCCCCTCGTTCTCCGAACTCGTCGGGGTAATGGCCAAGCCGCGCGACGCAGCCCGCCTAGGTGCGGCAGGCCCGCGAACACCCGCCTTGCGGGAGGCAGCGGGCGATCGGGACTTTCTTCGCTTTGATGTGCCCGAGCACAATCCTCTGGTCTTCGAGGACGCCTACACGCAGCGCAGCGGGCCGCTCTGGGCCGTCCTTGGATTCGGTACCCGCATCGAAGCGGCCTTTCTGCCGCAGTTGGGCCGGCCGAGCGACCCAAACGAATGGTCCGCTCACCTAATCGTCGCCGCCGCTCCAGCAGAAGGGCGAGCCGCGACGTCGGGCATCGTCGAGTCATACCGATGGTCCGGCCTGCTGGCGTTCCTCGCTTCGCGCGACTTCGAGCGTGGCTCCGAGGTTCTCAAGGTCATGCAAGGAGAGGTCCGCGAGGCCGTCCGCAGCAAGATGACCAACCCGCTTGCGGCCGTGGCGGGTGCTCTAATCGCAGTGGGAGCCGGAGCATCGGAGCTTGTGCCACGGCAATGGCTCGAGAACATCACCAACCGGTTTCCGCAAATCCCCGACGGGCCTATTATCCTGGCGCGTCGCCTGATGACCGAGAGGTCGCCCGACTTCGATCGTATCTCCGAATTGCTCGAACAAGGGTTCAGCCGCGGCGTGCCATTTTTCTCGCTCACCTGCGACTGGCTGGCCCGCGGTCTTGAATCGGTTCCTGGGTCGCAGGAGGAGTCTTCAGAGGAGCGAGGGCTGGTCCGGCGGGTCGCGGCTCGCGTCGATCCGCAACAGGCCTTCACAGTGGTCAAGCTTACTCCATGAGGTAGCTCAATGTTCACACTCACCATGAATCCGGCGTCTGAGGGCGATGCGCTTGTCCTCGCCTGGGGCGATGAGGACCATTCGTATCACGCCCTGGTCGATCTCGGCCGCACAAAGGACTACGGCACTGCCCGGCCTGCGCTAAAGGAGATGAGCAACTGCGAACTCTTCGTAATCAGCCACATCGATGCCGATCACATCGAAGGAGCCATGCCTTTGGTGCGCGAGGCGGCGGCGCCGTTCAATCCCAAAGAGGTGTGGTTCAATGCCTACCATCAGCTTGTCGAAGCGCGTGACCGCATTACAGCGGGTCTCGAAACCGAGCCACTCAACGCCGAGCAGGGCGAAAAGCTTTCGTCCGGCATCGATAAGTTCAATTGGAAATGGAACTCCCGCTTCGCCAGCCGCATAGCCTCACGTGGGAGCCCGGAGGCAAGTGGCGAAATTAGCTTCGCCGGGCTCGCGATTCGCCTACTCTCGCCCAACGATGCAGATCTTGCCGCGCTGATCCCGCGTTGGATGGACGAACTTGAAGCCAATGGACTCCGCCCATTCGACCCTGACCACGGAATGGGCGAACCTGGCTCAGGCCGCGAGCCCTTGTCCGGGCTGGACGTCGAGCAACTCGCCTCCAAACGCTTCAAGGAAGACACCGCCGCG
Organism: Mesorhizobium sp. B2-5-11; assembly: GCF_006440835.1. Taxonomy (NCBI): domain Bacteria; kingdom Pseudomonadati; phylum Pseudomonadota; class Alphaproteobacteria; order Hyphomicrobiales; family Phyllobacteriaceae; genus Mesorhizobium; species Mesorhizobium sp. B2-5-11. The sequence goes on from NZ_VFUK01000014.1 coordinate 106,453, forward strand.
CCTAATCGCAGCAGCATCGCCTTCATTGCCGAGTTCGGCGGTCGCCGCGTCCTTTTGGGCGCCGATGCCCATCCGGGCATCATGGAGCGCGCTTTGCGGGAGCTCGGAGCGAGCGAGGCCGAACCCTATCCCCTCGCTTGCTTCAAAGTCTCCCATCACGGCAGCAAGGCCAATACCTCGCCAGAGATTCTTAGGATTCTCGATTGCACGGCATTCGCCTTTTCGACGGATGGCTCGCGCCACAACCACCCCGATCCCGAAACTATCGCAAGAATCCTTGTGAATGACCCGGTGCGTCAAAAGGTTCTCTATTTCAATTATGCGCAAGAGAACACCACGATCTGGAACGACCCCGAGACAATGCGCCGCTTCAATTACCACTGCGTGTTTCCTGCCCAAGGCGAGCAGGGCTTGGTCATTTCTATCTGAGGGGAGTGGTCGCGTTCTCTTCCTCAGGGCAAAATCTGGGCACGGTCATCGGTCTTGTGATGATCATTACATGCCATGTTGCCGCATCGCGATCTGTTGGCCAAATGAGGTTGGAGCGGGCGTGAAAAAGCCATCGCAACCCCTGCCTTCCTATCGACCGCAGCCATACGAAGGCTGTTCAGGACCCAGTGATAGCAAGTTCCTCGTGCAATGCGGCGTACAACATATTCCCTCTCGCGTTCAACAAGGATACGAGTTCGGCTTCGGTTGCATGTTCGACTTGCTCTCGACTTCCATATCCGTTTTTCCACAACTCGAGGATTTCGCCGCGCGCTAAGACGATAGGTAATTCAGTCAAGGAGAAGGCTGCGCCGGGTATTCCAAGGTCAAGGCGTTTAAGCAAAGTACTCACCTCATCGGGATCATCAGCTCGACCAAGAACGATCGCAGCTATTCGGAGCACCGAGTCCAACAGGAAGCGGGTACCGTCAGCAAAACCCCTTATGTCGCCATGACGAATGGGCGAAAACGGATTGGTGGTGTAGCCAGTCTCAATATCCGTGATTGTAACGCCTTCGATCCAGTCCGAAACGATGAGCGCACGTTTGCAGCGACCGTAATATTTCACATCGCTTTCCGCACGATGCCATAGGGCACGCGCCACATGTTGGCCAAAGCGTTGCGAAACTTGTTGCTGCCGTTGCGGCTCACCGCGTCTTGTTTGAGGCGTGTAGTCTTCATCGCGTTCGGGCAGCGCTTCCAATAAAACGAGAACCGTCTCTAGTCCTATCGAATCCGGCGGCAATTGGCGTAGCAGCTCAACAGCCTGCATACTGGATTCCAAGCTGAGGGGTGACTCGCCGCAGGCGCGCCCTAGAGGCGTTAGCCTCAGCCTTCCATCGCGCTCATCAATCAACCCATCGTGCTGCATCCTCGTCATCAAATTGAGGAGCCGGGTTGACATGCTGCCGCGCCAGGCGGGATCTCTCAGCGAGGCAAGAAATCCTCCATAGGTGTTTGCCACCAGATCGACAACTGCATTGCTTGGAATATCCTTTACCTGCGCCAGAAGTCTAACGACCCACGTGCCCGGGCTTCTTTCGTCGAAGGAAGACTGGATGCGTTCGGGACGTCCCTGAACGTAGCGCCGGAAGAGATTCTCTCGCTCCATGCCGGTGTCGGCGAGAACTATGGCTTTGCCTTCTGTCTCGTAGCCCAGGCGACCTGCACGGCCCGCCATGTTCTTATACTGAGCGACAGTGTAAGGCTGCGGCTCCACTCCGCGAAATTCCGTTTCCGCCACGATGACGGTCGAAGCCGGCGTGTTTACGCCGGCAGCTACGGTGCTTGTCGCCACCAAAACCTGAATCCCACCGTTTGGGTCGCGAAAGCCTCTCTCCACGATCATGCGTTCTTCGCGATTAAGATCACCGTTGTGAAAGGCAACGCCGCCGTTGAGCGCGCGGCGAAGGCGTTCGGACATATCCGAACGATCCATTCCCGGCAGCATGTCCGCGATTGTTTGTGCTGGCGGCAAACCCAACTCGGCCGCGAGATATTCCGCGCAACCGGCGGATGGTCCTCTCGCGTTACGAAAGACGATGACCTTTTCGCCCTGACCGGCGAGATGCCGAACCAGCGGTACGAGAACGTCTTGGGAAGATGGCTTATCCCGGCGCTGCCGTATCTCGCAGCGTGCGAACAACTGCGCGACCTCCACCTCACCATTAGGACGCTGCAACTTCCACACGCCGCTCCGATCAATGACACCTTCTGTCAAGGGAACCGGACGCTCGGTCGTAAGGAGAAGTTCACAATCAAGCCAGCGCTCAAAGTTGTTTGTGTCGCCGATTACCGCACTCAGGGTCACCAACTGAGGTGCAATCCCCCGCTCGCGTGCGCTCAAAAGATTGGTGAGGATTAGCTCCACAACCATCCCACGACCCGGCTCTGTGATAAACTGTCCTTCGTCAATCACCACCAGACCGATTTGGTGAAGGATGTGCGGAGAGGAAACTGACAGAGCCAAAAACTTCTCATAAGTGAAGAAGGCTATGTCGTACTTGCCCCTTAGAACGTCGCCAACCTGATCTTGCCAATCGCCGCTGCATCGGGCGATGCGCAGATTCAAAAGGTCGCCATAGAGCGCAGAGAAATCTTCGAATTTTTCATTGACCAGCGCTTTGTAAGGGAGGAGGAAAACCGCCTTCTTTCCCTCGCCGATTGCTTTCAGTGCTGCCATCTCGCCGACAAACGTTTTGCCGGCACTTGTCGGCGCTACGACGAGAAGAGATTTTCCATCGAGCACGCCATGGCTATTCACAGTGGCGATCTGCAATGAATTCAGACCGGCGGGGAAACGATCGCTCCAAGCGTTCAGCGCATTCTGAGGAATTCCGTAGGCCGAAAGCTCCCCAATTGGACCTGAAACAGTGACCGTGCCCCTTTCGGGATAGAGCGCGCGGTAGCATTTACCGCGCATACCTTTCGGCAGGGTTAGCTCTCCTTCGACATGACCGAACATCACCGGAGTCTGTTCGTAACCGAATCGGGCTGCGTTGGCGCGGACCATTTGCACAACGCGGTCCACCATCGCAACCACGCTCACCGGCCCATCACTCTCCAGTATGCAATCCAAAATCGCCTTCGTAAAAAGACCGTGGCGTGTTTGGGGGTCTTCGAGGGCCTCCTCGTTTGGATTGCATGCAGCGAAAAGAATACGGCCCTGTCCACCAACTTCGGCGAGCGGCATCCCCGCTGCGCGCGGAATGTATCCGACATCCAGAACGCGTGCCGGCGCGCCACCGCTAAAGCAGCAATCTAGCAAAAGCAGGACAGCGCGCGCTCGCGAAGTCCGAAACTTCGCGGCAATCTCCGTCATGTCTATTGTCGTTCCCGGAACGTCGTCAGAGCGCGTATCCGTTAAAACTAATCGGTGGTCTTGCGTGCCGTGGCCGGCAAAAAACAGGATGACGACGTCATCTTCTGATGCACCGTCGAGCACATCGTCAAAGATGGCCGAAACCCTCGCATAAGTCGCGTCGTGGTCAGTGATAAGCGTTGGCTGAAACCGGTCAATAGAATCCGACAGCACCGCGCACATAGTCGAAGCATCACCCACAGCGCCGCTCAGTTCCCGCGCAAGCGGATCAAGATGTTTGTTGATTCCGATAAACGCTGCGCGGATCATGGTTAGGCTCTGTGCACCGCAATCGATCCGGTGGCGGGGCGTTCGTATTTTTTCAGCGCCACGGGCGGAAAAGTTTCTCTTTGAACGACTTGCTTGTTTCCGATTTTTTCAAACCACACGCACCACACGCCGTCCTCGTCCGTCATGCTCGTCTTGCCTACTTGCTCAACAGTCATTTGAGGACCCCCGGATTTCAGTTGAACAACATCACCCGCTGCAAATTCAGACATTTTCATCTCCTTGTTCGTGATTTGTCCCATCGTAACATTTTTTTGCGGTAGGCACTCCAGCGACTCGTTTTTGGAGCAATTATCAACAGGTGATGCACCAAGGCTTTACGGATTGAGTGTATTCGGTCGCGAGGGCGAACTTGCATAGACAGCGGTGCCGCCCATCAAACAAGCGGCAATCATATGCGTCAGCGAGTGCAGTCCACAAATAGGTCTGCAACATAGACGTTTCCGCCGTTCCGTCGAGACGCCAACCAAATCAGTCAAACGAACGGAATATGCTTCCGCAAACCGATCAGCGCTTCGATCGCCGCCAGCCCGCTGTCATGGCCTCCGCTTCTGAACAGAACCATCTTTCGCCTTTGGCTTCGGTGATTTTGGTGACGTTGTAGTACTTCTGTCCAGGCACGTGATAGATGCGCCGCCGTTTGCTGATATGTTGCCTTTGATATTGCAGCCGGAGTTGCCGTTGCCAATCGCAAAAGCGGTGCCGGCGGCGCTTGCGCATCGTCGCCATGCTGCGCCCGCCAGTCCCATGGCGGCAGAAGCGTTCCGACCCAAAGACCGGTCTTCGACGCCTTCGCTTTGGTCTGTTGTTTTGCATAGGCGCCATCGCTGTATTTTGGCCAATCGAGCGCTTGGCCGTGCTCGAGCATCCAGGCGGCGACGCTCGACCGTCGGCGCGCCTGCAGTCACCAACAAACCGGCCGTAGCGACCAAGTCCCGAACGTACACTTGACCGGCCTCGAGGCTGCTAGGAAGCCGTCCAGCGCTTCGGCGGAACGGCGCCCGCATGGATATTCGAATCCCTTGGCGTCGTCGCAGTATTGCCGGCTCTCGGGCGCGTCGATGCCATTGAAGCGGACACGCTGCCCATGGATCTCGATCGTGTCGCCATCGATGATGGAGGCGACACCGGCAATCGGCGCTGGAGCCGGCTTGGTCAGATTCAGTAGGTGACCTCGGGCAATGAGCCGCTGTGTTGCATGAAGAACTGCGCCACCAAAGCCGAAGCCGCGGCTACCGTCACGTAGATCACTCGCAAAGGCATGCCAGCCCACCGGCGCGGGCGATATTGCTTGGCTCCGGTGCGTTTCAGCCACTTGTCGGACCGATTGTCGTAGCGAGATCGTTCCACCGTCCTGGCCGCTTTCACTCGCACCCGATGCCGTCGCGATCGCGATCTAGTCCGTTAGGATCACCGTTGGTGATTTTCACCCCATGGGGTGCGACCGGATTGTTTCCCTTGCCGCCTGCGCAGTCCAAATCAGCACCGCCAGATGGCACAGCTGCGGCAGTTGCGGCCACGCCTCGATACCTGTTGACGATTGCTGCGGCGCGTACGCCGTCGCCCTCGATATGGGTGTTGTTGCTGTTGGGATTGAATGGATCGACCGTCTGCAAAAGCATGTTGGCGTGGTACGCATCGCCAGCGGCGAGCGTCACCGAAATCGTAATTGTTCAAATAGTCGGCTGCGCAGCCCGAGATAAGTACCACGGACAACACGCACGAAAATTCGTGCACATGCATGAATGAATTCCCCAACCCAAGAAGGATCATGCGCTATTTGTCTCTTGCTGTCGAATCCAGAAGAGGTTTCGGCCTTCCGTGAAGGCACCATTGTCGTCATTGCCGTGTCGTCTCAGCGATGTTGGCTCTGGGGAGGAATACATGCGTGGCGCGCTCGTCTTTGGTTCCGTTCTTTCATTGATCCTATCATCGGCTCCCGCCTTGGCCTGGTGGGACGGCGGCCCCATGCAGATCGCCGCCGTGGCCTAATCAAAGCTGAGCGCACAGGCGAAGGCCAAGGCCGGTGCCCCGATCAAACTGAACCCCGACTATCAGAGCTGGGTCGCCGGCGTGCCGGACGACAAGAAGGCGCAGTATGCTTTCGTTCATGCGGCGGTTTGGGCTGATGACATCAAAGACCCTGCCCACGGCTACACCAAGGACGACGACACGCCAACGGGGCAGAACATCGGCTATGCCGACAAGAACATGCATCGCTACTGGCACTTCAAGGACATCAGCTTTTCGACCGACGGGACGCAATTCTCCGACGCCGATCCGATCAACGCGGTCTCGCAGATGAAACTCTTCGTCGCCGCGCTGCCGGCGTCAGCCGCTACCGACGACGTGCGCCCTTTTCTTTTGCTTTCAGCGCTTTAAGGGCGGCGTCCGTCAGCAGCCCAATGGTCTCCTGAAAAAGTACCGTCAGTACAATTTCAAGGCTCGGCAGCAGGAAATCCCTTTTTCCAGTGCCTTAAAGGGCAAAAAAGTACCGTCACGAGCCTCTTTGGTTGTGACTGTACTCAGAAAAATCCTGGCTCAGCCAATACGCCATCGGCGAGCCGACTACCGCGCCACCAATGATCACGATATCATAGGCATTGCGCGAAGGGGCTGTGTAAGGAGGGATTGCCACGACTGCTCTCCGTTTTCGAGGTTGAAGACGGCGATCAGACCGTCCGGGGCCCGCGCCAGCAGGCTGACATCAGGATCCATCCGAAGAAGGCGCACGAAGGCGCGTGACGCTCCGTCGGTGGCCACGCGTGTCCAGCGTTCGACTTCCTAGCAGCAGTCTGGCCGTCTACTTATCTGGGGTGGCGGTGGATCACCCTGCCCTGGATCAGTTCGCGACCCGCCTTGCCCGTCTATCGTTCGCCGCTTAAGCAGGGACGGTACTTTCTTCCACAGATAGCCAGTGACATGACAGTGGCTCAGGAAGAGAAATTCAAGGCCGCTCAGCTCCCGTCATTCGCTTCGAGGATGGGGAGCAGGTCGTGCGTCACGCCAAATTGCACGATTTACGGGGTTGCCGCCCAAGAACCGTATCTGTCCTGTGGCGGAAGCTTTGGAACAAGGGAAGTTGGGATCAACACCGAGCGAATGCTTCAAAGCAACTCCGTTGGTGGTATGAAGCAGGCGGTGTCGGGCGCGAGGGTGTCCACCATGCGTCCAGGTGATCCTCAAATGAACCCTCTGCACCGCTCGAGGCGCCCTTCGGGAGTTCCAGGCGGCATTTCTGTTCAATAGCTGAGCCAAGTCTGCGGGCGTTGGAAGCTGTTAAACCTAGATCACCGGAGGCATGCTCCGCGCCACCCTGCTTGGTCGCGCCATGATCACGCAGAGGGACTTCCCATTCTATGCTTCGATCGGGAGGAGGATTGAACCTGAATGGATATCCGGCCGACCTTCGCGCTGGTCTAATCGCCGCGTAGAATCTTCGCCTCGAGCGCGGCCGCAACGAATGCCCGCCTTGCAGTTGGCGGATGAGCCTCACCACGCAACACGTGCAGACAGGCATCCATCGCTGCATTCCGCTTCTTGGTCTGAGAACGAAGATCCCGCATCAAAATAGTTGCCGCGTCATTCACCTCAAGCACGATGCGTTCAGAGCTGTTACGGTTGACCTGAACGACGACTGGTCTCTCAAATCTGCTTAAGCCCATCGCCACGCTCCCCTCCACCCGGCGACGACAGGCCGCACTGTTTTCCTCAACCGAAATCCGCCTGAATCACCGCAGCTAATTTTCGGTCCCAGGCGACCCCCTGCCTGGCCGTAAAGTCTCGAGAATGGTCGGTTCGCGCTGAATAAAATAGAGTGGGATAACCAAGCCGAATGCAGCGACACTATTGAGAAACAGGTATATGGTCATATAGCCCCCCGGCCATTTTCATAAACCATACAGCCATGCAAGTTCGCTAAAAGCAAGCGACCCCGGCGCGCGCACCTGCGTATACACGGCAATGTCATGTCGCCTCGTTCACAGCCGGGCGCGGCATGCTAGCCAGTGCCTACAGCACTCGTGATCTCGGACCGTGCCCATGCGTCGCGGACGCCCGATAACCACGGAAGTGCGGTGCGGCACATTGAGGCCGAGCCTGCACAACAGTCTCGCGGCAGCGCGAATGTAGATTGGCCGGGAGAATTCGCCAAAGTACCTCATGCTCCGTCATCAGCGGAACCTGAGCTCGAACAAAGGCAAGTCCGAACGGCCGCCCATCCTGCAGGATGTGGTGACGGCCAGTCACCACAACATGATCATCGACGAGTTGGGAATCGGCGCTATCCGCGCGACATTGGACCAGACGGCCCCGGGCTGACATCAGTCGATCCTCAAACGTGTCCCCGTACAGAATAAATCCGACAGCCGCCACTAGGGCATTTCGATCGGACACGCTGAGTGTTGCTGACGTCCCGCCGACGCAACTTTCCGAGCAATCGTAGATCCGAGCGATCGGCGAAGGACAACAAAAATCCTCCGCCCCCCACCGCGGCCGACCGGACGCGCTGCGGCATTGGGGAGCGGTTACATCTAGCGGCATCCCCGAGCGCGAGGTGTCGTTCTCAGTGAACAGTTACGATTTGAAAGCGCGCCGGCTCTAAATCAGGAGTTCGTGCGATTCTCACGAAGCTCAAGGGAATCGGCGCGCTAGGACGACAGGTAACGGGAAAGAGCTGGGACCTCAGAATGTCGGTTTCGTACAAAGCTGAGTTTGGTACGTTTCCCACTCTGACATACTTTTCGCGTCTTTTGTAATCACGCGGCGGGGGCTCGCCGTGCATCGATTCGCATTCCGCTGTCATTGTCGTACCAAGGGGCGTATTGTCACGAGATCGTCTGCACGTTTTTACGGGCGCGGACGGCAAGGAGATTGGAATGCTCTTGCCCCAAGTGGGATTGAGCCATGACCAATCCAGTGAATGCTTCCTACAAAAATGAATTGCTGCGACGGCTTAGCGCGGATGACCTCGCGCGTTTGGAGCCGCATTTTGAGCGACGTGCCCTTGATCTGAGAATGCCGTTGGAGACTGCCGGTTCAAGGATAGAGGCCGTTTACTTCCTTGAGGAAGGCATCGGCTCTGTTGTCGCGATGACTCCGGACGGCAAGGATGCCGAAGTTGGCCTCATTGGCTTAGAGGGAATGACTGGTCCCGCGCTGGTGATGGGTGCCGACTATGCCGCGCACGATTGTTACGTGCAATTGGCAGGCAATGCAGTGCGAATCGGAGTTCAGCCATTCAAGGCGGCTCTAGTGGACAGCCCTACGTTGCATCCCTTCCTTTTGCGCTATGTCCACTATCTCCACATTCAGGCTACGTATACGGCCCTAATGAACGCACGAGCGAGCCTTGAAGAGCGTCTGGCGCGATGGCTGTTGATGTGTGACGACCGGATGCACGACAAACGCATTACGATCACTCACGAGTTTTTGTCTGTTATGCTCGGCGTAAGGCGGCCGGGGGTCACCGTTGGGCTCCAAGTGCTCGAGGGCCGTGGCCTCATCCGTTCGCGACGAGGTGAAATCGTCATTCGAGACCGCCAAGGCCTCGTTGCCCAAGCAGCTGGTATCTATGGGCAACCAGAAGGCGAATATGTTCGGCTGATTGGGGAAATCGCCCGACGCTGACCATGGGGTCTGTGGGGTCCGCAAGCTCGGTCCTCGCTAGCAGCTAAGCAGAATCTTGCTTCGCGCGCGGTCAGATGGTGTAGAGATCCCTGGCTTGGACGAGCGGGCGACGGTTTTTGCAAATCCCAAGAATGGCTTGCATACAGGAGAGCAGCCCTCCATCATAGCCGGATTCGCAGTTCCATTTTTTGCCAGCGCACCTTGCGATTGGCAGCACGAATCGGGACGCCGCCCCCTAGGAGGGGGAGAAACCATGCCTTCCGTATCTACTGGACGGGCCAACTTATTGGACGCAGAAACGGGCGCCCGTTTCATTCACGCGCTACTCGATGAACTCTCTGGCGGGAAAGCGCCCACGCCCGACTTCGTCAAACAAAGCGCGGCGACAGTGCTTGCCAACGAAATGAATGTGGCGAGCCGGCCGGCATAGTCGTACTGAATGAGTGCACGGCGATCTATGCAGGAGGCAAGTCCGGCCAGATTTCGGAGCTGTATGTTCGACCCGAGATGCGCTCCAATGATTGCCCCTTGTCTGCTCGAGGTCGCTGTGCGGGAAAGCCGCGCTCGTGGTTGGAAGCGACTTGAGGTTGGAGCACCCGCGCAACCAAAATGGAAACGCACGTCGATTTCTACTCGGACGGGTTCGAGGAAGTCGGCCCTCGGCCCCGCAGGACTATTTAGACAATCTGTCCCCAACCTATGCCAAGCTACACAGGTGTAATGCAGGGTCACTTCGCCAGCAACGGTTATTCTCGCTTCGACGAACTTCAAAGCCGGCATGTGGCAGATCAAGTTCGGCTGCGAGCATCTTCACCCTTGGAGGAGGCGCGCTGCCTCGCGTACGGATGTCACTCGCGACCCACTCCCAGACCTGTTCCTGGCGCCCCTGATTGGTTGGAGTTTAGAGGCGCCCCTGATTGGTTGGAGTTTAGAAAAGTCAGCCACCGTCTGGTCTGACCGACGGAGCCGATCCTACCGGGGCGGCTCTGGTGTGGATCAAACGCGCCATAGTCCATTGTGAGACGGGGGGTGCCGCGGCGGATTGAGCGCACCTGATGAGCTTGGCAGCAACAAAACCACTTGCCGACTACCAGCACTCCGAGTGGGTTTGTTCCCGAATGAACTTCCTCGCGAGGCGCACCCGTGTGCAGGTGCGGTGATGCGGCGACAGCCGTAGCGGGCTGGCCGACAAAATGTAAGTAAGCGGCAGCAACCCCTGCGTCCTGGGTTTGAGCAAACCACAAGCGAGATACGGCCTTCAATCCGAATGCCTCCTGGCACAAGAAGTTCGCAAGTCTCGCTGCCTGATCAGCACTCCCCGCAGCGCGCAGGCGTTGCAACGGATCTTCAAAGAAATTCACAGGCTCTTAGCACTCCAAAGCCGCTGGGAATGGTAGGCGAACATAAATTGTCGAAACGCGCTGCCGAGAATGCCAAATGACGAAGTCAGCAGGAGTGTTCAAAGTGGTCGCCTTGCCTGAGAGCTTTGGATCAAGATTTTGCTCATGCGCCTGCCCTTTCGTCTTGACTATCTCCGGCTTACCCCTTAATCCTCCCGTTGTTAGCACTCGCTCGCGGTGAGTGCTAACAACGGTCCGGCAAAGCCGGGCTTTGCAGTTTGTCCGGCGTGGCCGGACGGTGTTTCTCACCGCTCTCACCGAGGAAGAAAAAATGGCAAAGTCGAAGTTCCGCCCGCTTCATGACCGCGTGGTCGTTCGGCGGGTCGAATCCGAATCCAAGACCGCGGGCGGGATCATCATCCCGGATACGGCAAAGGAAAAGCCGCAGGAAGGCGAGATCATCGCTGTCGGCTCCGGTGCTCGTGACGAAACCGGCAAGCTGGTCCCGCTGGACGTCAAGGCTGGCGACCGCATCCTGTTCGGCAAGTGGTCGGGCACCGAAGTCAAGCTCAATGGCGAAGACCTTCTGATCATGAAGGAATCCGACGTGATGGGCATCATCGGCTGACCGCCGTCGCCTTTCATCACATCCAATCTGAATTTAGGCCGAATTGCCCAGGAGCAAAAAAATGGCTGTGAAGCTCGTCAAATTCTCCCGTGATGCCCGCGAACGCATGCTGCGCGGCGTCAACATCCTCGCCGACGCGGTGAAGGTCACGCTCGGCCCGAAGGGCCGCAACGTCGTCATCGACAAGTCGTTCGGCGCCCCGCGCATCACCAAGGACGGCGTCACCGTCGCCAAGGAAATCGAGCTTGAAGACAAGTTCGAGAACATGGGCGCGCAGATGGTCCGCGAAGTCGCTTCGAAGACCAACGACATCGCCGGCGACGGCACCACGACCGCGACGGTTCTGGCGCAGTCGATCGTCCAGGAAGGCCACAAGGCCGTTGCCGCCGGCATGAACCCGATGGACCTGAAGCGCGGCATCGATCTGGCTGTGACCGAAGTCGTCGCGACGCTGATCAAGAACGCCAAGAAGATCAAGACCTCCGAGGAAGTTGCTCAGGTCGGCACGATCGCCGGTAATGGCGACGAGTCGGTCGGCAAGATGATCGCGGAAGCGATGCAGAAGGTCGGCAACGAAGGCGTCATCACGGTTGAAGAAGCCAAGACCGCCGAGACCGAACTCGAAGTCGTCGAAGGCATGCAGTTCGACCGCGGCTATCTCTCGCCCTACTTCGTCACCAACGCCGACAAGATGGTTGCCGAGCTCGAGGACGTCTACATCCTGCTCCACGAGAAGAAGCTCTCCAACCTGCAGGCCATGCTGCCGGTTCTCGAAGCCGTCGTGCAGACCTCCAAGCCGCTGCTCATCATCTCGGAAGACGTCGAAGGCGAGGCCCTGGCCACGCTGGTCGTCAACAAGCTGCGTGGCGGCCTGAAGATCGCTGCCGTCAAGGCGCCGGGCTTTGGTGATCGCCGCAAGGCCATGCTGGAAGACATCGCCATCCTCACCGGTGGCCAGGTCATCTCGGAAGACCTCGGCATCAAGCTCGAGAACGTCGGCCTCAACATGCTCGGCCGCGCCAAGAAGGTGTCGATCTCCAAGGAGAACACCACCATCGTCGACGGCGCCGGCAAGAAGGCCGAGATCCAGGGCCGCGTTGCCCAGATCAAGCAGCAGATCGAAGAGACCACTTCGGACTACGACAAGGAGAAGCTGCAGGAACGTCTGGCGAAGCTCGCCGGCGGCGTTGCGGTGATCCGCGTCGGCGGTGCGACGGAAGTCGAAGTCAAGGAAAAGAAGGACCGCGTCGATGACGCCCTCAACGCGACCCGCGCGGCCGTCGAAGAAGGCATCGTTGCTGGTGGTGGCGTCGCGCTGCTGCGCGCTTCGCTGAGCATCAACGCTGTCGGCGTCAACTCCGACCAGGCCGCCGGCATCAACATCGTTCGTCGCGCGCTGCAGGCTCCGGCCCGCCAGATCGCGGCCAACGCCGGTGCGGAAGCCTCGATCGTTGCCGGCAAGATCCTTGAGAACAAGGGCGCGACCTTCGGCTACAACGCCCAGACGGGCGAATATGGCGACATGATCGCCATGGGTATCGTCGATCCGGTCAAGGTTGTCCGTACGGCTCTTCAGGACGCGGCCTCGGTCGCCGGCCTGCTGGTCACCACCGAAGCCATGATCGCGGAGGCTCCCAAGAAGGAGTCGGCTGGCGGCGGCATGCCTGGCGGCATGGGCGGCGGCGGCATGGGCGGCATGGGCGGCATGGGCGGCATGGATTTCTAATCCACGCTACCTGCGCAATACGGAAAGGGCGGCAGCGATGCCGCCCTTTTTTTGCACAACTTCGCGGAACCACAGCTACATCGTCGTACTGGCCGCTTGATACCGCCTATTACCTCATGTCCATTTCCAGCACCCATCTCGTCCTTTGACGCTCTTCTTGATGCAGTCAGCAACAGCTGGTACCGGTCACAACTCTTTCGCGTACTCTTTTACTGCAAATTCAAGTGATTGGGGCATAGGGACAGGAAGCCCTGAGCGGTTCTGCAGCCAAGCTGTGCAGAATTTGTCGGTCTGCCTCTGTCTCCACGCCCTCGGCCATGACCTCGATCCCAAGCACAAGCAGCCTGTCATCTCGAGACCTTGCCAGACCGCGAACGAAGCCCTGCTGCCGCATCACTGCTGTGAAGGGCGGGCCATTGGGCGGTCAACGAATCTCCTGTGTCATCTAGGACCAGATCGACTCGGCCAGAGGCTTCTGACGACTTTATGCATGCGATTCCCACTTTTGTTAGCATTCGGCGCGAACCCGCCCCCTGCACCAAACCTGCGAAAGGACCTGATCGTTGTCGCCTAAAGCTTGTTGTCATCGACTTGAGCGTTCTCTGCTTCTCATGGAAGATGCTAAATCCGCTCGTGCGTTATTGCCGGCCAGCAAAGGCTGCGGGTCGGCGGTGAGGGTGTCGAGAGGCGGCAGTTCACCTTGACTCATTGGTGCCGCCGGCGCCTGGATGGTTTCCACGACTGTGCCGGAAGCACCGGAGACATGTGACATCTCGGCAGCGGGCGTCAGGGCGGCTTCTCTCTCCCTGCTGCACAGAAAATCGTGGAGCGCCTCCACGCAAATGCCGGCGTTCTTCTTGTCTTTTCTAAAGGTCGGGACCACCTTGATATCGGCCTGTTGGTAGTCTGGCCCGCGCTTTTCTAACATGTTTTCGAGCTGCTGCTTGATGTCGGGGCCTTGCAGCAGCGGCCGGCCGGTGTCGCCCGTGGAGCGCTGCTGCAGGTGGAGGCGCCTGCCGATCTCATCCAGGTCGGTGTTGAGCCAGATTGACACCGCCTTCTCGCGGATCAGGTCTCGATTGGGCTGCTTGACAAAGCCGCCGCCGCCGGTTGCGATGACCATGGGGCCTTTCTTCAACTGCTCGGCGAGCTCTCTAGTCTCCAGCTCCCTGAAGTAGGGCTCGCCACGGCGCTCGAATATATCCTTAATATCGCCGTGCCCTTTGATGATAAGTTTATCGATGTCGACAAACTCCACCCCCAGCTCCCTGGCAAGGCGGGGGCCGATGCTCGACTTGCCGCTCGCCGGCATGCCGACGAGCACGACCGGCCTCGTACCGAGGGCCGCGACGATCTTGCCGGCATGCGGCGAGAGAATGACCGCACTCTGTTGTCTTGCGACGGTGGGCGACCTGGAGGTCCCTGCCGCCCTCGACCTGCTTTCTCCTGACGAGCCCCAGTGTAATATGTCCCAGGCACCACGGGGAATGGGGACCAGCTCGCATTCGCTCTGCGCGCGCTGCGCGAGCTCGGCCCGGTAACTGGCCGGCGTATGGAACTCGACCTCGAAGCGATAGTTCTGTGCGGTTCTGAACGCCGTGTGAACGCCGCGTAACCCCTGCGTGTCCATCCTGATGAACCAGTTGGTGGTCTCGACCTCGCTGCAGTCACGCTCCTCGAAGGCCAGTGCCGCCTTCCTGAAGGCGCGCGTAAAAGCCTCGTCCGGGATCTCAAAGACATGGCGCACTGCACTGGTGACCAGTTGGGCATCCGGCGCCGCGCTCACGCCCTGGCCGGTCAACTCGTTGGCTGTCCCGATCTGCCCACGCGACCGTTGATCAAGATGCGGCACCTGCACCTCGATGCCGTCCTGCCGCAAAAGCTCGGCAACCGCATGCACAGTTTCGGTAATCGCGCTTTCTTGCGCTTGGGCGAGGGCGGCTTCGAGCCTGGCGCGCTCCAGGGCCTGTTCGCTGTTCGGCGCTATCCTGCTGGCGGGGTCGTCGTAGGCCGGAATTGCTAAGGCGCTGGGCAGTATTCGGTTTTCGACGGCGAGTCTGATCGAGGCCTCCATGACCGACGCCGCCAGCGTGGGGTTGTCCTTCAGATCCGCCAGGCTGCCATCGACGTCGAACCGGCCCTGTTGGAGCTTTGCCGCCTGCGACTTGACATAGGGCGCCGACTTGAAGCCCGGCCTCTGCTCTATGAGCCGCTGCAATTCGGTGGTTTTTTGCATGAACACTCGCGCACCGGTTTCGGACTTGTAGGCGTCCGTGCCGACCTTGATGCCGACGCTCAACAGATTGATCGCGCTTTCATGCAGATCGACCGGGTTGTAGCCGTCGGGCCGCGGATCAATGCGCGCCTGATAGCGGTTGAGCAGGAAGTCGACGCGTTTCCTGGCATCAGCGGTTGCCGGATAGGATTCGCTGAGTTTCGGGAAGAGCGCGGCGGCCTCGGCGCTGACGGCAGGCTTCGCGCCGGTTGAGGCCACGGATCGCGCAAACTTCTGCTTGACGTCCGACTGCTCATGAGCCGGCTCGCTATTGAGCTGCAGGTTCCAGTCCTGGAGCTCGGCCACTAGCAACGCGGCCAGTTCGCAGGCCACCGGATGCCGGGCGGTCTTGCTGTCTTCCCCCGCCCTGGCGATCAGCTCATGGAGGGTCTGGCCATTCGGCCGATCTTCCTGCAACAATGCACGGATGTCGGCCTTGAGCTCTTGATGAATGCCCTCGTAGGTGCCGAAGATGGCACGCTCAGCAAACCAGCGTTGCGCCTCCAGCGGCTGCGCCAGCACGTTGCGCTGCAGGCAGCTGTAGGTCTCCAGCACCAGCCCGGTGGCCGACAGGATCTGCTTGGACCGGCTGAACTGGTAGCCGCCTTTCTCAATGGCCGGCGTGTGCGACTTCGGCGGCTTCATCGAGGCGATGCCGCGCGCCTGCAGCTGCGCGTCGAACTGGCGCACATGCTCGTAAAGGCGAGGCTGGTCGCCGATGATGATGACGGCATCGCCATCAAAATCGCCGTCGAGCATTTTTTGTTGGACGGTCGGAACCGCAACCAAAGAGCCGGGCGCGAACACCTCCGTCGCCTGCAGGATGCCGACGCACTCGAGCGCGGTGTCGGTCTTAACCCGGTCCTTTTCCTCCAGCCAGCGCGAATGGCACTTTACGTCCTCGGCAGACATCACCATCCCGCGGTCGGCGAAGTCCGCCGGCCACATTTCGTCGGGCACAACGATCAAGACGCCTTTGGCAAAGAAGGTCGGATCGTCGGCGGCAAGCCTAGCCCCCGATCTGTGCGCGACGTTGAAGCTGTATTGGAAGGCCACGCACCGATCCAGGAACGCCGCGGTGCGGTCGCCATCGCGCGCCGACCTGACCCGGTCGGCGGCGAACGGGCGCAGGTTGGGCTTGTCATAGGGGGAGCGTCCGACAAGTACGCCAGCGTCACGGGTCAAGGTCTTGCTCTTGCCCGTCGGCACATACAGGCATTCGTCACTGGACGGCACGGCGATAGCGTTCGAACCCTCGATATGCCCGCCCGTGACCGTCCGAAACAGCTCCTCGGTGGTGAGGCTTTGATGGGTTTCGAGCCACGCCAGAGCCTTCTCGCGGGTCTCCTGTGCCACCTCGACGCTGCGCGGATAATGTTGCAGCGCCGTGGGCGGTACCGCCGATTGCCTTTTATCGGCAAAGGCAGGCATCCGCTCGGGAGCGTCGTGGCGAGCCCGGGCAACGGACGGCATGCGCTCGGCCAGCGACGCCCTGATGAAGCCGCAGCCGTCATGCGGCCGCAAGGCGATCTCGCCGTCTCGCCCCTCGAACCGGAAGGGATGCACCGCGCCTGCGGGGCGGTCGGGCAGAAGGGACAGCTTGAAGCACCCTTCCAGCGCATAATCATGCGGGCCAACGTCGGGGATGCCCGGCGGCGCGGCAAATCCGCGGCGCTGGGTATAGTAATAGGCTTCCTTGAACGGCGCCCAGGCCCGCGACAGCTGCTCAAAGGCCGTACCCGGAGCCGTCTCGGCATAGGGGATCGCCAAAAGCTTGCCGCTTGGGGCCTCTGCGGCCGTGAAGGGCAGGTCAGAGGCAAGCTGGTTAAGGCTCCTTTGCGGCGGCTTCAGTTTGCTGCCGCCGAACAGGTCCATGCGGTAGGGCACGCCCTCCACGGCCACCGTGCGTGTCAACATGGCGCCAGTCGGAGTTCCCTTTAGCTGCACCGCCACCACGTTCACCGCGCCCGAGGTCAAGCGATGGAAAATGGAATAGCGCAACTCGGCTTCGCTGGCCAGCGGCTGGCCTTGCATGTCGACCACCGGCAGCCGCATTAGTCCGGCATCGCCTTGCGGCGGTCTCGGCTCTTGGTCCATGGCCTGAAGCACCCGATGAACATCGAAGCTGGCGGCTGCATGCTGGGCCTGGATCATCGATGCGTTCTGCGCCATGAAGGTGTCGAGCGCTTCGAGCGGTTCCTTCGCCTCGATAGAGGCGATCACGTTCCAGCTCTTGTAGGAAAGGTCGGCGTCGATGAGGGTGCGGGCGCTCTTCAGTATCTGCCTAGTCTTGCCATGCAGCTCTTCCTGCCTGGCCCGCAAGGCGAGCTCGTCGCCGTCGACATAGGGCCGCCGGTAGAGCGTCTCCAGCACCGCCCGGGTCTTGAGCACCTGATGGATCGAAAGCGCCGGGCGGCGGCTTGCATTGGCGCCGCTGGTACGCTCGGCCTGGCCTGCTGCGAGATAGGCATCTATCTTGTGTTCCACCACCGGCTGGATGGCGTTGAGCAGGTTCAGCGTCGACTTGCGGTGCCAGCGCAACGCCGGCTTCGGGCTGCGAGCTAGTGGCAGCAGGGAGCTGCAAAGATTGCCCATCGTCTCGAGGTTGTTGTCGAGCTTAAACCCGGGAGCGGCACGTAACACCTCGAGCCTGTCCAGCCCCGGCTGTGCCAGCATACCCAGATCATCCAACAACTGCGCCTTGCCCAACGCCTTGAATATACCCGCGACGGCATGGACATCGGCCTGCTGGAGCCGATCCTCGGCATATTGCAGGTAGTGCGCCAGCTGATGCAGCCGGTCCTTCAGCAAGGCCGGTTCGGCGACCTCGCCGGCGGTCTCTCCCGCCTCGATACCCCGCGACAGGCCATTGGCGATCCTGACTAGTGCGGGCGTGCCGAAAGCACTGAAGCGACGGCCCTTGGAACCGAGCTCGCTGGCGATGGCAACGATCGCCTTGCGTGCTTTTTCTTCTTCCGGCCACTTGCCGAAACCGTTCACCAGATTGGCCAATTCTGAATCAGAGAATCCGTCGAGATTGCCGTCGCGGGCAACCACCGCGCCGGCGATGGCAAGCGTCGCTTCGCGCGTCTCCTGCTGGTCCGGCCATCTGCTGAAGCCGTTCACCAGATTGGCCAACTCTGGATCAGAGAATCCGTCGAGATTGCCGTCGCGGGCAACCACCGCGCCTGCGATGGCAAGCGTCGCTTCGCGCGTCTCCTGCTGGTCCGGCCATCTGCTGAAGCCGTTCACCAAATTGGCCAACTCTGAATCCGAAAATCCGTCGAGATTGCCGTCGCGGGCAACCACCGCGCCGGCGCTGGCAAGCGTCTCTTCGCGCGTCTTCTGCTGGTCCGACATTGCGTCGGAGACGCGGTGCGGGCCTTCTTCGCTATCAGGACGCCCTGCTTGTCCGACCAACTCTCCGGTACTGCCCATATTCCCTCTCCGATCCAGCAAGACGCATCGCCTAAGCCTGTCAACAACAGGGCGTCATTGGTTGAGTGCGGTCACGCGAACCTGCAACGGCATGCGTGAAAGCTGCGGCATTCACGCAACGGCAACTGCCTCGACAACGCCCCAGTGAAAAGCTTCCTCGCCACTCGTTCGTTCCGGCATAAAGCGGAAGCACAAAGGGCTGAGCCCTGTACAAATGCCAATAAATCACTATGAACCCACGGGGCGGATCTACGGTTTCTTCATTTGAGCGACCTCGATCAGGCAGCGTTCGAAATCCAGTTCAAAAGAGCTGTCTTCGGTTTGGCGCCGACCGAGAAATCGGCCACTTCGCCGCCTTTGAAGATCGCAAGCGTCGGAATGGAGCGCACGCCCAATTGGGCGGCGAGTTCCGGGTTTTCATCGATGTTAAGCTTGGCGATCTTGATCTTGCCTTCCATCTCGACGGAGATTTCCTCGAGGCTCGGAGCAATCATCTTGCAGGGATCGCACCATTCGGCCCAGAAATCGACGACGACGGGTGCTGCGGATTCCAGAACTTCCGACTGGAAGTTATCGATATCGACTTTCACGGTAGCCATGGCTGCTCCTTTGACCGAAGAATTGTTGAATCAAATGTGACGGTTTCCGGCTTAGCCGAACGCTGTTTCCACTTTGACTGAGCCCGAGTTAGATGATGTAAGTTTTGCCAGCGGCAAATGGACCTTCGTTCAACATCGAATGCGCCGATTGGAGCGTGTCCTGCAATGAAGATCCAAAGTTCTGAAGGGTCAACGTCGAAACGGGTTACATTCGTAATGTGGATAGATCGGACATGCTGGACCGGCTCGCAAGCATGGGATCTCCGAAGCGACGATCTACAATTGGAAGCCCGCGGCAAGGCCTGGCAGATAGTCTGCCCCTGTCGCCGGACGGCATCGCGCACGATAACCATGACGTGACAGCGCAACGGACGGTGCGACCAGATGATCTGCGAGGGGAAACGCCACGCCGGCTTGGCTTGCCAATGACTTCAATGCCAACCCACGGCATAGAGGGGTCCGGTAAGCTTGGCGCCATTGTCATTGGCGAAGCCGTCGGCGAGCACCACGATTTCGTCGAGGACCGGCCGCGATAGCCCGCTTTATCGGAGTGGAACGCAGGGCAGTGGCGTTGCGACAAAAAAGCTCGCGGCCTGCGGCCCGCGCCCGTCATCCCGTTCTGCCAAGCGAAATGTCGTCGAGATCCTCTTCGATCACCCCAGCCGCGTATAGCTGATCGAGCAGGTCGGCGATGGCAAGGACGCTCGCTGCATCCGTGACCCCCATAATCAGCTCCGAGGCTGTACAGTTCCCGCTCGCGATTAGATGACAATGGAAATCGGAACCACCCCGTCGAGCACTCGATGCTGAATGTTCCGTGAGCGGAGATGGAAGCAGTGGTCCCCCGCCTCGTGTTGCAGGTCTCCGCGGAAGCGAATTGGCCGGTTGGGAGGCGGGTTTTCGAGCATATTCGTCGACGATGCCATCGAGACCCTCCCGGAACTCGTCGGGCGTGCTGAAGACACGTTGAGACATTATTCGGTACCCGAGAGGCCAGCGTTCGTTACCGGCGTCACCAGTTGTAAACGTCCCTGCCGCATATTTGCCAGAGAGCCAGAAACACAGGCGATAGTCGTGGGACAGCCCTCCGGCACGGCGATTGCGGCATCTTTGCCGGACGCCCTCCTCCGCGCGCGTGCGCGCCCGGTGAAAGCCTTTGCGATCGGCCCGTCCTTGCCCCGCAGGATGAATTCGACCCCATCAGGTCCTCGGGCGAAAACGCCGCGTGTATCTGATTATGATCGTCCGTGCTTAGCACCGAGAAACGATTGGTCACGCGACCGTGGCGTTCAAACAGTTCGAGCATGCGGTTGGCAGTTCGCCCGTGATTTGATGGTAGTCGAACAGAAAACGGTCATACTCCGAGTGTCGATCGGGTCTGTGGCCCAGCAACAGAGTCCAGTGCGGCACGCGACATGGGCCGAATTGCTGCCGATCACATCACCATCGCAATGCGAGTTGGCGATCAGGTTGACCGTCAGGGAAAGTACGGCTCGAGTGAGGCGTTAGGCACTTCGACATCCCAGGTAAGAGCCCTCCATTGCCGAATTTGGTCTAAGTGTCCGCGTCCAGGTGACCAAAACTCACTTTAATGGCTGCGATGAGGGCGAAGCAGTCGTTCAGGAATTTTGTCCGCAGGGGACACTCTGTCCAAGTTGCAAACATCGCATGGCAAATACATGTGACTTGATTGTCGATGGATAGGTGATAAGTCGCTGCGATGCTCGACTGCATCTAGGGTGCGGCGGCGTCGGACCGAAAGGCAATGTTCGGGAACCGAACCAATCCACAGAAATATTTTGTTGGTATTTTTGTTGGTCAGCGCTGCTGCTGCTTCATAACTATGCAATTGAGAAACCAAGTGCTATTTTCTCTGCTTGGATTCCGCCTCTGGCACCATTTCCCCCTGGTCCGTTCCGGACACATAGGTTACGGTTTATACCGGAGACATGGGTAACACTTTTGGCCCGAAGGGGTTTTGGAGT
>NZ_VFUK01000015.1:0-126795 GCF_006440835.1 Mesorhizobium sp. B2-5-11
GTGCCAATTGAGGTGAGCACGCTCGTGATCGGGCGAGTTGCCATCATCAAGAACTTTCGACTGCAACGCAGGTTCCCGTTGTGCCAAGCTCTACAATGCATGCCGGCGGAGCGCCAAGCAGTGGTGGGAGCGCATGTTCCATTCCAAGCGGCGTTCGATCATCTTTTTAGGAGCAGCCTGCGAGCATTCTCTATCTCACCATTTCGGCAGCAACGATCACCGTGGTTTGTGTTCCTCGATTGCGCGTTCGATAGCCTTTACGCGTCTCACCCAAGCGAAGGTCGGCAGTCTGGAAATCGTCTGATGGCCGCGCCACTGACAGTCTCCGAAGCCGACAGTTCCTCAACACGGGTTCGGGCGTCCAGCCGTGTGAAGATGCAATCGCTTCCAGTTCGGCGGCGGTTTGCGTCGTCGGCGCCCGCCAAACGGTGAGTACCCCGCAGCCGTGAGCGAGGCGGCCCATCAAATGACCGAAGATGTTGTCGCTCGACATCGCTGCATCGTACTTCAGCTGCCGAACCTCACGATTTGAGCTTCTATTGTGCAGCTTGCATCCGGAACCAAAGTCTGAGGAGCAAGTTTGGCCGTGAATGCCGAAGTTTGGCATGGCCATTCAAGGAAGGAAAATCCGATGAAAGTACAATGTGGGACGACGGCAGCTGCCGCTGCTTTGGTCATGTTAAGCTTGCCGGCGCTGGCCCAGACGAGTGGGACACCGGAGCTTAAGCCGCCGCCGCAGCAGTCTGGATCCACACCACTGCCAGGCCCTAACAAACAGACAGAAGACCAGACGCGTGAGATGATGCGGCAGATGATGGACGAGATGTTACAGGACAAGCTGCAGGGAGATCGCGGCCCCGAAGAAAGGCCTCCGCATCGGCAAGATTGGCACCGGGACATAGGGCAAGGGCCGCACGATGGGGACAGGATAGCTCGAAAGCCTGATCGCATGGGGCCTCGCATGATGCACGCGGCCAGGATGAAAATAATGTTTGCGATAATGGACGCCGACGGCGATGGAGCACTTTCGCAGAGCGAGATCCAGGATGTGATCGGGAGGATATTTGACGTCGTCGACGAGAACGGCGATGGCAGGATTGATTTGGAGGAGATTGAATCCTTCTCACATAGTCGCGGAAGTGGAGAGATGCAGTAGCACTTCGAACTTAGGCGCTTTTTTGGACGCTATCCCTAGCATCGGTTGGTAGTATGCCCGGCTGGTCGATCGGACCTCCACACCGATGCGAGCATGCTCGTGCAGTGACCCGAAGCAGGCAAGCGTCTCTTCAATTCGTGGAACGTGCCAGAGGCCGAAGTGCCTCGGCGCTTCCAGCAAGGTTTCATGAATTGGCTCAGTTCCGCACCCTGATGGGCGGCTGGTGCAGGCAAAGCACGTCTATTCAAATGCAGGACTGCACAAAACCCGGCGCAAGCCGAACATCCGCCTCACACACCCGACCTTGCGCGTCTCCGATGCCGCGGCGGCGCGGACTCGCCACGACTGATCAGATAATTCGCGACGATTCTCCTGTGGCAGCGCCACCAAAGCGTTTCCGAGCACATGATGGCGCACCGCTGCTGCCTGCCGACGGACAAACGAACCTTAACGGAGACTTTCATGGGCAAAAATCAGCATGTCGTACCTCGCGACGGTCAGTGGGCGGTGCTCGGCGCCGGCAATAACCGCGCCACTTCGCTTCATCCGACCCAAGCCGGTGCGGTCGCCTCGGCAAGAGACATCGCCATCAACCAGCACAGCGAGGTGGTGATCCATCGCCCCAACGGGCAGATCCGCGACTCGAACTCTTACGGCAACGATCCCTTCCCGCCGCGCGGTTAGCGGCTTCAACACAAGGATATCCTGCGCACGTAAAAATAGGCGCTCTTCTTTCTTATCAGACCAGCGACTTTTGCCACCCAAAACCACCCAAATGTTGGAGCCAATGTTGGAACCATACAGGGCGGAAAGCGCTTGGAAACAGCAGTTTGTAGGATTTACAAGGGGTCTAGAGGACGATGGTGGGCCCGGAGGGCGTCTTAAGATCGTTGATTGTATTGAGTTTTTCGTGGGCCAGAAACGGAAAGCTTCCCATATCGTTCCGTATGCTCCCGTGACGCCATTTGGTCCGTTCCAACTAAGTTTGCGAAAGTTTCAGAGCCATGCTTCAGAATCAGCACATTAGGCGTGAAAGCAGCTCTTCTGGAGAATCGCTCGCAGAAGAGCTGCAGTGCCTACCCCTCTCCTGGAACCATGGGGTCTTGTCGAACACGGAGTGCAGTATGCATGGGCTTATCGAAACTCGCGATGGCGCCTCCATGGTTAGATAGAGGCCCGTCACCATGCGAGAAGAGATGTCCAACGCCAATTTCAGCCAAGGCCAAGGCCGTCCGAGCGGTAGACGCGTTTCTTCGTCGACAACGAATACGTCAACTATGATCGGTTGCACAAGTTCAAGCCGCCGCGGCACCGAAAGGGCACCTGGCGTGGTTGTAGCTTTGATGACCTCGCTCTCGCGCTTACACCCCTCACCCGTAGATCGACATCTTCAACCCGGGATTTGATGGAGAGCCAGTTTGGTGGAGCAAGGCCGGCCGCTTGCGCAAGCGATTTGGACTTGGCGAACCAACTGCGCGAAAGGGGGGGTGTCGGCTTGAGATAAAAGCCTTCCATCGTTCGACGCACGAGGGCTTCTCGATCTTTGTCGAGGGCGCGATGTCCCTGGCGTCGACCGCGCTTGCGGTGACCGGGCTGAGGTCCAGTTCCTGACCGCCCAAACTTTGTAGATACCGCTCCAGGAATTCGCGGATTGCCTCTTCGCGCCGGCACGCCTCGGTCCACCGCCCTCGCTCCCCGTAATCATTGCTGTCGTCGCCCATGCTGCCTGCGAAGAATTCAAGCTAACCGAGTGCATCCGCTTTGTTGTCGGCCTTCAGACATGAACGTCTTCAACCGGACACTTTTGAACGCCACGGCGGATGGTCCCATAAGAAACCGCGATCCCGCAATCCAGCAGCATTTCTCCGACCACACGCCTGAAGCGACCGATGGCGCATGTGGCCGACAATCGCGGTGTTAATGCCGCAAACCCACCGATTCTGCGACAAGTCCTAAGCTGGCGTCTGACGAGGACAGCGAATCGCAAGTCCCACCATCCGGATCAGGGCCGCTTGACGACATCCCGATCGTCGGGCGCGTAGACGATGTGGCGCATCGTCAGGCGTGCCTTCAAGACCTTGGCACGAGCCTTGCGTAAGTGGAAACAAACCACGAGCTCGCGCTGAGCCGCATTGAAGGAAAAGTCGGATGTCCGGTATTGCGGGCGCATTTGTGTTGCCTTCAAGTCATTCACAGCAGACGGTTTATAATCGGCTCAAGCACATGGTTCCGAAGCTTGACAATCGTGGACAAGCTGGGTTCGGTCTTGCAGCGTTCATGCACGCAAAAGGAATTCGACATATAAGGTCGTGTCGGCCACCACGCGAATTGGTAACCATCGATTGCGATGGGCAGGACGCGAATTTCAGGCCTCATGTAGCGATTGCACATATTCGAAGTCCATCTTCCCTGGAAAACGATGGCAACGTCGCCCAGCCTGTTGATAACCATAAAGCAGGCTGCCGCCATTTGGCCCTTTCGTTGAATGGGGCTTTAGTCAACGCTAATGAACTTCGGAAAGAATTGCACGCGCGAGGGCATAGCTTCGACGGCCAAACGGATGCAGAGCTTCTGCTCAAGCTTATTGAGCACATTTGCCAAAGAGCTTTTTGGCAGCATGCTCTCCCGGTCAACTACGAAAATGTCTTTCGTGATATCGATGATCGGATTGATGGAGCCGTGAGTGCACTTGTATTAGATGGCGAAGGAAATCTGATCGCTTTCCGCAATAGTAGCGGTTTACGTCCGCTGGAATTTATGCAAACGGAAGATGGTGATATACTTTTTGCTTCTGAAAATTCAGCTTTTGCCGGATTACAAGGCACCACGGAGGAAGTTTCGCCAGGCCACATCAAGTATTTGGATGGAAAAACAGGAGAATGCATTGACAGCTTCGTTGGCCATACCCGATACAGCCCTAAGCTTTGCGTCTACGAAACGCTTTACATCGGAAATCTCGAAACGTCCATACGAGGTCAATCTCACCTGGCCACGCGGCACAATATAGGCGCGAGTCTCGGTGGAACTATTTCGCCGAAAGTGGCGGCACAGATGGGCTCTGCCCCTATTGTCGTTTCCTCCATGCCGCATACCGGGGGCCCGTACGCCGACGGCTTGTTCGCGTCTCTGGCCGAGAAACACGGCGCTTTCGTCCAGCGACGTGAAGTAATCGCAACACAACTTCAGCAGCGGACGCTTATAGGTATCGTTGGCACTCGCAACTCGCTTATCGCGCAGAAATACTGTGTCAATGCAGAGAGCGATGTTAGGGGCAGAGTTGTCATGATGGTGGACGAAGCACTAATTCGGGGGGATACAAGCCGGGCTGTAACAGCAATGCTCCATGCTGCCGGAGCGAAGGCTGTGCATTGGGCGATCGGTTCGCCGCCTATCGTCGCACCGAATTACTACGGCATGGGCATCGAGACGATCGACGAGCTGGCGTTCTGGAAGGTATGGAAAACACTGCCATCCAAAAAGCGGAAAGAAAGCCTTAGCTTTCATAAAACCGAACCGCAAATCCTCAGGATGATCGAAAGCAAAATAGCCCTATCAATCAACGCTGCGTCCATCACCTTTCTGCCCTTTAAGGCTCTGATATCGTTGCTGCCTGGAGGGTCCGATGGGATTGATCTATCTCCGTTTACGTTCGACATGCCAACTCCAGAAGGAGAAAAACGCGCGAATAAGAATTTGAATAGATCGACTATCAATCTCGCCTTAACCTGACTATGCCTGCCTGAGGTCACATAATGAAACCTACTCTTGTATTCGATTGGAACGGGACCCTGCTTGACGATGCCGAGGCATTTCTACAAACAACCAACGCTATTCTGAGCCGCTTCGGTCGCGCTGCCATCGATATGCATACTCTTCGGGAACAGTGCGAGGTTCCACTTTCTATCCTTTACCGCAATCTTGGAATGTCGGAGCGCGAGGTCGCAGAAGTGGAAAACGATGACAGCGCTTTTTTTCACGACATGTACGAACCGCTGGCGAGCAAAGCCGATCTACGCGAAGGCGCGCGCCTCATTTTGGAAACGGCGCGTCAACAAGCTGTCTCAACCATCATTCTCAGCAACCATATAGTCGAGCCCCTTCGTACCCAACTGCGAAGGCTCCGAATCGACGATTGTGTTACCGAGGTTCTGGCATTTGAAAGCCGCGCCACTCAATATAAATCTATGAGTAAGGGCGACCGGCTTGGCGTGTACATGCAAACGAACAATCTGAGTGCCGAGTCGACCTTCATCATTGGCGACATGCCGATCGAAACTGATATTGCACGTAACCTCGGGCTGATCAGCATATCTATTACAGGCGGATTTGTTTCCGAATCACGTTTGCAGGCGGCGCAGCCAGACTACATCATCGATGACCATCACAAGCTGCTGCCCATTCTGAGAAAGTACGGCTTCTTTCGGAATGCGTAAATGAGTTATGCAATAGACCTGACCGGAGATCCGGCATCACCCGCAACGCGTACGACACAGGACAAAAGATCGGCCTGGTCGGCGCAGGAGACATGGGGAACTGGTATGACCCAGTCTTTTACGTCCTGGTACCGAACTGCATATCAAAGCCCGCGCAATGCGCTGTCGCGGATGAACTTGATCGCGCGGAATGCGAACACAATCCCAGGGCCGATTGTGATGCCCGCGCCGGGATAGACCCCTCGCATGACTGAAGTCGCGTCATTGCCGCAGGCGTATAACCCATCGATCGGCTTTCCCCACTGGTCGAGCACCCGGCTATAGGTGTCTGTCGCAAGACCGGTAGCCGTCCCCAAGGTGGCTGGAACGATCCGCAAGGCAACAAAAGGACGGGTCTTGATTTGACCGAGGTTTGAATTCGGCTTGCCAACGGAAGGATCACCGAGCGTTTGGTTGAACGCGGATTCACCTCGCTGGAAATACGGGTCGACACCCGTTCGGGCATGCTCGTTATGCTCCTGAATCGTCTGTGCGAGCGCCTTGGGATCGAGGCCGATCTTCACGGCCAGCGCCGCGAGGGTATCCGCCACCTGGATGTACCCGGCACGCTCATAGGATTTCGTGCTGAGGGTCCACGGCCACGGAAGAACTTGGCCCATTCCGCGCTTTTTGAGAAATTCATGATCGCAGATGAAGTAGAAGTGCTTATCCTTCGGGTAGCCGTTCTCGAACATCGCCATGCAGATGTCGTGATACGGGTTCGACTCGTTGACGAAACGCCGCGCGTCCGGGCCGACGGCGATCACGCCAGGGCGGCCGCGGTCCAGCCAGCCGTAAGGAACCGTCTGCATTCGCCCGCCTTTCTCGCGCAGCAGCGACACGGGTGTCCAGAAGCCGGCACTCGCGACCTCGTTGTCGATCTTGCCGCCCGCTTGCAGTCCAATCTTGATGCCGTCGCCCGTGGCGTCCGCATGGGCCAGGCTTTGGTCATGCTGGTGATCGCCGCTGAGAGCACTGCGAAGTCCGGCATCATGGGGGAACCCCCCGGTTGCGAGCACAACGCCGTGAGTTGCCCGCACGCGCATGTCCCTGCCGTCCTTGCGTATGACCGCCCCAACCACCTTGCCCTGATCTATGATCAGTCCGGTGGCTGGCGCGCTGGTCCAGATATCCACCTGCAGCTGTCTCAGGCTCTTGATGAACCTCGCAATCAATGCGTTTCCGCCGCTGAACTCGGTGCCGCGCCTGTAGCGCATCCGGTCGCCGATGTAGCGCCCCAGGCGCCTCAGGACATGCTTCGTGGAATCCCCCGACTTGAAGGGATTGAGGAATCTTCCAACCTCGCCGGAAGAGATCATCATGCCTCCGAGAACCACGCGAATGGGATCGCCAACCAGATCGAAGTCCTTGTCCAGCAGGCGGCCATCGTACGGAGCGGGGCTCAACGCGCGGCCTGAGTTCATCCCGCCGGGCCGGCTTGAGTGGTAATCGGGAGCCGCGGCGAGCGTGAACCTGACCTCGGAGTGCTTCTGGATCTCGATGAGTGCCTCGGGTCCATCCGCCAGATAGGCTTCGACGAACTCCTTCCGGTAGTAATTCCCGAGTTCTCCCTTCAGATACGTGCGAGCATTGTCGATGCTGTCTTCGACCTTCGCAGCTAAGGCCTGCGGCGAGCAGGGTACCCATATCATTCCGTTCGACAGGGCGGTCGTGCCGCCCAGCTTTGGGGATTTTTCGGTCACCAGCACACTTAGTCCCGACTGGGAAGCATAAAGGGCCGCAGACAAGCCCGCCGCGCCGCTTCCAATCGCGACCATGTCGTAGGCCGCGTCCCAGTGTGTGGGGTCCTCCTGCTTGGTCACGAGTGGGGTTACAGTGTCGGCCATGGATTCCTCGGCAGTCGTGCTTAGGGTTTCTTGCGGTTCAGGGGGACGGCCTTGAAGGCTTCGGCAGCCGATTTCACGGCCCGCTCGATCGGAATGCGCTCGATCGAGGACGCGCCGACAAAGCCGATGCAATCGGTGGACCTGTAGACTTCTTCGGTGTCCTGCGGTTCGGCTATCGCGCCGCCATGGGCAAGAAGGATGACGTCGCCGCGGACAGTGCGCGCCGCGTTGTTGATCCGGTTAATCCGTTCGATCGCCTCGCCGATCGCCTGACCCTCGTCATGGCCGACCAGTCCGCCACGTGTGGCGCCGACATGAGGAACGATGCAGTCCGCGCCTGCTTTGGCCATGTCCGCCGCGTCGTTCGCTGAGGCGACATAGGCCATTGAGAAAATGTCCTTCTTCCGCGCCGTGGCGATCATCTCGACTTCGCGCGCGAAGCCAAGGCCTACGCGGCCACGGCGGTCGCGCCACTTGTCGCCCATCGTCGAAATCGTCGGGTAGTTGATCACGCCGGAGTAGCCAGCGGCCCAAAACTTGTCGAGAAGCCTGTCGAGATCGAGCCGGACCGGGTCCCACGCTTCAACGCCACCAATCACCGGAACGTCGGAGATGACATTGCGGATCTCGTCGGCCATTTCTATGGTCCGCGCGTTCGAATCCCCAATCCGGCTGGTCGGCAGGCCCATGAGCCGCGAGAGGCCCGTGCTGTAGACGACAAGCATGTCCGCACCGCCAAGCGCGGCACATTTGGCGACAAGGCCGCAGCTGCTACCGGCAGCCAGGATCGCGGCGCCTTTTACGGACTGCTCGGCGATCCGGGCCAGGATTTCGTTGCGGTCAAACATTCTCATCGGCGGTCTCCGTATCAATGTGGTCAAGTACCCATTCGACCGCGGCACTTGCGAATTCGGGATCGTTGATGTGGCAATTGAGTTCCCGGACGGGGATGTTCCCGGGAAGCGCGGCGCGCAGGCCTGAGAGCCATGCGCGGTTCGCCTCGGGGTCGTGAAACGGCCCGCCTTCGCGGTCGTAATCCGATACACCTTTCGAGGGCCACAGGACTTGCGCGGGTCCTCTCGACGCCGACAGCTTTTGCGCCGTAAGACGTCCGATCGCGTTCGTCTCTTCAGGCGTCGTGCGCAGCAGGGTCGTATACGGTGTGTGCGCGTACAGCCTGCGCTCGGCGAACTCGGGCGGCACCGAGGAGAGGACACCGAAGTTTACCATGTCCACGGCGCCGGGAGCGATCAATTGCGGAATCCCGCACCGCCCGGCTGCAGTCAGCCGATCCGGTCCGGCGCTGGCGGTGCCGCCCAGGAGCTCGTCGGCCAGCTCGGTCGTGGTGAGATCTATTACGGCATCGAATTCACCCGCGTCGACCAGCGATTCCATCTTTCGACCGCCAGCGCCATTCGCCGGAAAAACGATCGCCTCCATCTTCTTGTCCCCAAGAAGCCGGACGCATGCATTGGCCGCGGGGGTCGTCACGCCAAACGACGTGATGGCTACGATCTTTCGCCGTGATTTCGCTTTGGGAAGGTAATGCATGGCGGCGATTGCCCGCGCCGCGTTTTCAAGCACCCGCGAAGTGAACCCGTTCACGCCGAAGAGATCGACCAGCGTGGGATAGAGCAGGACATCCAGCTTCCCGGCCAGTTCGGCAAGCAGGGCCGGGCGTGCGCTGGAGACTAGCAGCTTGGGAAAACCGTATGGCAGGTCGGCGACGACTTCGCCGAACACGCCGCTCCCCTTGCCGCCGCCGATGCCAATCACGGCGGAGACCTTGCCGGTCTCGAAAAGTCCGTTCACCGACTTGCGGGCCTCGCGCGCGATTCCCGCAAGCAGAACCGCCGGATCATTGGACCGGAACCTTCCGTCCTTTGAGGTGCCCACATCGACGAATAAGACGCTGCGTCCCGCGCCCCTGACGATGTCGGCCACGAACGAAGCCTCGACTTGCTTCGTGTCCATCGTCGCGACAATGGCCACGGAGTTATCAACGGTTGTCTCTGCGATCACGATGTTCCGTACCTTCCTGCAGGGGATGGAGGGGACGTCGAACCTTGAGCTCCCATGTCTTCGCCCTCCAAGGCACCGCTCTTGCTTTGTTGCCCAGGACTAGTAAACGCTTCGGGCAGGCTGGATAATCGGCTGCCGAAGGAGAGATGGGTAAATATGGGTAGGTGGGTAATCGTAGACCGACCGATCTGGACCGATGCCCCGAGCGCCGATGACGCCTACGTGTTTGCGCCGAGCCTTCGCGCCTTGCCCGCTGGGTTTCCCCTTGTAATCGCGACGCTTCCCGTTTGCGACTGGAATGGCGAGTTGCTGCGCGGCCTCAACGAGATCGAGCCCGTTGCAGGCGCTCGTTGCTACGCAGCGATCTTGATGATCGACCCGTTCGCGCTTTGGGAGGACGTCGCGGATGCTCTGACGGAGAAAGGTTTCTGCGGCGTGGTGAACCTTCCGCCAGCCTCTCTCATACAAACCAGCTCGGAGGCGGGGGCCGAAGACCATCTGAATTCAATTGAGCTGGAGCGCATGAGATGGTTCGCGGAGAATGGCTTGGGCTTAGCTCTGACATCGACTAATCGAGACGCAGCCGCGGCAGGGAACCTGTTCGAGAAACAGCCGGAAGCCATGCTCTATCTACCGGCGACGGCCCTTTCCTGTCCGATAGCGCCGATCACGTCGCTTGTGCGTCTGGGCGAAACGGGTAGTGAACTGCCTGTTTGGTCGCTGCCGGCGCCCTCGCTCGCCAAGGCTGAGACGTCATTCTAGGATGCGGTGCTTCTTGATCTTGTTGTATAAGGTTTTGCGGGTAATGCCGAGCGCGGCGGCAGCTTTGCCGCGGTGAAGCTTGTTCCGGCGCAAGGCGTCGATGATCCATTCTCTCTCCGAAAGGGTAGTGGTCGCTTTGGTTGCCGGTTTGGCTCCAAGGACCGGAAGGACCCGTTCCGCCGTGATCGACGTGTTCGAGGGCAAGGTGGCCAGCTGTTCGACGACATGGCGAAGCTCCCTGACATTGCCTGGCCAGGCATGGCTGGCCAGCGCCAAAAAGGCGGAGTTTTCGATCGTCAGCGCCTTTGCATCCGCATCGCCCTTGGTCTCCACTGTGAAATGATGGATGAGCGCAGGAAGGTCTTCCAGACGGTCCCGCATGGGAGGAAGGATAATTTCCAGTCCGGCGAAGACGCTTCTCAATCGTGGCGATAGGGGCAGCGCTTCCAGGCTTGCTCCGGCCGGCACGGTGCAGGTGGCGATGATCTTTGCTTCCGATCGCGTCGCAACCGCGCCGTTTACGGCGCTGAAGGTGCCGCGCTCCAGATAATCGGCAAGCTGCTCCTGGCCGTCTTCAGAAAGTGTGTTGAGGTGAAGAATGACCAGGGAGGTCTCCGTTGACATCTCCAGCAGCGACAGCCGGCGCCGTGCGTCCTTTTCCGCTTCCATGCCGAAGAGCGCCATCTCGTTCTGGTTGCCGGGCGCCTTGCGGCAGGGGAAGGTAACCGGCTTGCGGTGCTTTCTCGCGCCGAAGGCATGCACCAGGGACGCGACGCGACGCTTCCCCGTGCCCGGTTCGCCGACGATCAGAACCGGGTTCGTGCCCGTCGAAAGACGCTTTGCCGCGTCAAGCGCCTGATTCATCAACGCCGATTGCGCGATCACGCCATGGCGGTAGCCGTTCAGCTGGAGCTGCCGCTCCATAAGATCGACCTTTTCCCGCAGAACGTTGATGGTCTTGAACCCCGAGGTCATCTCCAGCACCGACATTTCGAGCGGCACCCGGTCGAGGGAAGAACCGCCTATGAACCCCTGCGTTCCTGTCTCGCGGCAGACGTCCATCAACTCCTGGGGCTTCGTGATCGGGCCGCCTCCGAGCAGACAGACGACATTCCTGTTGATACCGTGAGCCGCCCGGGCGATGTCTCCCGTTCGGGCGGCGAGTTCCGCCAGGCCGATGGACGACGACGACACGGCAGTTTCAGCAGGGTTGAGATTAAAATTCATGCAGATCGCGCCCACGCCCGCTTCGACCATTCGGCGGGCCTCAGCCTGCGTGCGGGTGTAGGCGATCGTCATCAGCCCCCGCGCCGCGGCGTTGATGAGTAGTTCGACCTCGCGCGCATATCCGAGGCCGCAGCCCTCGAGAATCGACCTGCGCGCCTCGTCCACATGGATCACGGACGGAAAATTCGTGATCCCTGCAAACCCCCATCGGGTGATGTTGTCGAGGAAGCGATCGAGGTCGAGCCGAGGGTCGAACGTACAGGCGCCGAAGAACACCGGGAGTTTTGTGCTCCTGAGGATTTCGGAGCGGGCGAAACCGGCAACGAATTCGTTGCTGTTGCGGATGGGAAAGATCGACGCCGGAGACGACCCCCCCATCGCACGGAACCGGCCGGCGTTGAGCGCTAGCACGAAGTCCGCCCCCGCGCGCTCGGCGGCCCGCGCTGTCATGCCGGAGCCGATCGCGGCTCCCAGGATAAATGAACGCGAGTTGCCGAGGATTTGCTTGAAGTCCGTTATCTCAGGCTTTCCCATTGGAATGCCGCGATCCTAGCACGTTTGCGGATCCAATGTTCAATTCCAGCTCCCGGGCGCCTCCAGCCTCGTCAGTGCCTTCCCTTCGGGGTCGAAGAGGTGACAGTCGGCAGCGGAGACGGCGAGCGATACCCGCCCGGCGTTGCCGGCGGGAAAGTGGTGGTTGGGCGATCGGGCGACGACATGGTCGCCGAGAGCGGTCCCATAGAGATATGTCGCACTTCCCAGATGTTCAACGAAGTCGACGTCGATCTCGATGACGAGCTCGCCCGGCATGCCGGTTGGCGCCACGAAATCGTCGGGGCGGATGCCGAGTGTCAGCGCGCGGCCGCCTTTCGACGATGTCGTCTGTATCGGCAGCCAACGGGACATCTTATCGCTCAAGGTAATCTCGGTCCTTGCCTGGTCGGAGCCTTTCTCCTTGCAGGGCAGAAAGTTCATTCTTGGCGACCCTATGAAACCCGCCACGAACTTTGAGGCGGGCCGATGGTAGAGATCGTGCGGCGACCCGACCTGTTCTATGCGCCCGTCCTTTAGGATCACGATCTTGTCGGCCATGGTCATCGCCTCGACCTGATCATGCGTCACATAAATCATGGTGTTGCCCAGCTGCTTATGAAGCTTGGCTATCTGCACTCGCATCTGGACACGCAGCTCGGTATCCAGATTGGATAGCGGCTCGTCGAACAGGAACACCTTGGGCTCTCGGACGATTGCCCTTCCGATCGCCACGCGCTGACGTTGTCCGCCGGACAGCTGCCTTGGTTTTCGGTCGAGAAGGTGCTCGATCTGGAGCAGTGCGGCGGCGGCTTGGACGCGGTCGGCGATCTCGTCCTTCTTCATCTTTGCCATCTTAAGCGGGAACGCGAGATTGTTGCGGACGGACAGATGCGGGTAGAGCGCATAGGACTGGAAGACCATGCCTAGATTGCGGTCCGCGGCATCAATCTTGTTTACCACCTTGTCGTCGATCCTGAGCGTTCCACCGGTGATCTTCTCCAGTCCGCCGATCATGCGCAGCAATGTCGACTTGCCGGATCCGGAGGGACCCACAAAAACCACGAACTCGCCATGCCGAATGTCGAGGTCGATATCGCGCAGGATCTCAAGGTTGCCATAGGCCTTCCTGATCCCTTCGAGGCGAACCTCAGCCATGATTTCCTCCCAAGGTGCCGGCGCGCATCAGCGCTTCAAAAATATTTGTTTCAGGCTCGATACGGTAAAATCCGGCGCCAGCAGCGACGGATCGTCGATCGGCGGAACGCCCGTGGTCACCAGGACTGAGCATAGCCCGGCGCGTTTCCCGGCCTGTATGTCGGTTGGTATCTGGTCGCCGATCATCAGCGTCGAGGCTCGATCTGTGCCGAGCTGCGATAGTGCAGCTTCGATCATGTGCACTTCCGGCTTTCCCACGATGATGGGCTTCACACGTGCGGCAGCCGAGACTGCGGTCAGACAGGCACCTGCCCCGGGCTCGAAACCGGTCTGGGTGGGCAGCAGGAGGTCCGGATTGGTTCCAATCAGCACCGCGCCTTTGAGGATCGCGTCGACTGCGATCGTGAGCTTCTCGTACGTGATTTCCCGGTCGAGCCCCATGACCACGACGCACGGTTGCTTGTCGGTGATCTCGAGCTCCGCATCGGTGATGGCCTTCTTCAGCGAAGGCGCTCCGATGACATAGGTCCGCGTCCCCGCGGGATAGGTTTGCCGGATCATCTTCGCGGCGGTGACTGCGGATGTGACGACGTTCTCCTCCCCCGCCTCCAGGCCAAAGCCGCGCAGCTTCGAGACGACGTCGCCGGCCGTGTGGGTCGAGTTGTTGGTGACGAAGCAGAATGGGATCCGCTCGGCCTGCCAGGCCTTGAATGCCTCGACAGCATCTTCGATCGCATTCTTGCCACGATAGACGACGCCGTCGAGGTCGGAGACGATCCCCGTTATGCGCGGCCACGCAAGCGTTGAAACCATATCAGCCATTCATCAACATCCCGCCGTTTACATGAACGATCTGACCGGTAATGTAGGCGGCCGCGGGGCTCGCCAGGAACACCGCCAGTCCGGCGACGTCTTCCGGCGATCCGACCCGTCCCAGCGGGATGCGACCCGCATGCCTTGCTTCGGTCTCCTCCTTTGGGCGG
Source organism: Mesorhizobium sp. B2-5-11 (assembly GCF_006440835.1). Lineage (NCBI taxonomy): Bacteria > Pseudomonadati > Pseudomonadota > Alphaproteobacteria > Hyphomicrobiales > Phyllobacteriaceae > Mesorhizobium > Mesorhizobium sp. B2-5-11. The sequence goes on from NZ_VFUK01000015.1 coordinate 14,159, forward strand.
CCATGCATGGGCGTATCAATTATGCCCGGCGCGACGGCATTCACGTTGACGCCCATGGGTGCGCATTCATAGGCGAGAAGTTTTGTGAGATCGTGGACTACGGCCTTGGAGAAACAGTAGTCGGCTCCGCCTGCCTGATAGTTGAATACGGCGCCCTGCGACGACAGGGATGATCCGATGTTGACGATGCGTCCGCCGCCGTCACGAAGAAATCGTTGCACGACCGACTTGGAGCAGAGGAGCACCGCGTCAGAATTAATCAGCATCGTGCGGTCGATCTTGGCCTTGTCGCCGCAAAGAAGCGACTCCGCCGATTTGATCCCGGCGTTGTTGACGAGAACATCCAGTCGTCCGAAGCGCTCGGCGACGATGTCGAGGACGCGGACGATGTCCTGTTCGCTCGTCACGTCCATGGCGAGCGTGAGCGGTTGGCCGTTGGCTTCAACCATGCCGTAGGTCCGGGTGAGCGCCTCACTGCTCGCATCGGTCGCCACGACATTGGCACCGCTCGCCAGAAAGGCGTTGACGATGGCGGCACCGATACCGCCGCCCGCGCCGGTGACGAGAACCGTCTTGCCGGACATCGTGAAAATTGGTGATGTCATCGTATCTCCAGTAATGTTCTGTGGTTCAGGAACTCGTCGACAGCTGCGGCGGTGGGCATTGACGGCTGTGCGCCCCTTCTCGTGACGCAGAGCGCCGCAACGGCCATGGCCTGGCGGACCGCTTCGCGGACAGGCACATTCCTGGCGAGCGCTGCCGCGAACCCTCCGTTGAAAGCATCGCCTGCCGCCGTGGCATCCACCACGACCACAGGGAACGAAGGAAGGAGAAAGCTTTCCTCGCCGTTCGAATAGAACGCCCCGCGCTCTCCCAGGGTAATGAGGGCTGCCCTGGCCCCCAGTTCGAGTAGAATCGTCGCAGCTCGGGCTGCGCTCTGTGGATCGACGACTTCCACTCCTGTGAGTTCGAAGGTCTCTGACTCGTTGGGGGTGACGAAATCGACCTGGGACCAGGCCTTGCGAGAGAGCCCGGTGCGCACGGGGGCCGGATTGAAGATAAGGCGAAAGCCGAGCCTGGGCTTCAGCGCGAAAAGCCGCTCCAGCGCATTCACGGGGAGGCCCATTTCGGCGACCACGATGGACCTGGGCTCTATGTGATGCGCGACTTCGTCGATCACGGCCGCGGTGACATTCGCGTTTGCGCCAGGATCGATGATGATCATGTTGCTACCGTCGTCTGCCACCATGACGAGCGCTGACCCCGAGGCCTCGCCCGACGCGATCTGGACCGCCTCGGTCAGGACCCCGGCGTCTGACAGGGCGCGCATTAAGACGTCTCCCGCCTCATCATCGCCGAGGCGCGTGAAGAACTTTGGCCGCATGCCAAGCTTCGCCGCGGCCACGGCTTGATTGGCACCCTTGCCTCCGGGGTGACGGACAAGAGAGCCGATCAAGCTTTCACCTATCGTGGGTAGCCGTTCCACATTGAAGCACAAGTCGAGATTCGTGGTGCCAAAGAAGATCAGGGGGCAAGGGTTCATTTAACAGCTCCGAAGGTCAGCCCGCGCTCAAGATGGCGCTGTCCTATGACGATCAGGATAACCGGCACGATCATGGTAACGACCAGCCCGGCGGCCATGACGGGATAGAATTGGATACCGGGATTGAGGAGTTTCAGCAGCGCGACGGTGACAGGCGCCTTGGTTGAACTCAGCATCAGTCCGAGCGCGAAGTTGTGCCAGGCAAGGAGGAATACCAGCAGGGACGCGCCGATGAGGCCGGGCTTCAGCAACGGAAGGACTATGTGCAGGACGACACGAAACGGTTTCGCGCCGTCGATTGCCGCAGCCTCCTCGATGTCTTTCGGGATGTCCTCGACATAGGATCGTGTCAGCCAGACGATCATCGGCAGCGTCACGACCTGGTAGACCCAGATCATGCCTATATAGGTGTCATAAAGGCCCAGGGACTGAAACAAGCTAAAGAGCGGGATCACCACCAAGAGAACGGGAGCGAAGCGAAACCCAAGGATGAAGAACGCGATGTCTTCCTTGTAGGGGATGTCGCGTCTGGCCAATACATAGCCGGCAGGGACTCCCGCGATCAGCGAAACCACAACTGCGCCGAGGGCGATGACGACGCTGTTTATCACGGGTTTGAGGAAGTCGACCTTGATGGTTCCATAGCTCGTGGCGCCCGCCTGGGCCGCATCGAACAGGACGCGGAAATTGTCCATTGTGGGAGTGAAGACGAAGCTCGGAGGCCAGGCCATGACGTCGCTCTGCTGCTTCAACGCCATCATGACGATCCACACGAGCGGAAATGCGAGCACGGCGACGCAGATCAGAACCATTGCGTTGAGCACGATCCTGGTCGTGAGGGAGCGCGTGAAATCCATGGGTCTGGCTCCTATTGCACGCGGCGGCGAACCGCCCGCCAGAGTTTCACGGTAAAGAACGCGCCGATCAACACGATGAGCCAGTTGACGACCATCAAGGCCGCGCCGCGGCCGAATGTAAGGTTCTGAAAAGCCGTGATGTAGGCTTGCACGGAAAGCGCCGAGGTCGAGTTTCCCGGACCGCCCTGCGTGGTTCCGAAGATGATGTCAAACTGGTTCAGGGACTCGATAAGCCGAAAGATCGCGGCGATCAGGATGTGGGGCGCGACCAGCGGCAGCTCGATGTTGACAAATGTGGCCCATGCCTTCCCGCCGTTGATGCGGGCGGCCTCGCGAATATCGTCCGTGATGCCCTGGAGCCCTGCGAAGATGATGAGCGCGAAGAATGGGGTGTAGGTCCAGACATCAATCATTATCACCGAAAGCAGTGCGGTCCTGGTATCCGAAATCCAGGCGAAAGGCGCCAGCCCGATCAGGGACAAAAGATAGTTCATGATGCCGCTCTGCGGGTTCATCATCGTCGTCCACATCAACGCGACACTCATGGGTGGAAGGACGAGGGGAAGTAGGATGACCGGACGCAAAGCCCTGGCCATGAACACGCCGGAGGCGAACAGTTTCGCGACTGCTAGGCCCAGCAGAGCCTCCATCACGACCGACGAGAGCGCGTAAGTTACGGTGACGCGAACACTGTTCCAGAAATCAGCCGTCCTGCCGAGCGCTATAAAGTTGGCGAAGCCGACGAACTTAGCGATCGGCCTGCCCAGGCGAAGGTCAGTCAGAGATTGGTAGACACCATAGAAGAACAGAAGAAGGAAGCCGAACAGGATAAGGACGGCAGGAAGAATGATTGCAAGGCTGAACCAGTCGATGGAACGCCCCTCCAGCGAATCCGAACCGGACGAAGCGCACGCGCCAGGTCCTTCGGCTGCCACCGGCACGATGGGTTTAAGTGCTTGGGATGACACGGCGTGGTCTCCGTCGTTGGCGGGAACAGGGCAGTGCAATAATACTGCCCTGTTCCTTTTGATCAGAGACCAGCGCGGATTTCTTCGGCAAGCGCCCTCAACGTTGTCTCGACGTCATCGCCGTTTACCATCTTCTGCATCGCCACAGCCCATGCGTTCATAGCTTCGCCGAAGCCGACACGCGGTGTGAAAGCCAGCGCGGCGTGGTCCTGTGTCTTTTTGAAGCTGTCAACGAAATTGTTGAACTCGGGCTGCGAAGCGTACTTAGTCCAGGTCTCGTCCTGCCAGGTCGACGTGCGCGGCGGATTGACGAGCTGGCCGGCAACGGCACCCTTGAGGGCCACCTGCTTGGAGGTGGCCCACTGCATGAACAGCCAGGCCGCGCCCTTCTTTTCGGAAGCCGCGTTCATGGCGAGAGCCCAGATCCAGATGTTGGAATCGAAGCTCGTGGCGTTCGGTGCGCGAAGCGGCGGAGCGAAGGCGATCTTGCCGGATGCCGGCTTTCCCGCAACATCGTTCCAGAAGCCGAACATGTTTGAGTCGATCGCCATCGCGGTGCGGCCAGACGAGATGCCGTCCACGACCTGGTACCAGTTATCATTGGCGAAGGAAGGAGCCGCGCACTTTTTGATCATGTCCACGTAATCCTTGTGGAACGCGATCGATTCCGGCGAATCCAGTCCCGTGTCGAGCTTGCCGTCCTTGACGACGAAATCGTGGACACCGTAAGAGCGGGCGATCGAGACTGCGGCGGTGTGGATACTGCTCCAGAAACGCACGCCTCGGACGCCCAACGGCGTGATGGAAGGATCGGCGGCTTTGAGTTCTTCGCACGCGTTTGCCATTTCCGGCGGAGTCGTCGGAACCGCGATGTTGTATTTGTCCAAGATATCCTTGCGGTAGAACAGCTGGATGTTCTCAAATGCGTGCGGGATTGCCCAGATTTGGCCACCATCCCCCGTTGCGACTTGGCCATCTTCCAGCTTCCAGGTAAGCGCCGAGCGTAGGCTCGGGAAGAAGTCGTTGAAGTCATATCCAGCATCGGTAAGCTTCGGATCGCCGAGGTATTTGTCCAGCGGCTCCAGAGCGCCACTCGGAGCGAGGTCCCACGCGGGCTGAATGCCAGTGCCGAACACATCCCATGCTGGCGACTTCGTCGTCAGTTGGATCGTCATCTTGCTCCAGTAGGAGTCGTCCGGGTACAGTTCCGGCGTGACCTTGATGCCGGTCAGCTTCTCAAACTCGGGAAGTTGCGCGGCCAGAGCATCGGCATACGGGTGGATGTCGTAGGCCCAAGTTATGCTGGTCCCTTCGAATTGGCGCCAGTTCATGGTTTCGGCAGCGGCCGAATTGGAGAGCGATGCCGAGACGGCAAAAAACGCTGAAGTCAAAAGCAAGCTGTTTGCGTAGCGACGGGCACCTGTAAAGAGTACGGCGAATGAGCGACCCATGTAATCCTCCCTGGGGCATTTTGCCAATTTCTGGGTCCACTCCTCCATCCCGAGTTCGCCCAAAGCCACCATAAGCGATTTCCAAATACCTCGCTCTGAATGCACCAGGCGAACTGGGTAAAAACGGGTAACCGGAATCTAAAGGTGTTGCAGTATCCCCATCAGGAATACTGCCTCCGTGGTGCTGGTCTTTGCCCGCGCCCTTCCGTGCGATCGGGACGCTGCCCGGTGACGACAACTACCAGCAGGCCGTAGGGAGGTACCCCATTGCCGCCGTTCATTCTTGCGGATCGGCGCGTAATAAACTGTCATTGAGGCTCGCGAAGTGGGTGTGCTCCTGAGCAAGACCTAGGCTTTTCGACCATCGCAAAGCTCGCCGGTTGGTCAAACGAGACGATGCGATCGTAGTTGAGAGCTATACTCAGATTGAAGCAGATGCGCGATCATTGGCCCGAAGGAGCCCTTGGTATGCAAATGGTCAAACGGGAGAAGCAAACTCAACACGAAAGCTGCCAAGGCATAGAGGCCGCGCCAGCGGATCGCTCCCTTCCGGTTCTACCTCACATTGCGGCGCGACAGGTCGTGCGAACTGTTCGCCGATCACAGTTGCGAGAAATCGTCCCGCTATCGGACACGACCATTTATGAAATGGAACAACGAGGCGAGTTCCCACGACGGTTCAATCTGACCCCCCGCTGCGTCGTTTGGGACCTGGGAGAAGTCGAAGCCTGGATTCAGGAACGGCGGAACGCGTCCTCTGCCGGTTCAATCGAACTGGCCCCAGGACCAGACGTGCGGTCACGGAAGAGAAGGCCCGTCAAATCGGATCGAGGATGACGGCTGCCCCGGAAATCGGCTGCAGTGTGGGTGCGTGTTTATTGCCAGCCGCCCACGCTTCAATCATGTCGGCCCATTCCTGCAGCATGTGGCGCCGCTGCGGTTCGTATTCAGCCTTGTTATAGACGCCCCGGGAGGAGCGACTGTCTTCGTGGGCAAGGCATTTTTCGATCCAATCGCGATTGAATCCGATCTCGTTTAGGAGCGTGGACCCGGTCCGCCGTAGATCGTGCACGGTAAAGGGAGCTAGCGGCAGATTTTGTTGTTTTGCGCGTTCCACAATCGCCATCGTAATCCGATTGAAGGTCGCGCGCGACATGGGTTCGTCGGCGTCGTAGCGAGATGGAAGCACGTATCGAGAGTTCGCGGCGCAAGTCTTAAGCGCAATCATGATGTCGAGGGATTGGCGGGACAGGTAGACGTTATGTGGCTTCTTCCGTTTCATTCGCTCTTTGGGAATGCTCCATAGCGCGTTCTCGAAGTCAACCTCATCCCACGTCGCGTCCAGAAGCTCACTTTTCCGAACCATCGTGAGCAGGATCAGCTTTACGCCCAGCCGAATGGTCGACAACGTCGGCACATTTTCCAACTCTTTCAGCATGAGTCGAATTTCTGCGGGTGACAACGCCCGGTCTTTCGCCTCGAAGGTGGCTATGGAAGCTGGCCCTACCTCGTCCGCCGGATTGGCGATCTTCTCGCCGTGCAGAATGGCATAACCATAGACCTGCTTAACGATATCCCGGACATGAATGGCCGTTGCCGGTGCGCCACGGTCCCTCACCTTTGCGCACAGCGCCCGCAAATCGTCCGATGTTATTTCTGCGAGGACCCTTTTGTCCCAAATCGGCAAGATGTCGCGATCAAAGACGGCTTTGCGCATCGAGCGCGTGCTGTCCGCCATCTTCGCCTCTTTAAACCATCTTCTGCCAGCATCGCCGAACGTGGCCGTCCCAGACAGGCGCCGCTTGTCACGCTGCTTTTCCTGGGCTGGCGATTTTCCGGCTGCAACCATTTTTCGTGCGGCAAGACAGCGGTCACGCGCCTCTGCAAGCGAGATGCCTCCCTCCCCATAGCGGCCAAGCGTCACTGTCTCTCGCCGACCATTTACTCGGTAGTCGTATCGGAATGATATCTGCCCTGTGGGAGCCACGGTCGCGTACATACCGTCACGATCAGTGACTTTGTATATTTTATCTTTTGGTTTCAGCTTCTTAAGTGCGATATCTGTGAGCATAGGAGGAGACGGACGGGCGCATCTAGGATTGTGAAACGCCTAATTTTACCGTCATTCGTTTTACCGTCAAGGCTCTGCGAGAGCCCATTGGATTCAATGCCTTACCTCGAAAGATGCCAACATGCTTGAGTCCGGCGCACTGACGGCATCAGTCTGCAGCGAAGATGACGCGAAAAGGAATGCCGTCAGATATACCGTCAAATGATTCCGCTTAGGGGCGATAGTCAGCGATAGACCTAGAGAGAAAAGAAGATAAGATTCAGAGGTTTAATGAAGTTTCTTCGATAGTCGCCGAATGCTGGCGAACGACCGACCTTTATTCCCACTCAATTGTTCCCGGCGGCTTCGACGTCACATCATAGACCACGCGGTTGATGCCGCGGACCTCGTTGATGATGCGGGTGGCGGCGGCGCCCAGGAAGGCCATGTCGTAGTGATAGAAATCTGCCGTCATGCCGTCGACCGAGGTGACGGCGCGCAGCGCGCAGACGAATTCGTAGGTGCGGCCGTCGCCCATGACGCCGACCGTCTGCACCGGCAAGAGCACGGCGAAGGCCTGCCAGATGGCGTCATAGAGGCCGGCCTTGCGGATCTCGTCGAGATAGATGGCGTCGGCTTCGCGCAGGATCTCCAGCTTCTCGCGCGTGATGCCGCCGGGGCAGCGTATGGCAAGACCCGGGCCCGGGAACGGGTGGCGGCCGATGAAACTCTCGGGCAGGCCGAGTTCCTTGCCGAGTGCGCGGACCTCGTCCTTGAACAGTTCGCGCAGCGGCTCGACCAGCTTCATGTTCATGCGCTCGGGCAGGCCGCCGACATTGTGGTGCGACTTGATCGTCACCGACGGGCCACCGGTGAAGGAGACGCTTTCGATGACGTCGGGATAGAGCGTGCCTTGCGCCAGGAAATCGGCGCCACCGAGTTTCTTGGCCTCTTCCTCGAACACCTCGATGAAGAGCCGGCCAATGGTCTTGCGTTTCTTCTCGGGATCCGCCTCGCCTTCGAGCGCACCGATGAAGCGATCCGACGCGTTCACCAGAATGAGCGGCAAATTGTAATGTTCACGGAACATCGAAACGACGCCGGCGGCCTCGTCTTTACGCATCAGGCCATGGTCGACGAGGATGCAAGTGAGCTGGTCACCGACGGCCTCGTGGATGAGCAGCGCGGCGACCGAGGAGTCGACCCCGCCCGAGAGCGCGCAGATGACCTTGCCCTTGCCGACCTGCTTGCGGATCGCCTCGACCGCGTGCTCGCGGTAGGCGCGCATCGTCCAGTCGCCCTCGATGCCGGCGATGTTGTGGACGAAATTCCTGAGCAGCCGGGCGCCGTCGGGCGTATGCACCACTTCCGGATGGAACATGATGCCATACATCTTGCGCTCGACATTGCCGAAGATGGCGAAGGGCGAGCCTTCCGACTTGCCGAACACCTCGAACCCCTTGGGCAAGGAGATGACGCGGTCGCCATGGCTCATCCACACCTGGTGACGCTGGCCGATTGCCCAGAGGCCCTCGAACAGCGGACTTTCCTTCTCGATCTCGACGAAGGCGCGGCCGAATTCGCGATGATTGGAGCTTTCGGCAACGCCGCCCATCTGCACGCACATGGCCATCTGGCCATAGCAGATGCCGAGCACCGGCACGCCGGCCTCGAAGACGATCTGCGGCGCCCGCGGGCTGCCGATATCCGTGGTCGAGGCCGGACCGCCGGACAGGATCACGGCTTTTGGATTGATGCGCTTGAATGCCGCCTCGGCCGACTGGAACGGCACGATCTCGGAAAACACGCCGGCTTCGCGGATGCGGCGGGCAATGAGCTGGGTGAACTGGCTGCCGAAATCGACAATCAGGACGGTGTCGGGTTGATTGGCTGTTTTCATGGCGAGCGTTTAGAGAAAGAAACGAGTCGGCGCAATGGGTTGCGAGCCCGACTTTCAGAACGGTCCCGCCACGTCACCAGGAGAACCCGTCCAAAGCAAGCCCGAGCCGATCGCCTGTTCGAGGCGCATGACGGCATCCGCCAGCTTTTCGTCGATGACGTGCAGATATTCGGTCCAGTCGCCGACATGCCTGAGATCAGCCGCGCCGTCGGAAATGCCGCGCAGCCCAATCAGGGGCACCTCGAACAGCTGGCAGGCGCGCAGGCAGGCGAAGGTCTCCATATCCACCATGTCTGCCGCAATTGCATCAAAGGCCGCGCCGGTGATGATCGCGCCGCCGGTCGACAGCGTGGCTTGCTTTATCCCCGGAATCCGCAACGGCAGCGACACCGTCATCGGCAGGTCGAGGAACGGCGTCGCGCCTTTCTCAAAGCCAAGCGGCGAGGCGTCGATGTCACGATAGCTGACCGAGATGGCCTGGTAAATCTCCGTCTGCTCCAAGGTCCGGCTGCCGGCGGAGCCGAGCGACACGACGAGGTCCGGCAGCGCATCTTGCGACTTCAGCCAAGACAATTCGGCGCCAAGCCGGACGGCTGCCTCGACCGGGCCGACACCGGTCATCAGCGGGGTAAACAGCCGCTGTAGATGCGGCCCGTATTCGGCCTGCACCGCCATGACGAAGAGGACGTTCTTGCCGGACAGGCGCGACACTTTATCGGTCATGATGATTTACTCCTCCCTGTCCTGCTGTCTCCACCACCTGCTCGCCGGGACCCGCTGCCTCCGGCAGCTCCCGGCGTTCGTGGCCTTTCATCGTGCCACTGGCACGATGAATTCGCCTGCGGCGAACCGGCCATTCACCCAGCAATCCCGTCGCGGCCCACCATCGTCATCATGGTGCCGGTCATGGTGGCGATCAACTTGGCTTCGCCGTCGGCGGCGAAGGCATAGGCCTGGCCGTCGGCGACGATGATGGTGCGGCCAGGCTTGGTCACCGAGCCGCGGAACAGGAAGCGCTCGCCCCTGCCCGGCGCCAGCAGATTGACCTTGAACTCGATGGTCAGCACGCCGGAATTCTCCGGCATCAGCGAGAAGGCCGCATAGCCGCAAGCCGAGTCCAGCGCGGTCGAGATGACGCCGGCATGCAGGAAACCATGCTGCTGGGTGAGTGCGGCCGAATAGGGCATTTCGATTTCGATGATGCCGGGCGTCACCAGCGTCAATTCGGCGCCGATGGTCGCCATCGCCTGCTGGCGCGCGAAGGACGCCCTGACGCGGTCCTCATAGTCCGGAGCGGGTACGATCTTTGCTGCCATGGCCGTCGCTGCTTTCACCTTTGCCGGAAAAGCTTATTGCAGAGGCGTGAGCGGCAAGCAATCATCCAATGCTGCACTGCAGCAATTTGATCTCGAGAGCGGAAGCGCAAGTTTCGCTTCCGCTCCATTCAGGAAGCCCTACGCAGCGCGCAGATGTAGAAACCGTCGGTGCCGCTCAGCGCCGGCGACAGGCAGATACCGCCCAGCGCGCCGAGCCGCATCGCCGTTTCATGGCCGGGAAAACGGCTGTCCCAGAGCCGGCGATGGTCGACCGGGGCAAAACCGCCATTGCGCTGGCAAAACGCTGCGACCTGGTCGCCATTCTCCTCGTCGAACACCGAACAGGTGACGTAGACCAGCAGGCCACCCGGCTTGACGAAGCTGCTTGCGGCATCGAGGATCGCCATCTGCTCGCCCTTGCGGGCGTCGAGCTGCCTTTGCGTCAGCCGCCATTTGGCGTCCGGGCGCCGCCGCCAGGTGCCGCTGCCGGTGCAAGGCGCGTCGACCAGGACGAGGTCCATGTGGCCAGTGAGCGGCGACAATTCCGCCGGCTTGGTGACGATCTGCACGTTGCGGTTTTCCGAGCGGCGGATGCGGTCGAAGATCGGCGCCAGCCGCGCCTTCTCGGCATCATGGGCGAAGACCTGACCCGTATTGCCCATCGCCGCCGACAGCGCCAGCGTCTTGCCGCCGGCGCCGGCGCAGAAATCGAGCACCTGCATTCCAGGCTCGGCGCCGGCAAGAGCGGCGGCGATTTGCGATCCCTCGTCCTGGACTTCGAACCAGCCCTTCTGGAAAGCCGGCTCGGCCTGCACGTTGGGATGCCGGCCGTCGCCGTCGATCGGCGGTATGCGAATGCCTTGGGGTGCGATTTGGGCTGGCTTGGCGCCGGTTTCGGCAAGTTCCGCCAGCACTTTGGCCCGATCGGCCTGCAAAGTGTTGACGCGGATGTCGAGCGGCGGGCGGGTGGCGAGCGCCGCGCCCTCCTCGACCCAGGCCTCACCGAACGCGCGTTGCAAAAGCGGCTCGCACCAATCCGGTATGTCGGCGCGCACCGCGGGCGAGGCGTCGGCAAGCCGCCGCTCGTCGGTTGCCTGGAGTTCGGTAGCCGTCAGCAACGGCGGCGCGAACCTGTCGCCGTCGAGCGCTTCGTTGAGCGAGCGCGCGGTCTGGCCCCATTCGAGCAGCAGGGCGCCGAAGCCGATGGCGCGCGGCGTGTCCTCGCCCAGCAGCCAGCCTGCCGAGCGCTTGCGGCGTAGCGCATCGTAGACGATGTTGCCGATCGCCGCACGATCGCCGCCGCCGGCGAAACGGTGCGACAGGCCCCAGTCCTTCAGCGCATCGGCCACCGGCCGGTGACGCCGGCCAATGTCTTCCAGCACTTCGATGGCCGCAGCCAGCCGTCCGCCTAGTCGCATTCTTCAGTCCACCAAATCGAGCGCATCATCTCGGTCTGCTCTTAGAGCCTTTCACGGTGAGATTGAACCCCGCCCCCTCTCGCGACGGCAGGCCGCCTGTTGGGATCGGCGAAAACCGCTCGAGCAGTAAATCTTCCGGTGCGGTCAACAGCAGATCGTCAATAGATGCAAGCTCTCTAATGTTCTTAACTGGCGGCTGCAAGCACGGTAGGGATGCGACAGCTCAGCTTTCCAAGTTTTTCGGTTGGGAATACTCTTGCCGCCATGATTCGCGGCGCGGAAAGCGTGGACCGGCGGATCGTCACGAGGAGATGGCAATGAAGACTTATCTGGCGGAAGTTCTAGGCACATTTCTGTTGGTGTTCATCGGTACCGCGTCGGTGGTGACGGGTGGCTTCGGCGGCGCGCTGCCGCTCGGGCAGGAAGGCATCGGGCTGGCCTTCGGCATCGGCCTTATCGCGGCCGCCTACGCGATCGGCCCCATTTCGGGCGCGCATCTCAACCCGGCTGTGACACTCGGCGTGTTCCTTGCCGGCCGGTTGCCGGCCAAGGACGTCATCCCCTACTGGATCGCACAGATCATTGGCGCCATCCTGGCATCGCTGGCGCTGTGGATCATCGTCTCCGGCCAGGTCGGGGGACACACTGGCGGCTTCGGCGCCAATGGCTGGGACGAGACGAAATGGGGCGTCTCTTCCGCGTTCCTGTGGGAGTTGATCGGCACCTTCACCTTCGTCACCGTGATCCTCGGCGTTACCGCGGAAAGGCATGCGACGGCCTTCGCTGGATTGGTCATCGGCCTGACGCTGGCGGGTATCCACTTCGCCATGATCCCGGTGACCGGCACATCGGTCAATCCGGCCCGTTCCATTGGCCCGGCGCTGTTTTCGGGCGGCGCCGCGATCAGCCAGCTCTGGCTGTTCATCGTCGCGCCGCTGATCGGCGGCGCCATTGCCGGCGTCGTCGCCAAGGCGCGCGTCTTCGAAAAGGACTGACTTCGGAAGCCTGGACAAGAAAAAGGCGCGGGGCCAAGCCCCGCGCCTTTTTCTTGGGTCGAGAAGTCCTTGCTCGGATCAGGCAGCGATGTCGAACCGGTCGGCGTTCATCACCTTGGTCCACGCCGCGACGAAATCCCTGGCGAATTTCTGCCCGGCATCCGCGGACCCGTACACCTCAGACAGCGCACGCAGCTGCGCATGCGAGCCGAAGATAAGGTCGGCGCGGGTACCGGTCCACCTGACCGCCTTGGTCTTGCGGTCGCGCGCTTCGTAGATCTCATCCGAACCGGCGGCCGGATCCCAGACCGTGTTCATGCTGAGCAGGTTGACGAAGAAGTCGTTCGTCAGCGTGCCCGGCCTGTCGGTGAACACGCCGTGCCTGGACTTGCCGGTATTGGCGCCGAGCACCCGCAGGCCGCCGACCAGCACCGTCATCTCCGGCGCGGTCAGCGTCAGCAACTGTGCCCGGTCGACCAGCATCGCCTCGATCGACATCGGCTGCGGCCCCCGGACATAGTTGCGGAAGCCGTCGACTTTCGGCTCAAGCGCGGCAAAGGAGGCGACGTCGGTCTGTTCCTGCGAGGCATCCATGCGGCCCGGCGTGAACGGCACCTTCACCTCGTTGCCGCCATCCTTTGCCGCCTTCTCGACCGCGGCGACGCCGCCGAGCACGATCAGATCGGCCAGCGAGATCTTTTTCCCGCCGGTCTGTGCCGCGTTGAACGCCTTCTGGATGGATTCGAGCGTGGCAAGCACCTTGGCCAATTCAGCAGGCTGGTTGACGTCCCAGTCCTTCTGCGGCGCCAGCCGAATACGGGCGCCATTGGCGCCGCCGCGCTTGTCGGAACCCCTGAACGTCGAGGCCGAAGCCCAGGCGGTCGAGACCAGTTCGGAAACTGACAGGCCCGAGGCCAGGATCTTGGCCTTCAGCGATGCGATATCCTGTTCGCTGACCAGTTCATGGTCGACGGCCGGGATCGGATCCTGCCAGATCAGCTCCTCCTTCGGCACGAGCGGGCCAAGGTAGCGAACGACCGGGCCCATATCGCGATGGGTGAGCTTGAACCAGGCGCGGGCGAAGGCATCGGCGAACTGATCCGGATTCTGGTGGAACCGCCGCGAGATCTTCTCGTAAGCCGGGTCGACCCGCAGCGCGAGATCGGTGGTCAGCATGGCCGGCGCGCGGCGCTTGGAGGGATCATGCGCGTCCGGCACCGTGCCGGCACCTGCGCCGCCCTTAGGCGTCCACTGATGGGCGCCGGCCGGGCTTTTCGTCAATTCCCATTCGTAATTGAACAGGTTGTCGAAGAAGTTGTTGCTCCATTTGGTCGGCGTCGTGGTCCAGGTGACCTCGAGCCCCGAAGTGATGGCATCGCCGGCAATGCCCGACGCGTGCTTGCTCGACCAGCCGAGGCCCTGCGCCTCGATGCCGGCGCCTTCCGGCTCGGCGCCAACCAGCGAGGCATCGCCGGCGCCGTGGGTTTTGCCGAAGGTGTGGCCGCCGGCGATCAGCGCCACTGTCTCCTCGTCATTCATCGCCATGCGGCCGAAGGTTTCCCTGATGTCGCGTGCCGAGGCAAGCGGATCAGGCTTGCCGTTCGGGCCTTCCGGATTGACGTAGATCAGGCCCATCTGCACGGCCCCGAGATGGCCGCGAAGCTCGCGGTCGCCGGAGTAGCGCTCGTCGTCGAGCCATTTGGTTTCCGATCCCCAATCGACGTCCTGCTCGGGTTCCCAGACGTCGGCGCGGCCGCCGGCGAAGCCGAAGGTCTTGAAGCCCATCGATTCCAGGGCGACATTGCCGGTGAGGATCAGCAGGTCGGCCCAGGAAATCTTGCGGCCATATTTCTGCTTGACCGGCCACAGCAGGCGGCGCGCCTTGTCGAGATTGGCGTTGTCAGGCCAGCTGTTGAGCGGTGCGAAACGCTGCTGGCCGGCGCCGGCGCCGCCGCGGCCGTCACCGATGCGGTAGGTGCCGGCGCTGTGCCAGGCCATGCGGATGAACAGCGGCCCGTAATGGCCGAAGTCGGCCGGCCACCAATCCTGCGAATCCGTCATGACATGGTGCAGGTCCTTGATCACCGCGTCGAGATCGAGGCTCGCGAATTCCTTGGCATAGTCGAAGTCCTCGCCCATCGGGTCGGAGAGGTTCGACTGCTGGTGGAGAACGCTGAGGTCCAGTTGGTTGGGCCACCAGTCACGGTTGGTCCTGGCACCGGGTCCATGCGCGACAGGGCAGTTGCCCGCGCTGTTGTCGTCGGTTTTCGCGTCCATCTTGCACTCCAATTTTTTGCCGAGGGTTCCGGGCAGCCAGCGCCGCCATCCTGGAATGATTCCAGACTAGGCCAGCCTGCCGATAAAAACAAATTGCCTTTCCTGTTCCTTTCAATAGGATTTTCTTATGATAGGCCTAACCGTCCGCCAGATGCATTATTTCGACGCACTTGCGCAGACGCTGCATTTCGGGCGTGCGGCGAAACTTGCAGGCGTGAGCCAGCCGGCGCTGTCCTCGCAGATCGCGGAAATGGAGCAGCGGCTGAACTGCCGGCTGTTCGAACGCGGCGGCAAATCGGTGCGCATGACCGACGAGGCGGCAGCCCTTTTGCCGCGCATCGAACGCATCCTTTCCGACATACGCGAGGTCGAGACCATCGCCCGGCGTGGCCGCCCTGCCATGGGAGGGCGCTTCCGGCTGGGCATCATCCCGACCGTCGCGCCCTATCTTTTGCCGCGTGCGCTGCCCGAGCTGAAAATGCATTTCCCGGACTTGCTGCTCGAACTGCGCGAGGCGGTGACCGCCTCGCTCGTCGAGGACATCGCGTCGCAAAAGCTCGATGCCTTCATCGCCGCGCTTCCGCTCGACCATCCCGGCCTGGTGACCGAGGCTTTGTTCCCCGACCGGTTTTTCCTGGCCGTGCCGTCAGGCGATCCGGCTTTCGCCTCGCCGCCGGTGCCGCCTGAAAGCCCGGCGCTGGAAAGGCTGATGCTGCTGGAGGAGGGCCATTGCCTGCGCGAACAGGCACTGGCTGTCTGCGGCAATGTGCGGCCGGTGGCGATGGCAAGCTACGGCGCCACCAGCCTGACCACGCTCTTGCAGATGGTGGCGCACGGGCTCGGCGTGACGCTGATCCCGGAAATGGCCACGGGACCTGCCGGCACTATCCCCGATCTCAAGATCGTGCCGTTCCAGGAACCCATGCCGCAGCGCACGATCTGCTTTGCCTGGCGGCGCAACAGCACCTTGCACAATGAGTGCAGGGAGCTGGCGAAGATCATACGAGGATTGGCGGCGGCGGTGCAGGCGGTGTGAAGGACGAGGAGCCCAAGCTTACTATCGGCCCAGGCAAACCTCGAATGTGCGCCTGTTGAACGGCTTGAGTGGATAGCTCGTCTTCATAAAAGCAAGTGGGTCAAGTGCCACGGAACGTGTTGGGCAGAATTACGGAACCGGGCTCATCGTTGGGTCCATAATGTGTGTCACAAATGCGATATGTCTGCGATCCGGTCTGTATGTCGCAAGCCGGCGGGCGTTGCGACTTCAGGCGGCGGTGCTGGCGCGGCTTGGCTCAAGAATAGACTTGACCTTGTCGGCGACCGCGCGGCCGAGATCGGCGTTGTTGCCAGCGGTGAAATGGATGCCGTCGATACCGTCCGTGGTGACGAAATCGCCGGCATTCAGAAAGTCGATCTTCATGAAATCCGCCATCGCCTTGTACTGCCTGGCCAGCTCCCTGGATTTTTCGTGGCCGCCGCCGAACATGCCCTCGAACCAGGGATCGGGCATCGGGGTCAGCGGCGGCGGCGCGATGACCAGCGCCTTCGGAGCCGGATAAGGCGTGCCGATACCGCCGGCGCTCGTCAGGATCTGCCCGACCAGTTTCGCCATTCCGTTAGCGATCTCGTAGGGTGTCCGGCGAAAATAGGATTTCGTGTCATTGGTGCCCAGCATGACGATGACCAGATCCAGCGGCAGATGGCTGGCGATGGCAGAGGGCAGGTAATTGGCGCCGTTGAGGCGCGGGTCGTTGGGATCGTCGAGACAGGTCGTGCGCGCACTCAAACCTTCTTCGATGATGTGGTAGCCCGCTCCCAGCGCCGCCGCCATAACACCCGTCCAGCGCTGATCATAGGGGTAGCGGTAGGTCGGCGACCCTTCCTTGACCGGAACCCAGCCCCAGGTCAGCGAGTCGCCGTAGCACATGATATTTTTTGGCGGTGACATCCATGTTTCTCCATCTGTTTGCAGTTGTCTGAACGTGCAGATCTATCGATCCAGCCCTAACGCCGGTGCCGGCTTGCCTTGTTTCGATTCAGGAGGTTCGCACGCGCACTCCGTAGAAGATCGCCGCACCGAGGATGATGACGCCCTGGGCGATGAGCTTGCCGGGTTCGTCGATGCCGAGCACCGTCATCACGACGAACAAAAGCGCGAAGCACAGCGAGCCGAAGAAAGGTCCCCAGACGCCGCCGTCGCCGCGACCGAAGGCGACGCCGCCAAGGATTGTCGCCGCGACTGCCAGGATCGGCAGGTCGAGACCGACGCGCACGCTGCCGACGGCGATTGAACCTGTCTGTACCAGGGCCGCGATCGCCGCGATCAGGCCGGCGAGCGTATGCGCCAGGATGACCGTGCGCTGGACCGGCACGCCGGAAAAATGGGCGGCTTCGGCATTCTCGCCGACAGAGGCCACGTAACGACCAAACACTGTCTGCGACAGAAGCAGCCACACCGCGGCGGTCAGCATAATCCAGAACAGCACCGGCGTCGGAACCGACAGGAACTTCGTGTTGTAGAGGTCGTTGAACAGTTTCGGCACATCGCCGGGTGGATTGCCGCTCGACAGGAACTGCACCAGTCCGACCAGGATGATGCTGACGGCCAGCGTGACTATGACGGCCGACACCCGCCGGATGCCGATCATGAAGCCGTTGAACAGGCCAATGACGAGGCCCGTGGCGAGCGCCAGTACGACGAAGAAGGGCAGCGACGCGCCCGGGAAACTGCCCGACGAGATGAAATAGTTGATCAGCAGGATGATGCCGCCGCCGGAGAGGTCGATCGACTTCACGCGCATGACGACGAGCTGCCCCAGCACGAGAATGCCGAGCGGAACGATCTGCCTGATGAAGATGCCCATGATGTTGAGGTTGAGCATGTTCGGCCGTGCGACCCACAGCGTGGCCAGAAGCACGAGGAAGACAAAGTAGGACGGCGGTATGCGAAGCAGACGCCGGGCGATCGGGTTTGCGAGAACGGCAGTCATCGCTCAGAGCCCCATCTTCTTGCGGGATTGCAGCCCGACCACGGCCAAGAGAATGCCGCCCTTGATCGCCGTCTGGACAAAGGGCGAGACGTTGGCGAGGTTCATGCCATTGGCCAGCAGTGCCATCACAAGCGCGCCGATCACCGTGCCGTGCAGGCTGCCGATTCCGCCTGAAAGCTGGGTGCCTCCAAGTGCGACGGCGGTGACCGTGTCGAGTTCGAAAAGCAACCCGACATTTGGATCACCCGACACGATGCGCCCGGCCAGGAAGACACCGGCAACGGCCGCGAAACAGGAGCAGACCACATAGGCGAGGATGATGTTGCGGCGATCGGAGACGCCGAAATTGCGGGCAGCGCTTTCGGCCCCCGACGCGATGCCGCCGCCGATCGCAAACAGATGCAGGCCGTATCGCGATCCGTAGAGCAGCTTCCAAGCCAACAGCATCACGACGATTCCCCAAAAGACCGGATAAGGAATACCGAGGAAACTGCCTGAGACGGCAGCAATGACGATCTCCGGAACGGTGCCGCCGGAGACGGGACGCAAGATGCGCGTGATGCCAAGGACAATGTACTGCGTCGATAGCGTGGCGATGATTGGATGGACGTTGAAACGGGTGATCGCCAGGCCGTTGATCAGCCCGATGAATGCGGCCAGCACGAAGACCGCCGGGATCAGCACGATCGCCGGCTGGTCGAGCGCCAGCACCGCCGTCGTGAAACTGATGACCGAGCCGACCGACAGATCGAGCCCGCCGACGAGCACGACGACGAGTTGTCCGGCCGCCGCGATGACCAGCGGCATCGCCTGCGCAACCAGGTTGAAAAGGTTTTCGGCCGTTGCGAACTGCGTCGTCTGAACCGAGAGCCACAGCGAAATGAGCAAGGCAACCAACAATGGCAGACCCCATTGGCCCTGCCGTGTGTTCCGGCCACTCACGATGTTGGACAGGCTACGATACATGGAAGGCCCCTAGTGCCGGCGCGCCGAGCCGCCCGTCAGGGCCGCGTCGAGGATCTTGTGCTCCGTCGCCTGTGCTGCCGGCATTTCGGCCACGACTGTGTCGTGGTGGACGACATAGATGCGGTCGCAAAGCCCGATCAGCTCGATCGTCTCGCGCGACAGCACCAGCACCGCGCCACCCTTGCGGGTGAAGTCGCGCAGCAGATGGTAGATCTCGGACTTGGCGCCGATGTCGACGCCACGGGTCGGCTCTTCCACCAAGAGAAGATCGAGATCCGCGGCGAGGTAGCGGCCGAGCAGCACTTTTTGCTGATTGCCGCCCGACAGCGAACCGACCGGAGCGGACGGCCCTGTCGCCTTTATGTTCATGACATCCATCATGCGGGCGATGACGCTTCGATAGGGCCGCGCCGGCGCAAGTTCGCGTCGCCTCGAATGCAATCCGATGGCGATGTTGTGGGCGATCGGCAAAGCGAGAAAGAGCCCCTCCTCCTTGCGGTCCTCGGGGACGAAACCGACCTTCAGCTGCTGCAAATGGCGAACGCCTGATGATGTCGAGAGCGGCATGTCGAGCGTTTTGCCGCTAATGGAAATCGTCCCGCCAAAAGGATGGTAGCGGCCGATCAAGGAGCGCAGGAAGCGCTGCTGGCCCTGTCCCTCAACCCCGGCGAGGGCGACGATCTCGCCCTTGTGCAACGTCAGCGACAGAGGCTGCGATGTCTCGGTGATCCTGAGATTCTCGACGCGCAGGATTTCGCCGCCCCTGTCGCCCGTGCGATCTGGGAACAGGTCCTGGAGTTCGCGCCCGACCATCATGGCGATGAGTTCGTCTGTGGTGATCTCGGACACCGTTCTGGTGCCGACCAGTGCGCCGTCCTTCAGCACCGTCACAGTGTCGCACAGCTCGAAGATTTCCTCCATGCGATGCGAAATATAGACGATTGCCTTTCCCCTATCGCGCAGGCGGCGGATATTGCGGTTGAGCACATCGACATCGGCCGCGTTGAGCGCCGCTGTCGGCTCGTCGAGAATAAGCACGCCGGCGTCGGCCTGGATGCAATGCGCGATCTCGACGAATTGCCGCTCGGCAATGGTCAGGTTGGAAACGAGTTGCGAGGAGTCTAGCGTGAGACCGAGTTCGCCGAGTGCCTTGGCGGTTCGGCTGTTCATCGCGGAATAGTCGATCGAGCCGAACCGGTTCGTCGGCTCCCGGCCGAGAAACATGTTCTCGGCGATCGACAGATTAGGCAGCAGCGAGTGTTCCTGGAAAACGGTCGAGATGCCGGCATCGAGCGCGGCGCGCGGTGACTTCAGATCGAGCTTTTCCCCATTCATGAAGATCCCGCCGGAATCGGGCTGATACACGCCCGCCAGGATCTTCATCAAGGTCGATTTTCCGGCGCCGTTCTCGCCCATCAGGGCGTGAACGCTGCCGGCCTTCAGATCGAGGGAAACGGAGTGGAGCGCCTTGCTTCCCCCGAATGCCTTCGAAATGTGCGACATCTCGATAAGATTAGCCACTAAACCCTCGCTTCACCACTGGAAGGGCCCGCGGGGACGCTTGTCCACTCCCCGCCGGCCACGGCGTGTCACTTCTTGCCGTAATATTCCTTGAGCTTTTCTTCGGGGAGTTCGCTCGGCCACCAGACATTGGCCGTCAGGTCGTCGCGATAGTATTTCGCGGCCTTGTCCTTGTCCCAGCCATCAGGGTTGTAGACATAGCGCTTGTAGAGTTGCTTGCCCTCGAGCAGGGCTACAGCGGCGCGCACGCCGGCAGCACCCTGGGCCGGGCTGTATTCCGGAGAGATCGACTTGAATCCATCCGTGATCCACTGGCCGAAATAGCCATTGTTGCCCTCGCCCGAAATCGGCGGGATCGGCGTGCCGAACTGCTTGAAGACATCGACGCAGGCGCGCGTCATGTCGGCGCCGGACGACCAGATGCCGTCGACCTGCGGATTGTTCAGATAGAGCGTCTCGCACAGCTTCTTGGCCTTGTCATACTGCCAGTCGCCATGCTCCTCGGCGATGATCTGCACATGCGTGCCCTTGAGTGATTCCAGTAGCCCGTTGTAGCGGTTGGTGTCTTCCGGGTGGCCGGCAAGGCCGCGCAGGACCCAGATCTTGCCGTTGTCGCCAACGGTCTTCACCAGCCAGTCGCCCATCACCTTGCCGAAGTGCTCGGCTCCACCTTGGATTTCGGTGGTGTAGGCATCGGAATCGATGCGGCCGGTGTGAAGGATGACGGGGATGCCGGCGGCGACCGCCTTGGCAATGCTGGCGTTGGCGGACGTGCTGGTCACCGGCTGAACGATGATCGCGTCGACATGCTGGGCGATCAGATCCTCGATATCGGCTACCTGCTTCTTCTGATCGAAGCCGGCATCGAGCAGGATGAACTTCGAGATGCGCTTGTCCTTTGCCGCGGCATTTTCCGCCTCATGCGCGACCTGCACGGTCCAGGTGTTGGCGTTGACGCCGAAGTCGCTCATTCCGATCACCCAGGGGGGATCCTTCTTGAATGCGCCGGCCTCGGTCATGCGCGTGTCGTCGGGGCGCGGCGCGACGCCGTCCATCAGCTTGACATCTTCCGCGTGCGCCAGGGACGTTACGGCAAGCGCTGATACAACGAGCATCCCCAGCCCGACGGTTTTCAGCAATCCTAACATTGAACTCCTCCTTGTGGTTGCTCCGGCCGTACGGACGCGCACGAGCCGCGAGACGCTCTCCCGATGCATGCTTGTCGTCGCGAACCGACCTATGCACGCAATTCTCCCGCCCCCGAATACATGTGTGTCGAGGCCCAATTTCGGCTGGACAATGATGACGGTCGAGAACTCCTCCGGGCACTTTAGAAGCATAGTGGGTTTGACCTGTCAATAGTTAGTCATGTTGAATGACTATTCCGTTGCTTGCCTTTCGCCACTCCGCTATTCATCATGAAGAGCGCTCGTCCTGCACCGGCGCGCGGTCAGTCCCGGCGGGAAAATCATGCGATCAGTCTTGTGCTACGGCGACTCCAACACACACGGCCAGATCCCCGGCAAGGGGCCGCTCGAGCGCTATGGCCCGGCTGAGCGCTGGCCGGGGATACTGCGCGCTCAGCTAGGCCCCGACTGGTATGTCATCGAGGAAGGATTGAGCGGTCGAACCACCGTCCACGACGATCCGATCGAGGGGGCACACAAGAACGGTAGAACCTATCTCCGCCCCTGTCTGCAGAGCCATGCGACGCTCGACCTCGTCATCATCATGCTCGGCACCAATGACCTCAAGATCCGCTTCAACAAACCGCCGTCGGAAGTGGCTATGGGCATCGGCTGCCTTGTCTACGACATCAAGGAACTGGCGCCCGGTCCGGGCGGCACCACACCCGAAATCATGATCGTCGCACCGCCGCCGATGCAGGACGACGTCAAGGAGTGGAAGTCCATCTTCGCCGGCGCACCGGAGAAATCGCGGCTGCTGGCGCTCGAGTTCGAGGTGCTGGCGGATTCGCTCGAACTGCACTTTTTCGATGCCGGCTCGGTGGTGTCCTGCAGCGAAGCGGACGGATTTCACATCGATGCCGAAGCGCACAGACTGCTTGGCATCGCACTCGCCCGCGCGGTCGATGCGATCGGCTGGAGCCGCTCGACATGAGCAACCATACCGCCGCCCGGCAATGCGCTCTTACCGATGGGGCGACCCTTGCCTGACATGAGGTTTGCACCACCCAATCCCTTGCGCATCGCCGATCGTGCGAGCGGGCTGAACGCGTTGAGCGTGCGCAGCTACAACGAGCGTCTGGTGCTGTCGCTGCTGCTTCAGAACGAGGGCATATCGCGGATGGAAATCGGAGAGAAGACCGGTCTGTCGGCGCAGACGGCCTCGGTCATCGTCCGCTCCCTCGAACAGGAAGGGCTGGTCTCGCAGGGCGAGGCGCAGCGCGGCCGTGTCGGGCCCCCCACCATCCCGCTTTCACTCAACCCGGAAGGCGCCTACGCGGTCGGCGTCGGCTTCAGCCGGCGCAGGATCGACATCGCGCTCATCGACTTCATCGGCACCGTGCGCTTCCACACGCAGTTGCCCGCGGATGAAGCCAATCCGTTTCCGCAAAGCAGCGATTTGCTTGCGACGATCAGGCAAGCCATGACGAGCCTGCCGGTCGAGGCGCGCAGCCGGGTCGCGGGTATCGGGCTGGCCGTTCCCGATGAGGTCGACGCCATGGCTGCAACCGGCAACGGATCGAGCACGTCCCTGAAGGCTTTGCAAAGCGAGATCGAAGAGCAGATCAAGCTGCCGGTCTTCGTCCAGAACGACATCACCGCGGCGGCCGGCGGCGAGAGCATGTTCGGTGTCGCAAAGCCGCTGAACGACTATTTGTTCTTCTATCTCGGAGCTAGGCTGCAGAGCAGGCTCATCCTCAACCACCAGATCTATAAGGGAAACTCCAGTGCCAGCTTCGATCATGGCCTCATGCGCCTGGAAAGCGAACTGGCCATGCGCGGACGCTCGTCCGAAATCATCTGGAGCAGCAGCCCTGAGTGGCCTGATCTTGGAGAGGCCTACACCGAATGGCTGGGGGAATGCTCAAACCGCCTGAAAGCATCGATCTCGGCGCTGACCCAGTTTGTCGAGTTCAGGACGGTCCTCCTGTCCAGCTATGCGCCGCAGAAAATCGCCAAGGCCTTGTGCGCCGATATCGGCCGGGAATTTGCCGCTGTCCAAGCGTTGCCAGCGCGGGTGACCATCAGCCCGAAAGCCGTCGGCGCAGCCAGCCTGCCGTTCAGCTCGCGGTTTATGATTCAATGATCGGAACGCCGATAACAGAAGGGTTGCAAAGCCCCATCTGAGACGTGGATGCACCCGGTTTGAATGTCGGCTAACTCCGGTGCGAGAAGCTGTCCCTCACGCCATCTTCTGTGACCTCGCGCATCAGGAACGGGATGCCGACGACCGTCATCGGCAATTCCGCGCGGAAGCGGATGTGCGTGGGACCTCGTAATGCACGATCTGGCCTGGGGTGATGGCCCGTCACCCTGTCGGAGCACCGCGACGCCGGCGTAGTGGCTTCCCAATTGCCAGAAGGGCAGCGGGAACCGCCCGCGCTCCTCTTCAACGATGCGGAAGCCCGCCTCTCGGATCAAGTGCAGCGGTTGGCGGTTGAGATGACAGCCGCCGGCGATCTGTCCCCACGGCTTGTTCAGCCGCTCCTGCCATCTGCGGCCGCGCGGCCCCTCGGCCTGGCCGTGCTCGATGAAGATCAGCCGGCCCATAGGTTTCAATATGCGGCGGATCTCGGTCAGCGCCGCGTCAGGGTCGGGAATGGTGCAGAAGGCATAGGTGACGACGACCGTGTCGGCGAGGCCATCGATCAAGGGCAGCCTTTCGCCGCTGGCCCGGATGCAGTCGACGTCGAACGGCAGGGAACGGATCTTCGGTTCGGCCAGGCCAAGCATTGTGCCGTCGGGATCGATGCCGACCAGCCGCTCCACCCTGGCGGCGTCGTAATAGGGAAGGTTCAGGCCGGACCCGAAGCCGACTTCGACGACAATGCCCTGCGCCCGCGGGATCAGGCGCCTTCGCATGCGCGCGAACACGTTTGCCGAACAGCCGGCGTGGACGAGGTAGGGAGCAATGCAGCGTGCGTACCAGGAGAGACAGGATTGGCACATGTCTCAGCCTCCTTTCCCTGCGTTCTTGACGCCGATGGGAACGCCACCCCCGGCAATGGCCTCGGACGTGCAATGCTGGCTGAGAGTATTGACCGGTGACATTTCTCGCTCCAAGGAGTCTCCTGATCGGGCCCGATCGGCCCGACGTCGTGGGATGGATAGAAGGCCGGCGTCCCCTGAACGTCCCCGCTCGGCCGCGTACGGGTCGATGGAAAGATTGGAGTTCCGACTTCTGGGGTTTCCGGAGTTCCGTCTGAACGGGCAGCCGGTGGAGCTCGCCTTGCGCAAGGCGGCCGCGCTCCTCATCTATGTCGCCGAGGCCGGCGGGCCCGTGGCGCGCGAGGTCGCCGCCACGCTTCTGTGGCCCGAAACCGACGAAGAAGCCGCACGAGCACGCCTTCGGCGCACACTGCATAAAATTCGCATCGCGTTCGGCACGGAGGTCATCGCCGCCACGGGGGCATCCCTCAGCCTACACCCGGCGCTTTTCGTCGAGCTCGACTCCAAGATTTTCGAGCATGCCTGCAATGTCGGCCCGCTCGACGAGGCGGCCGACATCTATAAGGGCGACTATCTCGGCGGCTTCTCACTCCCGGATTGTCCGGAATTCGACGAATGGGTCTTTTTCAGGCGCGAGGCCTTGCGTAGCCGACTGGTGCAGACGCTGGAGCGTACCATCGAAGCGAAGATCGCCGGCGGCGAACCACGCAGCGGGGTGGTGCATGCGACGCGCCTGGCGGCACTCGACCCCTTGAGCGAAAGTGCGCACCGTCACCTGATCCGCGCCCACCTGGCGGCCGGGGACAGGGCGGCAGCCGAGCGCCAGGCCGAAAGCTGTGTCCGGCTGTTACGAGACGAACTCGGCGTAGCGCCGGACCCGGCCACGCTTGCCCTGGTGCGGGAGCCAACTCAAGATGTCACTTTGGACGTGCCCAGGACGCGCTACGTCGAAGTAGACGGCATCCATCTCGCCTATCAGATCGTCGGCAGCGGACCGACGGACATCGTGCTTGTTCCCGGCTTCATTTCGCATGTCGAGCGTATCTGGGAAGACAGACGCTGCCGCGCCTGGATATCAGCGGTTTCGCGCTTCGGCCGCCTGATCCTGTTCGACCGGCGCGGCATGGGACTTTCCGACCGTGTCGGCGTGCGCCCCACAGTCAAAGCGACAGCGCAGGATATTCTGGCAGTCATGAACGCGGCCGGCAGCAGCCGGGCCTTGCTCATCGGCGCCTCGGAAGGCGGGCCGGGTTGTGCCCGTTTCGCCATCGATCATCCGGATCGGCTTATCGGCCTTGTCCT
This sequence comes from Mesorhizobium sp. B2-5-11, assembly GCF_006440835.1. NCBI lineage: Bacteria > Pseudomonadati > Pseudomonadota > Alphaproteobacteria > Hyphomicrobiales > Phyllobacteriaceae > Mesorhizobium > Mesorhizobium sp. B2-5-11. The sequence goes on from NZ_VFUK01000015.1 coordinate 39,849, forward strand.
GTGGGGTTCGCTCGCGAAAGGCAGCCGCGCGTCGGACTATCCCTTCGCCTTGACCGCCGCGCAATACGATCTGTGGAAGCAGCGGCTGATCGCCGGCTGGGGCGGCCCGGCGGAAATCGAGACCTTCGCCCCCAGCCTCTCCGGAGACCGCCAGGCGGAGACCTGGTGGGCGGGATTGCTCAGGGCAGCCTCCAGCCCCGGCGCGGTCGCGGGTCTGCTCGAAGCCCTGCGTGATACCGATGTCCGTTCCCTGCTCGCAAAGGTCTCCGTCCCGACGGTTGTCCTGCACCGGTCCGGCGACCGCGCCGTGCGCGTCGAGGCGGGGCGGCTCCTGGCCGCCGGGATCCCGGGCGCGCGGTTCATCGAGGTCGCCGGTGACGACCACTGGTTTTGGGTCGGCGACCAACAGCCGCTGCTCGACAGCATCAGCAGCATCAGCGCGCTTGCACGAAGCAGCTGATGCGCGATTGCGGCGTCAGCCGCCGTCAGTTCCGCGTGTGGAAATGGCTGTGGGACTGACCGCGAATGGCGAGGCCGGCGCGGATGCCATTTTGGTCATGCTCCGGGATGACGCCGGGCGGCGTCGAGCACGACGTCCGGTGGAAGGCCGGTTTTCGGCCTATTTCGGTGCAGCGGCAGCGGTTCCGCCCGGCGGTATGATCCGCATCATGGATGTCGACACCGTGTCGCCAGGCTTGAACGGGACCGGGACCTTGTTGCTTACCGGCTTCACGCTTTGCAGGAACGCCGCGATCGCCATGGCATCGTCCGCTGTGAGATGCGCAAAAGCAGGCCAGGGCATAATCGGCGCCAAAGTGCGGCCGTCCGGCCGCTGGCCAGTCTGGATCGCAGCGACGATCTGCTCCGGGGTCCAGCTGCCGATGCCGGTCTCCTTGTCGGGTGTGATGTTTCGACCGGGAAAGACACCGACGCCAGGTATCTCAAAGCCCACATCCGAGCCGCCAAGAAAACGCGACATATCGGGTTTGCCGAAGAAGTAGCCGGGCGTGTGGCAGTCGTTGCAGCCGGCGATCGTGACCAGGTACTCGCCACGCGCGACCTGTGCATCGTCGGCCATGGCGGCGTATGATGGAAGGACGACGACCGAGGCCGTGAGCAATGCGAGACGAACTGACGCTGGAAACATGGTTTTCTCCCTTGGTTGTTCTTGGCTTCTCCTACAACCTTTGTCGTGCTCCCGTCGGGGGCTGCCGTTACGCAGCTCGCCCAGCCGATTGCGGCGCACCTGATCCGCTCCACGTTGCGCCTTACGGTTTGCGGCCGATCACGGCGCCGTTCGCGGCGGGAGCATCGAACCAGACCGTCTCGACGTGCCTGAATCCGGCTTCCTCGAGCCACGCCGAATACTCGGCCGGGGTGTAGTTTCGTCCTTCCGTCTCGATCAGCATGTTAAGGCTCATCAGCGCGGCCGGCGCCGGGCCGGTCTTTTCATCATTGACGAGAAGCTCGCTGATGACGACCGCGCCGCCGCTTGGCAAAGCCTCGAAGGATCGGCGCAGCAGGGCGCGGTTCTTCGCCTCGTCCCAATCGTGCATGATCATCGACAGGAGATGCACGTCGTGATCCCCGGGAAGCTGTTCGAAGAAATTGCCGTCCGCGGTCTCGATGCGGTCGGTCAAGCCGGCCTCGGCGATCTTTCCCGCGGCGATCGCGGCCACATGCGGCAAGTCGAACACGGTCGCACGCAGCGCCCCATATTGTTTGCAAAGCTCGATGTCGTACGCGCCCGATCCGCCGCCGATGTCCAGGAGGCGGCGGAAATGACTGAGATCCACGGCTTCGCCGAGCTTGCGCGCGGTCATCGTGGAAAGCGAATGCATCGCCTCCCAGAAAAGCGCCAGCATCGTAGGATCCTCGCCCTCGAACATCGAGGATTGCACTGCCGGATCCCATGTGGTTGGCCGGTTCGTGCGCAGCGCCTCTGCAAGCCTTCCCCAGCCCGCATAGAGTCGCTTGTCGGCCATCTGCACGAAGCCACCGAAGTAATACGGCTTACCCTTCACGAGATAAGTTTCGCTTAAGGGCGTGTTGCGATAGCGGCCGTCCGTTTTCTCCAGGAGCCCAAGTGCAGCGCAGCCGGTCAACAGCATCTCGGCCGGTCGTTGATGCAGGCCGAGCGCTTCCGCCAAACCGGCAACCGTGATGGCGGCGCCGCTCGCAAGGCGGCTGAAGAGGTCCAACTCGTGCGCGGCGGCCAGAGTCTTGAAGGCCCAGAAACCGGTCGAAAGCGCCATCAGTGGGACAGCGGAAGGAAGCTCTTGCTGGGTGACGATTGGTCGGTCGGCCGCGCGCAGCCCTGTCTCGCCCGGGATCGAACCGGGCTGGTGGGCAAGTGTTGTCGTGCGCGTAGCAGAGCGCTGATGGTTGGGCATGGCACTCTCCCCAAATGTTGACGATTGGTCCGCAGCTTCCGAGCCGCGCGGTGATCTCGACGGCGCGGGTTTCGAAAATGCCGCCGATCGAATGGTCCACCAGCACGCGGCGGCGGCCTTGTGCTCGCAAGGCCGCGCCGATGGCGCGCAATAGGGTCAGCCCTGGCGACCGGCGTAGGATCGGCCCCGTGGTCCGGCAGATCGATGGCATGGGCCCGAATGTCCCTCAACAGCTCAGGGGACAAATCCGCGATTTCCCGACGTCTTGAGACGGATAGTTGCCAGGTCTTGAGGGCCGCGACTGTGGTTTTCAGCACAGACCAAGGTAGTCGCACGCTCGACGGGTGATGGATTCGAGTCTCCGCTCGAGGCATTTCAGCCTCCCATAGCCAGCCATCCGCTTCTTCCCTTGCCGCCGAAGCAATGGTAAGGAGGCTAGAGGACCGATAGAAGTGCCAATTCATGGATTCTTGGCCAGTCCAATTCAATTTGGCATGACGACACTTGCAAGGCGCTGCCGCTAAGCCGGCAGGACGCAGGAGGACTGGTGGCAGGCTGAATTCCAGTGCCTGCGTCAGACCAATTCCAGTTGCTGAACAATGACGGCCTTTCACATAAGCCTGGTCGGGCGCAAGAATCTCAGCGGCGAGATTTATCGTCAGATACGGCGCGCCGTTCTGGATCGACGGCTGCGGCCCGGCGACCCTCTGCCGCCTGGCCGCGAACTGGCGCGGACGCTTGCCGTGTCCCGTGCCACCGTGACCGTGGTTTATGAACGGCTCGCCGCGGAAGGGTTCGTGACATCCCGGCAGGGGTCTGGGACGTTCATCAGCGAATTGGTCGTGCCGGCCGGGCGAGAAAAGACCGGACGCCGATCTACCGGCGTGCTCCAGCCACGCCAGATCTGGGAGGCGATAGCCCCACCACCCGCATTCGAGCCGGTTCGGTTCGACTTTCACGCCGGGTTTTGCGATGCTTCGCTGTTTCCGCACGGGGCGTGGCGGCGGTCGGTGGTTTGGGCGCTGCGTTCGGGCGAAGCGACCGCCGGCACTTACGAGCATCCCGCCGGACATCACGATCTCAGGGTCGCAATCGCCAGGCACATAGGCATCTCCCGAGGGATCGGGGCGGCTGCGGACGACATCATTGTCACAAACGGTACGCAGCAGGCACTGGATGTCCTGGCCCGCGTCCTGCTGGCACCGGGCGATGCAATTGCCATTGAAGATCCGGGCTACGGTCCTCCGAGGCATTTGTTCAAGGCCTTGGGTATTCGTGTGGTCGGTGTACCGGTGGATCGCCAGGGCCTGGTCGTTGATGCGCTACCGCGCGGAGTCCGAGCCGTGTATGTCACGCCGTCTCATCAATTTCCGCTTTCGGTGACGATGACGCTGCCGCGCCGGCAGGCGCTGCTGGCCTGGGCCGAGCGAAATAACGCGGCCATCATCGAAGACGACTACGACAGCGAGTTCCGTTTCGGGGGCCGTCCCCTCGAGCCGTTGCAGACGCTCGACGCAAAAGGCCGGGTCATCTACGTCGGCTCCTTCTCGAAGACAATGCTGCCGACGCTTCGGCTGGGCTTCATATTGACGCCGCCATCGCTGCGAGCGGCCGTGCACAAAGCGAAATTCGTCAGCGACTGGCATTCATCGACCCCGGCGCAAGCAGCGCTCGCGCGTTTCATCGATGAGGGCGCCTTTGCGCGTCACATCCGTCGGGTGAACGCAATCTACCGGGAACGACACCAGATCATCGCGAACGCCATCGCCAATGATTTTGCCGATCATCTCGAGCTCATCCCATCGACAACGGGGCTCCATCTCACCGCTCTTGCCCGGAAAATGTCGGCGGACCAGATCGCCGAGGTCGCGCGCCGCGCAGCCGATCGCAGCGTCGCCGTCCAGATCCTGTCACGGTTCGCCGTGAACGCCATACCGCGAGCCGGCATCATGCTGGGGTATGGCGCCATTCCGACGCCCCGCATCGAAGAAGGGTTGCATTTGCTGCGCGCCTGTTTCGACAGTGAACCGCCCTGACCTTCGATTTATCTACGCCACGCGTGGTTGAGCTGGCCTGGGTTTGACCACGGTGGCGAGTACGATGCCGGTGATGATGAAGGCCGCGCCGACCAGATCGTAATCGTGCAAGCCCTCGCCGAGCAGCAGATAGGCTAACACAGCGACGAACACCGTCTGCAGGTAGAGCAGCATGCTCGCTCGGCTCGCGCCGAGCGTTTCCACGCTTTTGTTGTAGAGATAGTACATCAAGGCGCCGCCCGGACCGGCCAGATAGGCGAGCGCGAGAATGCTGTGGACGTCCATGGCGGAGCGTTCGTCGTTGAACAATTCCCACACATGGAACGGCAAGGCGACCAGCGCACCGGCGCCGAGCAGCAGCACGACCATCGGCAGGAGTTCGATGCCGAATTTGGCACGGCGCAAAAGCACGGTGTACAGGCCCCAGCAGAACGCGCTGCCGACGATCCACAGTTCGCCGGCGTTGAACTTGAGTTGCAGCAGCGCCGTCAGGTTCCCGTGGGCAACGATGAAAATCATCCCGGCGAGCGCAACCAGCGCGCCTAGCGACTTCCACAGCCCGAGCGGCTCGCCAAGCACGAAACGGGCGAGCACCATCGTCATGACAGGCGACAGCGCCATGATGATGCCGGCCGTGGTGGCGTCGGTGTCGTTGAGGCCATGGTAGATCATACCTTGGCACAGGGTGAGGCCGATCGCCCCCACCGCGACGACCTCCACGACGCGCGTTCGCAACAGTCCGATCATCGCGTCGTGATGACGGTGCACGATCGGCAGCAGGATGGCGCAGGCAAGCGTCAGCCGCCAGAAGCAGAGGCCCCAGGGTGGCATTTCAGGCGCCACCCATTTGGCCGCGATATAGACGCCAGCCGAAAGCAGCCAGCACAGGACGGCGGCCGGATAGCCGGTCACGGAGGGCACGACCTCGGGTTGCGCGACGTGATGCGCTATCGGCATTGCCTGCATGTCATGCCCTCCCCTTCGATGACGTCGGCCCGATGCGACAATATAGCCTGCGCGGTTGGGTCGTGCATCCGTTTTGAAAGGCGAAAGAAACTGCACTTGGCCGCGGCGCCTGATACAGGCCCCTGTTCCGATCGTGCGGCGCTCGGTGGCTCGCTCGCGATCCAGGCGCGAGCGTAGCCGGGTTTGGAAATGTGAGCGACAGATAGAACCAGTGCACAATTGCGATAAGATGTTTCACCATTCCGGTTTTCGAGGTCCAATGTCTGAAGTGGACTGGCTCAGCCATCTCTTGCAAATCATCACCGTTACCGGCCAGCTCGAGGTCCGCTGCGCCTACGGTGCGCCGTGGCGCATTGCCTGGAGCAAGGCTGCCGCCAACGAAATTCCCTACCACGTCATCGTCAGGGGCCGGGCCATTTTAGAGGACCCGGACACGAGAGCAGCAAGGGAGCTGGTGAGTGGAGATATTGTGCTGCTGCCTCACGGCGCGGCGCATGTGCTGCACGACGGCAGCGGGCAAATACCAATCCCTACCCAGCAACGGCGGCGGGCTGCCGGATGGATGCTGAGCGAGAATGATGGCCAGGGCGAGCAACTGGATCTGCTGTGTGGGCGATTTTTTATCGCACCACCCCATGATCGGCTGGTCCGCAACTACCTGCCTGCGGATCTGGTGGCGCGGTCCAAGGACGGCGATGAAGAAAACGGCATCGGCTCCGCCTCCAGCCAACTGGCCGGCCTGGTGACGCTGATGCGAATGGAGTCCGCCGGTGACAGAGCCGGAGGACGCGCCATTCTCAACGCGCTTTCTTCGGCCCTGTTCACACTGGTACTGCGCGCGGCGAGCCAATCCGGGAAAGCCCCCGAAGGCTTGTTGGCCCTGGCCGGCAATCCCCGGCTTGCTCCAGCCATTTCCGCGATGTTCGCCGATGCGGCACGGCCTTGGAAACTGCCCGATCTGGCCGAATTGTGCGGGATGTCGCGCGCTACGTTCATGCGCCAGTTCCAGGACAAGCTGGGTCGCTCCGCGCTCGATTTGTTGACCGATCTCCGCATGAGCCTGGCCGCCAACGAGTTGAAGAAGCCGGCGATCAGCACCGAGGCCGTGGCCGAGACCGTCGGGTATCAATCCGTTTCGGCGTTCCGGCGTGTTTTCGCCGAAAGGACGGGGATGACGCCGGGGGAGTGGCGGCGACTGGCGCACAAGGGCGAGTAAGACGCGCGGTCCGGAATCGAGAAAGCGCAATTTGATCCTTTCGCGCATCATATTGAGCTAATTCAGCCTCGAAATAATCACTCTTCCCCGTAGATTAGGCTCCGCAATCACTTGATAAGGGAGCCATCCAATGAACTGCCTCGCCACCACCGGACCCGCAACCCGCGTAGCCGCCCAGATCTTCGCGCAAACCGGGAAGAGCGAAAACGCTTTCGCGACGAATGCCGTCATCGAAACGATCCTAAGCCGCAGCGCCGCCAAGTACTACGATCCCGCTGCCACCCTGAGCGACGACCAAATCCGCGACCTGGTGCGTATCGGCACGTCCGCGCCAACCTCCTTCCACCTGCAGAACTGGCGCTTCATCGCCGTACGCTCGCCGGAAGCCAAGGCACGGCTGCGCCCGATCGCCTGGAATCAGCCGGCGATCACCGATGCGGCCGTGACCTTCATCATCATCGGCAGGCTGGCCGATGCCAGCACCGTCCCAGCCCGCCTGGCGCCCGTGGTGGAGGCCGGCATCATGCCGGCGCACCTGGTGCCGGAATGGGAGATCCCCGCTCGCGGTTTGTATGACGATCAGCCGCGGCGCCAGCGCGACGAGGCGGTACGCTCCGCGACCTTTGGCACCGCGGCGATCATCTACACGGCCCGGTCGCTGGGCATGGGTTCGACACCGATGATCGGTTTCGACGCCGAGGCGGTGCACCGCGAGTTCGGCCTGGCCGAAGACGAAGTGCCGGTCATGCTGCTGACCGTCGGGCCGGAGCGAGCCGGCAACTGGCCGCAGAAGCCGCGCATGCCGGTGGCCGATGTCCTGGAGTTTGCATAATCCCCGGCAACTCCAGATCTTACGGAGACGAGGATGGCAAGAACTGCCGCTCTCGTGGAAGGCGCCGCGCCAATGGCTGATTGCATGAGAGATCGAAAAGTCCTTCCACGCCCGTAAATTACCCGAACCAACAAATGTCTGAGGAGACAATTCCCATGAAAGCGATCGTAGTGACGGACCAGGCTGCAGGAACGGCCGGGATGAAATTGGTGCAGCGGCCCGAGCCGCAGGCGGCGATAAACGATGTCGTCGTCGAGATCCATGCGTCGGGGTTCGTCCCGACCGAACTGACGTGGCCCTCGACCTGGACCGATCGCGTCGATCGCGACCGGACGCCATCGATCCCCGGGCACGAACTGGCCGGGGTGGTCACCGCCCTGGGCTACGGTACGACAGGCCTGTCGGTAGGCCAGCGGGTGTTCGGCCTCGCCGATTGGTATCGCGACGGCACCCTGGCGGAGTATATCGCCATCGAGGCCCGCAACCTCGCGCCATTGCCGGGCGATCTCGACTTCACGGTGGGCGCTAGCCTGCCGATCTCGGGCCTGACCGCGTGGCAGGGACTGTTTCAGCACGGCCGTCTTCAGGCGGGGCAGAGCGTCCTTGCGCATGGCGCGGCCGGCGCCGTCGGGTCGATGGTGACGCAGCTCGCACGAGAGGCCGGCGCCTACGTCATTGGCACCGGACGCTCTGCCGACCGCCAGAAGGCGCTCGACTTCGGCGCAAACGAATTCGTCGACCTCGAGAACGACGCCCTCGAAGACGTGCGCGGCGTCGATCTGGTGTTCGATGTCATCGGCGGCGACATCCAGAAGCGGTCCGCGGCGCTGATCCGAGCCGGAGGCACGATGGTGACTGTCGTCGGCCCGGCCGAGGCGAGGCCCGTGGATGGCCTGGCGGTCGACTTCGTCGTCGAAGCCGATCGTGCCCAGCTGAGCGAGATCGTCCAGCGGGTGCGGAACGGACGGCTGCGGACGAACATCGGCAAAGTCGCTCCTCTCGACGAGGCGATCGCCGCCTTCAACTCGACCGAGCGACGCGCGGGGAAAACGGTCATCCGCGTTCGCCCGTGAGGTCTTGGGGGAGAGAGGGACGGTTCCTCTCTCCCCGATTTCGTCCAGACGGGCGGCCCCGGATAGGTTGCGAGCAGCGATATCTCATGTCGGCCCCGCCGGTTTCGGTGTCGCATTCTGTTGGCCCGCCGGGCCGCCGACCGGCAGACATACCCAGAATGTTGATTTCGAGGCGGGACGAAGATGTTCGTCCCGCTATTCGAGATACGGCGCCAGTACATCTTCGATCCATTTCATGAATGCGCGGACGCGGCGCGACAGATTGCTGCGATGTGCTACGACGAAGGACACGGGGATCGCCCGGCGACGCAAATCGGGCATGATCTCCACCAGCGCTCCACTCTTCAAGTATTGGCCAATCCCCAGAAGCGGCGCTTGAATCAGGCCAAGGCCGGCGACGGCGGCAGCGTCGTAGGTCTGCGCGCTGTTGACGTGTAGCGCGCCTGGCAACTGACGCGTCGAGTAGCCGTCGCCGTCCGGATATTCCCATCCATGCGGTCTCGCGCCCAGCATCGTCGAAAAATGAATTGTCCGATGTTCCTGGCGCTGGAGGTCGTCCAGCGACCGAGGGACGCCATAGCGCGCCAGATAAGCGGGACTGGCGGCGTTGACCATGCGCAACAGGCCCAGCGGGCGGGCAATCAGCGTCTCGTCTCCGATGGGACCAAGTCGCAAGACGCAGTCAAACCCCTCTTGAACCAGATCGACTTGCCGGTCGGTACTCGACACCTCCAGCTCCAACTCGGGGTGAGCCGCCATGAACTCCGGCAAGGCCGGCACGATCGTCGTGCGCGCCACTTCGGTCGGAAGATCGACCCGTAAGCGCCCGCGAAGCGCCACGCGATCGCCGGCGAACATCGAGTGCAGATCATCGACTTCAGCCAGCAGATCGCGGGCACGGGCATGAAACGCGCGCCCGTCCTCCGTCAGGCGCACGCTGCGCGTGGTGCGGTGCAGGAGCCTGGCACCGACGTCTTCTTCCAGCTTCCGGACCGCCGTCGAGGCCCTCCCCTTCTGGATGCCCAGGCTATCGGCCGCGCGGGTGAAGCTGCCCATTTCCGCTACCGTCATGAAAATGAGGACGTGCTCGAGATTCTGCATTTTCGTACCTCTATTGTTTTTTATAAAGAGAACAGTTGGTTCATTTTCTCGGTGTTTATCACACTCAGGAGGCACAGTAAGTTTCGGATATGGGATCTCCCCATCGGAGAACGACAAATGTCCGAAACCATGAACCCGCGTCAGGCAGCCGAAACCGTGACCTTGCATCGCGCCCTGTGGGCCGGCCGGATCATGAGCGCGTTTGTCGTTATCGCTCTGGTGGCAGACGGCACCATTCAGCTTTTCGCGCCGGCACAGATCGCGGGCATGTTGCAGGAAACCGGGTTCGCGATGGACCTGACCCGTGTCATGGGCCCGATCATACTCGCCTGCGCCATCCTCTACGCCATTCCGGCCACCGCCGTCCTCGGCGCGATCCTGGTAACGGGCTTTTTGGGCGGCGCCATCTGCGCCCACGTCCGCATTGGTGAGTTGGGATCGCCGCCGGAGATCATTTCCCTGCTTCTGGGCGCGCTGGCGTGGGGCGGCCTCTATCTGCGCGATCCCCGAATCCGGGCCATTCTACCGCTCATCCATTGACCAACCGGGGCAGTGCCCTGTCCCTCGACATCAGGAGAAAACACATGTTTCTAGTAATGGGAATCACGGGAAAAGTTGGCGGCGCAACGGCAGAACATCTGCTGGCGCACGGCAAGGAAGTACGCGCGCTTGTCCGCAATCGCGAGAAGGCAGCCAACTGGGCGAGCAAGGGCGTGGAGCTGGTAGAGGGCGATTGGAATAATTCGGCAGCCATCGAGGAAGCGCTCGGAGGCGTCGAAGGCGCGTTCGTCATGTTGCCCCCTGTCTGGGCGCCCTCGCCCGATTACAAGGAAGCAAAGGGCGTGATTACAAATTATGTCGAGGCGCTCACCAAGGCAGCGCCGCCGCGCGTGGTTGCGCTTTCGTCGATGGGCGCGAACAGAACCGGCGGACACGGAGTGATCACGGCCTTGTCGCTTCTGGAGCGAGGTTTTCGCGACCTGAAATCGCCAATCGCATTTGTGCGCGCCGGCGGGTTCTTCGAAAACTTCCTCTACGGCTTGCAGGTCGCGCAGGGCGGAACGCTACCGGTCTACTACAATCCGACAAACCGCAAATCGACCATGGTCGCGACGAACGACATCGGCGCGGAGGTCGCAACCCTTTTGACCGGGCCGGCGTGGTCGGGCCAGCGCGTCATCGAGCTTGGTTCGATGGTCACCGCCGATGACGTCGCGGGACAGCTGGGTGAAGTCCTCAATCGCGACGTGAAAGCCTTTGCAATCCCGCGTGCAGGGTGGGCGAAAGCCTTCGAGCAATTCGGCATCCCGAAAGGCCACTCCGGACCTGCCGAAGAAATGTTCGAAGCCGTCAACGCGGGATGGATGGACCTTGGCGTCGCGAGTACGGAGCACGTAGCCGGTACGACGTCCGCACGCGATGTGTTCGAGGCTGCACAGAACGCCGCCAAGGCGTAAGTCCGGGAGAGACGGAGACTTCCCGCGTTAGACGCGGCGCGGGAAGTGCTCAGCCGTTCACGCGGAGCGAGCGCCTCGGAAGCGGATGTGGCAGGCGAAAACAAGACGTGCCGGTTGGCGCGCTTACCGAGCGCCCGAACGTCTATGAATGGCAGGCGCGCTGATCGATCCGCTGCCGGTGCTCTATCATTCTTCGTCGAGCCCCCTCTATGAGGGGGCGGTGAAGGAGTGGGGGGCTGAGGCGGTGCCCTTCAGGCTTGAGGTCGGCGCAAGGCGAATGCGCGTTTGTTGGACGGCTGCTATGCGCCGCTTTCCCGCCATTCAGCAAACTTTCAAACGTTCCCGAAAGTGGTCGTTTTCGTCTGCGTTCATGGCGGCAGAGATGTGAGCCGGATCCGAGCGGATCATCGATCTTCATTGCCTTCCCGATTGGCGCTTGGTTTGAGTGGCACGGGAAGACGCTATCTCGCAAGACCCTGAATGCCGGAACTCCGAGCCGAGATAGGTAAGTCGACAGCCAATTGACGCAAATATCTTGCCCTGCGACTCTAGAAACGACTGAGCATGTTCTCTGATGGCGTATTCGCCGTTCTCATCACCGTGCTGGTGCTGGAGTTGAGACCACCCGGTCAGCCGACTTTCGTTGCGTTGCTATCCCTGTGGCCGACGTGGCTGAGTTACGCTGTGAGTTACATCTTCATCGCCATCGTCTGGGCCAATCACCACTACCTCATGCGCTACGCTCGCGAGACGACACCGCACCTCATGTGGTTCAATTTCGCGCATTTGTTTTCGATCTCACTGCTCCGCTATCCACTGCTTGGATGGCGGTGAGCGAACTCGAGCCGCAGCCCGTAGCCTTTTACGCAGCCGCCTTCTCTCTGGTGAATGCAACCTACATCGGGCTGATCTGGGAGCTGCTCGATCGGCGAAGCAGCGTCAAGATTTCGCCCAAAGTACGCAGGCTCATGCGCGTCCGATCCTTACGACCTTGGCCCTCTTCGGCGTGGCTGCAATGATTGCGCTGAAGTACCCCCTTGCGGGCTTGGGTCTCTGCATCTGCTGTCTGCTCGGCTATTTGAATCCCGAACCGCCAATGGCTGAAACGCGGCGAAACTGACAAAAGTAGGCCTAACTCCGCAGCGTTTTTGCGATTTCACAGCGCTGCTCGCGCATCACACATCAGGGTGTCCCCGTTCCTGCAGCACCCAAGTGTTGCCATCTGGATCCGAGAAGCCCGCGAAGCTGGCATGGTCTCGGTGGTTGGGGTCGAAACCTGGGGCGAACGCTCCACCCCAGCCGTCGATCGGAGCCTTGTGCTTGAGTTCGCTGACTTCCACTCCGCGTTCGAGCAACCGGCTTCGCGCAGTCTCAATATCCGTAACGACAAGATAGATGTTGCGAAGCGACCCTGCGGGCGCGTCCGTAACGCCTTTGCCGAATTGTATTGAGCAGTGGGAGCCAGGCGGCGTGAGCTGGACCACACGGAAGGTGGTGTTCGGCGCATAGTCGACATCGAGCGCAAAGCCGACCCGGTCCACATAAAACCGGAGCGCACGATCGATATCGCTTATCGGCAGTGTGACAACCTCAAGCGATAATATTCCGAACGCGGCTGTGCCAGACTTCATAGTCCGTCCCCTTCGATTAGCTTACAAATCGATGACTAGATCACGGGTCGGTTGCGAGCAGCAAATGAGAAGGTTGCCGTCGGCCGGCCTTTCAAGCGGTTCAGGCTCATAGGCGATCGCGCCTGATATCAACCCACTTTCGCAGTTGTGACAAACACCGGTTCGGCATGACCACCGGGAGGGAACGTCACAGGCCTCTGCCAGCTCCAGAATGCTCCGGTACACTGAAGGGTTCCAATGGGCGGCTACACCACTTCGAGCGAAGGAGACCAGCGGACCGGCATCGGTGTCGCCTTCCGGCAGATGTGGCGCGCGCCGCTCGCTGGCAACAACACCGGGGTTCAGCGGCTCGCTCCCGTTGAAGATCTCGATACGAACGCGATCCGGGGCGACGCCCGATGCGGCTAGCGCCTCTTTCATGTCTGCCATGAAGTCGACAGGTCCGCAGAGATAGACGTCCGCGTCCTGCGGGATACTGACACTATTGAAGACCAATGATGATAGGTGGCCGGTTGCATCAAAATCGACGCCGAGTCTGTCGACCGGGTCTGGCCTGCTATAGCAGACATAACTGCGACCATGGGGGAGACTGGCCATCAGACGGCGGACTTCGGCTGCAAAAGGATGGTGCCGTCTGTCGCGAGCCGCGTATAGCCAGAGGACCTGCCGCGTGTCCCGGGCTGCCGCCAGCGCGTATAGTATTGCCAGAAGAGGTGTCGCGCCGATGCCTGCGCTGAGCAGAACCACGGGGCTCTGCCCAGGCTGCAATGTAAAGCTTCCGCGCGGCGAGCTTACGTCGACAAGATCGCCTATCCGCACATGATCCCGCAGAAAAAGGCCGGCCGTCCCGTGCGGTTCGATCTTGACGCTGATTCTGTAGCGCTCTTCCGAGAGTGGGCCCGAGAGCGAGTAGCTGCGAAATAGCGCAGCACTGGAACGGGTCGGGCGAAGGCGCAGCACGATATATTGACCAGGTAGAGCGGGCGGGAGCGGCTTTCCATCGGGATGCCGCATCGACAGAGAGACGACGTCCACGGACTCCTGCTCTAGATCAGCCACCGCGAGCGGCTGAAATCCGGGAGCAGCAGGGTGTAACGCGGCTGGCGGAGCGAGCCCGGCATTGCCGCTCTCTACGCCGGTCGATTGGCTGCGCAGCAAAGCCTCAAAAGAACCCCGCCATCCTGGCGAAAGCGCTTTGATCCGCGCCGCGCGCTCCAATTCGACGCGGGGATGTTCCGGTGAATAAAGCAGTGCATTCAGCTCAGCGACGGTTACCCGTTCATTCGCTTCGCCCACCTTGAGGATTTCGTCGCCCGCTCCTACCTCGCCTTCTTGCAGAACTCGGAAGTAGAATCCTGGCCGGCCGCTGGAAGTCAGCAATGCCGGCATTCGGGGCTCGTCCATGCGGATGCCAACCCGGTAGCATGTGACGCGAGGTTGAGTGACCTCGAAAAGCGCGCCTCCAATACGAAATCGATCTCCGATGCAAACTGCATCGTCTGGCAAGCCCTCGACCGTGAAGTTTTCGCCGAACTGACCATAGACGAAGTCGGTCCTGTTCAGGTGCTTCTGCCAGTAGCGATATGATGCGATTTGATAGACGAAGACGGCCCGCTGCTCGCCCCCGTGCCCGGCGAGGTCGCCCTGACCGTCACCGTCCAAATTCAATCGGCCAACGCGACAACGTCCGGCTACCGGGTTTTTGAAAATGCCGGTGTATACGGTGCGGTCATTCCAAGAGATGTTGCGCGGAAGCCCCACGTTCACGGACAATAGTCGCGCCATGCTCCGCTCCGTTTAATCGCGACCGGTAGCTAGCCGCCGGCAATCATTTCGGGGCCTCCACCAGGTGCCCGCTCCAACTCGGCCACATCGAGATTTCGATCAGGACCGTGAGGGACGACCGTCTGGCCAGGCTCGAGATGAAGCTGAACGTCGTCGAGGAAGACCGAAACTATGTCCGGCTCAAACGACACAAGGTTGGCAATGCGGCGGACTTCGGGATAGGCGTCGGTGTAGGACCATGCCGCCTGACGAGCGTCGCCAATAGAATAATAGCTGCAGAGCCCTTTGTAGGGACAGAACGTCTGAAGCTTTACCGCTGTGAGGGAGGACTCGTAGATGTCATCACGAGGGACATACCAGCGTGGAGCGAACCCGGATTCGTACAGGCCCAATGGATGCCTGGTATCCGCAACGACGCGGTCGTTGTAGCGGACCACGAGGTGACGAGAACTCTGTCGAATATCTATGCGATGGTATGGGTCGGCAGCATGACCCAGGATTCGTTCGTCTTCTTCATAGAAGGCATCCATGGCGCGCCATGCGAACGCCAATCGTCCCTGGAGTTCTGTTGCATGGGCAGGGAGGTTCGTGTGTTGCCACGCTCCTCTGGCCGCCACGTGTTGCTCGCCTACCCGGACAGTGTACCATGAAGTAGACCCAAGATCAGGATGTTGGGTGATCTGCTCTGTCCGCTCCAACACATGTGCTGAAATGTCGGACTCCGGAAAATAAGCTACCGGGTAGCGGGCGGGTTCAAACAGTAGGAGAACGTCGTCGCTTTCGGCAACCCAAACCCCGCCAAACAATACGCGCATGCGCCGGCGCAGCCGTTCCACATATAACATTCTCTTGGGCAACGCTTCGGGGACGAGAAACCGACCGATGGCTCCCGTCGAGAGAGGACCTTGTTGCCAAGACAGTCCCACTGCTCAGTTCCCGATATCGCGGCAGAGCCGCAAATAGCTATTTGCAACGTAAGTCCGAGAAATTGGTTCCACCACCGATCGCAAACTTCCAGAGCGGCTCGCGCGCTCGGAAATTCGCACCCACTTCGCGGAAGACGGCTAGGCGACTGCAAGCCGGCTGAGGGACGGCCGTTCGCACGCTATATGGGTCGATCAAATCGGCGCGGCGCAGCAGCAATCGGCCATTCAACCACCCCAGCGATTGTCCACTTTGGCAGGCGCATTGCCTATAACCTGCCAGTCCGCTTTCGGCCCCGAAATGCGACATTCACACTCGTCTCGGCAACCGCACCTTCCCGCCCCGCGCTCCCCTCACGCGGTCTTCTGCGTCACCAGCCCCAGTTCCTCGACCATCGCCTGGCGCATCAGGAATTTCTGCGGCTTGCCGGTCACCGTCATCGGCAATTCGGCGCGGAAGCGGATGTGGCGCGGAACCTTGTAATGCGCGATCTGGCCGGCGCAGAAGGCCTTGATCTCCTGCTCGGTGGCGATCTGGCCGGGCTTGAGCACAATCCAGGCGCAGAGCTCCTCGCCGTATTTGGCGTCGGGAATGCCGAACACCTGCACCTCCCTGATCTTGGGGTGCCGGTAGAGGAACTCCTCGACCTCGCGCGGATAGACGTTCTCGCCGCCGCGGATGACCATGTCCTTGACCCGGCCGACGATGTTGCAATAGCCCTCGGCATCGATCGTGGCGAGGTCGCCCGTATGCATCCAGCCGTCGGCATCGATCGCCTCGCGGGTCTTGTCCTCGTCGTCCCAATAGCCCTTCATCACGGAATAGCCGCGTGTGCAGAGTTCGCCCGGCGCACCGACGGCAACGGTTGCGCCATCGGCATCGACGGCCTTGACCTCGACATGGGGATGAACGCGCCCGACAGTCGAGACGCGTTTTTCCAAGGGGTCGTCGACGCTGCTCTGGAAGGAGACCGGGCTGGTCTCGGTCATGCCGTAGGCGATGGTCACTTCGGACATATGCATCAGCGACACCACCTTCTTCATCACCTCGATCGGGCATGGCGAGCCGGCCATGATGCCGGTGCGCAGGCTGGACAGGTCGAAGGCGGCGAAATCGGGATGGTCGAGCAGGCCGACGAACATGGTCGGCACGCCGTAGAGGCCGGTGCAGCGTTCCTGCGCCACGGCGTTCAGTGTCGCGCCGGCATCGAAGCCCTCGCCGGGAAAGACCATGGTCGCGCCCTTGGTGACGCAGCCCATCGTGCCCATCGACATGCCAAAGCAATGGTAGAGCGGCACGGGAATGCAGAGCCGGTCGTCCACCGTCAACTTGATCGCCGAGGTGACGAAATTGCCGTTGTTGACGATGTTCAGGTGGGTCAGCGTCGCGCCCTTGGGCGCGCCCGTGGTTCCGCTCGTGAACTGGATGTTGATGGCGTCGTCCGGCTTCAGCCCCTCGGAGATGCGGTCGAGGCTGTCATGCTCGTCGCGCCCCGCCATGGCCAGCACATCGGCGAAGTTGAACATGCCGGGTGAGTTCTCCTCGCCCATGCGGATGACGATCCGGAGCGCCGGCAGTTTCTGTGCCCTAAGCTTGCCGGGCGTGGCCGTCGCGATCTCCGGCGCCAGCGTCTCGATCATGCCGATATAATCCGAGGTCTTGAAGCTGGCCGCGGTGACCAGAGCCTTGCAGCCGACCTTGTTCAGCGCATAGTCCAGCTCGGTGAGCCGGTAGGCCGGGTTGATGTTGACCAGGATCAGGCCGATGCGGGCGGTGGCGAACTGCGTCACCAGCCATTCCCAGCGGTTGGGCGACCAGATGCCGACGCGATCGCCCTTTTCGAGGCCCAGCGCCAGGAAACCGGCGGCCAGCGCATCCACCGTGTCGGAAAGCTCGCTCCAGGTGAAGCGCTTGTCCTGGCCGACGAAGACGGCGGCATCGAGCGTGCCGTATCTGCCGGCCGTGTCGGAGAACAGCGCGGGGATGGTCTTGTCGAGCAGCGGCACGCCGCGCTCGCCCGAGACGTGCGCCTTGCCGTCGACGGGCGCGACAAAGACGCTGCCGGCGCGCGCCCCGCGTCCGCGCAAACTGGTGGCGTTCTTCAGCTCGTCGAGATTGACCGGCATCGCTCTCTCCTCCCAGAACATCCGAGCCTATCAGCCTGCCGGGACGGTGGAAATCCCGCCGAAGGTAGGGCCAAGCTTCGAAGGCGGACCGCGCCGCCTTCCACGGTCATAAGAATGGCAGGGTCGTGAGAATGGCGCAGAACGAAAAACCCCGCCTCGAAGGGCGGGGGGCGCAAATCATCACCATAGCGGTATTTGTAGCATAGTGGCCGGCACAAAGCAAGAACAAAATTTGTCCGCCGCCAGCTATCCCTTCACCGAGGCCATGCTGGCCGCTATGTCGCGCAGCATCGTCTCGTCGGCCGTGGAACGCGTCTTTCGCGATGCGACAAGACACGCCTGCGACCGCAGCACGACGCCGTCGACCAGCACCTTGAGATGGTTGGCGCGCAGCGTCGAGCCGGTGGTGGTGATGTCGACGATGACATCGGCAAGGCCGGCCGCCGGCGCGCCCTCGGTGGCGCCCAGGCTCTCGACGATGCGATAGACTTGGATACCGTGCTTCTGCGAGAAGAATTGCTGGGTCAGCCGCCAGTATTTGGTGGCGATCCTGAGCCGCCTTCCGTGACGCTGGCGGAAATCGGCGGCGACATCATCGAGGTCGGCCATGGTCTCGACGTCGAGCCAGATGTCGGGCACGGCCACCACGACATCGGCATGGCCGAAGCCGAGACGGGCGACGATTTCGGCGCGCGCCTCCCAGTCGGCGAGGTTCTCGCGCACGAGGTCCTCGCCGGTGATGCCGAGATCGACGGCACCTTGCCCGATCTCGCCCGATATTTCGGAGGCGGACAGGAAAACGACCTCGACATTGTCCATGCCTTCGACGCGGGCGTGATATTTGCGCTCGTCACCGGGCAGGCTGATGGCGAGGCCGGCTTTCGCCAGCACCTCCAGCGCCTGCTCCTTCAACCGGCCCTTGGACGGGATCGCCAGCGTGATCATGGCGCATGCTCCCGCAATGCCTCGATGCGGTCGAGCCAGACCGAGAAGCCGACGCCGGGGATCGGCGTCTTGGCGCCGAGCAGCGTCAGCAGCCGGTCGTAGCGGCCGCCGCCGGCCAGCGGCCTTTCACCATCTTGCGCCGCGATCTCGAAGACGAGGCCGGTGTAATAATCGAGCGGGCGGCCGAAGGCGGCGTCATAGCGGATCTTTTGCGCCGGCAGGCCGTTCGCCTCGACGGCCTTGGCGCGCGCCGCGAATTTTTCCAGCGCGGCCCCGAGCGATAGCCCGGCGGCACCGGCAAAACTCTCGAGCGCCTGGGCCGCGCCGTCGAGCGGCACGTCGATCGCCAGAAAGGTCTTCAGCGCCGCGAAGGCTTCGTTGGACAGCCGCACGCTGCGCAGCTCGGCCTTTTCGATCAGCCGCCGCGCGATATCGGCCGGCGCGCGTCCGGCCGAAGCCGACAGGCCGGCCTGTTCCATGCCGCCGGCTATATGCGCGGAGAGACCGTCCAGGTCACCGTCGAGCACAAGTGCCGCGACCGGGCCGGAGAGCTGGCTGTTGCGCGGCGGATTGGCGAGATCGGCAAGGGCTGCCTCCAGCATCGTCGCCGAGCCGAAGGCGCGGGCGAGCCGCATGCGCCAGCCGCGCGGCAGGCCGAGAGCCGCCAGCACCGCCTCGAAGATGGCCTGGTCGCCGAGCGTGATCGAGAGCTGCTGGCCCGGCAGCGCCAGCGACAGCAGTGCATGCGCGTCGGCCACCGAACGGGCATCGGCAGCGGCCGTGTCGCGGTCGCCGAGATCCTCGATGCCGGCCTGGAAGAACTCGTTGCCGCCTTCGCGGCGCTGGCGGAACACTTCGCCCAGATAGGAGTAGCGACGCGGCGTACCGGCCTGGCTGGCGATATGATCGAGGCAGACGGGAATGGTGAATTCCGGCCGCAGGCAGAGCGTCTGCCCGGTCTCGCTTTCGGTCAGGAAAATGCGGCGGCGCAAATCCTCGCCGGCCATATCGAGAAACGGATCGGCCGGCTGCAGCACGGCGACCTCCACCGCATGCGTGTCGCGGGTCGCGAAGAGGCCGGCGATGTCGGCCGCGATGGCGGGATAGCGGGAGGTCATAGAGCGCATGGGCGCGAGGCACCCCCCTCTGTCCTGCCGGACATCTCCCCCGCAAGGGGGGAGATCGGCAGCTTCGAGCGCAGCGCCTTTTCTGCCACGACGGAGATTGGCGAAAGCATACGCGACATCCAATCTCCCCCCTTGCGGGAGAGATGGCCGGCAGGCCAGAGGGGGGTGCTCAAGCGCCACCCTTCGCGCGGTCGGCTGCCTGCTCCGCCAGGATCTTTCTCACCTGCGCCACCAGCTCGCTTTCCGCCACCGTGACCTGTGCCGGGCGGGCGGCGCGCCATTCGGCATTATCCGTGATCTCGGCCGACAGGCGCGCGCCTTCGATCAGGTCCTTGATCTGCAATTCGCCCTTGGCGCGCTCGTCGCCGCCCTGGATGATCGCGACCGGGCAGCCGCGACGGTCGGCATATTTGAGCTGCGCCTTCATGCCGGCGCCGCCGAGATACATTTCGGAGCGAATGCCTGCGGCACGCAGCTCGCCCACCATCTTCTGGTAGCGGCCGAGGCTGTCGGTGTCCCTGTCCATCACCAGCACGACGACCGGCGCGATCACGTCGGCGTTGTCGAGCTTGCCGAGGTTCTTCAGCGCCGTCATCAGCCTGGAAACGCCGATGGAAAAACCGGTCGCCGGCACCGGCTCGCCGCGGAAGCGCGACACCAGCCCGTCATAGCGGCCGCCGCCCCCGACTGAACCGAAGCGCACGATCTGGCCATCCTCGTTGGGGATCTCGGCCAGGAGCTCGGCTTCGAAGACCGGGCCGGTGTAGTATTCGAGGCCGCGCACCACGGAGCGGTCCATGGCGACGCGATCTTCGCCGTATCCCGCCGCCCTGACCAGGGCCTCGATGGTCGCGAGCTCGCCAACGCCCTCCTGGTAGACGGCGTTCGCACCGACGCTGGCATCCTGGCCGGCCTGCGCGTTTCGCGCCGTCGCCAGAAGAACCGCCTCGGCTTGCGTATCATTCAGCCCGGCGCCTTTGGCGAAGTCGCCCTCGCCTTCCTTGCCGCCGTCCCAGCGCCCTGGTCCCAAGAGAAGCCGCACGCCTTCCGGCCCGAGCTTGTCCAGCTTGTCGATCGCCCGCAGCACGGTCAGCCGACGACTCGTATTCCCTTCACCTCCGAGGCCGATCGCCTCGAGCACGCCGTCCAGCACCTTGCGGTTGTTGACGCGGATGACGTAGTCGCCGCGCTTGATGCCGAGCGCTTCCATCACATCGGCCATCATCATCGCCATCTCGGCGTCGGCGGCGACGCCCGGCGTGCCGATCGTGTCGGCGTCGAACTGCATGAACTGGCGGAAGCGGCCGGGACCGGGCTTCTCGTTGCGGAACACCCAGCCGGAACGGTAGCTGCGATAGGGTTTTGGCAGGCGCTCGAAATTCTCGGCGACGAAACGCGCCGTCGGCGCGGTCAGGTCGTAGCGCAGCGACAGCCACTGGTCGTCATCGTCCTGGAAGGAGAACACGCCTTCGTTCGGCCGGTCCTGGTCGGGCAGGAATTTTCCGAGCGCATCGGTGTATTCGATCAGCGGCTGGTCGGCGGGTTCGAAACCGTAGAGTTCGTAGACCGAGCGGATGGTCGCCATCATCTTCTCGACGGCGCGGATATCTTCGGCGCTGCGGTCGGCAAAACCGCGCGGCAGCCGCGCTTTCGTCTTTTCCGATTTGTCGGCCATGGATTCGCCCGGTGTTTCGTGTTGCTGAAAACTCAACAGCGTTGCGATTTTCGCAACGGGCGTGTCCTAACCGAACAGGTCCTACCGGGCAAGGCCGGTGGCAGGCGCTGTCTCCATGCATGCGAGAAGGCACGCGGGCGTTCGCCGAAACAAAAACGCACCGAAAATGAAACAATCCCGCCATCGGCGCGGCATCGTGCCGACATAATCGAGGCCGATACAGCGCACCGCAATGGAGGGGTTCGGGACATGATGAGCGCGGTGGAATTTCACGACAACAGGGATGCGGGCGACATGCCGGCACGCCTGCGCGCCGCAGATGTCCAAGCTCCCAGCATGATCGGCCAGCCGGCCGGACCGTTCGAGGTACACGCCGATACCGGACCTTCCCTGCGCGACGCATTGGTGACCGGCCTGCTGGTGATCTATCCAACCGTCGCCACCGTGGTCGCGATCGTCGCCGACCTGTTCCTGGGAAGTGCCAACGGCGCCTGAGGCTATTTCGGCCGTTTGAAAGCCTTCCGTTCTTTCTCGACCTCTTTGCGGCACACACACCCCTCGAGATGATCGTTGACCAGGCCCATCGCCTGCATGAAGGCGTAGACCGTGGTCGGGCCGACGAAGGTCCAGCCGCGCTTCTTCAGATCCTTGGAAATGCGGATCGAGACCGCCGTGGTCGGATTGGCGCGCAGATGGGCGAGGTCGACCACCTGCGGCCGTTCCTCCCTGCCGGGTTCGAACTTCCAGAACCAGGCAGCGAGCGAGCCGAATTCATCGGCCATTTCGCGGGCACGCCTGGCGTTGTTGATGGTTGAGACGATCTTGCCGCGATGGCGGATGATGCCGGCATCGCCGAGCAGGCGCTCGACGTCCTTGTCGGTGAAGGCGGCGACCTTGTCGAAATCGAAGCCGGCGAAAGCGGCGCGAAAATTCTCCCGCTTGCGCAGGATGGTCAGCCAGGACAGGCCCGACTGGAAGCCTTCGAGACAGATCTTCTCGAACAGCCGGCGGTCGTCCGCCACCGGGCGGCCCCATTCATGGTCATGGTAATGCAGGTAGTCGGGCAGATTGCCGTGCCAGAAGCAGCGCGCGACACCGTCGGGTCCGGCGAGAAGGCCGGTTCTTTCCTTGTCCATGGCGAGAATTCCATTCGTTAACGCGCTGGTTGCGCTGCTTTACCTTGGCTTTACCAGATTCCTGAACGCGGCGGTAACCACACCAAAAGGTTTACCGACAGTTCCGCATTTTACACATTCCGATTCATGTTTCGGTTGCTGTTCCCGCGCCAATGATCGCTGAACCGGGAGGTGGTTTCCACCCGGTTTGTCAGACGATCAAGGTGCTTTCCCGATGAAGAGAGTTTTGTTTTCCGTGCTCGGCGCCGTGGCTGCGTTTGCCGCAGGCGTCACACCTTCCACGGCCGGAGACCGCTATGCCGACAGACCGCCGGTGATGGTGAGCCCCGACCTTTCCGCCCCCTGGGTGCTGCAGCTTGGCCAAGCGCCGGGGATCGTGCGGCAGAACCGGCAGGTCGCGCAGCAGCCGCGCCCGCGTTATGCGCAGCCCGACCGCGTGCAAACGGCGGCCGTGCAGGCCCCGGCCAAGCGCATGGTCGCGCGCCCGCAGATCAATCCGATCTACCTGCCGCAGGAAGTCGCCTATGACGGCTCCCAGAAGCCGGGCACCATCGTCATCGATACGACCCAGAACTTCCTCTATCTGGTCGAAAAGAACGGCAAGGCGCGGCGCTATGGCGTCGGCACCGGCAAGCCGGGCTTCGAATGGTCGGGCACGCACAAGATCACCAACAAGCGGGTCTGGCCGGACTGGCGCCCGCCGGCCGCGATGATCAAGCGCGAGGCCGCCAAGGGGCGTTACCTGCCAACCTACCTGGCCGGGGGCATGGAGAACCCGCTCGGCGCGCGCGCGCTCTATCTCGGTAGTACGGAATATCGCATCCACGGCACCAACCAGCCCTGGACGATCGGCGGCGCCGTGTCGTCGGGCTGCATCCGCATGCGCAACGAGGATGTCGTCGACCTTTATGAACGGGTCGATGTCGGAACCACTGTCGAGGTGATATAATAGTTGCTGCGAATCACCCGATCCGGAAGCGCAGCGCTTCCCGGGATCGGAAGGAATAACGGGGGACGGGCCGTATGGGGATGCGGCCGGTCAGAAAGGGCGGCACGGGAAACCGTGCTGCCCTTTCCGTTTCGGACGAAGCACTGCCGCGCCCGCACGTCGCGCAAAAGGCATGACGGTTCGCATTCGTGCTGCCATTGCCGCTGTTCTTTTGCTATGGCAAGGCAACGCTCAGGTCAGAAGAGTCCGATCATGTCACTGTCCGACGACAGCCGCTATCTCAAGGGCGGCCCGGTTGCCCGGCGCATCATCGCCTCCGTGCGCGAGGATGCGGCGATCGCAAGGGCCGAAGGGTTCCCGCCCAAACTGGTGTCGATCACCGTCGGCGATACGGCGGCGGTGGATGTCTATGTACGAAACCAGCGCGCCAAGGCAGAGCTGGCGGACATCGATTTCGACGAACGGCGCTTTCCCGCCACCATCACCGCGGGCGAACTGGAAGCGGCGATCCACGGCCTGAACGCCGATCCGCGCGTTACCGGCATCATCATCCAGCGGCCGGTGCCGGCACATATCCCGATCAGGACGTTGCAGGCGGCGGTGCATCCGCTGAAGGACGTCGAAGGCATGCATCCGGCCTCGATCGGCAACATCGTCTACAACCAGCTCGATCTGGCGCCCTGCACGGCGGCCGCCTCGGTCGAGTTGCTCAAGGAAACCGGCCTCGACCTCAAGGGCCTGGAAGTGGTGATGGTCGGCCACTCCGAGATCGTCGGCAAGCCGATCGCCTTCCTGTTGATGAGCGAAGGCGCGACGGTCACGGTCTGTCACCACATGACGCGCTCGGTCGCCGCGCACGCGCGCCGCGCCGATGCGCTGTTCGTCGCCGTCGGCAAGCCGCGCCTGATCAAGGCCGACATGGTAAAGCCGGGTGCGGCCGTCATCGATATCGGCATCAATTCCGAGACGCTGCCGGACGGTTCCACCCGTATCGTCGGCGACGTCGACACCGACAGCGTGAAGGACGTGGCCTCCTGGATCACGCCGGTGCCGGGCGGCGTCGGCCCGATCACCGTTGCGATCCTGCTGCGCAACACGATGGTGGCGCTCAGCCGCCAGCGCGCGCTCTACGAGGCGACCTACGGCACGATCGACAGGCTGGCGGCCGAATAACGCCGGGGCGGCCCCTACTCAGCGGCGATCAGGCCGGGTTCGGCGACACCTTCCGGCCTCGGC
Source organism: Mesorhizobium sp. B2-5-11 (assembly GCF_006440835.1). NCBI lineage: Bacteria > Pseudomonadati > Pseudomonadota > Alphaproteobacteria > Hyphomicrobiales > Phyllobacteriaceae > Mesorhizobium > Mesorhizobium sp. B2-5-11. The sequence continues at coordinate 64,457 of NZ_VFUK01000015.1, forward strand.
CCGCCATAGGCCCAGTCGAGCAGCTTGATCGTATGCACCACCGGCAGCTTCGCGGCGGATGCGATCTGCGTTATGCAGCCGATATTGCCGGTGGCGACGACCGAAGCGCCGGTAGCCTCGATGTTTTTCACCTTGCGGTCGCGCAGCCTGGCCGAAATCTCCGGCTGCAGGATGTTGTATGTGCCGGCCGAACCGCAGCACAAATGCCCTTCGCGCGGCTCGCGCACGATGAAACCGGCTTTGGCCAGCAATTCCCTAGGCTGGCGGGTGATCTTCTGGCCGTGCTGCATCGAACAGGCCGAATGATAGGCGACGACCGTGCCCGGCTTGCGCACCGGTTCGGGCAGGTCGATGGCGGTCAGGTATTCGGTAATGTCCTTGGCCAGCGCGGAGACACGTGCAGCCTTTTCGGCGTAGGCCGGATCAAGCCGCAGCATGAAACCGTAATCCTTGATGGTCGTGCCGCAGCCCGACGCGGTGATGATGATGGCATCGATCCCGCCTTGTTCAATCGCGCGGGTCCAGGCATCAACATTTTGCCTTGCAGAAGCAAGGGCGGCTTGCTCGCGGCCCATGTGATGGACGAGCGCGCCGCAACAGCCCTCGCCCGGCGGCACCACGACCTCGACGCCAAGCCGCGTCAGCAGTGAAATGGTCGTGTCGTTGATGGCGGGATCGAGCACCGATTGCGCGCAACCGGTGAGGATGGCGACGCGGCCCCTCTTCGCCCCCTGCCCGGTATGGGTGCCCGGCGAAGCCATCGGCGATGCTCCCGGGATCGATTCCGGCGCGAGCTTGAGCATTGCGCCAAGCGGCTTCAATGCCGGGATCTTCTCGAACAGGCCGATGAACGGCTTGCCCAGTTTCGCCAATTTGAGCGCGGCGCGAAAACGCGGGGGATAGGGCAGGACGAAGGCCAGCATGGCGCGGGTCAGGCGATCGAGCAGCGGCCGCCTATAGGTCTGCTGGATATGGGCGCGGGCATGGTCGACCAGATGCATGTAGTTGACGCCAGACGGGCAGGTGGTCATGCAGGCGAGGCAGGAAAGGCAGCGATCGATATGGGTGACGATCTCTTTGTCGGCCGGGCGGCCGTTTTCCAGCATGTCCTTGATCAGGTAGATGCGCCCGCGCGGTGAATCGAGCTCGTTGCCCAGCGTCACATAGGTTGGACAGGTGGCGGTGCAGAAGCCGCAATGCACGCATTTGCGCAGAATCTTTTCCGACTCGGCGACATGCGGGTCGGCAAGCTGTGCGGGCGAGAAATTGGTCTGCATCTCTTGATGTCCTAGGCCATGCGGCCGGGATTGAGGATGTTCTTGGGGTCGAATTCGTGCTTCAGCCGCTGGCTGAGCGCTGCCAGTGAGGGAGCCTGCGGCTCGAACACCGGCAGGGCGGCGCGGTGCGAAGGAGCCGCGCGCACCAATGTCGCATGGCCGCCGCCATGTTTTCTCAGAAGTCCGCGCAGCAGCGTCGCTTCCGGGTCACCCTCCTCCATGCGCAGCCACACCAGTCCGCCCTGCCAGTCATAGAAGGCGCTGACGGCGGCCTGCATGCGCAGCGTCAAAACCATCTGGTGCGCCTGGGCAGGCGCCATCGATACGCGCCAGAGCGGTTTGTCGTTGTTGTCCGCGAAAGGCCTGCAATCGCGCACGTCACGCCACAGGGCAGCTGACGCTTCGCTGCAAATCTCCTCCAGTGGTCCGGCATTTCCGAGCAACGCCTTCAGCGCGGCGATGCGATAGGCGACGGAGGGGCCAAAACCCTCCACCCGAAGCAGCGTGGCCGCATCATTGCCGAGCGCACCTGCGGCAACCCGTGCGGCAATCCGCTCCGGAAGGTGCGCGGCGCTCGATACTTCAGCACTGGAGCCGAGCGCCAGGGCCATGGCCGCGGCGGCCGCATCGTCGAGCAGGCCGCGGATGGCGAGCGTAACCTCGGTCTCGGCCGACGGCAGCACCTTGAAGGTGACGTCGGTGAACACAGCCAGCGTGCCCCAACTGTTGGCCATCAGCTTGGACAAGTCATAACCGGTGACGTTCTTCACCACGCGGCCCCCGGATTTGAAGGCCTCGCCGCGCCCGGAAACCACATGGATGCCCAGGATGTGATCGCGCGCCGCCCCCGCTTTCAGCCGGCGCGGGCCGGAGAGGTTCGCTGCAAGCGCACCACCAAGCGTGCCCTTGCCCGGCTCGCCGCCGAGCAGCGGGCCGTAGTCCATCGGCTCGAAAGCGAGTTGCTGGCCGTTTTGCGCCAGCAGCGTCTCGATTTCGGCCAGCGGCGTGCCGGCCTTTGCGGACAGCACCAGTTCGGCTGGTTCATAGAGCGTGACCCCGGCGAGCCTCGACAGGTCGAGCGTGTGCTCCGTCTGCAGCGGACGGCCGATGCCGCGCTTGGAGCCGTGACCGAGGATTTCGAGCGGCGAGCCTTCCGCCGCCGCCCAGGCGACGGTGGAGAGGACTTCGGAAGGGGTGATGGGAGTGAAGGTGGTCATGGCGCCGATGCGCAATATGCGGGAATGCCGCGTTCCTTCGCGCCCCCCTCTGTCCTGCCGGACATCTCCCCCTCAAGGGGGGAGATTGGATGCCGCGCCGGGTTTCGCCAATCTCCAGCGTTGGCGGAAGGGCGAAGCGACGAAGCTGCCAATCTCCCCCCGTGAGGGGGAGATGTCCGGCAGGACAGAGGGGGGCGTTCAGGCGCTGACATAACCCTCAAAACCTCGGAATGTCCGGAAACGCCATCTGTCCGCGATGCACATGCATGCGCCCCAGCTCCGCGCAGCGGCGCAGTTGCGGGAACACCTTTCCCGGGTTGAGCAGATGATTGGGATCGAAGGCGCATTTGACCCGCATCTGCTGGTCGAGGTCGATCTGGTTGAACATTTCCGGCATCAGGTCGCGTTTCTCGACGCCCACCCCATGCTCGCCGGTCAAGACGCCGCCGACCTTGACGCACAGCCGCAATATGTCGGCGCCGAAACTCTCGGCCTTGTCGAGTTCGCCCGGCACGTTGGCGTCATAGAGGATCAGCGGGTGCAGATTGCCGTCGCCGGCATGGAAGACATTGGCGACGCCGAGCCCGTATTTTTCGGAGAGCTCGCGCATGCCGGCCAGCACGCGCGGCAGTTCCTTGCGCGGGATGGTGCCGTCCATGCAATAATAGTCGGGCGAGATACGGCCGACCGCGGGGAAGGCAGCCTTGCGCCCTGCCCAGAAGCTCAATCGCTCCTGCTCCGACTGCGAAATGCGGCAGGTGGTCGAACCGTTGCGGATGGCGATCGCCTCGACCGCGGTGATGAGATGATCGACCTCGACGCTGGGCCCATCGAGCTCGACGATCAGCAGAGCCTCGACATCCAGGGGATATCCGGCATGGACGAAATCCTCCGCCGCATGAATCGCCGGACGGTCCATCATCTCCATGCCACCTGGAATGATGCCGGCGCCGATAATGTCGGCGACGCATTGGCCACCCTGCTCGCTGGTCGGGAAGCCGATCAGCAGCGCACGTGCCGTCTCCGGCTTCTTCAAAATGCGCACGATGACTTCGGTGACGACGCCCAGCAGGCCTTCGGAGCCGGTCATGACGCCGAGCAGGTCGTAGCCTTCCGCGTCCAGATGCCTGCCGCCGAGCCGCACCACCTCGCCGCTCATCAGCACCATCTCGATGCCGAGCACATTGTTGGCGGTCAGGCCGTATTTGAGGCAGTGCACGCCGCCGGAATTTTCGGCGACATTGCCGCCGATCGAGCAGGCGATCTGGGAAGATGGGTCGGGGGCGTAGTAAAAACCCTCCTGCTCGACGGCGGTGGTGATGCCGAGATTGGTGACGCCCGGCTGGGCGACGACGATGCGATTGGGGAAATCGATCTCGATAATGCGGTTGAAGCGGCTCATGACCAGGAGCACCGCGTCCTCCAGCGGCAGCGCACCGCCCGACAGCGAGGTGCCGGAGCCGCGCGGCACGACGCGGATGTTGCGGTCATTGCAGTATTTCAGCACGCGCGAAACCTGTGCCACCGTTTCGGGAAGCACCACGACCAATGGCAATTGCCGGTAGGCGGTCAGGCCATCGCTCTCGAAGGCGCGCATTTCGTTGGCCGCGTCGACCACACCCTCGCCCGGCACGATAATGCGCATGTCGGCGACGATCTCGCCGCGCCGGCGCATCGTGGCGTCGTCTGGCTTGGGCATGGCAAGGCCGGACATCGGCAGCCTCATCTCGCGTGACTGGTCAAAATCTTTTACCAGTGAAGGGCGTCGGTTGCAAACCCCGCTTTGACCGAGAGCGGACACGGACGCAACGGACGCCTTCCGTAGCGGCAATCTGCCGCTGGCGCGCTTTACCCTGTGGGAAGTAAAGGCGCGCCTACTCGCCCGGATGTTTCGTCGGCTCGGAATGCATGCGCCGCACCCGCCGCACGCCCCACCAGACCAGCAGGATGGCGAGCGGCACGCACGCCGCCGTGACCACTTCGGGCGCGAAGGCATGGCCGAAGATCGAGGCGCCCTTGGCGACATAGCCGACGAGGCCGACGACATAGTAGGAAACGGCCGCGACCGACAGGCCTTCGACGGTCTGCTGCAGGCGCAGTTGCAACCGGGCGCGATTGTTCATCGAGGCGAGCAGGTCGCGGTTCTGCTTCTCGACCTCGACATCGACCCAGGTGCGCAGCAGCGTGGTGGCGCGCGTCAGCTTGCGCGACAGGTTGGCCTGACGCTCCTCGACCGAACGGCAGGTGCGCATGGCAGGCGCCATGCGCCGCCGCAGGAACCCCGCCCAGGTGTCATATCCCTGTACGGCTTCTTCCTCGAGCGCTTCCAGCCTTTCGCCGACGATACCGTCATAGGCACGGCTGGCACCGAAGCGGTAGAGGCTCGACGCCGCGTCGGCTTCCAACTCAGCCGCGAGTTCGGTCAGGTCGGCAAGCAATTTCTGGCTGTCGCGGGTCTCGGCGAGTTTCATCTCCAGCGTGATCTGGGCCAGCCTGTCCTCGATACGGCGGGCGCGGCCGGACAAGGCCAGCGCCAACGGCAGGCCGAGCATGGCCAGCGTGCGGTAGGTCTCGATGTCGATCAGCCGCTGCGACAAGGCGCCGGTGCTGGCCGGCGTCAGGGCGCGGTCAAGGATCAGCATACGGGTTAGGCCGTCGCCATCCTGGCGGAAATCGGTGACGATTGCTGCATTGCCGCGTTCGACCAGCGAATAGCAGAGGCTGGTCGGATCGAAGCCGGCGATCGACCGCTCGCCCGCCTGCGTCCATTTGCGGATCTCGAGCCGGATGCCTGAAATAACGGTTCCGGGTGGAGAAAATCCGTTGCCGAACGGCGAATCCTCCTGGCCCTTGCCGCCTTCGGCAAGCGGCCCTTCCCACAGATAGGTGGAGAATTCGGTATGCCGCTCCCAGCGCAGCGAGCCCTGGCCCCATCTCATGGCGTGATGGCGTGCCTGACGGTCGGGCGCGGCGATGCCGAGGCGACGCGACAGCTCGGAAAGCACCGAATGATCGACGCCGGCGCCACCCTCGGTCATGAAGGCGAGCTGGATCAGCACACGCGGCTTCTCGACCAGCGGGTGCGGACGGGCATGGACCTCGCCCAGCGCGCCGGGCCGTCCCTCATGCGCCGGAAAGCCGAGCACGCTGCCCTTGGCGCGCGGCTGAAATTCGAGATTGGAAGGATCGTGCGACACGGCTTGTTCCCCGGGTTTCTTTGAACCCTCTTGCAGTTGCGTCTCTAGAGCCAATAGGCTCCTGACGCAAACAGCAAAGTTTAGCCGAAGAGGATAGGGGCGCGAGCGGGGAACCGGCACGCTTCAACCAATTGGATAAATAATTTGACCAGTTGGCGACGCTGGCTTTATCTTGCGCGACACCGGTTCAACACTCCCAGGCATGCCGTTGAGCGACATTTTTTCCAGGATCGAGCACTCGCGAACCGCCGACGAGGTGGTGCAGCAGATCGAAAGCCTCGTCCTCGAAGGCGTGCTGCGCACCGGCGACCGGCTGCCTGGCGAGCGCGAGCTGGCGCGCCAGTTCGATGTGTCCCGGCCGATCCTGCGCGACGCGCTGAAGGCGCTCGAGGGACGCGGCCTTTTGACGACGCGGCCGGGCGGCGGCACATATGTCGCCGACATCATCGGCCAGCTGTTCACCAAGCCGGTGGCGGACCTGATCTCGACGCATCGCAAGGCGGTGGCCGATTACCTGGAATATCGCCGCGAGGTGGAGGGGATCGCCGCCGAATATGCGGCGCGGCGCGCCACGCCGGAGGACCTGGCCCTGCTCGACCGCATCATGGCACGCATGGACGAAGCGCACCGCACCGGGGATTTCGACGACGAAGCCGAGATCGACGTCGAGTTCCATCATGCGATCTGCGAATGCGCGCACAACATCCTGCTCCTGCATACGCTGCGCTCCTGCTACAGGCTGCTGTCGGAAGGCGTGTTCCAGAACCGGTTGCTGGTGTTCACCGTGCCCGGCGCGCGCGATGCGCTGCTGGCCCAGCACCGGGCGATCCACATCGCGGTCAAGGCCGGTGACCCGGCCGGCGCGCGGCAGGCGGCGATGGACCACATGATCTATGTCGAGCGGTCGATGGCGCAAGCCGAGCGCAGCGGCGACTGGCAGCGCGTATCGCGGCTCAGGCTCAGGCAACGCTCTGAAGCCGGCGATGCCGAACCGGCGCGCAAACGCTCCTGAACGATATCGATCAAGCGGGGACACGATGAGCGACATTCTCACCATTGCCGACCTCAAGGACCTGGCGCGACGGCGCGTGCCCAGGATGTTCTTCGAGTATGCCGATTCCGGCGCATGGACCGAGAGCACCTACCGGGCCAACGAGGAGGACTTCCAGAAGATCAAGTTCCGCCAGCGCGTGCTGGTCGACATGAGCAACCGCTCACTGGAATCGACCATGATCGGCGAGAAGGTGGCCATGCCGGTGGCGCTGGCCCCAACCGGCCTGACCGGCATGCAGCATGCCGACGGCGAGATGCTGGCGGCGCAGGCGGCCGAGGAATTCGGCGTGCCGTTCACGCTGTCGACGATGAGCATCTGCTCGATCGAGGATGTCGCGTCGGTGACGAAGAAGCCGTTCTGGTTCCAGCTTTACGTGCTGCGCGATAAGGACTTCGTGCTCGACCTGATCGACCGGGCAAAAGCGGCGAAATGCTCGGCGTTGGTGCTGACGCTCGACCTGCAGATCCTCGGCCAACGGCACAAGGATGTCCGCAACGGACTTTCGGCGCCGCCCAAGATGACGCTGGCCAACATCGCCAACATCGCGGTCCGTCCGCGCTGGTGGATGGGCATGGCCGGCACGAAGCGCCGCACGTTCCGCAACATCGTCGGCCACGCCAAGGGCGTCGGCGACGTGGCTTCGCTGGCGTCATGGACGACGGAGCAGTTCGACCCGCATCTGTCGTGGAAGGATGTCGCCTGGATCAAGGAACGCTGGGGCGGCAAGCTGATCCTGAAAGGCATTCTCGACAAGGAAGACGCATTGATGGCCGCTGAAACGGGCGCCGACGCGATCGTCGTTTCCAACCATGGCGGGCGTCAGTTGGACGGCGCATCCTCGTCGATCATGGCGCTGGAGGAAATCGCGGACGCGGTCGGCGACAGGATCGAGGTGCACATGGATGGCGGCATCCGCTCCGGCCAGGACGTGCTGAAGGCACTGTGCCTCGGCGCCAGGGGCACCTATATCGGCCGGCCGTTTCTCTACGGCCTGGGCGCGCTCGGCAAGGAAGGCGTTACCAAAGCGCTGGAAATCATCCGTAAGGAGATGGACATCACATTGGCGCTGTGCGGAAAACGTCTGGTGACCGACATGGGCAAGGACCAGATCCGGCGCTAGCCAGGTCGGCGACGGCCTGATCACGGAGACAGCGATACGTTGGCAGAACCCGACATTCATTTCCTGGACGCGCGCGGACCGGACGGCATGCGGCTCTACGCAATCGGCGATGTCCATGGCCGGCTCGATTTGCTGGCCGCCATGCATCAGCGGATCGAGAGCGAGCTCGAATGGAAGCCGGCTCGCGACTGGCGCGTCATCCACCTCGGCGACTATGTCGACCGTGGGCCGGACTCCAAGGACGTCGTCGATTTCCTGATCGAGGCGCGCAAACGCGATCCGCGAAACCTGATGCTTGCCGGCAATCACGATCTCGGCTTTCTCGATTTTCTCGATACCCCTGACCCGGACGGGCTTTTCATGCGCTATGGCGGGGTCCAGACGGCGCTATCCTACGGTGTGCCCCTCGCGGCCGACGCCGGCTGGTTCGGCAGGATGGAGACGATGAGACGGGGGCATCAGGCTCTGCTCGAAGCCGTACCGCAACGCCATATCGACTTCCTGCGCTCGCTACCCTTCTCAATCAGCTTCGGCGACTTCTTCTTCTGCCATGCCGGCATCAGGCCAGGCGTTGCCCTGGAGAACCAGAATCCGCAGGATCTGATCTGGATCCGCGACGTTTTCCACGATCACGCCGGCCTTTTCCCGAAGATCGTGGTGCACGGCCACACGCCCGTTCCCGAGGCGGAGGTCATGGCCAACCGCGTCAATGTCGATACGCTCGCCTGGCAATCAGGCATGCTGAGCGCGCTCGTTGTCGAGGACGCCGACAAACGCATTCTGACAATGACAATAAGGGAAGCTTGAGTGGCGCGCGCCGCGGAAACGACGCGAACGGTCCGGCTATTCAGCGCAGCGAAGCGGTGACGCCGTAGCCGTCGACGGCGTTGTGGTTGTTGGCGGCATCGGCCGCATAGATGCCGAGACCGCAAATCACGATGGCGGACATCATGGCAAAGGACAGAAGCGCTGCTTTCACGGACGTCATCTCTTGTTGAGCTTCCTGCATCTGTGCACGAGGCGGTTACCAATGCGTTGAAACCGAAAATACGTCTCAAAGTTTCGACGATTTCGCGCTTCTAGGCACGTTCTGTATCGGCGGTGTGTCGCACGGGCCACACAAAGGTCCGTCGCGGTTGCACCGGTGATGCAGAGCGCGCGCCTTCTAGGATGGCGGGCGTACACAAGCCAAGGACGAAACCGGTTTTCCCCAGGCGGATTCACCGCCGCGTGCCAATTATGCCACGCCCTGGTCCGCAGAGATGATGCTCAGATCGTCGCCACCCATGCGCGGGCGATGGCAAGGCCGGCAGCATCGGCATCCGGTCCGTTACGGGCCATTTCGCCCTCGAGCTTGCCGGCCCAGTCGGGGTGGCGCGCTGCAATGATCGGCGCGAAAGAGGTGCTCCAGTCCTTCACCAGCGGCCGATCGGCCTCGAAATGGAACTGGAAGCCGTAGACGGCGCGGCCGACGCGGAACGCCTGGTTCTCGGCGACATCATTGCCGGCGAGCCGCACGGCGTCTTCAGGCAGCACGAAGGTGTCGTCGTGCCATTGGAAGATCGGGAACTTTTCCGGAAGCTCGGCCAGCACCGGATCGGCCTTGGCGTCCGGCGTCAGCGAAACGCCGCGCCAGCCGAATTCGTTGGCGCCGCCGATGCGGTTCTCGCCGCCGAAGGCGCGGGCAACCAGCTGGCTGCCGAGGCAGATGCCGAGCACCGCGCGGTCCTTGCCGGCGAAATCGCGGGTCAGTTCGAGCAGCGCCGGAAAATAGGGATATTCCTCATCGGCCAGCGCGTTCTGGCCGCCGCCGAGCACCACCATGGCGTCGTGGTCGTTCGCATCATCCGGCAGCGGATCGCCCTTGTAAGGAAGGCGGATGTCGAGATCGGCACCGGCTTCCGCAAGTGCCGCGCCGACCTGGCCGAGGCCGGTGTTGTCGTAGTTCTGGACCACCAGCACCCGCATCGCAAAACCCTGCTGACGTGAAAACGATGCGACGAGCGATATCATGGCGCCGGCATTTCAGCCAAGATGCGGGCGCGCGGAGAAAACTATGCCACTGCAAAACCGGGTCGATCCGTTCGGCGCTATCCACGCCGTGCCCGAGCGCGGCCTGTTCATGGGCAATCGCGGCATCATCCACGATCCCGAGACCAGGACGCTGTTGAAAAAACGCTGGGCGCTTCACGCCTGGATCATCTGCGTCTGCGACTTCGGCGACGTGCGGCGCGAGCCGATGGGCCGCAACCGGCGACGTGATGATCTATCGGGACCCAAGGCGGGCTGGACGGAACTGTTCTTCCTCGACGAGGTGACGGCGCTGGCGGCGGGCCATCGGCCCTGCTTCTTCTGCCGGCGCGAACGGGCCAGGGATTTTGTGGGTCGCTTCGGCGAAGCCTTCGGCATAACGGAGCCGCGCGCGCCGCAGGTCGACAAGCGGCTGCACAAGGAGCGGCTGGCCGCGGGCGGCAAGCCGCCGGTGGTGGAGGCTGACGAGCTTGCAGGCCTGCCCGACGGCACGATGGTCGAGGGTGGAGGCAATGCCTACGCCTTGCGTCGCGGCAAGGCGCTGCGCTGGTCGTTCGCAGGATATTGCGGACCGCAGGATTTCAACGACCTCGCTCATCGGTCGCTACGGCTGCTGACGCCGCCGACCACGATCGGGGTGCTGAGGCGAGGCTACGAACCCGTCTGGCATCCTTCCGCCAAGGCTTGACGGCAACCGCCGGCTCGCCCATTCCTCGGCCATGCGCGCCAATTACAAGATGCAACGCCTGTTCGTGCCCGACGATCTCGGGCCGGAGATCGAGTTCGACGCCGGCCACCAGCAGAGCCATTATCTTCTGCATGTGCTGCGGCTTGGCGAGGGCGCCGAGGTCCTGTTGTTCAACGGCCGCGACGGCGAATGGTCGGCGGCCATCGCGGCCAAATCCAAGAAGGCGGTGAAGCTGAGGGTGCTGGCGCGGCAACGGCCGCAGCCGCCGCTGCCCGATCTCGTCTATTGCTTCGCACCGCTGAAGCAAGGCCGGCTCGACTATCTGGTGCAAAAGGCGGTCGAAATGGGCGCCGGCGTGCTGCAGCCGGTCATCACCCAGCACACGCAAGTGGCCAAACCCTCCATCGACCGCTTGCGCGCCAATGTCGTCGAGGCGGCCGAGCAGTGCGGCATACTTGCGGTGCCGCAGGTGCGGGAAGCGGAAAAGTTCGAACGCCTGCTGACCGGCTGGGACAAGGAGCGGCGGCTGGTCTTCTGCGACGAGGACGCTTCGACCAACAATCCCCTGCCCGCGCTGCAAGCGGTAAGCGAAAGGAAGCTCGGCCTGCTGGTCGGGCCGGAAGGCGGATTTTCCGATGAGGAGCGCAAGCTGTTGCGCGCTCTGCCTTTCGTTACTGCCATTCCGCTCGGCCCGCGCATCCTGCGCGCCGATACGGCCGCCGTGGCCGCACTGGCGGTGATGCAGGCCACAATCGGCGATTGGTGAGGGTTTCTTCCTCCCCTCTTGTGGAGATGGGAAGAGCCGCATCGTTCAATTCCTGTTGACCTCTGGCTCAGGATTTTTCGCTTGATCGGCTACTGACATTTCGTCCATCTAGCGCCGGCGGTCTTCCGGCCGCCCTGCAGTGCCGCGCGTCGACGCGCAAAGGCCGCTGTAGTACTTTGATTTTGGCGCATATCCCGAAAATCGAGGTCGATTTCGGGATCATAGCGCCGCAGGGGCTTGATGATGGCGCGCGACACAACCGATTTCCGGCCGATCGAAGGCATGGACGAACTCGTCGCGCATCTGGCCGAGGGCAACAAGCCGCGGAACAAGTGGCGCATCGGCACCGAGCACGAGAAATTCCCGTTCTACGTCGACGGCAACGGGCCCGTGCCCTATGGCGGCGAGCGCGGCATACGCGCCATCCTCGAAGGCATGCAGTCAAAGCTCGGCTGGGACCCCATCATCGATGACGGCCGCATCATCGGCCTGGTCGAGCCGACCGGCCAGGGCGCGATTTCGCTGGAGCCCGGCGGCCAGTTCGAACTCTCCGGCGCGCCGCTGGAGACGATCCACCAGACCTGCCGCGAGGGCAATGCCCACCTGGCGCAGGTGCGCGAGATCGCCGAGCCGATGGGCATCCGCTTCCTTGGCCTTGGCGGCAGCCCGAAATGGTCGCTGGCCGAGACGCCGAAAATGCCGAAGTCGCGCTACGAGATCATGACGCGCTACATGCCCAAGGTCGGCACCAAGGGCCTCGACATGATGTACCGCACCTGCACGATCCAGGTTAATCTGGACTTCGAGAGCGAGGTGGACATGCGGCGCAAGATGCAGGTGTCGCTGAAGCTGCAGCCGCTGTCGACGGCGCTGTTCGCCAATTCGCCCTTCACGGAAAGCCGGCCGAACGGCTTGCAGAGCTGGCGCGGCGACATCTGGCGCGACACCGACAACCAACGCTCGGGCCTGCTCGAATTCTGCTTCTCGCCCGATTTCGGTTTTGCCGATTATGTCGAATGGGCACTCGACGTGCCGATGTATTTCGTCATCCGCGACGGCCAGTACCACGACATGACGCACGTCACCTTCCGTCAGTTCATGGCCGGGGCCGTCCGCAATGAAATCCCGGACGGATTGCCGACGATGGGCGACTGGGCTAACCATCTGTCGACGCTCTTCCCCGACGTGCGGCTGAAGCGCTTTCTCGAGATGCGCGGCGCCGATGGCGGGCCGTGGCGGCGCATCTGCGCCCTTCCGGCCTTCTGGGTCGGGCTGCTTTATGACGAGGCAGCGCTCGATGCGGCCGAGGCGCTGACCTCGAGCTGGACCTACGGGGAAGTGCTGGCGATGCGCAACGCCGTGCCCGAACAAGGCATTTCGGCGCCGTTTCGCAACGCCACGTTGCGCGACATCGCGCGCGACGTGCTTACCATCTCGCGCATGGGGCTGAAGAACCGCGGCAAGAAGAACCGCGACGGCTATGACGAGACCTCGTTCCTCAACACGCTCGACGAGGTCGTGGCGCGCGGCACCACCAGCGCCGAGGAGATGCTGTCGGCCTACCACACACGCTGGGGCGGCTCGATCGAGCCGGTGTTCATGGAATACGCCTATTAACCCTCGGCTTTGAGGCGGCCGAGCTCCTGCAAAAGCCGCTTCAATCGGCGGTGGAAACGAATTAGGCTTCTCCGGCGGGGATTTCCGGAGGAGAGACCAATGCCTTCCTTGTTCGACATGCTGGCACAAGCCCAGAACGGCAGCGGCATGCAGGCGCTTGCCCAACAATACGGGCTCTCGATGCAGCAGACACAATCTGCGGTGGAGGCGTTGCTGCCTGCCTTTTCGCAAGGACTGAGGCGCAACACCGCCGATCCCTATGGGCTCGGCGCCTTCATGACGGCGATGGCGAGCGGCCAGCACGCCAAGTATTTCGAGGACGCGACCCGGGCCTTCTCGCCGCAAGGCATCAATGAGGGCAACGGCATTCTGGGGCATCTGTTCGGCTCGAAGGATCTGTCGCGCGCGGTTGCCGGCCAGGCGGCGCAAGCGACCGGTATCAGCCAGCAGGTGCTGCAACAGATGTTGCCGGCCCTGGCCTCGATGATGATGGGCGGGCTGTTCAAGCAGACCACCAATCAGTTGGCCGGGGGGCAGATGCAGGCGGCCAGCGGCTTCGGCGCCGCCGGCAGCAATCCGCTGGGCGAGATCATCGAGCAGATGATGCGCCAGGGAGGCGGCCTGGGCGGCGCCCAGGCGCCGGCGCCGCAGCCGAGCCCGCCATCGCAAGACCCGATGGATAACCCGCTTGGCAAGGTGCTGCAGGACATGTTCGGCGGCGGCGTGCCTCAGCCGCAAAGCCGATCCCAGCCGCAACCGCAGCAGACACAGAACCCCTTTGGCGACAATCCGCTCGGCAAGGTGCTGCAGGACATGTTCGGCGGTGGCGCGCAGCCGCCGCAAGGCCAGCCTCAGCCGCAGCAGACCCAGAGCCCCTATGGCGACAGTCCGCTGGGCAAGATCTTCGAGGAGATGCTGCGGCAAGATGGCGGTGTATCAGGCGGCGGGAAGCCGGCGCCGCAGCCCCAAGCTCGGCGGCAGCCCCAGGCGCCGCAGCCGCAGGCCAATCCGAGCGGCAGGCCGACGAACCCGTTCGACGATCTGTTCGGTAAGATGTTCGAGACCGGAGCGCAGCAGCGCGACGACTACCAGAAAGGCATGGAGTCGATTTTCGACCAGTTCAAGCGCGGCATGGATCGGCGGTAGCCGTCGCCCAGGTTTTGGCTTTTGCCTAGCGCAAAAAGAAAGCCCGGTCCTTGGGAGGACCGGGCAGCGTGCAGGCAGGCCGGCGGGGGACCGGCAGGGAGTGGGAAGCCTGCATAACCTTTGTCGCGCTGACTGAGGAAAAGGTTCAGCGGGACCGAAACTCAACCGATCAGGCCACCCTGCGGGCGATGTCCTCGATGGTTTCGACGCGATCGCTGGCGATTTCGCGCAGCATCGCCGTCGGATCGCGGCCAAACGGCACGTCGATGGCGACGTGCAGGTCGGCGCGCGTCAGGCCGATATCGGCAAGCTCGGCGTCCGACATCTCGCCGAGGCGATAGAAGGCACGGCGGTTTTTCCAGGCCTGATAGACATTGGAGACCGCATTGATCGCGCGCGTCGCAACGGCCGGACGCGTGGTGATGCGCGAGGTCTCGGTGGCGAAATCAAACGTAACCATGTCGGTCTCCTTCAGACTCGAACGGGCAAAACCAGGCGATCGGCGCTGGCGACAGCGGCCGTTCCGGCTTCGATTCACATGCCTTCATGTGGACATCAGTAATTTGCCATTGCTCGATTGATTAATCCAACGAATGTTTCTAATCTTAAGCATCAACACCAGTGATGGATCATGCCGATGAAAGCGCCGCTCGATCTCGATCAGTTGCAGACCTTCATCTCGATCGCCGACACTGGCAGTTTCACCCGGGCGGCCGAAGAGGTGCACCGCACCCAGTCGGCGGTGTCGATGCAGATGCGCCGGCTGGAGGAGCGGATCGGCAAGCCGCTGTTCGAAAAGGAGGGGCGCAGCAACCGACTGACGGAGGAAGGCGACAAACTGCTTTCCTACGCAAGACGGCTGCTCTATCTCAACCGCGAAACGCTGGCTGCCTTCGACGACCGGCGACTCGAAGGCACCATCCGGATCGGTACGCCGGACGACTACGCCGACCGTTTCCTGCCCGAGATCATGGCGCGCTTCACGCGTTCCAATCCACGCGTCGAACTGACCGTCGTCTGCGAACCGACGCCGGGGCTGGTCGAACACATCAAGCGCGGCAATCTCGACTTGGCGCTGGTGACGCATAACGACGTGCGCGGCCAGTCCGAGGTGGTGCGGCGCGAACCGCTGCTGTGGGTCACCTCGGCCAACCATGCCACGCACGAGCAGGAAACGCTGCCGATGGCCTTTGGCCGGCCAAACTGTATCTGGCGGCGCGCCGCCGTCGACGTGCTTGACCAGCAGAACCGCGACTACCGCATCCTGTTCACCAGTTTTTCCGCAACGGTCATCACCGCTGCGGTGTTGTCGGGCCTGGCGATCTCGGTGCTGCCGGAATGCGCGCTCAGGCCCGGCATGCGGGTGCTGGGCGAGGCCGACGGCTTCGGCGCCCTGCCCGACTGCCGCATCGGCATCATGCGCGGCCAAACCTCGCGGCCGGAGATCGTCGATGCACTGGCCCGGCACATCTCGGAAAGCCTGGACAACATCTCGGTGCCGCTTGGCGAAGAGGCGGGAACGTTCGATTTCGCGGCACTCGCCTTCAGCAAGATGCGGCGAACCAAGCCGAACCAGATCCTGCCGGGCTGGTAGGCGATCAGACGCATCTGAACGCTGACCTGAAAACAGCCAGCTTGACGCCGGCGCGCAACCACCCCCCAATCGGCCGATGAGCGAAGCAGCATCCGAATCACGCAGCAACGCCACCGAATATACGGTGAGCGAAATATCAGGCGCCCTGAAGCGCACGGTCGAGGATGCCTTCGGCAATGTGCGGGTGCGCGGTGAAATCTCGGGTTATCGCGGGCCGCACTCCTCCGGCCATGCCTATTTCACGCTGAAGGACGACCGCGCTCGGCTCGACGCCGTGGTGTGGAAAGGCACGATGGGCCGGCTGAAATTCCGCCCCGAAGAAGGAATGGAGGTGATCGCCACCGGCAGGCTCACCACCTATCCCGGCAAATCCAACTACCAGATCGTCATCGACAATCTGGAACCGGCGGGCGCCGGAGCCTTGATGGCGCTGCTGGAGGAACGCAAGCGCCGGCTGCAGGCCGAAGGACTGTTCGAGGGAGGCCGCAAGCGGTTGCTGCCCTTCATGCCGCGCGTCATCGGCGTCGTCACCTCGCCCACGGGTGCCGTCATCCGCGACATCATCCACCGGATCAAGGATCGTTTTCCGCTGCATGTGCTCGTCTGGCCGGTGCGGGTGCAAGGCGAAACCGCCGGTGCCGAAGTGACCTCCGCCGTCGCCGGTTTCAACGCGCTGGCAAGGGATGGCACCATCGAGCGCCCGGACCTGCTGATCGTGGCGCGCGGCGGCGGCAGCCTCGAGGACCTGTGGGGCTTCAACGACGAGGCGCTGGCCCGTGCCGTCGCCGCCTCCGCCATTCCGGTGATCTCGGCCGTCGGCCACGAAACCGACTGGACGCTGATCGACCTCGTCGCGGATGTGAGGGCGCCGACGCCGACGGGGGCGGCCGAAATCGCCGTTCCGGTGAAGGCCGACCTCGAAGCGACGCTCGCCAGTCTCGGCGCGCGGCTCAAGGCTGCGGTTTCGCGCAATTTCGAGCGCAAGCGCCAGTCCGTGCGCGCGGCGGCGCGTGCGCTGCCCTCGCCCGATCAGTTGCTGGCGCTGCCACGTCGTCGCCTCGACGAGGCGGCGAGCCGGCTCGGGCGCGGCCTCATGGTTTCGACCGAACGAAAGCGCGGACGCTTCCTCGCCCTGAAACTGACGCCGGCAATGCTGTCGCAGCGAATTGCCGAGGCGTGGCGGACCAACGAGCGCAATCTCCTGCGGGCACAGGGCGCGTTGCGCACGCTGACGAGGGCCCGGCGCGCGGAGCTCAATCGCGCCGCGGATCAGTTGCCGAAATGCGCCCGGGCGTCGCTGCAGCGGCACCGGCAGCAACTGGCGGCGCTGCAGGGCCGCATCACCATAGAGCCCACGGCGCGGCGGCAGCGGATCCAAAGGGATTTCCTGACCGCGCTGACGCGGCGCAGCACGCATGCGGCATCGCTGAGGCTGGAGCGGCTGCGCAGTCGCGTCGCCCAGGCCGACCGCTTGCTGGCGACGCTGTCGCACAAGGCCGTGCTGGCACGCGGCTTCGCCCTGGTGAAGGATGCCGACGGCGCCGTCGTCAAGCGTGCGGCGGAATTGTCGGCGGGGATGGCGCTGTCCCTGGAGTTCGCCGACGGGACGGCAGATGCGGTCGCGACCAGCGGCTCGGCGCGGCCACGACCGGCCGCCAAAACCGCGATCAAGGCCAAGGAGCCCGGCAGCCAGGGCTCCCTATTCTGAACCGTGACATGACAGACAATCCGCATCATCACAAAACGCCCTCCGGCAAGCCGCGCGCGCGAAGCTTCGGCATCGGCTTCGACGGCACGCCCGGCCCGTTCAACGCGATCACCGACGTGGCTGGAGTGTCGGTCGGCTATTCCACGCTGATTTCAGGCGACGGCCCGCTCGTCGTAGGCCAGGGACCGGTGCGCACCGGCGTGACCGCGATCCTGCCCAGGCCGCGGGCCGACCTTGCCACACCGGTCTTCGCCGGCATCTTCAGCCAGAACGGCAATGGCGAACTGACCGGCTCGCATATCGTCGAGGAGACCGGCGCCTTCAACTTCCCCATCACCGTCACCAACACGCATTCCTGCGGCGTTTCGCGCGACGGTACGCTGCGCTGGATGAGCAAGGTGCTGCCAGCCGCACTCGACAGCGGCTGGGGACTGCCGGTGGCAGCGGAAACCTATGACGGCTTCCTCAACGACATCAACGGCCACCACGTGACATCAGGGCATGTTGCCGAGGCGCTCGACGGTGCCGCCAGCGGACCGATCGAGGAAGGCAGCGTCGGCGGCGGCACCGGCATGATCGCCTTCGGCTTCAAGGCCGGTTCGGGCACCGCGTCGCGCATCACCGAATGGCAAGGGCGTGCCTATACTGTCGGCGCCTTCGTGCAGGCGAATTTCGGCAAGCGGCGCAATTTCACGCTTCGAGGCCTGCGCGCCGGGCCGGAGCTCGTCGAACCCGCGATCCGCGAAGGCACGCCACGTGCCGAAAAAGGCTCGATCATCGCCGTTATTGCCACCGACGCACCGTTCCTGCCGCATCAGATGAAGCGGCTGGCCCGCCGTGTGCCGCTCGGCGTCGCCATGACCGGCGGCTTCGGCTATCACAGTTCCGGCGACATCTTCCTCGCCTTCTCTACCGCCAATCCCGACGCGGCCCTGGCGCCGCCGGGCCGGATCGCTCGCGCCGAGTTCATTCCTGACAGCGACATCGATCCGTTCTTCGATGCCGTGGTCCAGGGCGTCGAGGAAGCCGTCCTCAATGCGATGGTCGCCAACGAGGACATGACCGGCCGCGACGGCAATTTCGTGCCGGCGCTGCCGAAGGCGTGGCTGAAGGAGAAATTCGGCTGAGACAAATACGCGGACCGAATGGTCCGCGTATTCATACAGGATTGCTCCTGAATTATTCCGCGGCCTTGCTCGCGGCCTGCTGGTGCTCGTCGGCCTCGGCCGCTTCCTCGAGCCGGGAGGCGATGAGTTCCTGGATATCGCCGACTTCTTCCTGGATATCCTCCAGCGGTATGCCGACCTCGGCCGCCTTGGCAGCGCATTCCCTGGCCAGCGTCTCGGCCTGCTTCTCGATCCTGGCGTGGGACTGGCAATGGACTTTTTCGCCAATCCATCCCTGCAAGAATTCGATGGCGTGCTCACTCATATTGCTTTTCCCTGGCGGCGAAGCCGGTTGGTAATCATAAACGTCGGCATCCGGTGAAGGATGCATGTCCCCATTCCAGCCGAGTCGCCACCGGACGGCAAGCCGATGTCGTCCAAGGTCCACAGAGCCAAAGGAAATAGAGGATTGAAGAACATTTTCTGTTTCTGGGGGGGCGGGTATCGTTTGGCGGGAATCCTGTCCCGCCTCGAGAGGCTGCTTCTACTTGCTTCTTACGGTTTTCAGGTCCGTTTGCATCTCAATGGCTGTCACAACAGCTGCCCGATGACGTTGCCGTTTCCAGGCACAAGCCATCGAAGCCGCCGCTATATAGTGACATCCCCATGCAATGTCGACTCTCTCCGCCGCCTTGCATGGAAGCCCCGCGAAAGCTGCATAGGTCACCGTGCCGATCAGAAGGTCTCGACCCAGGGCCTGAGCTCGAGTTCCCAGGTCCAGGCGCTGCGGTTCTGGCGATGGATGCCGAGATAGGCCTCGGCGATCGCGTCCGGCGATAGCCGTCGATCTTGCGGGTCGGGAGCCTCTCCCGGCACGGTCGAGGCAATGGCACCATCGATGACGAAATGCGCGACATGGATGTTCTTGGGGGCCAGTTCGCGAGCCATGGATTGCGCCAGTCCACGCAAGCCGAATTTGGGCATCGCGAAACCGGCCGAGCCGGCGAACCCCTTGACGCTTGCCGTCGCGCCGGTGAAGAAGATCGAGCCCGAGCCTTGCGAAAGCAGCCGGTTGGCCGCTTGCTGGCCAACCAGGAAGCCGCCATAGGCCCCCACCAGCAAGGCCTGCCTGACAGCCTCTGGATCGAGTTCGGCGATCGGGCCACGGGCGCGTCCGCTGGCATTGAAGACCACGAGCGACAGCGGGCCGGCCTTGTCAGCGACCTCGAACAGGCGCTGCACCGACGCGGCATCGGAGACATCGGTTGCCACGGCTTGGGCGCCGGTCTGCGCCAGCAATGGGTCGAGCTTCTCGATGTTGCGAGCGGCCAGCACGACACGAAAACCTTCCGTTGCGAGAAGGCGCGCAAGCGAGGCGCTCAATCCGGATCCCGCTCCGGCAATGACGGCGACATTGGATGTCATGAGCATCTCTCTTTCGCGGTGGTGACTGGATTGGACAAGGTTGCGCCTTCCCAAGTAGAACGCAAAAGAAAGCATTTCCAACAAAATCGCGTATCGTCGCGGCGCGGTTCCGTTGGCATCGCGCTTCCCGGGCTGCAAAAAGACTGCTTTCGGCAAAGAAAAATGGCCGGGCGCGAAGACGGCCCGGCCAGAAAGAAGGTCATAACCTTCAGAGGGGAACACCGTTCGGAGGAATGGGAGGAAACCTCAAACGATATTTTTATGTTGAGCCCATTTTCGTGCGCTGGCGACGAATAGTATTCTAAAATCGTGCTGTCCTACAAAAATTTCTACCTGCCGAATGGCTCAGCCTGCCCGGGTCTCGGGCTCAAGCAGATCGGCATAGTGACGCCGCGCAACGTCGGGATGGGAGCGCAGCCTGCTCTTCAGCACATTGGTTCCGACATCGCGAAACAGCGGATTGTCGGGATCGCTGGCCGGCCCGCGCGCCTGCTCCGCCAGTTCCTCGGGAAGCTCGAGCAGCGGTATCGTGGCATCGAGCTTGGCGCTGAAGAAGAACGGCACCGAGATGCGTTCGACGCCGGCGGGCGGCGTCACGACGCGATGCACGGTGGCTCTCAAATAGCCGTTCGAGGCGAGCTCCAGCAGCTCGCCGATGTTGACGACGAGCGTTCCGGGAATCGGATCCACGTCCACCCAGCTTCCGTCATAGTCGACCTGGAGGCCCTTGTTGTCGTCCTGAAGCAGCAGCGTCAGGAAACCGCCGTCCTTATGCGCGCCGACGCCCTGGTCGCCGCCGGTCGCTTCGCGGCCGGGATAGCGCACGATCTTCATGCGATGATTGGGTTCGCCGCCATAGATCGGATCGAAAGCGTCCTCGGCCTGGTCGAGCGACAGCGCGAAGGCCTTGAGCAGACGAATGGCCACGGCCGTCGCCTTGGCCTGCCAGGCCAGCAGCGCCGGCTTCAGCGCCGGCAACGCCGACGGCCACTGGTTCGGCCCCTGCAGCCGCGTCCAGGCAGGAATTCCCGGGCCTTGCGCGATGGGCGGGCGCTCGACGCCGATGTCGAGCTGCTCGCGCCAGTCGGCCTTGCCCTTGGTCAGTTCGCCGCCAGCGCGGGTATAACCGCGGAACTGCGAGGAATTGACCATCTCTATCGACAGCTTGTCGGCTTCCGGCAAGGCAAAGAAACCCCGCGAAGCGGCGAGCGTCTCGCTGATGTCGGCCCATGGGATGCCGTGGCCAGCCAAATAGAAAAAACCGATGTCGCGCGAGGCGGAGCGCAGATCCGCCAGAAACGTCCGGCGCTCCGACGCGCCTTGTTCGAGACGGCTCAGATCGAGCACGGGCACTATTCTGGGCATGTCAGCTCCTTTCCGGGTTCTTTCCGGGTGCTGCTTGAAAACTTCGCCCGGAAACCCGGGCCCGTGGATGTGCTGCTCCTTTTCCAGCGGCCGAAGCCGCCATCGATGCCCCAAATCTCACGGAGTTCGGTGCGCCGGGAAAGGAACGATCGGCTTTTCGGGGCCGCCGGGACGAACAATTTTTCTATTTGGGCGGGCAGCCTGACGATGAGCGCGATCATTGCGCGAAATACGGGCGTGTCATTTCAGGCACAGCGCGAAGCTGTCATTGGCCCTTGAACGGCCGCGCGGGAGGCGCGTAACATCACGGCACTTGAATTTGAATCTGTTTCATTCGTCCGGGCTAAAGTCCGGATCGGTTTGGATAGGTCCTTGAACACGCAAGCAATCGGCAGCGCGGCGGGGCGCGGCAAATCGTTTGCCGATGTGGCGCAAGCCTCCTGGGGCAAGGGCCCTGGCACCTTGCTGCGTATCATGCGCATGACGCTGCGCCACCCTTGGCAGGTCGCCATCACCATCGTCTCGACCTTCATCGCCGCGACGCTGCAGCTTTTCATTCCGCGCCTGCTGGGACACGCCATCGACCAGGCGCAGGGCGTGGTGGCTGCCGGTGCAAATACCGGGCCGAGCAGGCGCTGTGGAATACGGCGCTGACGCTGCTCGTCGTCAGCATCCTGCGCGGCCAAGGCTGAGCGCTCCTACGGTCAGTTCCGTTCGATGGGGCGGGAAGGGTTCCGGCTGTTCCGGATCACCCTGGCATGAAACAGTCGGTTCCTGACGCATCAGCATCCCGATCCGCAAGGCAGTGAAACTGGGCGAGGACAAACCCACGCTTGTTGCGGCGGAGCAATCCTCTTTGTCTCGGTCCTCAAACGATCAGATCGTCAATTCTGATCGGCAAGTCGCGGATCCGCTTGCCGGTCGCGTGGTAGACAGCGCTGGCGACGGCAGCGGCGGTGCCGACATTGCCGAGTTCGCCCAGGCCCTTCACACCAGCCGGATTGACCTCATGGTCGATCTCCGGAACCAGTATGACGTCAAGGTCCCTGACATCGGCATTCACCGGGACCAGATAATCCTGCAGGTCGCGGTTCACATAGCGGGCATAGCGGGTATCGATCTCGGTCGCCTCATGCAGGGCCTGGCCAATGCCCCAGATCATGCCTCCCATCAGCTGGCTGCGCGCGGTGCGCGTGTTCATGATGCGGCCGGCCGCGAACGCCCCGACGATGCGCGGCACACGGATTTCGCGCGTGTAGCTGTTGATGTGCACCTCCACGAATTCGGCCCCGAACGCATATTTCACCGAATCCGCGTCGGACTCGCCGCCGTGGAATTCCGACTGGCCGGCATAGAGCTTCTTGAGCGCTTCGGGGGTCGAGCCCTTCGGCGCGAATTCGGCATATTCCTCGATGGCGCCTACCTGCATGGCCTTGAATATATCGGCGGTGCTTGCCGACGCCCCGCCCTTGGTGAGGATCCGTCCCCCGTGGAGGTCCAGTTCCTCATTGTGCGAGCCTGCAAGAGGGCCACCCTCCGCGACCGCTGCGGCGAACAATTTCGTGCGCACAGCATCACACGCCTTGAGCACGGCCGAACAGACGCTGGCAGTGGAAATCGAACCTCCCGATACCGGCGCCGGCGGCAAGGCACTGTCGCCCATCTCGACGGCGACCTTGCCGATGTCGACACCGAGACGTTCCGCCGCCATCTGGCCGGCAACGGTTCGCACACCTGTGCCGATTTCATGCGAGCCGCACTGCACGCGCACGTCTCCTTCGGCGGTCAGGCGCACGCGGGCCGCGCATGGCGCGGCAGCGGTCGGGTAGACTGCCGTCGCACAGCCCATGCCGACGAGCCAGTCGCCGTCGCGCATCGAGCCGACTTTCGCATCCCGTCTCGTCCAGCCGAAGGCATCAGCGGCCTGATCGTAGCATTTCATTAGCGACCGGCTGGAGAACGGCTTGCCGCCGATCGGCTCCTTCTGGGGCTCGTTGATCCGGCGAAATTCGATCGGGTCCATGCCGAGTGCGACGGCCATTTCGTCCATGGCGCTCTCGAGGGCATAGACGTAGGGCGTCTCGGGCGGCGAGCGCATATAACCGGGCGTGTTGCGATCCGCCTGCACCAGCGAGACATGCGTCAGCACGGAGCCATAAGCATACATGCGACCGGTGGCCGAAGTCCCGCCGACGACATAGGAATCGGGTCTCGAGGTCACCTCCCAGCCTTCATGGCCGAAAGCAGTGATGCGGCCGTCCTTGCCGGCGCCGATGCGGATGCGGTGCCGGGTTTCGGCCCGATAGGTCTGGGTGCCGAACGCCTGCATGCGGCTGACCACACAGCGCACCGGCCGGCCAAGCCGCCTGGCGGCCACAGCCACGATGGCCGTTCGCGCCGTCATCGGCCCCTTCGAGCCGAATGCGCCGCCTACGTTAGGGCAGACGATGCGCACATTCGCTGGGTCGAGCCTCAATTGCCGCGCCAACTCGACCTTCCAGCCGGTCACGTTCTGGGAGGGCTCGTAAACGGTGAGTTGGTCGCCATGCCAAACAGCGGTGGTCGAGAACAGCTCTATCGGGTTGTGATGCTGGGTCGGCGTCGAATACCGCGCATCGATCTTCATCGGGGCCGATTCATACGCGGCATCGAAATCGCCGGCCTTGACGTCCTCCTTGAACAACGGGCTTTTGCCGGCGGCGTCGATGGTCTTTGTCCCCGGCATGTCGAAACTGGCGGTCGGCTTTTCCTCGGCATAGTCCGCGCGGATCCTTTGCGCCGCCTCCTCGGCTGCTTCGAAGGTCTCGGCGACCACCAGCGCAATGATCTGACCGTCATGGAAGATCGCCTTGTCATGCAGCGGCCCGATAGAACTCGCGCCGGTATTTCCGAATTTCGGCGTCTCGACCTTGTCGAGGTCGCCATAGGTGACGATGTCGAGGACGCCGGGCACCGAGCGCGCGTCATCCAGGTAAAGCCTGGCGACCTTGCCCTTGGCGATGCTGCTCGTCGCGAGCACGGCGTGCGCAATGTTGGCGGCCGGGAGATCCGCCGCGTATTCGGCCTGGCCGGTCACTTTCAGCCGCGCATCGATACGCGGCAGCGGCTGTCCCATGTTTTCCTTCGGCTGTGGAGCGGCGACGTTCATGATCACACCTTCATGTCACGGGTTTCGAGCAGCCCCCTGATCAAGGTTCGCTTGCCGAGTTCTATCTTGAATGCGTTGTGCCGACGCGGCTGGGCCTCGGCGAACGCGGCTTCGGCGGCCTCGGCCGCCGCTGCCTCGTCGAGCACCTTGCCGCGCAGGATCTCCTCCGCCGCTCTTGCCCGCCAGGGTACGGTCGCCACGCCGCCAAGCGCGATGCGCGCCTCGTTCACGGTCTCGCCGTCGAGGTCGAGGGCGACCGCGGCCGATGCAAGGGCAAACGCATAGGATTGCCGATCGCGGATCTTGAGATAGCGCGAACGCCTGGTCCATGCGCCGGCGGGCACCTCTATGGCGGTGACGATCTCGTCGGGTGCCAGGTCGGTCTCGATGTGAGGGCTGTCCTCGGGCAGGCGATGCAGGCTGGCAAACGGAATCTTTCGCCGCCCGTTGTGGCCTTGGACATGAACCGTGGCGTCAAGCGCGATCAGGGCCTGGGCAAAGTCACCGTGATAGGTCGCGATGCAGTTCTCACTGGTCCCCAGCACGGCATGCTGGCGGTTGAACCCGTCCATCGCGGCGCAGCCCGAGCCTGGCTCGCGCTTGTTGCATGGCCATGAGGTTTCGCGGAAATATTCGCAGCGGGTGCGCTGCAGGATGTTGCCGGCAAGACTTGCCATGTTGCGCAGCTGGCCGCTTGCCGCCAGTTGCAGGCTCTCCGCGATCACCGGATACCGACGCTTGATCTCGGCATTCTCGGCCGCGTCGCCCATCCGCACAAGAGCGCCAAGGCGCAGACCCTCACCATCGGTCTCGATCCGCCGCAATGCCGGTTCGGAGAGACCGTTCAGATCGAGCAAGCGTTCCGGCCGGGCGACGCCGAGTTTCATATAGTCGGCGAGATTGGTGCCACCGGCAATGAACTGCGCGGGGGCTTGCGTCGGCGGATGCCTGGTGGCCGAGCGCGAGGCGACGGCGACCGCCGCGGAGAGGCTGGCGGGCCTCTCATAGACGAAAGGATGCATCTCAGGCCCTCCTGATCTGGTCGCGGGCCTGGACGATTGCCGCGACGATGTTCGGGTATGCCGCGCATCGGCAAAGGTTGCCGCTCATATATTCGCGAATGTCGTCCTCTGAACCGGCATGTCCTTCGTGGACGCAGCCGATCGCGGACATGATCTGGCCGGGCGTGCAATAGCCGCACTGGAACGCATCGTGATCGATGAAGGCCTGCTGCATCGGATGCAGGCCGCCATCCGTCGACGCCAACCCTTCGACGGTGGTTACCGCCTTGCCCTCGTTCATCACCGCGAAGCTGAGGCAGGAGAGCACGCGATGGCCATCGACCAGCACCGTACAGGCACCGCATTGGCCATGATCGCAACCTTTCTTCGTGCCCGTCAGGCCGACATGGTCGCGCAAGGCGTCGAGCAGGCTGGTTCGGCTGTCGAGCGCCAGATTGTATGGCTGCTTGTTGATGGTCAGTGTTGTCATGACAGGCTCGTTTGGCTTGGCGGCAGCAGCCGGAGGCTCCTCGGACCTGGCTGTCGAGGCCAGAAGCGGAGTCACCGCAGCCGCGGAGACGGTCGCGGTCATAAAGCTTCGTCTGCTGAGACTGGAGGAGTTTGAGGGAACATGCTCGGACATCGCTGGCTCCGTCGCTCGCTATGTCGCGACCAAACCCCTCATCGGGGCCATTGTTCCGGGCCATCCGCGATAAAACGCACAAGGAAGACGGCTCGCAAGGCAAGCCGCCCGATTTGGATGCAAGGATATGACGGTCCGTTCGAGACCGTGCCCGTCCTCCCCTGGCGAATTTGCAGGCGCGCGGCCGATCCCCTAACAAGGCGCGCGGGCCCTCATTGCTGGCGGGCAATTCCGAGAATATCAAGCGCCTGCGCGGCAGAAGCAATCGGGCGCCCCGTGCGGCCAGCGGCTTCGACGATTGCCGCGACCCGTTCGGCATTGTCGCGGGCGAGGCTGCCATCGGCGTGCCAGAGAGAGTTCTCGAAGCCGACCCGCACGTGCCCTCCCGCCGCGATCGCCGCCGTCAGCGCCAAGGTCTCGCCCCGTCCGAAGGCGCAGACCGACCATACGGCGCCTTCAAGATCATGCGCATCGAGCCCTTCAAGGAAGACATCGAGGTCTTCGGGCCGGCTTTCCTGATCGGCGGCATAGCGTCCAAGGACGAACAGCAGCCGGGGGCTTGTGGGCTCCGCCAGAATGCCTCGCCGCCGCAGATCGATGAAACGGTCGAGATCGGCCCGATCATAGAGAATGTGCTGGACCGCGATGCCTTCCCGACCGGCCCACGCGAAGAAGCGGGCCGGCTCCGCCTCGCCATCGCTGATTATCTCACGCAAGCCGATCGAGACGGAAACCGGATGAAGCGCCCGAACAAGGTCCATCTGTTCGCGTGGCGAATAGAGCCCGATCGCTTCAGTCGTGATCTGGATCGCCATGACGCCCTGCGTCCGCTCCCGGATCGCCGCGATGGCATCCCGGTAAAGCGCGGCGTCAAGCGTGTGCCGGCCTGAAGCATCGCGGACATGCACATGGATGGCGGCGGCGCCGGCAGCGAGACACTGCCTCGCCGTTTCGGCAAGTTCGTCGGCGGTCATCGGCAGAGCCGGATGATCGGCCTTCGTTCTGCGCGCCCCGTTCGGCGCAACCATGATCAGCAACGGCTTCAATTTCATCTCCGGGCCCAATTGGCTCTCCCGCAACGTGGTTTTCCATGCTTCATTTCACCGACTCGCACAGGTAGGACAGCATGAACGCCACCGCCCAAGGGATTTCCGCCTTCGCCACCGCCGCCGAACTCAGCCGCGCGCTCGCCGATGGCAACACATCCTCGACCGAGATCGTCCGGCGCGCGCTGGATCGTGTCGACGTTCATGACAATTCGCTGCATGCGTTCGTCCGGCTGTTTCGTGGGGCTGCGCTCCAGGCCGCCGGCGAAGCCGACGAGCGTCGCAGTCGCGGCGTCTCGAAAGGGCCGCTGGACGGTATCCCTTTCGCGGCCAAGGACCTGCTTGACGTCGAAGGCTATCCGACCCTGGCAGGCTCGAAAGCGCTTGCGGGCGAACTCGCAACCGCCACGGCAACGGCAATCGAACGCCTTGTCGCGGCCGGGATGATCCTGCTGGGCAAGGTGCACACCGTGGAATTTGCTTTTGGCAGTTGGGGGACCAACCCGGTCGCCGGCACGCCCCTGAACCCGCGTGACAGCGCCATCCCGCGCGCGCCGGGCGGATCGTCGAGCGGTTCGGGCGTGGCCGTCGCCGCCGGACTGGTGCCGGTCGCGCTCGGCACCGACACTACGGGCTCCATCCGCAATCCGTCCGCCATGTGCGGAATCGTGGGCCTGAAGACGTCCTTCGGCCTTATCGGGCGCGGCGGCTTGCTGCCGCTTGCCATGTCCTTCGACAGCATCGGTCCCATGACCCGGTCGGTGGAGGATGCAGCCCTTCTGCTGGCCGCGCTCGAGGGTCCCGATCCCGGCGATCCGGCCACCTTTGGCGTGGCGCCGACCTCGCCGCTCGACGGGCTCGAGCGGAGCATATCGGGCCTTCGCCTGCGCATCCCCTCGGCCGTGGACCTTGCCGGCGTAGACCCCGGCATCCTGGACCGCTTCGACTCCACCGTCGCTGAACTGGAGGCGCTCGGTGCCAATGTCGATCGGATGCCGATGCCGCAATCTTACGACACCTACAAGGCCCTGGCCGGCGACATCATGGCCGTCGAAGCCTGGCATCATCTCGGCCGTTACGTGGAACCCGCGGACAGCGGCGTCGGCACGGCGATCCGCATGCGGGTTCTCAAGGGCAGGGAAATCGGCCTCGCCGCTTATCACGAGTTGATTGCAAGGCGCCGAGCCGCGCAGATCGAGTTTCATCGCGATCTCGAAGGCGCCGATGCGTTCCTGACGCCAACGGCGCCGATTACCGCGCCGCCATTGGCCGACATCGATGAGACAACGACGCCGCTTGGGACGTTTACCCGCATGGTGAACCTCCTCGACATGGCAGCGCTCAGCGTCCCCATCGGTCTCGTCAATGGTCTGCCCGCAGGATTGCAGATCGCGGTTCGCCGCTTCCAGGATCCGCTGGCGCTGAGGATCGGGCGGGCGCTAGAGATTCGGCGCGACGGCCTGTTCGAACAGCCGCCGGGCTACGCCACGCCGTAAGCTGCCCGTTCATTCACCGCTCGCATACAGCCAACGTGCGACAAGAGCGTCGGTGTCGGCACCGAAATCCGCGCGCGCGCCTTCGGAAAAAACCGTGCCGTTCTTGACCACATAGACGTAGTCGGTGATGGCAAGCGCGGCGCGAATATCCTGGTCGACCAGCAGCACGGCCTTGCCGAGTTCGCGGGCAAGATCGCGGACGATGTCGTAGATCGTCTCGCTGGTCTGCGGATCGACGCCGGCGGTCGGTTCGTCGATCAGGTAGACCGACGGATCGGCCATCAGGCTGCGTGCGATCTCGACCTGCCGCTGCTGGCCTCCCGAGAGCTGGCCGGCAGGCTGCGCGCGTTTCTCGCGAACGACGGGAAACCGCTCATAGACATGTTCCAGTTTCTCGGTCAGCACCGTCTTCTTCGGCCTGGCATGCCAGAGACCGAGTTTCAGGTTCGATTCGACCGAGAGATGAGGAAAGAGGCTCGGCCGCTGCGGCAGGTAGGCCAGGCCAAGGCCCAGCATCCGGAAGGGCGGGTTTCCGGTGATGTCCACGTCTCGCAGAAGCACCCGGCCGGCACTCGGTTTCAGAAAGCCGAACAACGCCTTGAGAAGCGTCGACTTGCCGGTGCCGTTCGGCCCGACCACACAGGAAATGCTGCCAGGCCAAGCCCTGACCGAAACGTCGCGCAATATGTCGATGTCGCGCGTATAGCCGGCGACAAGGTTCTCGCAGGCGATCAGCGGCGGGGTCGATGGCAGGGAAGCGGTTTCCATTATCGTGCTTCCCGATGCGTTGCGCGGGATCCCGTATAGGCGTGCACGACCTCGGGATTGCGCAGCACCTCGGCGACCGCGCCGTCGGCGATCTTGCGCCCTCGCGCCATCACCATGACGCGCGTTACGACCGACTGGATAGCCTCGAGGTTGTGATCGACAACGACGATGGTGTGACCGTCGCGATTGAGGCTCCTTATGTGCTCGATGATCTCCTCCAGCAGGCGCGGGTGGACGCCGGCGAAGGGCTCGTCCAGAAGCAGCAATCTCGGTTTGAGCATCAGCGCCCGGCCGAGTTCCAGCAGCTTCTGCTGGCCGCCGGAAAGCGCTCTTGCATAACTGTCGGCGAGATGGTCGAGCCTCAGGAAAGCAAGGACCCCACGGGCGCGCTCCTCTGCCGCGGCGCGCCGCTCAGCCGGGTCGGAAAGTGCCGGCACGATCAGGTTTTCCAGCACGGTCATGCGGCGGAACAGGCGGGGAACCTGAAAAGTACGGGCAACACCGCGGCGCGCGAAAAGATTAGCCGGCGAGCGCGCCATGTCGATGCCCTCGACGAGGATGGCACCGCCGTCGGGTTTGAGCGCGCCCGTCACCATGTTGATGGTGGTCGTCTTTCCCGAGCCGTTGGGACCGATCAACCCGACAATTTCGCCGCGGGCCAGGGCAAAGGATAAGCCTTCGACGGCATGGATGCCGCCGAAATGCTTGGCAAGACCACTGACCGAGAAAAAAGCGGTGTCCTTCTCAACCGGCATGGGGTTCCTCGGTGGTAGCAGTTGGAACAGGCGCTTGTTCCCGTGGCCGCGCGCGGAAGCGCGCCCAGTTTTCGACCATCGGATACAGGCCGTTCTGCGCGAAGCGTTGCACCAGGATAAGCGCCAGACCCATCAGCACGAAACGCCATTCGCCGTAGGACCGCAGCGTCTCGGAAAGCAGGAAGACGACGACTGCACCGACCACGGCGCCGGGCAGGCTTTCGATGCCGCCGATCACCGCCATCGCGATAACCAGACCCATCTCCGGCAGGATAGCCATGTTGGGCGTCAGGATGCCGATGAAATGGCCGTAATAAATGCCGGCTATCGCCGCGATCACGCTGGTTACCACGAAGACGAGAATCTTGTAGCGCGTGGTATCCACCCCGCTGGCGCGCGCGGCGCCCTCGTCTTCCCGGATGGCACGTAGAAAAAGACCGACGCGGGTCGCCAACAAGGCATTCATTCCCAATACCGCCAGGACGACGAGCGCAAGGCCGAAATAGTAATAAGACAGGTCCGA
The DNA here is from genome assembly GCF_006440835.1 of Mesorhizobium sp. B2-5-11. Classification (NCBI taxonomy): domain Bacteria; kingdom Pseudomonadati; phylum Pseudomonadota; class Alphaproteobacteria; order Hyphomicrobiales; family Phyllobacteriaceae; genus Mesorhizobium; species Mesorhizobium sp. B2-5-11. Next base: position 95,148 of record NZ_VFUK01000015.1, read on the forward strand.
TCGACCGGAAAAGAGGCCGGGCACCGGCAAGCCCAGCATGCCGCGTGTGATGTCCTCCTCCGCGACCAGCACGAGGCGGAAGATTTCCGAAATGGCAAGCGTGAAGAGGGCCAGATAAGGCCCGGAAAGCCTCAGGACGAGCGCGCCGATCAGGGCGCCGGCCACGACGGCAAGAGCGATGGCGGCAAGAATGGCAAGCGGCAGCGGCATGCCGATCTGGCCAACGAACAAGGCCGAGGCATATCCGCCCAGCCCGGCAAAAGCCACATGGGCGAAGGAGAACTGACCCGCGAAACCGGCAAGCAGCGCCCAACTCGCGGCAAGCAGTGCATAGTACCAGGCGATGGCGCCGACGTGGGTCCAGTATGGTCCGACGCCGAGCGGCACCAGCAACGCCACCACGAGCAGAATCGCCTGGGCCGATTGCGAGAATGTTGGACGGACCATTGCCGTGATCCTATTCCAGCCGCAGATGCGAGCGGCCGAACAGGCCGGTCGGCCTGAAGAGCAATGCAATGACGAGCAGCAGCGCTCCGAACGCCTGCGTATAGGCAAGCGCGCGATTGGGATCCGGCAGATAGCCGACACCCAGCCCTTGCACCAGGCCGAGCAGGATGCCGCCGGTAATGCTTCCGCCGACGGAACCCATGCCGCCGAGCACGATGATGATGAAGGCCTGCACGGCCGGCAACTCACCCATCGACGGCGACAGGGCGAAGATCGGCGCGATCAACGCCCCTGCCCCGCCGGCAAGCGCCGAGCCGATGCCGAAAGCGATGGTGTACATGCGGCGTGGATCGATACCGATGACCGCGGCGGACTCGCGGCTCTGGCTCACCGCATCGAGTGCCTGGCCAAGCGAGGTGCGCTTCAGGAAAAGCGTCAGACCGACAAGCAGGACGACGGCAGCGACCGCAGCGATCAGCCGGTCGTAAGGCAGGATCAACGGACCGAGGATCAGCGCTCCTGTCATGAAGGACGGCGGCGCCTTGGCGAAGGGACCGAAGACGACAAGGCCGAGATTGGTGATCAGAATGGTGAGGCCGAAGGTGACGATAATGGCGTATTCGTCCTTGCGCTCGACCTTGTCGGTATACATCGGCGCTATGACGAGCCTCTCGAAGAGCACGCCGAAGATGAACAGGGCCACCATCGCGCCGGCGACACCGAGAAGCGGCGGCGCATGGAACCAGGCGATGATGTAGTAGGACGCATAGCCGCCCAGCATATAGAGCGATCCATGGCCGAAATTGACGACCTTCAACACCGAGAAGACCAAAGTGAGCCCCGCCGCCGTCAGCGCGAAAATGAGGCCGATGACCAGGCCGTTGACGGCCAGGAGGAGGAAATAGCTCATGGGTTCACATCACCTCGTTGTCGGCCGCCTGTCCAGTGAAGCGGCCGCCGGCGGCCATGGAGCCGCCGGCGTGCCGTTCATTTGCCGGGCATGACCTTGTCGGTGGTGGCCCACTTCTTCGGATAGACGATCGCAGCATCCTCCGGCGCCTGGTTCACGGCCGTGTATTGGATGATCGTGAACGGCACGTCGACGAACTGATGGAAAGCCCAGTCGGGAGATTTGGTGGTCGGGAAGGTGTAGGTGGCGTTCACCCCTTCATATTTGATCTCTTCCAGTGCCTTCACGATCGCCGCGCGGTCAGCCGAGCCTGCCTTCTTGATCGCTTCGACGACGACACCGAACGTGTCATAGGCCTCCATGGCCACGCCGGTCGGTGCCCTATTGTAGCGTTCGGTGAACGCCTTCACGAATGCTTTGGCCTTGTCGTTCCATTGCGACTTGGGCTGCGCGACGTTGACGATGAGAAGATTGTTGGCGCATTCGCCGTCGACTTCCCACACTTCCTTCTGCAGCAGACCCGAGGAGCCGATGAGGGCCGTTTCGGCAGTCGGTGCGAGGCCGAGCTGGCAGGCCTGCTTGACGAGTTGATACTGCGCCTGTCCGGCGATCACCATCTGGATCGCATCGGGCCTCGGGCTCTGATTCATCAGCCGCAGCAGCGCGGGCGTGAAATCCTGCTGGTTGAGGTCGATCGTCGCCAGCGTATAGGGGAGGTTCTTGGCCTTCAGCTCATCGGCGATGACCTTGGCCCCGCCCTGGCCGAAATCCGTGTTTTCGGCGATAATGGCAATGTTCTTGAAACCTTGCTCGACCGTCCAGTCGGCCGCCTTGACGTAAACGAGGGAGTTGGCCGGAGCGAGACGATAGACTTCCGGATACTGCTTGGCCGTGATGGCATCCGCCCATACGTCTGTACCGACCCAGGCGACGCCGTATTTGTGCGCCTCCTCGATTTCGGCGAGGGCGACCGAGGAATGGAATTCGCCGAAGATTGCGGCGACGTTGTCCTTGGTGATGAGCCGAACCGCCGCCGCGCTGCCGTCGGCCGGCTGCCCTTTGGTGTCCTCGTAGCTCACCTTCAGCTGACGGCCGAGCACGCCGCCGGCCTTGTTGACCTCGTCAACTCCGAGCTGCACCGCCCATTGCATTTCCTGGCCGCCGGAATAGTTGCCGGGCGGCGACAGCGGCCCCACCCAGCCTAGCGCGATTGGATCCTCGGCCAGAGCCGGTGCGGCTGCGAACGGCAAGGAAGCCAGCGCGAGTGCCGCCAGCGCTCCCAAATGACTGGATATGGTCTGTTTCATGCGAATTTCCCCTGTTCTTGTTTTCTGATTGAATGAAACACTACGCTCATTTCTGGCAGATTGAAATATTCATTGCAGCTCGTCAACGGCCGGCGTAAATTCGCGCCATGTTGGAACCCGCCTTCCGCTCGCGCCTGCTCGAGAGTTTCGAGACGATGCCGCGCCAGCTTCGCGCGGCGGCGCAATGGGTGCTCGACAATCCGCGTGACGTTGCCCTCCTGTCGATGCGCGTCCAGGCGCAGCGCGCCGGGGTGACCCCGGCATCGATGACGCGGCTTGCCCAGCGCATGGGCTTCGACGGCTACGATAGCCTGCGCGACCTCTACGCCGAGCAACTTCGCCGCGGCGAGAAGGAGTTCTTGGGCAAGGCCGAAGCATTGATGGCGCGGCGCAAGCGCGGAGGAGACGGCGCGCTGGCCTTCGAGCTGGCCGAAACGCTCGAGCGCCATATGGCGAAGCTTTGCGATCCGGCGACGCTGGAGGCGGTGACCCGGGCAGCCTCGGTGCTGGCAGGCGCCAAGCGCATCTATGCGCTGGGCTATCGGTCGAGCTACCCCGTCGCCTGCCATTTCGCCTACGTCTATGGCCTCGCCGGCGGCGCGGTGCGTCTGCTTGACGGCGTCGGCGGAACCGGACCTGATCCTTTGTGGGAATCGGGAGCGGGCGACGTGCTTTTGGCGATCAGCGTCAAGCCCTATACGCGCGCCGCCGTCGAACTCGTCGATTATGCACGCAGCCGTGGGCTCGAAATCGTGGCGATTACCGACAGCGTCGTCTCGCCTCTCGTCAACCGGGCGGGCGCCGTCATCATCGTGCCAACCGAGAGCCCGTCCTTTTTCCACACCATGGCGCCGGCCTTTGCCATCGCCGAAACGCTGGCCGCGATCCTGGCGGCCGCCGCCGGCGATCGCGCGCTGGCCGCCATGCGCGACGTCGAACGTCAGTTCGATACCCTTTCCACCCATATCTACGAAACCAGGCAACGGTCATGACGCATATCCTCCATCGCCAGATCCACCACGACTATCCCGTTGCCGTCGGCGGCGATGGCGTCACCGTCATCGACAGCAAGGGACGCCGCTATATCGACGCCTCCGGCGGTGCGGCCGTCTCATGTCTTGGCCATCAGCATCCGGCTGTTCTTGCCGCGATGCATGCCGAACTCGACCGGCTCGCCTATGCGCATAGCAGCTTCTTCACCACCCGGCCGGCGGAGGAACTGGCGGACGAACTTGCCGCTCACGCGCCGGGCGATCTTCATCACGTCTATTTCGTCTCCGGCGGATCGGAAGGCATCGAGACCGCCCTGAAGATGGCGCGGCAATATTTCGTCGAGCGCGGCGAGCCGCAGCGCCGCCGCTTCGTGGCCCGTCAGCAGAGCTATCATGGCAATACGCTGGGCGCGCTTTCGGTGGGAGGCAACGCCTGGCGCAAGGCGCCGTTCGAGCCCATGCTGATCGAAAACCATCATATCGAACCATGCTATGCCTATCGGCATCAGCGGCCGGATGAAGGCAGCGAGGCCTACGGGCTGCGCGCCGCCGATGCGCTTGAGACGAAGCTGCAGGAACTCGGGCCGGAAACGGTCATTGCTTTTGTCGCAGAGACAGTGGTTGGAGCGACTCTCGGCGCCGTGCCACCCGCACCCGGTTATTTCAGGCGCATCCGCGAGATTTGCGATCTCCACGGCGTGCTGCTCATCCTCGACGAAGTCATGTGCGGCATGGGTCGTACCGGAACACTGCATGCCTGCGACCAGGAAGGCGTCGCACCCGACATCATGGTGATCGCCAAAGGGCTCGGCGGCGGCTATGCCCCGCTCGGGGCGGTGCTGGCATCCGACCGGATATTCGATGCTTTTTCGCAAGGCAGCGACTTCCAGCACGGTCACACCTATATCGGTCATCCGCTCGCCTGTGCGGCCGGCCTCGCCGTGCAGCGGGTCATCGAGCGTGATGGTCTGCTTGCCAATGTCGCGGCGCGAGGCGCCACGCTCGAACGACGGCTGCGTGAGCGCTTCGGCAACCATCACCATGTCGGGGACATTCGCGGGCGCGGCCTTTTCCAGGGCATCGAACTTGTCGCGGATCGCTCGGCCAAGGCCCCGTTCGATCCGCGCCTGAAGGTCCATGCCCGGATAAAATCGGAAGCGATGCAGCGGGGGTTGATGGTTTATCCGATGGGCGGCACCGTCGATGGGCGGGCCGGCGATCACGTCCTGCTTGCACCGCCATTCATCGTCGACGACGGCACGGTCGATATTATCGTCGACCGTTTGGGCGACGCCGTCGATGCCGCGATCGGCAGCATTGCGATCTAGCGCATGAGACGCTCACCGACCGGACTCTGGTCCAATCGGCATCAGCCCCGACCTGGCCTCACAGTGCCGCGCCAGACCATCGGCGCGTGGCAGGTCAGGCGACTGCCGGCGCCTGCTTCCTCGCGCGAACCGGCGGCCAGTCGCACGGCGTGCGTGGCGATCTCCTCAATCGGCGGCGCAAAGGTCGTCAGCCGGTAGGAAGCCCAGTCAGCCTGCTCGATGTCGTCGAAGCCGGCGACGCAGAGATCGCGCGGGACGTCGACGCCGAACTCGTGGCGCGCCGCGTCCAGAAAACCGCAGGCGATCAGGTCGGTCACGCAGAATGCCGCATCCGGTCGCTGCCGGCCCGAAAGCAGGCGCCTTGCGCCTTCTGCCCCGGTCGCATAACCCGTGCGGCCCTCGCGCCACTGGATCACCTCCAGTCCTTCCTTGCGCGCTGCGGCAAGAAAGGCCGTCTCGCGCGCCACCAGACTGGGCGTGCCGGCTGCCGACGTCACCAGGGCAGGCCTGGTGCAACCGGCACGAATAAAGGCGTGAAGTGCCGCCTCGGCGGCGGCGGCGTTGTCCACGCCGATGTTATGCGGTCCGTCGAACCGGTCGTCGCGATTGATCAGGATCAGGCGCTGCCCGTTCTCGAGGCAGGTTCGGATCAGCTCCTGCGGCGGCGTGCCGGACAGCACGATCGTCGCATCGGCACGGTAGTTCAGCGTGTTGCGCAGCGCCTGGTCGACATGGTGGCTGGGGCCCGACGTGTTGAATACCATGGCCACTTTGCCGGCATCCCTCAAATGCTGTGTCAGCGCCCGCAGGATACGAGCCTGATAGGGCGTGTCGCCATCGGCGACGACAAGGCAGACGATGCCCGTCGATGCCCGCATCAGGCCGCGCGCCAGGTGGTTGACGTGATAGCCGAGCTGCTCGGCCGCCAGCAGCACCCGCTCGCGGGTTTCTTCCGAAACGCTGGCGCCGGGCGTGAACGTGCGTGATACCGCCGAGCGCGAAACGCCGGCAAGCTCCGCGACCTGCTGGGCACTGGAAAAGCCAATACGGCCTCTTGGCGTCGTCATGCACACTCTCGCTGCGTTTCTCGATTCTTTGCACGCACGTGCAGCATAGCGCAAGCCAGTCACAGGTGTAACCGCTGCCCTTGACACACATGCGTAAATGAAACAGCTTTGCACAGCCGTGCATGAAGCCGGCGCCGGAGGCTACCTTGCCCATTTCTTCGCGGACCGCATCGGAACTGCCATTGTCTGGACGGACAGCATGAACAGCGTGGCGGTGCAGCCTAACGCGAGCCGGATGTCCGAAGCCGAACTCGACAGGCGTGCCGATGTTTGCCGGCAACTGCTCTTGTCGTCGGGAAACATGGCGATGCAGGGCTACAGCCAAATCGACGGCGCGCAGCCTGTGGAGATGAAGGGGCCGCAGGATTTCCTGACCGAGACCGACGGCAAGGTCGAGCATCACATCCGCACGACGTTGGCCGCGGCCTTTCCCGAGGACGGGTTTTTGGGCGAGGAAACCGGTGGCAGCGGCGGCTCTGATCGCATGTGGGTCGTCGACCCGATCGACGGTACGGCGAATTTCATGCGCGGCATTCCGCATTTCTGCGTTTCGATCGCCTTCGTCCAGGACGGCCGCAGCGAGATCGGCGGCATCGCCAATCCGGCCATCGGGGAGGTCTATTTTGCCCGCCGCGGGCACGGTGCGACGCGCAACGGCGCGGCGATCCATGTTTCGCGCACCCAGGCCTTCGACCGCGCCTCCGTGGAGTTCGGCTGGTCGCCGCGGATTCCCAACCGCGACTATCTGGACAAGGTGGCCCTGGTCTGGTCGCTGGGCGCCAATGTGCGCCGCTCCGGTTCGGGGGCGCTCGGCCTTGCCTATGTGGCCGACGGCCGCTCGGATGCCTATGCCGAGCTTCATATCAATGCATGGGACTGCCTGGCCGGATTGCTGCTGGTCGAGGAAGCCGGCGGGCGCGTCAACCGCTTTCTCGACGGCGACGGCATGGCGAAGGGCAATCCGGTGCTTGCTGCGGCGCCGGGTGTGGCGGCGAGATTGTCCCAGGTGATCGGAGTGCCGCTCGACGACGAATAACCAATTCCAGAGAGCATGAAAGGGAGGAATTATCGATGAAAGGTCCATTTGATCGCAGACAAGGCAGGACGTGGCTTGGCCTTGCGGTGCTGGCCATTTTCGGTCTGGCCGGCGGCGCCCATGCGGCGGATCGCAACCTCGTGATGTATTGCGGCGTCGACGAAGCCTGGTGCCGGGCCATGGCCACGACCTACCAGAAGGAAACCGGCGTCAGCGTCGACATGACCCGCATGAGCGCCGGCGAGATCTATGCGCGCCTGCGGGCCGAGAAGGACAATCCGCAAGCCGACATCTGGTGGGGCGGCACCGGCGACCCGCATCTTCAGGCGGCGGAAGAAGGTCTCACCCAGGAATACAAGTCGCCGCAGCTGGCGAACCTGCGCGACTGGGCTTTGAGGCAGGCTGAACGCGCCAAGAACCGCACCGTCGGCATCTATCTCGGCGCGCTTGGCTACGGCTACAACGAGGAAGACCTGAAACAGCGCGGCCTGACGGCGCCGGCCTGCTGGGCGGATCTGGTCAAGCCCGATTTCCAGGGCGAGATCGAGATGGCCGACCCCAATTCCTCGGGTACCGCCTGGACGATGCTGGCGACAATCGTGCAACTGATGGGCGAGGACAAGGCTTTCGACTATCTCAAGCAGCTCAACAAGAACATCGCCGAATACACCAAGGCGGGCGCCGCACCCGCGCTCGCCGTGGGCAAGGGCGAGACGCTGGTCGGCATTTCCTTCCAGCACGACGTCATCAACGCCGCCAAGCAGAACCCGGCCGTCAAGGTGGTCTCGCCCTGTGAAGGCACCGGTTTCGAGATCGGGTCGATGAGCATTGTTGCCGGGGCCAAGCACATCGACGAGGCGCGGAAATTCTACGACTGGGCGCTGACGCCAGACGCGCAGAAACTGGCGGCTCCGAACGGCAGCTACCAGATCCCGTCGAACACCGGCACCCCGGTGCCGCCCGAGGCGCCGGACCTCAGCAAGATCAAGCTGATCGACTACGACTTCGCCAAATATGGATCATCAGCGGAGCGCAAGCGGCTGTTGAAGAAGTTCACCGATGAGATCCGCAACGGCGGCTGATCTGGTCCGTACGGCCGATCCGCCGGCTGCCTGCGGGGCAGCCGGCGCAACCCCGACCATACCGAAGGAAGATGTCGAATGGCACGGGCTTCGCCCTATCCCATGGCCAATGACCTCCCGGGGCGCAGTGCCGCCGGATGGCTGGCGCTGGCATGGGCGAGCTTCATTGTGCTGCCATGGTACAAAGTCGAAGGCGGCTTGCTTTCCTTTGACTGGCTGGCGCGTCCGGCGGAGGCGGCACCAGCCATCCTGCTGTCGCTGAACGGTCAGCTGTGGCTGCTTCCCTTGATCCTGCCACTTCTCCTGGCAAGCTGGCTCGTCGCGCGCCGGAACCTCCCCGGCCTGGCGGTGGCGGGCGCAGCCGGCCTCGCCTGGCTGGTGATCGAGGGTTTTTCCATCATCCATTCGGGTTGGGGATTTGCCTGGCTCGGGCATCTCGCCAGTACGCCGGGACCGGTGCAGCCGGGGCTCGGCTGGGGTGCCGTGCTGTACGCGCTGGCGATGCTGATGTTCATCGCCGAGGCGCTGGCCGCGCGTGGCTGGTGCAAAGGCGATCGTTTTGTCGTCGGCTCGCTGCTGATCGTGATCGCTTCGCTGATCCTGTTCGTGGCCTATCCGCTGTTGTCGATCCTCGCTTCCGCCATCGAGGACAATGACGGCAATATCGTGCCGGCTCTGTTTGCCGAAAAGCTGTTCAGTGCCAACATCTGGAGCCTGCGCTGCCTCTACGACGACGGTTCCTGCGGCGTGGCGTGGAATACGGTGGCGATCGCGGTGCTGGTGGGTTTCTTCTGCACGGCGCTAGGCCTGGCGCTGGCGCTGATTGCGTTGCGCACCAGGCTGCCTGCCAAATGGCTGCTGCGCGGCCTCTCCATCCTGCCGATCATCACGCCCCCTTTCGTCATCGGCCTGGCGCTGATCCTGTTGTTCGGCCGGGCCGGCATCGTCACCAATCTTTTGTCCGAACATCTCGGTATTCCGCGCAGCCGCTGGATCTACGGCATGGCCGGCATCACCATCGCGCAAGTGCTGGCCTTCACGCCGATCGCTTTCCTGGTCCTGGCCGGCGTGCTGCAGGGCGTCAGCCCGAGCATGGAGGAGGCCTCGCAGACCTTGCGCGCCAGCCGTTGGCGCACTTTCAGCACAATCACCTGGCCGCTGATCCGCCCGGGGCTGGCCAGCGCCTTCCTGATCTCGTTCATCGAGAGCATGGCCGACTTTGCCAACCCGCTGGTGCTGGGCGGCAACTTCAACGTGCTGTCGACGGACATCTTCTTTGCGGTGGTGGGCGCTGCGCATGATCAAGGCCGTGCGGCGGTGCTGGCGATCGTGCTTCTGGGATTCACGCTCGCCGCTTTCGTCATCCAGCGCCGCTGGATCGGCAGCCGCAGCTACGTCACCGTCGCGGGCAAGGGCGATGGCGGTGTGCCGGCCACGCTGCCCAAGGGCTTGCGCATCGGCTGCTACGCCGCCGTCGTTCCCTGGTTGCTTCTGACCGTCGTGGTCTATGGCATCATCCTGGGCGGCGGCTTCGTGCAATCGATCGGCCGCGACAACACGCCGACGCTCGAATATTTCCTCACCGCTTTCTCCGTCGAGAAAGGCGTCAATGGCTGGTTCCTGAGCGGGTCAGCCTGGCCGTCGCTGCTGATGACCATCGGCCTTGCGCTGGTGGCGATGCCGTTCACCGCCGCGCTCGGCATCCTGACCGCCTATCTGCTCGACCGGCAGCATTTCGCCGGGCGCACGATGTTCGAATTCCTCGCCATGATGAGCTTTGCCATTCCCGGCACGGTCGTCGGCGTCAGCTATATCCTCGCCTTCAACGTGCCGCCGGTGCAACTGACCGGCACCGGACTGATCATCGTCATCTCGTTCATCTTCCGCAACATGCCGGTTGCGATCCGTGCGGGCCTCGCCAATCTTGGGCAGATCGACAAGAGCCTGGACGAGGCATCGCTGACACTGGGGGCGCGTTCCTTCGCCACCTTGCGGCGGGTGATCCTGCCGATCCTGAAGCCGGCTATCGTGACCGCGATGATCTACAGTTTCGTGCGTGCGGTCACAGCGGTCAGCGCCGTCATCTTCCTGGCGACCGGCCGCTTCAATCTCGCCACCGTCTATATTGTCGGGCGAGCCGATGTCGGCGAATACGGCATCGCCATCGTCTATTCGGCGGTGCTGATCGTCGTCATGATGATCATTCTGATCGGCATCCAGCTGCTGGTCGGGGAACGCCGGCTTGGCCGGCGCCGGGCCGAGGCGCAAGCCGTCGTGGCACCAATCTGATCGGGAGAAGCGTATGGATCAAACGGCGAAGAACGCTGCCCCCGGCGTGGTGGACAGACCGGCAGTGCGTTTCGAGGGCGTCACCAAGAAATACGGCGCCGTCACTGCCGTCGACAATGTCAGCTTCGACATCGCACCGGCCAGCCTGGTGACGCTGCTCGGACCTTCCGGCTGCGGCAAGACGACGACGCTTAGGCTGATTGCCGGGCTGGAGCACGCAAGCCACGGGCGCGTCGTCATCGACGGCAAGGACGTCACCTTGCTGTCAGCCGCCGAACGGGACGTCAGCATGGTCTTCCAGTCCTACGCGCTGTTCCCGCACATGAACGTCATAGAAAATGTCAGCTACGGCCTGCGGGCGACCGGGCTCGGCAAGGTTGAGGCCGCGGGGCGCGCCGCCGAGAAGCTGGCACAGGTCGGCCTGTCCGGCTACGAGAAGCGCCAGCCGAGCGAACTTTCGGGCGGCCAGCAGCAGCGCGTGGCCGTGGCGCGCGCCATCGTGCTGGAGCCGAAGGTGCTTCTGTTCGACGAGCCGCTGTCCAATCTCGATGCCAAGTTGCGCCGGCGCGTGCGCGATGAAATCCGCGGTCTTCAGCAGGACCTCGCGCTGACCGTTGTCTATGTGACGCATGACCAGGAGGAGGCGCTGGCCGTGTCCGATCGCATCATCGTTATGAACGCTGCCCGCGTCGCTCAGGACGGGACCCCGCGCGACCTCTACAACGAACCCAGGAACTCTTTCATCGCCGATTTCATGGGCGACGCCAACCTGCTCGATGTCGAGGTTCTCGCCAGCAATGGGACGAATGCCGAGGTAAAGATCGGGCCGCTGCGGCTCGACATGCCGCATCGCGGCATCGCGGCGGGGCCGGCGGTGCTGGCCGTCCGGCCGAATGCCGTGCGCCTCGTCGCCGGCCAGCCGGCAGCCGGCGGGATGAGAGGGCGCGTGGTCAAGAGTTCTTATCTCGGCGACCACATGGAATACCGCGTCGCGATAAACGATCCGGCGGTCGAGCTGTTTGCGACGTCGCCGATCGTCACACCTGCCCTGCCGGAAGGCAGCGTCGTCGCGGTCGATTTCGATCCGGCAAAGATCGTGCTGATAGCGCGCGACAAGTCCTAGCCAGCAGCGCACACCGCTACCGGTGCGCCTGATACGAAAATAGTGGTTCTCGACGTTCCATGTCGATGTTACGAATCCCTGTGCATTCCGAATGTGCGCTTGTGACCATGTGTCCGGGCACTTTGGAACTGTGGCGAGCACAGGACGTATTCTTCACGCGGGACCAGACGGTGCACTCGAAGCCGTCACAGGGCCGCAATGGGCGTTTTCGACAGTGGCCACAAGGGAGGAAATACCAGTGAAAGCATCCTATCTCATCTCAGCCGCGCTGCTTGTGGGGACCGCGATGCCAGCGGCAGCAGCCGAAATTTCCGACGGCAAGGTCAAGATCGGCATCCTCAACGACCAGTCGGGTGTCTATGCCGATTTCGGCGGCAAATGGTCCGTCGAGGCGGCCAAGATGGCTGTCGAGGATTTCGGCGGCAAGGTCCAGAACGCGCCTATCGAGGTCATCAGCGCCGACCACCAGAACAAGCCGGACATCGCCTCCAACATCGCGCGCCAGTGGTACGACACCGAGCAGGTCGATGCCATAATGGAACTGACCACCTCCTCGGTGGCGCTAGCCGTTCAGGGACTTTCCAAGGAAAAGAAGAAGATCGACATCGTCACCGGCGCGGCTGCGACCGACCTGACCGGCAAGCAGTGCTCGCCCTATGGTTTCCATTGGGCCTACGACACCCATTCCCAGGCCGTCGGCACAGGCGGTGCCCTGGTGCAGCAAGGCGGTGACAGCTGGTATTTCATCACCGTCGACTACGCCTTTGGCTATTCGCTCGAGGAGCAGACCGCCAAGCTCGTCAAGGATCGCGGCGGCAAGGTGCTTGGTGAAGTGCGCTATCCGCTCGGCTCGACCGACTACTCATCCTTCCTGCTGCAGGCGCAATCCTCCGGCGCCAAGATCGTCGGCCTTGCCAATGCCGGTCTCGACACTTCCAATTCGATCAAGCAGGCCGCCGAATTCGGCATCGTCGCCGGCGGCCAGCGGCTCGCGGCACTTCTGTTCACGCTGGCCGAAGTGCATGGCCTTGGCTTGCAGGCGGCCCAGGGCGTCGTGCTGACCGAAGGCTATTACTGGGATCGCGACGACAAGAGCCGCGAGTTCGCCAACCGCTTCTTCAAACGCACCGGCAGGATGCCGAACATGATCCAGGCCGGGACCTATTCGGCGGTGTCGCAGTATCTCAAGGCCATCGACAAGGCCGGCACCGACGAAACCGAAGCGGTGGCCAAGGAATTGCATTCGATGCCGGTCAATGACGTCTTTACCGCCAACGGCAAGGTGCAGGCCGACGGCTCCATGGTGCACGACATGTACCTCTATCAGGTCAAGAAGCCCGAGGAGAGCAAGAAGGATTGGGACTACTACACCTATCTTGCAACCATTCCGGGCGACCAGGCCTTCATGAAGGCCACGGATAGCGGCTGCCCGCTCGTCAGCAAGTGACGACGGCAACCGCCGCGGCCGTCAGGCCTGACGGCGATGGAGCCGTGCTGCGGGTGGTGCTTTCCGCCCGCGGCCTCAGGCGCGATTTCGCCGGGTTCGTTGCGGTGAAGGATGTCGATCTCGACGTTCATCACGGCAGGATTCACGCCTTGATCGGACCCAACGGCGCCGGCAAGACCACGATCTTCAACCTTTTGACCAAGTTCCTGCAGCCGACCAGCGGCACGATTGAACTGCTCGGCACCGACATAACCCGGACACCGCCGGCCAAGGTGGCGCGGATGGGCCTCGTGCGCTCGTTCCAGATCTCGGCGATCTTTCCGCATCTGAGCGTGCTCGACAATGTGCGCGTCGCGCTGCAGCGGCCAGGGGGGCTGGGCTTCCAGTTCTGGCGCCCGCTTTCGGCGCTCGACCAACTGACGCCGCGGGCGCGCGAGCTTCTCGGCACGGTCGGCCTCGACGACGCGGCGCACCGGCTCGCCGGCGATCTCTCCTATGGCCGCAAGCGCGTGCTCGAGATCGCCACCACGCTGGCGCTCGATCCAAAGGTGCTGCTGCTCGACGAGCCGATGGCCGGCATGGGGCACGAGGATGTCAGCATGATCTCCGGGATCATCCGCGCCTTGGCCCGCGATCGGGCCGTGCTCATGGTGGAGCACAATCTGACCGTCGTTGCCGATCTTTGCGACTGGATCACCGTGATGCAGCGCGGCAAGGTGCTCGCCGCGGGCGACTATCCGACGGTCAGCCAGGATGAACGCGTCCGGATAGCCTATATGGGAACCGAGCATGAGTGAGCCGCTGCTTGCCGTGCGCGATCTCCATGCCTGGTACGGCGAGGGCCACGCGCTGCACGGCGTCGACCTCGATGTGTTCCGCGGCGAAACTGTGACGCTGCTTGGCCGCAACGGCGTCGGCAAGACCACGACGCTGCGCGCCATCATGGGGCTGATCCGCAAGCGCACCGGCAGTGTCGTCTTCAACAGCAACGACTTGATCGGCCTGCCCTTGCACCGTGTCGCCCACCAAGGCATCGGTTTCGTTCCCGAGGAGCGCGGCATTTTCGCCACGCTGACAGTCGACGAGAACCTGATCCTGCCGCCGGTGGTGGCCAAGGGCGGCATGAGCGTCGAGGAGATCTTCGAGCTCTTTCCCAACCTGAAGGAGCGCCGCAACAGCCCGGGCACCAGGCTATCCGGCGGCGAGCAGCAGATGCTGGCGATCGCCCGCATCCTGAGGACGGGTGTCCGGATGCTGCTCCTCGACGAGCCGACCGAAGGCCTGGCGCCGGTCATCGTCCAGCGCATCGGCGAATTGCTTGCGACGTTGAAAAAGCGCGGCATGACGATCCTGCTCGTGGAGCAGAATTTCCGTTTCGCCGCCCGCATTGCCGACCGCTTCTACCTGATGGAGCACGGCAAGGTGCTGAGCGGGTTTCCGGTCGGCGAACTGGCCGCCCACGACGCTCAACTTCACGAGGTGCTCGGAGTATGATCGCGCCATGACGATGATCTTCGGCATCCCTATCCAGGCCTTTCTCGGGCAGTTGCTGGTCGGGCTGATCAACGGTTCCTTCTATGCGATGCTGAGCCTTGGCCTCGCCGTCATCTTCGGCCTGCTGCGCATCATCAATTTCGCCCACGGCGCGCTCTACATGCTGGGCGCCTTCATCGGTTATCTGCTGCTTGTCCATCTCGGCATCGGCTATTGGCCGGCGCTGATCCTGGTGCCGCTCGCCGTCGGGCTGTTCGGCATTGCGGTCGAGCGTGCAGCGCTCTCGCGGCTCTACCAGCTCGACCCTCTCTACGGCCTGCTCTTCACTTTCGGCCTGGCCTTGGTCATCGAGGGCGTCTTCCGTTATTATTACGGCGTCTCGGGAAATCCCTATGCGGTGCCGGCGCTACTTGCGGGCGGCACCAATCTCGGCTTCATGTTCCTGCCCAACTATCGCGGCTGGGTGGTGCTGGCATCGCTTCTCGTCTGCCTGGGCACATGGCTTTTGATCGAGAAGACCAGGCTTGGCTCTTATCTGCGCGCCGCGACCGAAAATCCAGAACTGGTCCAGGCTTTCGGCGTCAACGTGCCACTGCTTTTGACACTCACCTATGGACTGGGTGCGGCACTTGCCGGTTTTGCCGGGATCCTGGCGGCTCCCGTCTACCAGGTCAGTCCGCTGATGGGGTCGGATCTGATCATCGTCGTCTTCGCCGTCGTCGTGGTCGGCGGCATGGGCTCGATCCTGGGCGCCATCGTCACCGGCTACATGCTCGGCCTCGCCGAGGGCCTAACCAAGGTATTCTATCCCGAGGCGTCGAACCTTGTCGTCTTCGTCATCATGGCGATCGTGCTTCTACTGCGGCCGGCCGGCCTGTTCGGAAGGGACGCCTGAGATGAGCGAGCTGACGCTTCACGAAAAGCGCGCCGCGGCCTCCGTGCGGCTGGAACGCGCGCTGGTGGCGCTGGCGGTATTGGCGCTCATCGCCGCGCCGTTCTTCGTCTACCCGTTCTTCCTTATGAAGATGCTGTGCTTTGCGCTGTTTGCCTGCGCCTTCAACCTGTTGCTCGGCTACACCGGCCTGTTGTCCTTCGGCCACGCGACCTTCTTCGGTGGCGCCGCCTATTTCTGCGCGCATGCCGTCAAGGTATGGGGCTGGCCGCCAGAGGCAGGCATTCTGCTGGGTACCGCCGGCGCGGCCCTGCTCGGGCTGGTCATGGGCTTCTTCGCCATCCGCCGGCAAGGCATCTATTTCGCCATGATCACGCTGGCGCTGGCGCAGATGTTCTTCTTCTTCTGCGTGCAGGCACCGTTCACGCAAGGCGAGGACGGCATCCAGGGCGTTCCGCGCGGCAACCTCTTCGGCATCATCGATTTGAACGCCACGGTCAACATGTACTATGTCGTGCTGGCCATCTTCCTGATCGGCGTCTTCGCCATTTGGCGGATCATCAACTCGCCGTTCGGCATGATCCTGCGCTCGATCCGCGAGAACGAGAACCGCGCCATCTCGCTCGGCTATTCCGTCGCCAGGTATAAACTCGCCGCTTTCGTGATGTCGGCCGCGCTAGCCGGGCTTGCCGGCGCGGTCAAGGCAATCGTGTTCCAGTTCGCGACGCTCACCGACGTGACATGGCAGATGTCGGGCGAGGTGATCCTGATGTCGCTGCTTGGCGGCATCGGTACCATGGTCGGGCCGGTCGTCGGCGCCGGCTTCGTCGTCGGCCTTGAAAACACACTCGCCACCTCCGGCTTTCCGGTGACCATCGCCACCGGCCTGAT
Source organism: Mesorhizobium sp. B2-5-11 (assembly GCF_006440835.1). Taxonomy (NCBI): domain Bacteria; kingdom Pseudomonadati; phylum Pseudomonadota; class Alphaproteobacteria; order Hyphomicrobiales; family Phyllobacteriaceae; genus Mesorhizobium; species Mesorhizobium sp. B2-5-11. The sequence goes on from NZ_VFUK01000015.1 coordinate 111,453, forward strand.
ATTCATGATCTGCGTGCTCGTCTTCCGGCGCGGCATCGTCGGCGAATTCCATGCGCGGCTGCCCAGGCCGGCGGACGGTGCAAGTGGTTGATATTCATCCCGTGGCCGATCTCCCTGCTGTCTCCAGCCATGTGGTGGGCAGTCCAGTGAGCAACCGGGAATGCAGCCTGGATGTTTATCGAAGCGCCTGCTTTACAGGCAGGTTTGGTAGCGCTACCGTCTCCGTATCGCGTGACCACATGAAGGTTGGAGGGCCGTCGCCGGGAGAGGTCAGCGGTTCCTTCGAAGAGACGTCGCGGGAATCGTTCGGGAGGAGGATCGATGGCGTCTGTCGCGATTAGCGAGGTTTACAAATCATTCGGGACCGTCGAGGTTCTGCACGGCGTCAGCGTGAACATCGACGACGGCGAATTCGTCACGCTGGTCGGGCCGTCGGGTTGCGGAAAATCAACCCTGCTCAGGATGATCGCGGGCCTGGAAAAGATTTCGCGGGGCCAGATCGCGATTGGCGAGCGTGTCGTCAACAACGTTGCGCCGAAGGAACGCGACGTCGCCATGGTCTTCCAGAACTATGCGCTGTACCCGCATATGACCGTCGCCGAGAACATGGCGTTTTCGCTCATGCTGAAGGGCGTTTCGAAGGCTGAGAGCGGCGCCGGCGTCCAGCGCGCTGCGGAGATTCTGGGGCTCGTGCCGCTGTTGGCGCGCTATCCCCGCCAGCTTTCCGGCGGACAGCGCCAGCGAGTTGCCATGGGGCGGGCGATCGTGCGCGATCCGGCGGTTTTCTTGTTCGACGAGCCGCTGTCCAATCTTGACGCCAAGCTCAGGGTGCAGATGCGCGCCGAGATCAAGGAACTGCACCAGCGCCTGAAAACCACGACGGTCTATGTTACCCATGACCAGATCGAAGCCATGACCATGGCAGACAAGATCGTGGTCATGCATGACGGCATCGTCGAGCAGATCGGGCCGCCGCTGGAACTCTACGACAGGCCGGACAATCTCTTCGTCGCCAGTTTCATCGGCTCGCCCGCCATGAATTTGCTGCGGGGCGAAATCGCGACGAACGGGTCGCCGTCCTTTCGGGGCGCGGGCGGAATTTCCGTGCCGTTGGACGCAGCATCGTCCGTCAAAGGCGGCGAGCCGGTGGTGCTGGGCATACGGCCCGAGCATTTGCGGCTGTCCGACCAGGGCATTGCGGTCACCATCGCGGTGATCGAGCCGACCGGGTCGGAGGTACAGCTCATCGGCCGGACAGCCGGCGGTGAAGAGATCGTGGCCAACTTCCGGGAACGTCATTCCTTCACGCCGGGCGAAACCATCCGGCTCACCGCCGAACCCGGCCTCATTCATCTCTTCCACGGCGAAACCGGGCAGCGGCTTCAAACGCGCAGCAAGCTGTAGAGACCAAAGGGCAAGAGAAACAAACAGGAGGAACGAGCATGAAATTCACCAGACGTGACGTGATCCGCACGACGGCCGGCGCTGCTGCCGGCGTTTTGGGAAGCCGCTTCGCCGGCTCTCCGGCATTCGCCCAGGAGGGGCTGAAGTACAAGCCGGAGGACGGTGCGAAGCTCAGGCTGCTGCGCTGGTCGCCTTTCGTGCAGGGTGACGAGGACCAGTGGCTGAAAAACACCAAGCGGTTCACCGAAGCGACGGGCGTGGAGGTACGTGTCGACAAGGAAAGCTGGGAAGACATTCGCCCCAAGGCAGCGGTCGCCGCCAATGTCGGTTCAGGTCCGGATCTGATGTTCGTCTGGTTCGACGACCCGCATCAGTATCCCGACAAGCTGCACGACGTGACGGAACTGGGCGAGTATCTGGGGTCGAAATATGGCGGCTGGCACGACGGACCAAAGCAATATGCGACCCGGGAAGGCAAATTCATCGGCCTGCCGCTCGCCACCATCGGAAATGCCATCGTCTATCGGGAAAGCTGGGTGAAAGAGGCCGGCTTTTCGGAGTTCCCCAAGGATACGAAAGGCTTCCTCGAACTTTGCAAGGCCCTGCAGGCGAAGGGGCATCCGGCCGGCTTCACGCACGGCCATGGTGTTGGCGACGGCAACAACTACGCGCACTGGCTGCTGTGGAGCCATGGCGGCCAGATGGTCGACGAGAGCGGCAAGGTGACGATCAACAGCCCCGAGACCCTCAAGGCGATCGAATACGCGCAGGAACTCTACAAGACTTTTATTCCAGGTACCGAAAGCTGGCTCGACGTCAACAACAATCGCGCCTTCCTGGCCGGCGAACTCAGTGTGATCGCCAATGGCATTTCCGCCTACAACACGGCCAAGATCAACAAGGACAATGATCCGAAGCTGGCGGAAATGGCCAAGGACATACGCACCACCAACCTGCCGATCGGTCCTGTCGGCAAATCCGTCGAACTGTTCCAGGTGACCACAGCCGTCATCTTCGACTACACGCCCTACCCCAACGCGGCCAAAGCCTATCTGCAATTCATGTTCGAGGACCCGCAAATGCCGGACTGGATCACCTCCTCGGCGGGCTACTGCTGCCAGACGCTCAAGGCGTTCGACAACAATCCGGTGTGGACAGCCGATCCGAACAATGCCGCTTACGCCAAGGCTTCGGCGACGCTGCGGCCCAACGGCTATGCCGGGCCGCTCGGCTATGCCTCGGCGGCGACCATGGCCGACTATGTCCTGGTCGACATGTTCGCCAAGGCCGTCACGGGACAGGCCACGCCCCAGGAGGCAATGGAAGAGGCGGAGAAGCGCGCAAACCGGTATTATCGCGTTTGATCCATGCCAGCTGAGCCTGGCGGCTCTGCCCCGCGCTATCCGACCCTCCGGAAGCGCAGGGCGACCGCCAGGCCGATCAACGAGACCCTTGCAGGGAGCCCGCCCCATGGCCGTGCCGTCCGTCGCCGCTCAGCCGCGTTCCTCGATGCTGTCGCGCCTGGCCGAGAGCAGGAACGCGCTTGGCTTCGGCTTCATGCTGCCGGCGGCGGCATTGCTGCTTGTCTTCCTGACCTATCCGCTTGGGCTCGGCGTCTGGCTCGGCTTCACCGATGCCCGCATCGGCCGTCCCGGCATCTTCATCGGCATCGAGAACTATGAATATCTGTGGAGCGACGCCGTCTTCTGGCTCTCCGTCTTCAACACCCTGCTCTACACCGTCAGCGCCTCGATCCTGAAATTCGCGCTCGGCCTCTGGCTGGCGCTCATCCTCAACCAGAACCTTCCCTTCAAATCGTTCTTCCGCGCGATTGTCCTGTTGCCGTGGGTGGTGCCGACGGTGCTGTCGGCCATCGCCTTCTGGTGGATTTACGATTCGCAGTTCTCGATCCTGTCCTGGGCACTCCAGCAGATGGGCCTGATCGACCATCGCATCAATTTCCTCGGCGATCCGGAGAACGCGCGTGCTTCGGTGATCGCGGCCAATGTCTGGCGCGGCATCCCTTTCGTAGCCATCACGCTGCTTGCCGGCTTGCAGACAATCCCCCAATCGCTTTACGAGGCCGCCACGCTCGACGGCGCCAGCCGCTGGCAATTGTTTCGCCATGTGACGCTGCCGCTGCTCACCCCCATCATCGCGATCACGATGACGTTCTCGGTGCTGTTCACCTTCACGGATTTCCAGCTGATCTATGTGCTGACCCGCGGCGGACCGGTAAATGCCACCCATCTGATGGCGACGCTGTCGTTCCAGCGCGGCATTTCGGGCGGCCAGCTCGGCGAGGGCGCCGCGATCGCGGTCGCCATGATCCCATTCCTCCTTGCCGCGATCCTGTTCAGTTATTTCGGCTTGCAGCGCCGCAAATGGCAGCAGGGGGGCGGAGACTGACATGGCTGCCACCAGGAAGACAAAACAGCCGCAGCTCGACGAAGGCGGCATGGGCTATTTGCAGAGCGTGCCGCGCCGTGTGGTGACGGTCTATCTCCCCCTGCTCGTGTTCGTCATCGTGCTCTTGTTCCCGTTCTACTGGATGACGATCACAGCGGTTAAGCCCAATGTCGAAATGACCGACTATGCCAATTTCAACCCGCTCTGGGTCGTGCATCCGACATTGGAGCACATCCGCTATCTTCTCTTCGAGACGTCCTATCCGGGCTGGCTGCTCAACACGATCATCATTTCGACCGCCGCCACTTTCCTGTCGCTGGTGGCGTCGGTTTTCGCGGCCTATGCGATCGAGCGGCTGCGGTTCTCCGGGGCACGGCAGGTCGGCCTCGCGGTGTTCCTCGCCTATCTCGTGCCGCCCTCGATACTGTTCATCCCCTTGTCGGTGATGGTGTTCAACCTCGGGCTTTACGACACACCCTTCGCGCTCATCCTCACCTACCCAACCTTCCTGATCCCCTTCTGCACCTGGCTGCTGATGGGTTACTTCCGCTCCATCCCGTTCGAACTGGAAGAATGTGCGCTCATAGACGGGGCAAGCCGCTGGCAGATCCTGAGCAAGATCGTGCTGCCCCTGTCGGTGCCAGGCCTGATCTCGGCGGGCATATTCGCATTCACCCTGTCATGGAACGAGTTCATCTATGCCTTGACGTTCATCCAGTCGTCCGAAAACAAGACCGTGCCGGTCGGGGTGCTCACCGAACTCGTCCGCTCCGACGTCTATGAGTGGGGTGCCCTGATGGCGGGCGCGCTGATCGGATCCCTGCCGGTCGTCGTGCTTTATTCGTTCTTCGTCGAGCACTATGTCTCCTCGATGACCGGCGCGGTGAAGGAATAGCGCCGCCCCGATGCCGCGGGCGCTTTTCCTGGAATGCCCTAGCCCAGGCTTTTGCCGTAGCGGGCAAAGCTTTCGGCCAGGACGGTCGTGCTCGCACCGGCCCGTTCGGGCCGTTTGTAGATGCCGCCTTCGACGCGGATCGGCTCCTCGAAGTGATCCTTGATCCAGGGGATGTATTCGAGGATCGTCGATGCAGGATGCCAGTAGCTCAGATGCACATGCACCTGGCTCATCTCCCCTGCATGCGGAACGACGGGAAGCCGATGCGCCAGTGCCAGGTCCGCGACCTGGATGTATTCGGTTATTCCTCCGAGCCGCGTGACGTCCGGCTGGACGTAGGCGACGGCTCCTGCATCGACAAAGGAGCGGAACGCGTCGATCGTGTAGAGCTGCTCGCCGAGCGCGATCGGGATCGATGTATTGCGCGCGAGCGTGGCGTGGCTGGCGACATCGTCATACCAGAGCGGCTCCTCGAACCAGTAGATATCGAGGTCGCGCGCCAGCGCGCAGAACCGCTGGCAGGTCGGAAGATCCCACTTGCCGTTGCCGTCGATTGCGATCCGGATCCTTGGTCCGACACGTTTGCGCACAGCCGCCAGGCGCTCGGCGTCGACATTTGGGTCGTCATGGCCGACCTTGATCTTGATGCGTGTGAATCCATCCTCCTCGACGGCTTTCGCGGAGCCGCGCAGCAACGTGTCCAGATCGAACGAAATCCAGCCGATATCGGTATTGTAGGCCTCCAGGGCATCGGTGCGCGCGCCGCCGAGATAACTCCACAGCGGCAGGCCCGCCCGTTTCGCCTTCATATCCCACAACGCGATATCGATTGCGGCCAGCGCCAGATGCGTGATGCCGGCCCGACCGACCCATTGAAGCGAAGGATGGCGCGCAAGCCTGGTCCATAGACGCTGATGATCCGAGGCGTCTTCGCCTACCAGAAGCGGCGCGTAACACTCGCCGATGCAGGACGTTATCAGCCGGTCGGCGGCCAGATGGGCATGCGTGCCGGTGAAGCCATAACCTTCCAGCCCGTCCGTGGTGACGATCTTCGTACCCACGACACCCCAATGGGTGATGCTGTGGGTCGAGTCCGAAATGGAGTCCGAGGTGAGTGGAAGATGGAGAATAAACGGGCGGACGGAGGCGATTTTCATCTATGACCCTTGGCGGATATGAATTTGTCAATGAAGGAGCTGCGAGAGGAATTCGCGTGCACGCTGATGCTTCGGGGCTGCGAAGAACTCCTTCGGCGTGGCCTCCTCGAGTATCCGGCCCTTGTCCATGAAGACGACCCGATCGGCCACCTGGCTGGCGAAACCCATTTCGTGCGTCACGCAGATCATCGTCATGCCTTCGGATGCCAGCGAGACCATGGTGTCTAGCACTTCCTTGACCATTTCCGGATCGAGAGCCGAGGTCGGTTCATCGAAGAGCATGATCTTGGGCTGCATGCAGAGCGCGCGGGCGATCGCGACGCGCTGCTGCTGGCCGCCGGAAAGCTGGGACGGATACTTGTCCGCCTGATCTGCGATCCGTACCTTGTGCAACATCTCCAGCGCTCTCTCCGAAGCGTCCTTGCGGGATTTTCCGAGCACGCGGACGGGCGCCAGCGTACAGTTCTCGATCACCTTGAGATGCGGGAAGAGGTTGAACTGCTGGAACACCATGCCGATGTCCCGGCGCGGAACCATACGTCCGTGGGACTTCTCGACCAGCGGTTTGCCGTCGATTTCCACCGAGCCTTGCTGCAGGTCTTCCAAGCCGTTGATGCAGCGGATCAAGGTCGACTTGCCTGAGCCCGACGGCCCGCAGACGACAATCTTTTCGCCCTTCGCCACCTCAAGGCTGACGTGATCGAGCGCCTGAAACCCGCCGAACATCTTCACCGCGTCGCGCAGTTTCACAAAGGCGCTGCCGTTGGCGTCCATGAATTCCTCCTTGTTGCGAGGTTGACTTGTAACCCGAAAGATCGAAATCAGAAAATAAAAAATTTTCTATTTTTAATTTTTCTGTTGCACCGAACCGGAACCTGACCGATGCTTGGGCCATGAGCATGATCAAGACAACATTGGCCGAGCAGGCCTACCAGGAGCTGCGGTCGCGGATCGTCGGCGGCAGGCTGGCAGGCGGGCAACGCCTGTTGCCAAACGAATTGGCGGCGGAACTGGGCATCAGTCCCACGCCTGTCAAGGAAGCCTGCCTGCGGCTGGAGGCGGACGGGCTTCTCGTCAATTCCTCGCGGCGCGGCATGGTGGTCCGCAGCTTCAACGAGGAAGCCGTCGAGGAATTATACGCGGCCAGGACACTGCTCGAGAAAGGGGCCGTGGAAGCAGCCTTCGACGCAGGACGGCTCGATGAGGCGCTGCGGGTGAAGCTCCAGGACAGCCTCGAAAACCACAGGCGCTTCGCCAAAGGGTCGTCGCTCGACGATCTGGCGAAGGCGCTCTCCCATGACCGGGCCTTCCACAGTTCGCTCGTCGGCGCCGCGGGGATACCGATGATCTCCGAGGTCCACTCCCGCATTGTCGGCCAGACGCATACGGTCTTCGTCTCGATTCCAGGCGATTACAGCCGCTCGGTCGAGGAGCACCAAAATATTCTCGATGCCATCATCGCCGGCAAGAAGAGCCAGATCCTCGCGGCGCTGCAGCGACATCTCGAGAGAAGCCGGCAGAACACCTTGCGCCAGGTGAAAGTCCTTGCGCGAGCGATCGAACCGAACCTTGTTTAAAGACCGGGGACGAGTGTGGAGTACCTAGATTTTTCCGGGACATTCGCGCGCGGCGACCTGTTCGTGCACGCCGCCATGCTGACCGTCGGCCTGTCGGCCGCCGCGCTGGTTCTGGGCATGTGCGTCGGCATCGTCGGCGCCCTGATGAGACTTTCGAGCTCGAAAGTCCTCTCCTCAATCGCGGCCGCCTATGTGGAGATCATCCGCAACACGCCGTTTCTGGTGCAGATCTATATCGTCTATTTCGGCCTGCCCTCGATCGGCATCCGCATTTCCGAAGTGACGGCGGCCATCCTCTCCCTGACGCTCTACGCGGGCGCCTATATCACCGAGATCGTCTGTGCCGGTATCCAGACGATCGGCAAGGGACAGCGGGAGGCGGCGCACACGCTTGGCATGTCACCGTATCTCACCTTCCGCTATGTCGTTCTGCTGCCGGCGATTTCAGCGATCTTCCCGGCACTGACCAGCCAGTTCATCCTGATCATGCTGGCGTCCAGCGTCGTTTCCGTCATCTCCGTCCCGGAACTGACCGGCGTCGCCAATGATGTGCAGGGCCTGACCTTCCGAAGCCTGGAAGCCTATCTCGTGGTCGCGGCCATCTACCTTGTCCTGACGGCTGCATTCAAAGGCGTCTTCGCACTGATTGACCGTGCCCTCTTCTCCTTCCGCTTTGCAGGGCGATGACGATGTTCCAGACATTCAATCTCCATCATGTCGGGTTTCTGCTGCAATGTGCGACGTGGACGGTCGTCCTCTCGGGAATTGCGCTTGCAGGCGGCGCCATCGGCGGATCGATTGTCGCCCTCATGCGCCTCTCCCGCTTCGCCTGGATGCGCTGGATCGCACAGGCCTATATCTATGTCATCCAGGGAACGCCCCTGCTCGTCATTCTCTTCATCGCCTATTTCGGCGTCGCCAATCTCGGCTATGACCTTCCGGCGATCTACGCGGCCGGCCTTGGATTTACGCTCTACAGCAGCGCGTTCCTCGGCGAGATCTGGCGCGGGTCGATCCAGTCGATCAACAAGGGGCAATGGGAAGCGTCGTTCGTGCTGGCGCTTGGCTGGCGGCACACGATGACCGACGTCATCATCCCGCAGGCGCTTCGCGTCGCCATTCCTCCGACGGTCGGCTTCTCCGTTCAGGTCGTCAAGAACACCGCGCTTGCTTCGGTCGTCGGCTTTATCGAACTGACGAGAGCAGGACAGATCGTCTCCAGCGCCACGTTCCAGCCGCTGCCCGTCTATCTGACGGTCGCGGCCATCTACTTCGGCATCTGCTCCATACTGTCCCATGCCAGCCGCCGCCTGGAGCGCCGCCTGCAGCAGGCAGCCAACTGAAGATCCGGTTCATCACACCAGGGAGGAAAGTATCATGCTATTGAAGAGACTTGCTGTCGGGGTCGCCGCGATGCTGGCGATGATATTGCCCGCAAAGGCCGAGAGCACGCTGGACGCCATCGTGCAGCGCGGCACTATCAATGTCGGCGTCGGCCTTGGAACGCCGCCTTATGGCCTGATGGACAGCAGCATGCAGCCCGACGGCTATGACGTGTCCGTGGCAAAGGCAATCGCCCGCGATCTCGGCGTCAAGGTCAACATCGTCGACACGACGGCAGCCAACCGCATCCCGAACCTGACTTCGGGCAAGCTCGACATCGTGATCTATTCGTTCTCGATCACCGCCGAGCGCGCCAAGGCCATCGCGTTCACCAACACGTACTATGTCGACCAGCAGGTCTATGTCGGTCCCGCCGACCAGCCGATCACCAAGATCGAGGATCTGGCCGGCAGGAAGATCGGCGTGACGCGGGCCAGCACGAACGACATCGTCATGACCAAAAAGGCCGTCGAAGGCGCACAGATCCAGCGCTATGACGATGACGCGTCGACATCCCAGGCGCTGTTCGCAGGCCAGGTCGAAGGCATCGTGACCAGCGGCGCGCTTGCCCGCGCCGTCGAGGAGCACGACCCGAACCTCAAGAAGCAGTTCGTCGTGGCGCAGGCGCCGATGGGCATAGGCCTGCGCCGCAACGACCCGGACTTCCTGCACTGGCTGAACACGGAGCTCTTCATGCTCCAGTCTACAGGTGAGCTGCAGGCCCTGCAGAAAAAATGGATGGGTGTCGAAGTCGACCTGCCCCGCTTCTGAGAATGACTGGATCCGGGACTTCCCCGGATCCACACATGCCGCTGCGATCGTTTTATCGAAGGTTTTTCCATGAAAATCACGGATGTGAAGGTGCGCTGCTGCCAGCGCAAACCAGGCGATTTTGCCGCCAGCGCGTTTCGAACCGGGGATTTCGCGAAGTTCGAATTTCTCACCGTCACCATGGCGACGGATACCGGGCTCGAGGCAACCGCCTTCGGGTTCGCCGGTCGTTCGGCGGCGGGCGCCGGCAGGCTGATTGCCGACACGCTGCGTCCGTTCTTCATCGGCCGTGACCCGCTCGACCGGGAAAAGGCATGGCACGATTTCCGGGTGGCCGACCGCTGGTGGGGCCACTTGCCGATCTATGCCTACGGACCATTCGACACCTGCCTCTGGCTGCTGTCGGCCACCGCCGCCGGGCAGCCTCTCTACAAATATCTCGGCGCCTTCCGCGAACGCGTGCCGGTCTATGGCAGCTCGATGATCCTGTCGGGGCCGCAGGACTATGTGAAAGAGGCGCTGCGCGCCAAAGCCGAAGGGTTGCGGGCCTACAAGCTCCATACACCGGGACTCGACCTCGACTACGACATCGACGTCCATCGCCAGGTCCGCGCCGCCGTCGGGCCGGATTTCACGCTGATGTCGGACCCGGTCTCGATGTTCAATCTCGAGCAGTCGATCCGCTTCGGCCGCGAGCTGGAAAGGCTCGACTTCTACTGGCTGGAAGAGCCTTTATACGACGAGGACGTGCATTCGCTGCGGGAGCTCGCACGCACCCTCGAAATCCCGCTCGTCGGGACGGAAGTCCTTGCGAAGCACCCTTACAGCATCGCCGAATGCATCTCGACGCGTGTCGTCGATCGCGTCCGGGCAGACGTTTCCTGGACGGGCGGCGTCACGGGCGTCATGAAGACGGCCCGCCTCGCCGAAGCCTTCGGCGTCAATTGCGAGATCCATACCGCCATCTTCCACCCGATGGAGATCGTCAACCTGCATTGCGCCGCGGCGATCAAGAACTGCGACTTCTTCGAAGTGCTCTATCCAATGGAGAACTTCGCCTTCGGCCTCAAGCAGCCGCTGCCGATCAAGGACGGCTACGCCGCGCCGCCGTCAGCCCCCGGCCTCGGGGTCGAGATCGACTGGGATGCCATCGACAACAGCACGATCTGTGAGGCCTGAGCGCCATGATGAAAGCTGTCTGCCTCGAGGAACCCGGCAAGATCTCGCTGGTCGAATTGCCCGAACCGAAACCCGGCCCGGGCGAAGTCGCGGTGCGGATGGAGTATGTGGGGTATTGCGGTTCCGACCTGACGTCGTTTCGCGGCCTCAATCCGCTGATCTCCTACCCCCGCGTTCTGGGCCATGAAATCTCCGGCACCATCTCGGCGCTCGGCGACGGCGTCAGCGCGCTTGCGGTCGGCCAGTCCGTGACCATTCTTCCCTATTTCAATTGCGGCGGGTGCCATGCCTGCCGCCTCGGCAGGCCGAACGCCTGCAAGGACAACCGGACAATGGGCGTCCAGCGCGAGGGCGCGATGGCCTCGATCGTCGTCGTTCCCGCGGGCAAGGTCATTCCGGTCGAGGGCATGCGCCAGCGGGACCTCGCGCTGATCGAGCCGCTTGCCGTCGGCTTCCATGCGGTCCGCCGCTCCGAGCTTTCGGCTGGAGAAACCGTCGTCATCCTTGGCTGCGGCGTCATCGGGCTCGGCGCCTTGCTCGGCGCTGTCAGGCGGGGCTCACGCGTGATCGCAGTGGACCTTAGCGCCGACAAACTCGCCGTTGCCAAGGCGCTCGGCGCCACTGACATCATCGATGCGTCGCGCGAAGATGTCCTGGCACATGTCCTGGAACTGACCGACGGGGACGGTCCGCAGGTCGTCATCGAGGCGGTCGGCGCGGATGCGACCTTTCGGCAGGCGATCGATCTCGTGGCGTCCTGCGGCCGGGTCGTCTATGTCGGCTACGCCAAGAACAAGATCGCCTACGACACCAAGTTCTTCCTGCTCAAGGAGATGGATATCCGCGGGTCTCGCGGCTCCGAGATCGCCGATTTCCACGATGTTATCGGCTATCTGAAGCAACATCGGGACGCCGGCGACCGCATCGTCTCACGCGTCGTGCCAATCGAGGAAGCCGGTGCGGCCATGCAAGCCTGGGACAAGAACCCCGGAGGCTTCACCAAGATCGTCGTCCGGATCGAAGCGAAGGAAGACGCATGAGCATCAAGGATATCTTCGGGCTGGAGGGGCAGCATGCGCTGGTGACCGGCGGCGGAAGCGGTCTCGGCCTTGCGATCGCCACCTGTTTCGTCGAAGCCGGCGCCAAGGTGACGATCGTCGGCACCAACGCCGCGAAGCTCGCTGCCGCCTGCGAGACGCTGGGGCCTTCCGCCACGAGCCATGTCTTCGACGTGACCGACACTGCCGGTGCCACGGGTTTCGCCAGCGAGGTGGCAAAAAAATCCGGACGCGTCTCGATCCTCGTCAACAATGCCGGCAACACGGTCAGGAAGCCGCTCGGCGAGATGAGCGTCGAGGCTTTCAATTCGGTGCTGAACGTCCATGTCGGCGGCGCCTTCGCCCTCTCGCGCGCCTTCCTGCCGCAGGTGACGGAAGCAAGGGGCAGCATTCTTTTCACCGCCTCGATGAGCTCTTTCCTCGGCATTCCCAACGTGATCGGCTATTCGGCGGCGAAAGCCGCCTATGTCGGCATGGTGAGGGCGCTCGCGACCGAACTTGCGCCCAGCGGGATACGCGTCAACGGTGTGGCGCCAGGCTGGATCGACACCGCGCTTCTACGCCAGGCCACCGCAGCCGATCCGGAAAGGGCGCGCAAGATCAACAGCCGCATTCCCATGGGTCGTTTCGGCGAGGGCGCCGATATCGGCTGGGCCATGACCTATCTCGCCTCACGCGCCTCAGCCTATGTGACCGGCCATATACTGGTGGTCGACGGCGGCGCGCTGCACGGCTTCTGACACCATAGTTTTTCGAGGGAGAAAACAGATGACGACCGATACTGACAAGGCGATCTTCGAAGTCATCCGCAAGGAACTCTTCACGGCCGTCGTCGGCGACGTGCTCGATGTAATGGGCCACCGCCGGCAGTTCCTGCCGGCCGGGATCGTGCCGTTGCAGCCGGAGATGAAAGTCATCGGCCGCGCGATGCCGGTGCTGGAGGCGGACGTGTTTTCCGGCGGTTCGCCGGATGCGCACGGTCCGCTCGCGAACAAACCGTTCGGCCTCATGATGGAAGCGCTGGACAGCCTGACGGAGAACGATGTCTACATCGCCAGCGGCTCCTCCTTCCGCTACGCGCTGTGGGGCGGGCTGATGTCCACCAGGGCCCAGAAGCTGAAGGCTGCCGGCGCCGTCCTCAACGGCTATATCCGCGACTCCTGGGAAATCGAAAAGCTCGGCTTTTCGGTCTTCTCGCGCGGCATCTATGCCCAGGACCAGGGCCCGCGAGGCAAGGTGATCGACTATGGCTGCCCAATCGAGATCGAAGGCATCCTGGTAACGCCCGGCGACCTGATCTTCGGCGACCGCGAGGGCGTGCTTGTGATCCCGCGCGAGGCGGAAAAGGAAGCGATCGAGCGCGCGATCGAGAAGGTCAGCACAGAGAACAAGGTCGCAACCGCGATCCGCGACGGCATGAGCGCCTGCGAAGCCTTCCGTACCTTCGGCGTCATGTGAGCCGACGATGGACGATCCTCGTCTGCTCCTGCTCTGCGATCACGACAATGTGCTGGTCGCCTGCCGGCGCATCGAAGCCGGTGAGACCATCATCATCGGCGGCGAGTCGCGCATTCTGATCAAGGCCGTGGAGCTCGGCCACAAGCTGGCGCGGCTGCCGATCGCCCCGGGGATGAAGGTCATCAAATACGGCGTCCCGATCGGCTCGGCGACGCGGTCGATCGGACCCGGCGAGCACGTCCATATTCACAATCTGAAGAGCGACTACACCAAAACGCACGTAATAGCGGAGACCGGATCATGACCGGCGAACAGTCCACCATCCTCGGCTATCTCAGGCCGGACGGTCGCAAGGGCATCCGCAACATTGTGATCGTGGCCTATCTGGTAGAGTGCGCGCATCATGTCGGTCGCGAAATTGTCTCCCATTTCCGCGGCAGGGACGTGCATCTGATCGGCTTTCCAGGCTGCTTTCCCAATCCCTATGCGCAGCGGATGATGGAGCGTCTGTGTACGCATCCCAATGTCGCCGCGGTACTGCTGCTGTCACTGGGATGCGAAAGCTTCAACAAATTCTCGCTCGCCCGCACCGTCGAGGCAAGCGGACGGCCGGTGGCCACGCTGACGATCCAGGAAAACGGCGGTACTTTGTCGACGATTTCCGACGGCATCGAATGGGTCGGGCAACGCCTGCAAGAGCTGGGCGCGGTCGCGAGAGTGCCAATGGATGCGAGTGAACTTATCGTCGGCACGATCTGCGGCGGGTCGGACGGCACCAGCGGCATGACCGGCAACCCCGCCGCCGGCCTTGCCTTCGATCGGCTGGTCCGTGCGGGAGCAGCCTGTATTTTCGAGGAGACCGGCGAGCTGATCGGCTGCGAAGAGATCATGGCGAGCCGTGCCGTGACGCCTGGACTCGGCGTCGAGCTGCGCGCCTCCGTGGCAAAGGCAGCGCAATACTACGCGACGCTAGGCTATGGCAGTTTCGCTCCGGGCAATGCCGATGGCGGCCTATCCACCATCGAGGAGAAATCGATGGGTGCTTATGCCAAATCGGGCTCGTCGCCGATTTCGGGCCTCATCAAGCCGGGCGACATTCCCCCTGACGGCGGGCTCTACCTCATGGATGTCGTGCCGGATGGGGACGTGCGTTTTGGCTTCCCCAACATCTCGGACAATGCCGAGATCGTGGAGCTCATCGCTTCCGGTTGTCATCTCACGCTGTTCGTCACCGGCCGCGGTTCGGTCTCGGGATCGGCGGTCGCGCCGGTCATAAAGATCTGCGCCAATCCCGAAACATACCGTCGCCTGTCGGGCGACATGGACGTCGATGCCGGGCGTATCCTCGAACGGGCCGCCACCTTGTCGGATGTCGGCGACGAAATCTTCAATCTGGTTCTTGCTGTCGCCAATGGCCATGCGACGAAATCCGAACAACTCGGGCACCGCGAATTCATCCTGACCTACAAGACTTTCGAACCGATCGGTCCCGCATGTCTGCCGGGCGCACAGCCAAAGGCTGGTCACCGAAGCTGAAGCTGCGCGATCCCCCTTGACCTGAGTAAGAGCAATGCATGGCGGGCCGAACGATCTGGCGACAAGCTCACTCGTTTTGTTTGAAGCGCGGCACGCCGAAACGGATTCATGCGAGCCGCCTAGGTCTTGTTTTGCATGTCGCTACATCGAACCGAGGTTGCTTGGGCAACGAGCATTGGAAACGAGGGTGCGCAAAAAAGGGTCGCGGCAAACCAGCATTGGGCTGGCGGCTCGCAACCGCCTCACCTCCATACGGACAATTCAAATCGGCGGGCCTGCGTCAGCCATACGCCGCTTCCTGATATCTGGGGGAAGCGTCTTCTCGTTTTGGCGAGGGTTCTGTTCCGCCGGCGCGAATGAGCTGCCTGCCTGGTCGGAAAAAAACAGCTTCCAGCGGCCCGGGCGGAACGCTACCCGGCTCTTCTGGGCCGCGGGATGATCGACGGGCAGCTCGATCTCGACGCGCTGGCGTTCGCCGCCGATCTCGAGTTCCACCCGGCGGGTGCCGGCGACGCG